>JBNAVT010000022.1:0-36596 GCA_049700215.1 Thermoproteota archaeon
GCAGGTATGAGGCAATAAGAGGAAGATTAAGAGGTAAAACTGTGATAATATACCGTTCCGGCAGCGTTGTTTACGACGAGGCGCTTAAAGAAGTCGGAAGCATGCTTGAGGAGGCCCTCTACGAGCATTACATGAAGGCTGGCACGGTCGTTGGGTCAGATGAGGCGGGTAAGGGAGAGGCGCTCGGGCCGCTTGTTATTGCAGCAGCCGCATTAACCCCCAGGCAGGCAGCATACCTTCAGTCAATAGGTGTGGCGGACAGCAAGATTGTTCCGGGGAACAGGATTCCGGAGCTTGCGAGGAGAATTAAACATTTTTCACTCGGCTACAGCATCTTAAGAATCCCGCCTTTCAAGCTTAACGAAATGTTTGAGAAAAAGGAGAAGCACGGTAACTTGAACGATATTCTTGCGAAAGGACATTGCAAAGTTTTAAAGTCTGTTCTTTCAAAGATTTCTGAAAAGCCTGTCCAAATAATAATCGACAAGTTTGATTCAAGCAAAACCAATAGGCGGACAAGGATTATTGAGAATGGCCTCGGTGGTTTAAGTGTCCAGACGGTTGAAAAAGGGGAGGTTTTCCCAGCGGTGGCAGCAGCAAGCATACTCGCCAGAAACAGTTACTTGACATGGATAAGTAGAAACCTTAGCAGAGAAACCTTGAAGAGGATTAAGGAGGGAGACTATAGTGCCGTCGGAAGCAGAGAGAGCCTTCCATACTATTTTAAGATGTGTTATTTAAAGTAGAACCGCGTCACGGTTTTTCATAACCCGGTGCCGGGGAAAGCTTAAAATTTGCCCTCATGCCTTCGATAACCGTGTTGACGGAACTGCTCTACATGGATGATTCATACATGAGGGAGTTCGACGCCAGGGTTATTGAAGTCCAAGGAGATAACGTGGTGCTTGACAGAACAGCGTTTCATCCTAGGGGAGGAGGTCTTCCGGATGACTCGGGGGTTTTTCTTAGAGAAGAGGTGGCGGTGAAGGTTGTTCAAGTCTTCAGCGAAGGAGGGAGAGTCCTGCACTCAGCGCCTGGACACGGGTTGAACGTCGGTGATGCGGTTAAGGGTGTTCTCGACTGGGAGAGGAGGTATTTGATCATGAGGATGCACACGGGTATTCATGCTTTAGCATCGGTTTTCAACAGGAGGATCGGGGCTTTAATAACTGGGAACCAGGTTAATGTGGATAAGTCTAGGCTCGACCTGAATCTTGAGAAGATGGATAGGGCTTTGATAGATGATGTTTTCAACGAGACTAACAGGGAGCTTGCCTCAGGGAGAAACGTTAAGATATATTATCTTCCGAGGGATGAGGCTCTTAAAATACCGGGGATAGTTAAGCTTGCCGAGGCGGCACCGCCTAATGTTGAGAGGCTCAGAATAGTTGAGATTGAAGACCTGGATATTCAGGCTGATGGTGGGCCTCACGTAGCCAACACGAGGGAGGTTGGGGAACTGGTTCTCTTAAAAATAGAGAATAAAGGGAAGAACAATAGGAGAGTATATTTCGCTTTAAAATAGGCTGATCCCGGCTTAAGGCAAGGTGAAGCATTTTCCAACTTATCTGCGGCCGGCTTATTCAGCTCGAAGCTTCTAAACGCGCTATGAGGATTGGGACTTTAGAGCGGTTCGAGTCGTTTACAGATCATTCATATAATTCTGGCTTCAACTTTCTCGCCATTGCATAGATGAGAGTTTTTTCCCAAGCCTCTTGCCTGTCAACCATCCCGTTCGTAAGTATTCCGACAGCACCCATTTTCCTTTTAGTCTCCTTAATGCCTAGGATGTTGTCCATAACATCTCCCAACTCCTCTCCTCCCAAAACCTTTTCCACAATCTTTTTCGGCAGCTCGATACCGCCGCCGTGGCCCACAGCTAGTTCGCCGCTTTTATCGACCACAATACACCAGCCTGTCAGAAAATACCTGTCGAGCCTTTTGACGATTCCACCCTCCATGCCGATTCCCAAGTCGGCTTTAGCAAGCTCAATAGCGTCTTTAGCCCTTTTAAGGGCACCTTTCATGCATTCTTCATCAGATAGTGGTGTGTGCGAAACATCCGCCAGAACATCAAGCGAGATGATTTCAACATCACTGTAAATCTTCCTCATCACGTTTTCGACGGCCTTTACCTTAACGGGATTCTTTGAGCCTATTGCAATCCTGGTTCTTCCAGACTTCCCAATGCTCAAGAGAGATTCTGGAGGCGACTCTTTTCACAGGCCTATAAACCTTTTCGATTATCGGCTTACTTACTTGAATTTAGTAGTTCAATCTTTTCTGGGAAAGAAGATCTGGGAGATGGGCAAGGGCTCCAACAATGTTTAAACAAGAATTTTTAAGGAAAAACAGGTTTGAGAAAAGGCGTGTGAGAGGCTATTCTGCTATTCGGCATTGTAAGTCTAATGGGGGATGTAATATATGAGGGGTCAAGGAAGATAGTTCCAGACTACGCGTGCTAGCCCTGTCGATCTACCGTGCGGCCGTGTCAGACCTGGTTGAGGTCAGCGTTAGGAGTTCTGCATACACGATGTTTAACACGGCGTAAGGGTTGGGAATGCTTTTAGGAGGCTTAGCACACGGGTTTTTCAAAGTCTACTCTTAACCCATAAAGGTATTTAAGTACGAGAAGGCTTGGGGAGAACCATGGTGGAGACTGTTCAAGGATTTAGAAGAGTGGTGCAGATCGGGATTGTCGTGAAAAACATTGAGCAGAGTGTAAGGGTCTGGGAGAAACTCCTTGGTTTAAAGGCTTCAAGCATAGTTGAAACCGAGCCTCAGGAGAAGACGGGCATGAGGTACAGGAGTAGGGCAGCCGGTGGAATGGCTAAGCTAGCCTTCTTCCAGCTTGAAAACATAACTGTCGAGCTGATAGAGCCCGTTGGGGGGCCCAGCACTTGGAGAGACTTTTTAGAAAAACATGGTGAGGGGTTGCACCATATTGCTTTCAACGTTGAGAACATGGATTCTGTCAAGAACAGCCTTAGAGAAATGGGGGTGGACATAGAGCAGGAGGGGGTTTTCACAGGAGGCGCCTACGCCTATACGGATCCTGAAAGCCCCCTGGGGATCATAATAGAGCTCTTAACACATAATTAGCGCAAGCTAACCCCTTCTTTTTCCAGAAACCTATGCAGAGTGAAACTGAATTATTCCCTCTTAATGGAGGAAGGGCTCTACCGACAAGGTTAAAATCCCTGGGGGACTTAATACTCAGGGTTGGAAGTAAGGCTCTGGCTTCTGGATTTAAACGCGGAGCTCCTTTCAGGCGGAGATGTTGTTTTCCTCTGGGGGGTTTCAGAGGACGGTGGAAGGGTTTTACTTGTGGATGATGCTGTTGAAAACTTTTTCTTCCTGAAGCCTTCGAGCAGCGTTAATCCCGATGAAGCGTCGAGGGAGGCCTTTGCTGAAGGCAGTCGCTACGGTGTCACTAGGACTGAGGTTTGCACTAAAAGGATTCTCGGAAAACCTGTGAGAGTGGTTAAAGTATGCGTCGACAGGTCTGACAATGTTGAGAGGGCTGCTGGCAAGCTGGAGAAGCTTAAACTGTTCGAAAAGACTTATGAAGGCGACATAAGGCTTTCAACAAGGTATCTTCTCGAGAAGAATATCACGCCATCCTCCTGGCTTGAAGCAGAGGTTGAAAGCAGCGGGGCGCTACCGTCTTTCTCCAACGTTAAAACTTTCAGGGTTAAAACAGTTAAACCCTTAGAGGAAGAGAGGGTTCCTGAGCTACGCGTGATGACTATACACTTTCTAAAAGTTGGTGGAAAAGGCTCTCCCAAGCCGGAACATGACCCTATTATTGCAATATCGACTTTCGACGGGAAGGAGGTAAGACAATTCAGATATGACGGGGAAACAGACAAGCATTTAATAGAGGATTTTCTAAACCAGGTGAAAACCTTTGACCCGGATATCATAGCAGGGTATGGGATAACTGAGGACTGGAGTTATCTCGCTGAGAGGTGCAAGAGGGTTGATGTTCAGCTGGAGGTTGGACGAAACTATGCTAAGCCTCATACAAGCGTTTTCGGACATGTTTCAGTAACGGGTAGGATTAATATCGATTTTTACCATAATGCTCGCGAAAACACCCAGTTGACGGAGTACACGCTGGACGAGTACGCTGAGTCGCTTGGCTTAAGCGTCTCCAACAGGATTCCGGAGCACAAATACTCCGAGTATTTATCAAGCTCTTCTGAGGCGGAGAAGCTTTTCAAACAATCAGAGGAGTATGCTAAGCTACTATACGGGATTTGGATGATGCTGGGGGATTTCGCAATACAGCTTTCCCAGATCACTGGCCTACCTATGGATCATGTTTTCACAGCCTCTTCGGGGCATAGGGCAGAGGCCTACCTCATCAGGGAGGCCTACTCTCTCGGGGAGCTGATTCCGCCGAGGGTGGAGAAGCCGTATATTCCTTACGCGGGCGGTCTAGTTCTGCAGCCGCGGGAAGGGGTTTACGAGAACGTCAGCGTGATCGACTTTTCATCCATGTATCCCAATCTCATGCTGAAATACAATATTTCTCCGGACACGTATGTTCCGGAGGGTGAGGAGTGCAAGGACTGTTTCGTCTCACCCGAGTCTAAACACAGGTTCAGGAGGGACTATAGAGGAGTCTACACTAACATGCTTCACAAGCTTCTGGAGGCCAGGAGAAACGTGAGGAAGAAGCTTGAATCCGTTAAGCAGGGGAGTGTTGAACACAGGATTCTCGATGCTAGGCAGAAAGCCCTGAAGATACTTGCGAACACGCTTTACGGTTATGCCGGCTGGATTGGTGCACGCTGGTATCTGAGGGAGGTTGCCGAATCTGTTGCGGAGTGGGGAAGATACACGATAAGAATGGCTATTCAGAAAGCCAGGCAAATGGGGATGGAGATAGTCTACGGGGATACTGACAGCATATTCGTTAGGGATGGTGAGAAACTTGGGGAGCTAGTGGGCTGGATTGAGCGTGAGCTGGAGATGGAGGCGCGGATCGATAAGAAATACAGGAGAGTACTTTTTACTGAGGCAAAGAAAAGGTACGGGGGTCTTTTGGAAGACGGGGGTCTTGAGGTTGTTGGCCTAGAGGTTGTCAGGGGCGACTGGGCGGAAATCGCTAAGGAGACTCAACTAGGGGTTCTCAAGACGATGCTTGAAACAATGGATGTTGATAAGGCGGTTTCCTACGTTAGGAGAATCATAGCGGAAACCAGAGGCGGCAGAATCGAGATGGAGAAGATGATCATATGGAAGAGGATGACCAAGCCCCCTGAGGCTTACGAGGTCAGGGCGCCACACGTCTTGGCTGCGCTCGAGCTCTCTAAAAGGGGCTGGAGGATAGATGTTGGCGATAAGGTTGGGTATGTTGTTGTAAGGGGGTCTTCGAAAATAGGTGAACGGGCTAAACCCTACCAGCTGGTTGAGAAGAAGGATGTTGACTACGAGTATTACGTTAGGAATCAAATAGTTCCTGCGGCCATGAGAATACTTAAAGTGTTCGGGGTAGACGAACAGAGTCTACTGCAGGAGTCTAAGAGAGGACTGATGGCGTTTAGAGGGGTTGAATGACATTAAAAGCCCATCTTTCTCTATTAGGTAATAATTAACTATTGAGTAAAAACTTAATAACTGGTTTAAACCATTAATTTTATGGCGAAAGCCCTGCCTAACTGGTTAGCAGTCAAATACTTCAGGCTCCTCTCATCATTCGGCCTTCTTCCCTTCACGGTAAAGGATGCTGAGGTAGCTCTACTTTCAAAGAAAGCCCCACTGTTCCTGCACAAGATTTGCTCATATGGCTGGGCGGATAAGGTGGAGAGGGGCGTATACAGGGTCATACACCCGTTTATAGCTCTGATGGAGGCTTCAGGGTTTACTTGGAGGGATAAGGTGAAAAACAGGGATAGGTTGCTTGTGCTCGAGTTAGCGGTCGTTAAGCTTTTCGAAGTATTAGGATCAAGGCTAGAATCTATAGTATTGTTTGGTTCTTTATCCACGGGGAAGGCTAAGCCTGAGAGCGACATAGACCTGCTGGTCGTTGCGAGGGATCTGCCTAGCAAGTATGGTGAGAGAACAAGCATTATTCGCGAGGCCGTATCCTGCAGGCTAGTGGATGATGTCATAATCCATGCTTGGAAAGAAAAAGGCATGTATACAGATCTTGACATATTGTTGATAGACGTTAAGGAAGCTGGTGTAACGCACCCGTTTTACCTCGACATGACTAAGGATTGTATAATCATCTATGATAAAAACGAGTTGATGTCTAGAAAGATAGCGGAAGTCAGGGAGAAGCTTGAAAAAATGGGTGCAAAAAGGTTTGAGGAGCCGGATGGGAGCTGGTACTGGATTCTAAGTCCCGAAGCTGAGACGGTTAAGGGTGTAGAATTATGAAGCTGGCAAAGTTGGCTGAAGACCATTTCAGGAGGGCAAGAGTTAGGGTTAAGAGCGCTGAACTCGCCTACTCTGATGAATCCTATCCTGACGTGGTTAGGTACAGTCAGGAGTGTGTTGAGCTTTCCTTGAAGGCAACTCTAAGGGCCGTGGGCGTGGAATACCCTAAGGAGCACGACGTGAGCAGGATTCTGAGAGCTGTCAAAGATAGGTTTCCCGAATGGTTTAGGAGGGAAGTTGAGAAGTTGGGTGAGGTTTCTAGAGACTTGGCTGATAAGAGGGCACCGAGCCTGTACGGCATCGAGTCTCTAGGCAAGGCACCCAGCGACATCTTCGACAGGGGTGATGCTGAAAAAGCATTATCCGATGCTAAGTACGTTTTGAATACCGTTGGTAAACTTCTCCTAGAACTTCAAATAATACCTGAAAGCTATGTTTGATGAAGACAAAGGAAGAGGCCGCGATTTTTCACTTATATGGTTTTACTCAAAACTCTTCTATTTGAACAGCTAAACCTTTACTAATCCCCTTGATTTGCATTATGCCTTCAACCCCTTGTTTTTGAAAAATAGTCTTAATGCTTTCTTCTAATTCATCTAAACTCCAAGCAGCCTTCCTGTAGGCCCATTCCCTGTAGCTTCCTTCTCCTGACAGTTGCAACTCCCTAGCCTGAGCGCGCGCTATTTCCGTTAGCACGTGCGAATCGCATTTGGACGAGATACCGTTTTTAAGAACAAAGACTTAAAACTCTGCAAGATATCTGCTAGTTAAGGTTTTAAAGAAATCAAAACAGATTGTCTTATCTTCCTTATGGAGACACGTAAGATTAATGAGCCAACTAATATTTTAGTGACAAAGGAATGTTCAGAAATGACTGCACGGTAAGGAGGGCTAGAGAAAGCGATTTGGAGACGATAATGAGAATTGAAAAGGCCTCTTTTCTCAAGTATCCCTACTCCTTCGAGGTTTTCGAAGAACTCTTAAGACGCTGTCCGGAATATTTTTTGATAGCAGAATACAAAGGGGAGGTTTCGGGCTATGTTTGTGGAAGGCTTGTTAGAAAAGACATGGGAGAAGTCGTATCCATAGCTGTTGAGCCAAGGTTAAGGAGGAGAGGAATTGGCAGGATGCTGATGCTTGGGCTCGAGTCAAGGTTTAGGGCGGACCGTGTTAAAACCGTTCGTCTGGAAGTGGGTGTTGAAAACGATGCAACTATACGACTCTACGAGTCGCTGGGTTATGAGACGGTTTGGTTAAGAATAGGATACTACCCTGATGGGAGCGACGCGTTGGTGATGGTTAAAAACCTCTCGTGAAACAATGTTTATAATATTCGTCTGAGTGGGTTTAACCATGACGGGCAGGATTGTCAGGACATCGGTCTCATTGCCAGGGGATTTGATAAAAGAGCTTGACAAGTTCGTGGATTCGATTAAATCCGACAGGTCTAAGGTTGTTCAGCAAGCGTTAAGGAATTTTTTAAGCATACCGCATGAGGAGGATGATATGGTTTCAGGCTCCCTGATGATAGTTTACAGCCATGACAAACCTAGCCTAGAAGAAGAGTTGACAGATATCCAGCATAGATTCATCAGCCTGATTATTTCAAACATCCACATTCATTTAGACGAGCATAGATGCATGTTAACGATATTTGTAAAAGGAAGCTTCAAGGATGTTCAGAGCCTGATGAGAAGGATTACGGGCAGGAGAGGCGTGTTAATGGTCAGAGAGTCACTGGTGCGGCTTTGAAATAAATAGTTAGGGGATCACTCTGGGAACACTAAAATCTCCATGACTGACAATAGGAATACCATGTAGATGGTTAACAGGTAGAGACCTTCTCTTGAGCCAAGGTTCCCCTTATGCATTAAATACCATAAGAGTATGTTTGCGAGCGTTGAAAAAGCCACCAAGTCGGAGAAAACTTTGATGTTGAATCTTACTGGGGAAAAGAGAAGTGTTACTCCGAGTATAAGCGTAATGTTCGTGAAGCAGCTTCCTATAACGTCGCCGAAGGCAAGATCCACATGCCCGTTCAACATGGCTTGAATATCCAGCGACAACTCCGGGAAGCTTGTCCCTACGGCGATAATGGTGGCGGATATTATGGAGGCCGGTACTCCGATTATGAGGGCGATTTCTGCCGTTGAGTTAACCAGGATGTCTGCGCTGACAACAACCCCGATTATACCCATTAACCCTAACACCGTGTGAAGCATTAACCTGCTTCTCCCACGATTCTTCGCTATGCCAGACTCAGCGTTTTCCTCCAGGGGGAGTTCTCTCTTTAAAATTATTTGAAAAGTGCGGTAGGCGTATATAAGTATCA
Source organism: Thermoproteota archaeon (assembly GCA_049700215.1). Classification (GTDB taxonomy): domain Archaea; phylum Thermoproteota; class EX4484-205; order EX4484-205; family JAAOZP01; genus JAAOZP01. The sequence continues at coordinate 8,726 of JBNAVT010000022.1, forward strand.
GTATTAACCCGACGATCTTGCTAGCGGGCAGGAAGCTTATCAGGAGGATGGGAATAACGGATGCCGTGAATATCCCAAGGTACAGCATGTCGAGCTCTTCAGGTTTAAACCTGACAGGGGGGAGTTTCTTAGATCTTGTTCTGAAAGAATATAAGACTAAGCCTAATCCTATAATCAGGCAAACGTTAGCAACGTTAGAACCCAGCACGTTCCCTATAGATACTGCGGCTTCTCCCGACATTGCTGCGAAAAAAGCTACTGCAAGCTCCGGTAGAGACGTTAATGTTGCTACTAGGGTGAAGCCTATTCTGGACTTCCCTAAGCCAGTTATCTCGGATATTTTCACGACGCTCCTAATGGCCACGTGGCTACTTATTAAGAGCACTAGCAGAGAAACAGCCATGTTCGCAATGTTTAGCAAAAGTTCGTTCCCAATCATCTACAGGCTTTTTAAAAACAGGGTTTAAAAGTTTTTCTCCCACCCTCCCATTCGACACTTATTGTTAAACGTTGCAACAGTGTTCGCGTTATAAACCCGGTTCTTCAAAAATTACATTTATCAATAAGTTAAATATGTGAAGAAGTGGCTGAATTGGCGACGTTCTTCTTTGGATTTTGTATGGACGCGGATTTAAGGGAAAAAGTATATAAGGTTCCCGATTAAGATGGATGCATGTTCCTCGAGCTGCTTACGCTAGTATCAGGCATATTTATTCTTGCCTATTGTAGTGAACGTGACGTAAGCCACGTTAGCGCGCCGCGCGCGGTTTCATTTCTAGAATAGATGCGCTGCTTCTCATCGCTGGCTATGTTCTTCTAATGATTGCTTCAAGGCATTATTTGCTGAAGAACTATAAGACACAGGGTGTTGAGAACGGAAGTGCTTTCAAGCATTTACTATTGTTTTTCACATATCTGGCCGGCGTAGCGGTAGGGTCCTATATGGTGGTAAACGCTGTAATACTGCTTTCCAGCGAATTGCATATTCTCGAATACTTGATAAGCTTCTTCGTTCTCGCTATAGGCACTTCGCTCCCAGAATTAGTTGTCGACATAACTGCTGCGAGGAAGAAAGAGTATGCGATAGCATTAGGAGACATAATTGGAAGCAATATTGTTGATTCAACGTTAAGTATAGCTGCAGGCCCTATTATCGCTCCGATCGGTTTTGACGGAAGCCTTGCTTTCATCACCGGCCTATGGGCTTTCTCAGTCTCGTTAATAGTGTTTCTGCTTCTCGGGTTGAAGAGAGAGGTGAATCCTAGAATGAGGGTCTTTTTCATAATTCTCTACCTGTTTTCATATAGTCTGCTTTTCTTAGGTTGAGACACGGGTTTACTAAGGGGATTGTTTACTCGTCTTATCAGCGGTTTTCCCAGAGGAGTATAACCCCTAAAGCCTTCGTCCTGTCTTTCAACAGTTGCCCGTAGACTTCTGGAGCTTCCGTGTAAGGTATTTTATGAGTTATCATTTTCGAAACATCCAGCTCCTTGTTTTGAAGCATGTCGAAGAAGAGTTCAACATGCCTCCTCCTGCTCCAGGGATTGTTCAGGGTTTCAACTGGCGGGTGTGAAGAGTTGTGTGCACCTATTATGGTGAAGCTGGGAGCATTGCAGTAGTCGTGTAGATCGATGTAAGTCGGGCCTCTCGGGCTGCTTAACACAACGAACCTTCCAAGTCTTCTCAAGCATTTAAGCTCTTCAACAATCAGGTTCTGGTCTCCAGTGACCTCGAAAACAATATCCGCCATTCTCCCCTTAGTCAGTCTCTCAACCTCTGAGGCAACATTCTGTTTCAACGGGTTTATCCTAACAATATTCTCAGGAAGGTATCCAAGCCTATTTTCAGCGACGTCGACGACGATAACCGGCATCGCGCCCGCCATCTTGCAGATCCTCGCGGTCAACTGGCCGAGTATCCCGGCGCCGTAGATCACGACGGATTCTCCGAATGAAAGCTGGCTTCTCCTGACGCCGTTCATAACGATCTCCGCTATCGTGAAGAAGGATGCTTCCTCTTCAGAGACACCCTGGGGGACGAGCATAACATCCTTCTGCGAGGCTGAAACATACATGGCGTGAGGAGAGTATGAGGCTACGGTTTTCCCTATTAGGCTCCGGTCAGCATCAGGACCTGTGTCGACAACCACGCCTATATTGTCATAGCCTGGGACAAACGGGTATTTGCCGTAGCCCGCCCAATACGACTGGGGAGGAAACTCTCCGCTTAAGATGGTAAGCTCTGTTCCTATGCTGATCAGGCTCCGCTTGGTTCTTATGAGAACCTCATCCCCCTCGACGTCAGGCGCCTTCCTGTCTTCAACGACAACGCTTTTAGGCTTCTGGAACACAACTGTCGGATTCTTCAACCCTGTTTCATTAGGCTTCCCCTATAGATATCTTTTTCGCTCTATTCCGCGAAATATACGGGGAAACCTTATAAACCTGTTATAGTGTTTACGCCCTGTGACTCGAATGTTCGACGAAATAATCCTGCCTGACGAGTTCAGAGATATTTACGACGAGGAAGACGGGGTGAAGAGGTTCAGGCTTTTCATAGGGGGTAAATGGGTTAAGCCTAGAAACGGGAGATACTTCAGTGTTAAATCGCCTTCAACCAGAAGGGTTTTGGCGGAGGCGCCGCTGGGAAGCAGGGACGAGGCCCTAGAAGCCATTTCGGAAGCAGATTCCTCTAGAAGCAGAATAAGGAATCTTGCAGCAATAGACAGGATAGAGATACTGGAAGCAGCGTCAAGACTACTGGCGAAATACGAGGATTATTTGGTTAGCATCCTAGTTTCCGAGGCCGGCAAACCCTTGGCGTACGCGAAGGCGGAGGTTAACGCTGCAATCGAGAGAATGAGGCTCACGCTGGAGGAGGCTAGAAAGATCTATGGGGAATACATTCCGGGGGACTGGGTTAACGATACTAAGAACAAGTTCGCAATAGTTCTGAGGGAACCGGTTGGGATAGTTGCCGCCATCACGCCTTTCAACTACCCTCTTTTCTCCCCTGTTGCGAAGATTGCGCCTGCACTCGCCTCTGGGAACTGTGTTGTTCATAAGCCTGCTAGCGATACTCCGGTGGCTGGGCTCCTCCTAGCTAGGGTTCTGCAGGCCGCTGGGCTTCCAGACGGTGTTTTAAACGTTGTAACAGGGCCTGGAGGCGAGGTTGGAGACGTTTTCGTCTCAGACCAGAGGGTGAGGGCTGTGAGCTTCACTGGAAGCACTGAGGTTGGTTCAAAGATCCCTGCTAAAGCAGGCTTGAAAAAACTGCATTTAGAGCTCGGGGGAAAGGCTGCCGCGATAGTGCTTAAGGATGCCGACATGGACCTGGCTGCGGAGAAGATTACGCTGGGGGTTGTGAAGAACTCTGGCCAGCGATGCGACGCCATAAGCCGGGCTTTAGTGGTTAAGGAGGTTGCAGACGAGCTTGTTGGGAAACTTGAAGAGAGATTCAGAAGCATCAGGTTCGGCTACCCTTGGGAGGAAGGTGTTCAGGTAGGCCCGTTGATAAATGAAAGGGCTCTGAACAATGTTGCCAGCCTCGTTGAGGATGCTGTGAGCAAGAATGCTGTTTTACTCGTCGGAGGCAGAAACCATGGTTTGATCTATGAGCCGACGCTTCTAGACCATGTTCCGCTTGAAGCAAGGATCGCCTGGGAGGAGACATTCGGCCCAGTCTTGCCTGTGATAAGGGTTAGTGACGAGCGCGAAGCCGTGGAAATCGCGAACAAGTCCAACCTGGGTCTAGACTCCGCGGTTTTCACGAGCTCGCTGTACAGCATGTGGAGGGTTGCTAAGACTCTTCAAGTCGGGACGGTGAGTGTGAACGATGCTCCTGCACACGGGGTTGGGAACTTTCCTTTCGGCGGGGTTAAAGACTCGGGAGTGGGGAGAGAGGGGCTTGGATACAGTATAGACGAGTTGACCGTTATAAAAACGATTTCTGTGAACATCGCGCCATCCGGGCTCTGGAAAGGAAGATGACCCGAGAAGCTTAAAAATTAATATTCTAAGGATTACCGGTAAACCCATGGCATTAGGCGGGTCGCAAAGGATCCTAGGCTTGGTTTATGGGGAGGAACTGTTATCCTATGACTTCGGCCCAAGCCACGTGATGAATTCAGCCAGGCTTAAATCCTTCTTCACCTCTCTAGAATCATCCGGGCTGCTTTCAGACAACCGGATCCTTCTGATTAAGCCTAGGAGGGCCACAATAGAGGAGATAGCCCTCTACCATGACAGGAAGTACATAGAGTTCGTGGAGGAAATGTCTGAAGAGGGCAAAGGTCTTCTCGACCACGGGGATACTCCTGCTTTTCCAGGTGTTTTCGAAGCGGCGTCGCTTGTAGTCGGCTCCACGCTTGAAGCACTTGAAGCAGTCGTGAGGCGAGACGCTTTATACTCTATGAACCCGATGGGAGGACTACACCACGCGAGGCGCGGCAAGGCGGCTGGGTTCTGTGTTTTCAACGATATCGGTGTTTTGATCGAGAAGGCTAGAAGAGAATACGGCCTGAGAAAAATACTTTACGTAGACTTGGATGCTCACCACGGCGACGGAGTGATGTATGATTATTATTATGACCCCAATCTTTTCATAGTAGATTTTCACGAGAACGGGAGGTATCTTTACCCTGGTACTGGCTTCGAAGGCGAGACTGGCGCTGGGGAAGCCGTTGGGACTAAGCTGAACCTTCCTTTAAAACCATGGGCGACCGACCGGGATTTCAAGGAGAAACTGGAGAAGGCTAAGCAGTTCATGTCTGAAGGCTCTTTCGAGTTGATGGTTTTCCAAGCTGGTGCCGACAGCGTTGCTGGAGACCCCATTACTCATCTGAAGCTTACCGCTCAGGCTCATCTCCATATCGTTTCCCTCCTTAAAGAGTTGTCACGCAGGTCAGGCATGTGCCCCTTGATAGTGCTGGGCGGTGGAGGGTATAATCCGAGTAACACTGCGGAAGTCTGGCTTAAAATAGTTAATGCTTTAATAGAATAAAAGGTTTACTAAAGGCCTCCGTAGACGCGTAAATGGTTAAATGGGCGTAGCCCCCCCGGTATGACTGCATGAAGACAGCCGTGTTGATGGAGCTCCTCGCAATATTCCTTTGGGCGTTGGGAAACATATTCGTAGCCTATCTTAACATGTTTTTCGACAATTATACTCAGAACTTTTTCAGGTTTGTTTCAGCCGCCATGGTGTTACTTTTTTTCTCCATGTTCTTAAACAAGGATGACTACTTAAACTCTTTGAAAAACCTGAAGATGCTTTCAACCCCAGTCTTCACAGTCTTCGCCTTCCAGATACTGATTGTTTACGGAATAGCTTTTACAACGCCAACCATAGCCACGCTAATAACTAGGCTCAGCATCATCTTCGTCGACCTACTCTCCTTCCTCCTATTTCCGGAGGAGAAGGCAGCGCTTTCGAAAAAAGGCTTCGCAACCGGCACTATAATATCTTTCATAGGGGTTTCAGGGGTTGTTCTAACAGGTTCCGGTCTTTTCCACTCAGATGGATTTTTTCTAGCCGGAGTCGTCCTCCTATTGTTGGCCTCAATACTCTGGGCGGTTTACACGGTTTCCGTCAAGATTGTTCTTAGGGGTTCGGACCCGCTTTCAGCAACAGTCAACATATTCCTGTTTTCCGGAATAATGTACCTGCCCTTCTCAATATTAACGGGGGGAATATACAGGGTTTTTAAAGTAGAGCCTGCTCTGAACCTGCTGCTAATCGTCTCAGGCATCCTTGCAGTAGGCTTAGCGAATTTTCTCAACTATTCCGCCATCCGGAGGCTGGGCGCATCCCTGCCTGCAAACCTTCAGATCCTCCTTCCGGTTTTCACCGGCGTGATGTCGGTTGCAGTGTTCCATGAAGAAATGCAACCCCATAAAATCTTCTTCTCCGCCCTAACTTTGATCGGGTGCTGGATCATCGTTAAAACTTCAGAAAAAACCGTTTTAAAAGGCTGAGTGTTCAGTGTTAAACGTCTCCAGTGAACCCGACCTAGCCGGCACCTGTTCAATAGAAAACTTTATCCACATGGTTTAGCCGGCTGATTCATGAGCACTACGGATGAGCTTGTGAAGCTGCTTTCAAACCTGCTGCAAATAGACACCAGTAATCCACCTGGGAACGAGAGTAGTGCCGCAGGCTTCCTGAGAGACTGGCTTCGCGACAAGGGTGTTGAATCTGAAATCCTAGAGTTTGAGAAAGCAAGGGGGAACCTGGTTTCCAAGATAAAAGGGTCCGGTGAAGGACTCTCTTTACTCCTGCTTTCGCACACGGATGTTGTTCCCGCCGACCCAGCCAGGTGGAGGATCCCTCCTTTCTCAGGCGCTGTTAAAGACGGGTATGTCTGGGGGAGGGGAGCGTTAGACATGAAGAGCATGGTTGCTGTGGAAACAATGGTTTTCAGCGAAATGGTTGACAGGGAGTTGAAGGGTGACTTGGTTCTTGCAGCAACTGCCGACGAGGAGAAAGGTGGCTCAGGCATAAAAGACATGATGGAGAAAGCGTTGGGAAAGATTGCTGTCGACTACGTTATAAACGAGGGCGGGGGGGAGGGGATACTTACCAGGAAGGGTTGGCTTTTCGACATTCAGACGGCTGAAAGAGGGGTTTTTTGGTATCGGGTTCGTACAAAGGGTTCTCCTGCGCACGGCTCAGTACCCGGGCTAGGGGTGAACGCTATAGATAGGATGCGCCCCCTACTTAACAGGGTTTCAGAATTCAAGGGAGCCAGCGAGAGGGTTGAGCCCTCTTGGAGGCATGTTGAATCCCTGTTGAAAATGATGGGGCTCGCCGATGAAGAGGCTAGCATAAACATGAACAATATTGATATTCTACTAGACAGGTTGGCTGAAGCCGATAAAGGACTGGGGGAGTCTGCGAAATCAATGCTTCGGGTTACGATGACGCCTACAGTGATACAGGGAGGTGTTAAGGAGAACGTTGTTCCATACGAGTGTACGCTAACGGTTGACTGCAGGGTCCCCCCGGGCTACTCTGTGGAGCGTGTGAAAAGGATGATTAGGGATTTGTTCCATGGCCTCGAATACGAGTTGGAGTTCATACAAGAGTCGGAGCCCACCGTCTCCCCTGTTAACACCCCCTTATACAGGGCTGTTGAGAGTTCTCTCTTAAAACTGGTTCCCGGCGCTAGGCTTGAACCAACTACGATGACCGGTGGAACTGATTCGCGATACTTCAGGAGGATAGGCATACCTGCATACGGCTTTCAGCCTTTAATGGTTGAGGGAAACTATTACGACTGGTCTAGAATGGTGCACGGAGATAATGAAAGGATTTCAATAGAGAATCTAGTATTCTGTTACAGAGTGTTGAAACAAGTGGTGGAATCATTCATGTTGAAGTAGGACCAACTGTTCACGTGTTAGAAAGCATGTCGACTAAAGCCTGTTACGGATTAAAAAAAGCGTGGAACATACAGTTTAGATATATTGTTTGCAGTTGTAACAGTAGTATCTCTTATACTGTGGTATCCATGTTCCGGGCTTGCCACACTTAGGGCAGAGCGGTATTGAGGGTTGAGCTGCAGGAGCCGCTGCGGCTGGAGCTTGCTGTGCAACAGGTGCAGTAGCCATAGCAACCTGGGGTATCTCAATCTTCCTAGAAAGCAGGATTATGTCTCCAACAGTCTTCACGTCGCCCCACTCTATCTCAACAGTGCTGCCGGCTTTTGTCGAAATATACAGGGTTATGCCTCCCTCGCCTGGAACAAGCCCTATTTCCTTAACCGTACCTACGAAAAGGCAATCAGGGTCATAGACCTGCATGCCTATCAGTTTTGACTGAGGAATCCCTTTCCCACTCATCGCTGATGAGAACATTATAGGGTCATATATTAACTTTCACGTTTTTCATCCAAGATGCCTATGGAAACATTTTTGAAAGACTAGGAACGCAGGCATCCGTCCTTAAGACATGCTAAGCTCATCCGCGTTCCTCCTAACCTTTTCGAACGCAGCTATTATGTCATCCATATCCTCCTTTGAGCCGAGCAGCACGTTCTGAGGCAGCCATAAGCCCTCCTCGTAACAAGCCTTCTCAGCCACAGGCAGGCTTAGCTTAGAGTAATCCATTGAACCACCGTAGTATGCGCAGGACAGCGGGCACTTTTTGAAATATTCGAAGTATGGCTCCCTATAGAGCGGCTTGGAATATCCAACGCTTACAGGTATTCCCTCTGCCTTCATCGCCTCGGCAAAACCAGCCTTGGATACTCCTCCGAAGGCCTCTGGGTCGTACCTGAATATGTAGAGGTGCCAAGCATGCCTAGTGATCCTCTCATCATTCTTCAGAGGCTTTAAACCATCTATTTTAGAAAGCTTGCTGTTAAGATAGCTTGCGTTCTCCATTCGTCTCCTCGTATGCTCGTCAAGCCTCTCGAGTTGAACGAGCAGTAGTGCAGCCTGAAACTCAGTCATACGGTAGTTGACACCGGGAAGATAATGCTCGTACCATGCTCCCTGAGGGAGGCGGCCGCAGTTATGCAGGCTCCAAGCCTTAACGTACAGCTCCTGGTCACTTGTTACCGTGATTCCTCCCTCCCCGCTGGTAATGTTCTTGCTCGACTGGAAGCTGAAGCACCCGAAGTCGCCGAAGCTCCCTGTTCTCCTTCCCCTCCACTCTGCGCCCCAGGCTTGACACGCGTCTTCAACCACACGCAGATCATGCTTCTCCGCTATCCTCATGATCTCATCCATGTTAGCCGGCCTGCCTCCTATGTGGACGGGGAGGATTGCCCTTGTTTTTCCAGTTACAGCCTCCTCTATTCTCCGAGGGTCAATGTTGAAAGTATCCGGCTCAATGTCGACGAAGACCGGTATGGCGTTAACGTAAAGGATTGCTGTGGCTGTAGCCATGAAAGTGTAGGGGGTTGTTATAACCTCGCTCCCGCAGCCTATTCCACATGCCCTGAGAGATATTTCAAGAGCGGTTGTGCCACTGGTAACAGCAACCCCATACTTCGCATGCTGGTATGCTGCGAATTTCTCCTCAAGCTGCTTAACGTATTGTCCCCCTATGCCCCACACGCTGCTTTCCAAAACTTTTTTCAAAGCTTCAAGCTCCCTGTCATCGAAGACAGGCCATTTCGGAAATGGCTTATCCCTGACTGGTCTACCTCCCTTTAAGGCTAGTTGAACCATGTCTCCAGCTTTATTCAAGCTGTATAAAAACATATCTCGCGAAATCAGCCTCAACCTCTTGACTCATCTCAATATCGTGGAACATTTTGAATATTTACCTTGCAAGGTTTAAATAAGAGAGGCGGGTGAATTAGAAGCCTGCAATGGCGGCAGGTGTTTCGAGAAAATACAGGTGCACTGTATGCGGGTATGTTTACGATCCTTCTGAGGGGGATCCTGATTCCGGGGTCCTGCCAGGAACACCTTTCGAAAAGCTTCCTGAGGAATGGGTTTGCCCGGTTTGCGGAGCCAGCAAAGATCTTTTTGAACCAGTAGCCGGATAATTTCCGCCGGGAAGGCCCTTCCAGTTCTTTTTAAACTAATCGGGTGTTGAAGGATATCGTTTAAAGCTTAGGCTAGACGCTTAAAACATAGTTTAAGACGAATAGTGCAACGTTGTAGGAGGCGTGCAACGCTATTGGACACCATAGCCTGTATCCTCTTTTCTTGAAAACATATCCGAGTATGGTTCCAAGTAGGAAAGCAGGAAGAAATTGCCAGGGGTTCAGATGGAAAACCCCGAAAAGGAGTGACGACAATAGTATTCCTTTCCTGCTTCCAAGGCTTGACTCCAAGCCTCGCTGTATAAATCCTCTGAACAAGACTTCTTCACAAGGAGCGACGACGAGTATCGTGGTTATAGAGAGCACAACTAGTTCTGTGAACGAGGAGGGCGAGAGTATTTGGAAAAACTCTTCGAACCATGGTGGAACCGGTATTAGAGTCTCAACGATCACTCCGGCTGAAATACCCGTTAACACGGTTAAAGGCAGGATCAGCAGCGCTACTTTATACTCCTGCAGGGCGCTCTGCGAGTCTAATCCGAGGAATGCTAAACTTATCTTCTTGCCAACCATGTAGAGCAGCACGGGGATTATCATCGCAACCTCCCCTATTATGAGCAGTGATAAATCATCAATGCTCAAGCCTTTGGAAAGAGAGAATGCTAGAAAGGGTAGTTCTAAGACGGCCGGGAGAAACATTGCTAGAACCAGCATGATGAAGGATTGTGACGCTCTCCAGGGCACGTTGCGAGGAGCCTCGTACAAGGCTTTCTCACCAGCTTGGTTTGCTGCCTTCCCCTGGAGAAGGATGGATGCCGCGAGCACTAGGCTTGCTAACCCCGCTAAGGGTGGTCCGTACACCCATCTTTCCGGGTCGGACTTGCCGAGCGAAACCGCTTCAGGTTTTCCAAGAAATAGCCCGATCAGGCTTACGACAAGAAGTATTGACGAAGCCAGCGTCGAAAAGTTCAACACGTAATTCCTGTAATCTACGTGGTATTGTGCTTGGAGTTCCGGAGGTGGTGGCGGAGAAGCTTTCTCAACAGGAGCCTGGCCGAAGAACGTTTCTGACTTTGCAAGCGTGTACTTAGCCAATAGGAAGGCAATTAGGATCGTGTAGGAGACCAGTATGAGGATTATCGTGGGCGGGGGCGTGTCTGCAATGCTGATCGTGGTTCTCGCAATTATTGCAGGCATTGAGAGGAATACTGCTCCGAACAACGGTATGAAAACGTATAGTAGTGCGCTGAGGGAAAGCGCGTTAGAAGGCTTGCTCAAAACTAGTGCTGTAGCTACTGAAAGTATGGATGAGAAGAGCGTTACAGACAATAGGAGCAGGAAATCCAGCACTAGGAAAGGTGTTCCAGCCAAAAGAATGCTGAAAATACTGTAGAAAACAAGGGCGAAGCTAAAGGTCGCTATAAAGTATGCAGTGAGCATGCCCTTCACGTATCTCCGGAACCCTTTTTCCGAGACCGCCACCGTCCAAAGGGTTTCACGCTCCATTATCCCCCAGTTTATCGAGAAGATCGCTGGGATTAGAGGCGTGTAGAGTATGCTGAAGGTTAAGGCTGCCAGTGCGAAGAATCTAAACTGCCTGACTAGAATCGGGAAGCTTAAATTGGATACTGTGGCGATTGCGAAAAGCATGATGGCTGTGAAAAGACTGCCGTCCCTCAGTATTCTCAGAAGATTCAGCTTAACAACTAGAGCCATTGGTTTCTCGCTCATTTTAGGCGAAAGTATCTGTGTAAATAGCCTTGGCACCCATCTAAGTATTCTCCGGCTGCTTGAAGGCATTTCCATTAATGCTGTGGTTAGCAGGGGGGTAACGTGAGGAAGGAAATTAATCCTCATCACAGAAAAGTAGGCGCCGGCAATCAAAACCATGTAGGCCAACCCTATGATGGTTTCCAAGCTCCCTATAGAGCCTAGGGAGCATTTAGCCAGCAGTGTTGAAGGATAAGGCAGGTCAGAGTAGTTCAGCCCGAGCCCCATGACCATGCTTATCAGGGGCGTGAAAAGTATCATGAGGATAGCCCATCCCGCAGCCTTCACTTCAACATCCTTCATAATGCTCTTCAGAATCCCCAGCGTCTGGGCTATTGCGGAGGAGGCGAAAAGCATGGTTTCATACGATAGGAAGATAGCCGGCAGAATGTTTAAGCGGGGATGAAGCATTACAGCCATGAAGGAAACCAGCGGCGGTGTGACTGAGAAGTTTAGGAAGAAGAATTGGAAAAGCAGGTCTGCCACAAGGTAAGTCGACGGCTTAATGGGGGATGTTAAGATGAAATCTATTTCTGGTTCAAGCGCCGTTATCCCGCCTTTGAGGCCTAGGAAAACACCCATGGCTATCACGCTTGAAAAAGTTATTGAAACTATGTTAACAAGCTCCTTCTCACTCATCTCGGAGAAACCGTAGAATCCTCTTATGAAAAACCCGCTGAAAAGGGATGAGAAAACTATGACGAAGTAAAGCATGATTGTGGAAAACTTTACTGAAAGGCTTCTCCTCAACGGCCCGTAATACTGGAGAAGCTTGAAAAAGAATATTTGCAGGAGCCTAGAGCCCTCCACCCCTCGTTCCCCCAACTATTCTGAAGAAGGCTTCCTCCAGCGTCCCTGAGGATTCTAGCCCCACGATTCTCTTAAGCGCGTCTATAGAGCCTTCAGCTATGCTTCTACCCCTATTTATTATTGTGGCGCTGGTGCAGAATCTTTCAGCCATGTCAAGCATGTGCGTGCACACGAGCGCTGCCCCACCCTCGCTAACAATGTCTTTAACAAGATTTTTCACGAGGCGCTGGCCCTCCGGATCCAGCCCGATGAAAGGCTCGTCCATTATTATCAGCCTAGGCTGGTGAATGAATACTGTTGCTAGGGCGAGCCTTTGCTTCAAGCCTTTTGAAAGCTCGAGGATAAACCTGTTTTCACAATCGTTAAGCTCAAACATGCTTAGAAACTCGTGAACCCTTCTTCTAGTCTCCTCCCCGGGTTCAACCCCCCTGATTCTCGCGACATACCCTAGAAACTCCTTGGGGGTAAGGTAGTCTGGGAGAGACGGGGCTTCAGGCAAGTATCCGATGAGCCTTTTGAAGCTCTCGTAGCTTTTAACATCCCTGCCCATGACCATTATCCTCCCCTTGTCAGGCTTGAGAAGGCCGACTACGCATTTCACGGTGGTTGTCTTACCGGCTCCGTTTGGACCTATTAAGCCATGAATACTCCCGGAGTTAACCTTCATAAATAAGCCTGCCACGCCCACTGTTTCTCCATAGCTCTTCCAGAGGTCCTCAATATTCAGCAGAACCCCGTTTCCTAAGCGTTCGTCGCGCACCTGGAGCAAGACTTAAGGTCTGAGAGAAGAGTAGAATTTTTAAGTTTTTAACAATCCGGTGAAAGACATTCGGGAACATGGAGCTTAGACGGCTGCAAGTGCTCATCTACATGGGGTGGACGCATTCCTTAAACCACGGTCTATTCACAGCAATAACGCCTTTAATCCCGATGATCGTTTCAGAAGGATACGACTACCTTAGCATAGGCCTGTTCTTATCCATCTACCTTCTTCTCTACAGCTTCGGCGCACTACTCTCCACGCCCATACTAAGGCGCATGGAAGACAGGAAAATCCTGTTCGCATCCCTTATGCTCCAGGGCTCGTCAACACTATTCCTGCTCATGCCTGGTTTAACGGGCCTAGGCCTCTTCATACTCTTCTCAGGAGTTTTCGCCAGCCTTTACCACCCTGTTTCGAATATCTTCATATTCAACAGGTTTAGGAAAAACGTTAATTTCGCGATGGGGCTGCACGGCACCGGTGGAAACCTGGCTCAATTCGTGTTCCCATTAATGTCTTTCCTGATGGCGGCCAACCTCGGCTGGAGGTCGGCGCTCATCCTAACCGGTTTCATGGTTTCCCTCTCGTCAATCCCGTATCTCGCAACACCACGTGTTGAGAAAAATGTTTTTGAAACACCAGACGTCATACGTGGATTCATTAAGGTTGTTTCGCAAAGGTCACTCCTTCTCCTAATATGCTTCTCGCTCCTCTTCGGGCTCTACTATAGGGGGATAGAAGTATTCCTGCCGACTTACTTGAATTCGGAGAAGGGTTTCAGCGGAGAAGCTGGCAGCGCCGCTCTCTCAATACTGCTGCTTGCAGGCGCGCTTGGCCAATACTTAGGGGGGCTCGTAGGAGACAGGTTTAACGAGCAAACGGTTCTCCTGTCAGCATCAGTACTAGAGTTGCTTTCGCTCATACTGCTTCAAACAGCCTCCGGCAGTATCCTAGTCATGCTTTCCACTGCTCTGCTTGGGTTAGGTTTCTACTGTCACCAGCCTGCTGCAAACTCCCTTTTAGGGAAAAAGAGTGCTGAGGAGTTGAGGACATACAGCTACAGCATCTGGTTTTTCCTTGGCTTCATATCCTCGTCACCATCCACCGTAGCTGTCAGCTTAATAGGTCAAGAATTCGGTTTCGCAGCAGCAATGTTCTTCTCAAACATAATGGTGCTTATACCTTTAGCATTAGCCATCTATATTTATCATGATTCGAAGCACGCGTCCATAGAGACGAGGGCTAGACGCGATTTTCTCAAGGACTTTGCAAAGCTTATATAGTTCAGTTAGACGTTCTAATCGAATAGAAATGGCGCAAGCCACAATAACAGATGCCAGGAACTTTGCTAACTACTCTTATCTAGCGCTATTAATACTTGGGGCACTAATGGCTTTAGCCGGGCTTTGGAACATCATAACCTTCATATCACTTTTAGGGTATTGGGGTTTCGCTTTCTTCGGTGGCCTAATATTATGGGGAATTGTTTTACTCGCCCTAGGAGGATTCGGAGCCTTTACAGCTTTCACAGTGTGGAAGCCTAAGATCGTTGACGCGATCGACCAGGGAAGGTATGCGGAAGCCTACCAAGTTGCTTCAAATCCTATTCAACTCATAATTGGACTCGTATGCGGCGGAGTGATTCCTGCAATTCTACTGTTCTTAACACAACAGAAACTTGCTGAAATAGCAAGACCGCCGCCTCCTCCTCCATCCGCATAAGATGTCTAAAACCTTTTTTTCTAAACTGAAAGTTAATTACCTAACAAAGTAGGGTAGAATTATCAAGCCTATTATAAGGCAGAGTATGGTGAGGCTAACAAAATAAACCATTTTATCAACAGTTTTTATATCCATCCTGCTGCTAAGTTTCTTCCTGAAGAACAGCTTTAAGAATACTCCTCCATCCATAGGATAAAGGGGGAGAGAGTTGAATATTCCAAGGTTTAGGTTTATGAACCAGGCCCAGAAGAAAAAGTTCACTGAATAATGATAATCCTCACCTAGAAGAGTCGAAACATAGTATTTTTGAAGAAGGCTGGAGAAGGGGATTGTCTCGTAAACCCATGGAAAGGGTACTGTAGGTATCATAAGGTATGTTACGAGGCCTTCAAGAGGCGAGCGTGCAAAGGCTAGAGAATAGTTCTCAAGAACATCTTTAAGCGGAACCAGGCTAAGTATTCCGCTGGAGCTAAGGTTGCTCCCTATTGTGAAAGTATAGTTTGGAAAACTGTTCCGTGAAACCCTGAATGTTATGTTTCCCCCCTGCTTGTAAACGTTTTTTACAGCTCTGGCAAAACTATTCCAGTCGGGCGTCGGCTCACCGTTCACACTTATTATTATGTCGCCGGGCCTCATTCCTTTTTGGTAAGCCGACCCGTTGGTGGAGATTCCAACTACGAGAACCCCGTTAACCACCGGCTTCAAAGTAAGCATTAGAAGCATGAAAACGGCTAGCGCGGCTAAAGCGGCGATGACGTTGGAAACGGGGCCTGAGGACAGGATTCTCCCTGCTTTCTCAAGCCCAGCTTCCTCGAGCTGCTTCTCATCAACCTCGGCGAAAGCGCCGACAGGTATTACTAGAAACAGGACTAAGCCGGTAGACTTAACACTCAGGCCGTTAGCCCTAGCCTGAGTCCCATGGGCATACTCGTGAATCACCATGGCCATGAGCAGCGCCACCCAACCGTAGAAAACAGGCAGGTAGGGGTTTACGCCTGGCAGAAGAATGTTGGCGGCGGGCCCGAGCTCCCTTAAAACTCTGCTGACGCTGGGGTTGCTCAGCATATTGTTTATCGCGTTAAGCAGCAAGTAAACCATCACCGCCCCTAGAAACGGCATTACCACCAGGGAGATGAGCCCCATTCTCCTGGAGAACCAGGTTTCCCCCATTCTATCCATCAGTGTTAGTCCGATTCTAGTCCTGATTAGAACGAATGGGAACTGGACTTCAACCATGCTCGGCAGGCGTAAGCGCATCTAACAATGTTCGGCTGAAGAGGACCTTTTTAAACATAGCCTGGTTTAATTGTTTTTAAGCCAGTCGATAACGCTAGTCTCACCTTAAACCAACGTTGACGGACACTGTCCCGACCAACCTTCTGCTATTGTTTAAAGCCGTCGAAAGAAACTATTTCGCTCAAAGGCTTCCTGGCATCTGGCTCTCTAAACTCCTCGCCGGCAGGATACCCAAGCGGTGTTATGGCGACAACGTTATACTCCTCAGGTATTCCTAGAACCTCCTTAACCTTCCTGTTGTCGAAGGAGCCTATCCAGCATGTTCCAAGACCCTCAGCCCTAGCCGCGAGGATAAGGTGTGTGAAAGCTATTGAAACGTCTACAAGCATGCTCATGGAACCCATGTATCCACCCCTGTTCCACCCTATGTCGCGGCCACACGCAACAATAACCACCGGGGCCTCAGCTATGAAACCCTGGTTGCCGCACGCAGGTATAAGCCTTTTCTTCAAAGCCTCGTTCCTCACCACTATGAACCTCCAAGGCTGGCGGTTTGAACCCGAAGGAGATATTCTCGCAGCATCCAGAACTCTGGTTAACACGTCGTCCGGAACAGGATCCGGCTTGTAAGACCTTATGCTTCTCCTAGTCCTCACCACCTCGTAGAAATCCATCCTATCCACCGTTTTATCCTCGCAAAAAGATGAATAAAAGTTTTAACATGTGCTAACTGTAGATTTAGCGCGCGCTGCTGCGAATTATATGCCTTGAGCGCGCGCAAGATATGCAGAGCAATAGCGAGGATCATACGTGAAAACTGCACGATTGGGGAAGCAGCAAGGGAACTAGAGTAGCCCAGTTTTTAAGCGTTTGCAACGGGGAAAAAGCCTGATTGGAGATGCTTGTTCAACAATATTCTACCCTTTAAGCCTCTGCGATGGGGATGGCTAAGTTTTTTTAACAGTATGGCGAAGAAAAGAATGATAAAATAAAGAGCCTATCCTCTAGCTGGGTGGTGGAGGCGGCGGAGGAATAGGTGGAATTTCACCCTTGGGCTTCCTTCTTAATAGCAGTACCACAAGCACCACGACGACTACTGCCACGACTGCTCCTATAATGACAAGCCACGGGACCTCCGGGGCTGCTGCAGCTCCCTCCTCCTTGCTTACCGTCAAGCTTCCCGTTAAACCGTTCACGTCAATACTGTATGTTCCCTCGCTTGTCGGCGTGTACGTGAAGCTTACTGTCGTAGACTGGTCTGGGCCTAGAGTTCCTGTTTTAGTGTCGACAACCTGGTTGTTAACCCTGAGCGTGACCTCGTAGTTACCAGACTCCCCGCCGGTGTTCTTAACTGTGACGGAGATGGTTGAAGACTGGCCAACCTTAACTGAACTCGGGCTTATGTTAAGGCTGCTAGCCTCAAACCTTGCTGGAAGGGTTGTTGAAACATTTATTTTGACCGTCTGGTCGCCGATGCTTACAGTGTACAACCCGTCTGCGGTAAAGGATAATTTGTGGCTTATACTCTTACTCTCACCAGGATTCAGAACAATCAGCCAACTCTTCTTAACTTCCCCGCCCACGCCTATAGTCAAATTATGAGTCCCCATGGCATTGCCAGTATTAGAAGCAGTAATTGTGATAGTGACTTCCTCGTTCGGCTTTAACCGCGTCTTATCAAGGTTGGCGTTAATCACTATGTTCGGCCATGGCTGCGGGCTAACCAGCTCAACTGATAAAAGCTCTATCTTAGCCCATTCAGTGCGATCTAGCGACTCCCAGTAGATTTTAACTATAAGGGTGCCGAAGCTGACAGGGGCGAACCACCATTCCACAATAGCACGGTAACCTTCTGGTGCGTTCGCATACCCCTCCCACCTATATTTATAGATTAGGAGCTGGCTTGGGCCGAAGGTTCCAGTTTCTGGACCCAGGTAAACTAGTCTTCCAAACCCGAGCTCCTCGTAATTGTATACTGTAGTGAAGTTCCATGCTT
Source organism: Thermoproteota archaeon (assembly GCA_049700215.1). GTDB lineage: Archaea > Thermoproteota > EX4484-205 > EX4484-205 > JAAOZP01 > JAAOZP01. Next base: position 26,522 of record JBNAVT010000022.1, read on the forward strand.
CTTCCCATGTGCCAATCCAAGCAACCCAGACAAACAGCATGAGGTTCCCAAACATCTCGGCGTATTGTCCCGTGTAGGTTTCCTCGTCAACCACCACTTGCAGGCATTTGCCAGTCGACTTTGAAATCCACAGTAGCATTGTCTGCGGGGTCTCCCCCTCCTCCTCATACTCCCATTCAACTTTCCACGTGGCCTCCCCGCCTACGGTTTCCTCTTCGAGGACTCGGAAGCCTATTTCTCCAACGGTCCCCTCTTCATCCGAGTAACGGTACCTGGCTGACTTAACGTTGCTCAGCAGGATCGCCACGCTCTCATACTCAGATTCCTGAGCGTAAGACACTATTGGCTGGTTTCGAATCAGCGACAGCATTATTAGAAGGATCAGACAGAACGCAACTGGTTTCTGCTTATCCAAACTACTTTGTGTTTTCATTTTAGTAAAAACCCGTATTCTTCCATATAAAGTTTATCCTGATTAACCTCGTCTTTATAGTGTTTCCAAGCATGCGTAAACGCCTTAAACACTTGAAAAACATTATTTAAAAGGTTTCTTTAAGCATGTTTTGTTTACAGGGCAAGCTTCACAGGCCTTTCTCCTACAGTATTCCAAGTTCAGCCTGACGAGTTGAGACTCTACTTCTCTAATCCTCTTCACCCCAAGCCTCCGGGCGGTTTCAACAGCAAGTTTAGAGGGCTCGGGATCAGCTTTACTCCAGACGCCCCTCAGCTCTCTGAGAAAAATATTGACCCCCACCGGGCCGATTCCTCGGAAACTGGCGAGCAGCTCCTCCAGATGCTTAGATGATTCAGCTCTATGATGAACCTCGTCAATGCTTCCGAACCTTTCTAGAAGGCTCTTCGAAACATCCAGCAGGTTCGTGGCGGTTGAAAAATCATACCTAACGTACCCTCCTGAGTCGAGAACCTCCACCAGCTTGTGCCATCCTGCTTTGAGTATCGCCTCCGGCGTTACGAGGCCCTCCTCCTGAAACCTTTTGAAAGTCTTCTTAGCAACCTGGGATGATATTCTCCTGGCGAAGAGCATTGAGGCGAGAAACCATTTAAACCGGTCCCCGGGCTTATTCAAATCCAAGCCTAGCTCCTCAGAGTAAGTCTTAATCTTCCTCAGCCTTCTAATCGCAGCATCCACGTAGAAACAAGGAGTAGCAGAGTTTAAAGGTTTACTGCTGCTCAAAAACCTTGCCTACTGGAAGCAGGTTTTAAATCCCTCTAGAGCGAGCTTAAGATGCTTTTCAAGTACTGAACGTCCCTCTTGGTTTGCGTCACGATCTCGGCCAGCGGCAAATCGTATTCGCTGTGTATAGATACTGGACCCTTGAAGCCCGTTTCCCCAAGTATTTCGAAAACCGTTTTCCACGGAACCAGTCCTTCTCCCAGCGGGACTGTTTTCACCCGCCATCCTCCCTCTTCTTTAAACCAGCCGTAATCCTTTACGGAAACCATCCTTATTCTTCTGCTCAGAATATCCATGCCCATTAGCCATCCTGCTAAGCCTCCCTCCACAGCCATGTGGCCAGGATCCACGTAGACACCAACAAGATCCGGGTTAAACCCTTTCAGAATCAGCCATACGACGGCTGGCTCCGCAGACATGAACATTCCTGAATGAACATGTATCGCCGAAGTCACCCGGTACCTCCTGCTTAACTCCTGAATCTTTCTAAGCTCCCTACGTATTTCCCCCACTTGTCTCTGGAGAAAGCCGAAACCCCTGTACTGCCAGTAGCCCAGCTTCAAGTATTTCACCCCGTTTTCGAAAGCCGCCTTGAAAACTTCCTCAGCATACGGCTGGTTGACACTAGTTATTTCAGTAGTTATCATCGGTACTTTCAAGCCTTTAGACTCGAATATTCCAACAGCCTCCGGAAGCTTTTCCAGCGCTTCGCTTGGCTTAATGTAGCCGTTTGACCTGACCGTCAGGTCGACGCCTTCTAACCCTGTTTCCGCAACTAGTTCCGCAAACCCAGTTAAAGGAAGGGGCTGAAACATTTTTGAAAAAAGGATTAGCCGCATTGCTTTACTCACCCTTTTCCAGCATCAAAACCCCAGGCCGATCGTCCCGTTTAAGCATCCTGTTCTTATCCTCCCATCCTTGACGTTAAAAACCTGAGGAAACTTTTCCTGAACCTCTTTAAAGGCTGAGGGCAAGTATTGTCTAGCATTATACTCAACCCCCATTATCGGGTTTGTTCTGGCGGCAAACCCTGCTGAATGCACGAAAGCCAGACCCGGGCAGGTTAAATCCTGTATGCTGTAGGGTACTCCAAGCTCTTCTGCTTTAGCCACTAGAAGAAGAATGGAGCTTTGACACTTGCATGTTTTCAACGCTACCCCGGACCAGCCTAGCCTCATTGACAGGTCGAAGCTCCTCAGGTCAGTAATGCCCTCGTCCGCTAAAACAGGCTTTACTTCAGCAACCCTCCTCATGTTAAACATGTGTTTCTCAATATTCCGGCTAACCGGCTGCTCGATGTAAAGGATTCTTTCAAAGGCTTCAGGAGCCTCCCTCCTGACTCTTCGCAAGTATTCTAAAACAGCCTCCGGAGAGGGGTGCATCTCGTTAGAATCCACGGACAGGTAGAAATCCTTCTTACCCTGCTTCCTCAGCGCTTCAGACACGACTTCAGCTACTTCTCTTGTTCGTTTCACATCCCAGTCTGTATCGTTGCCGCTGAGCTTAATCTTGAAGCAGAATACTCCCTCCTTCTCAATCCATTCCTCAAGACTCTCCGGTGAGTCCCCAGCACCCTCCAAACCCGTCTCTTTTCTTCTCAACTCATCCAGCCCGCCGACGAGATGAAAAACCGGGATTTCAGAGGAGTATTCAGGTTTAACGTAGTCAGTTATGTACTTATTCCTGAATTTTTCTCCAAGGTAAAAGCTCAAGTCGTGGCTGACATGCCTGGGACCATAACCTTCGTAGCTGCATATTTCGTTAACCTTTCCAAACCCGTCGTGAAGAGATGCGTCTATCGGGGAAACGGCCACTAAAGACGCGAGAACAGGAAGCTCCTCCTTAAGCCCCAGTTCTGAGGAAACCCTTCTAGCAATACTGGGTATCTCCTCCTCGTGTCTTGCAAACCAGTCTATGGGATGCATGAAGCGGCTCCCAGCCTCTTTAACCAGAAGCTCACCGTAGCGTTCGGCAACAAGCTTCATGGCTTCAAGTTTTTTCTCATGCGTTTCCCCGGTGCTTGGAAAAGCCCATTCACAGGCCAATGGCATGGATCCTAAGCCTAGGGACTCCTTCCCATTCCTGTTTTTAACCACGGTTGTTACTGTGAGTGAAGTGGACTCCTCCACTATGACACTGCCGAATTTCAGAGGAGTCTTAAGCCTCTGGCTGTTGTATTCGAAACTTATTTCAACCGGCCGAATGTCAGAATCCTTGCCCATTGCGAAGGCGACACTAGTCTCACACTCTTTAACCTTTCGCTGAAGCCTCCGAGAATTGTTTTTTCAAAGCTGCTTCCCTCGCTTCAGAAGCCCGCTTAAAATACTCCTCCCTTGTTTCTAGGCTGAACTCTTCAATAATGCTCCCCACAGTAGTCTCCCCTGCTTCGCAAGACATGAGGAACACTGCTTCCGGCCGAGCCACTTCAAACCAGATCTTTGAACCATACTTCTCCTTCACCCGATCCATTTTTTCCCAGTTGTAGTCCAGATGCAGAACCTCGTAGTCCAGGTTTATGTTGCAGCATATAACCGGCTGGTAGATGCTTGAAACAGCTAGAACCCTGCCCAGGGGGTTTATAATCATGCTCCCCCTGTCGTCCGCTATTGAGGAAACCATGTAGACGCCATGGTTGAAGGCCCATGTCTTTAACTGTAGCCCTCCAGGATACATGGATGGGAAGAACACTATCTTAACCCGGTTCTCGGCTAGGCCCTTGATAACGTCTTCGAAATTCAGGTCGAAACATATTGCTACACCGAATCTCCCAAGATCCAGTTCAAACGACCGAGGCTCAACCCCTGGCGTAACGCCTGCTTCAATCTCCCACATCGTAGGGTGAATCTTATCATAGCTTCCAACATACTCCCCGTCCACACCTATTAAAACAGCCGAGTTGTAAATCTTATTGCCGCTTCTCCGCATCACCGGGAAGATTATGTTAACCCTGTTTTCCTCGGCGAAACGAGAGACCCTGGAGAAAATGGTTCCAGGGATTTCCTCCGCGTTCTCAACCATCTCCTCCGCACTTAACCCGAGGAAGGGCGAGCATTCGGGCAGGCAGATTATATCCGGCTTGTCGAAAACAGCTTTCCTCAAGAGGCGGAGTATTTCCACCATATTGTTTTCTATTGTTTCACCGGCTGTTTTCCTCCTTATTCCTTTAAAAGTCACTGAGGCCACTCGAACATGCTTCGCCAACTTGACCCTCCACACACTCGTCTTACGATTTAAATATTGCTTACGTTTTTAGAAACACGGCTATGAGTCTAAAGGATGGGAAAATCAGGGTTTTGATAACAATACCGAGGAGCCTCTATAAGAGGGTCTCCAGTTTTGAAGACGAGGAGAGGCTCAAGTCTTTTGCGGAATGTGTTTTCAACCCGTTGGATAGGAATCTGAACGAGGAGGAGCTATCCAGGCTCATTGTCAACATGGATGGGTGTATTACTAGCTGGGGTTCTCCAAGGTTCACTGAAACAGTGTTGAATAACGCGAACAGGCTTAAAATCATAGGTCACGCTGCTGGAAGCGTTAAACCCTATGTGACAGACGAGGTTTTTAAGAAAGGGATAGTCGTTGTTAACGCTGTCTCGACAATAGCCAAGCCGGTGGCAGAGTTCACCCTAGCCATGATCCTGAACTGTTTAAGAGGAATACCAAAGTATATTGAGGCAATGAGGAGGAGAAACTGGGTTTACAGGGATCAGAGATGCTTTACGACTTGTGATTTGAACGGAAAGACAGTGGGAATAATAGGGTTTGGTGCAGTGGCTAGAGAACTGGTGAAGCTTCTTAAACCGTTTGAGGTCAGCCTAATGGTGTACGACCCCTACGTTGAGCCAAGCCAGGTGGCTGCTTTCGGAGCGAGAAAGGTTGATTTGAACGAGCTGCTCGCATGTTCAGACGTTGTGACCCTGCATGCTGCTTTAACCCCGGAGACCCGGCACATGTTCGGCGAGAAAGAGTTTAGACTCATGAAGCCTACAGCATTCTTGATAAATACTTCCAGAGGCTCGCTTATAGATGAGAATGCACTGGTTAAGGCTTTAAGGGAGAAACAGTTAGCGGGGGCGGCACTGGATGTTTTTGAACAGGAGCCTTTGGAGAGCAATAGTCCACTGTATGATTTGGAAGACGTTTTTCTAACACCCCACATAGCGGGCGGGTCTGACGAGAGTATAAGCCAGTTGTTCGGCACAGTCGTCGAGGATTTTAAAAGATTCTTTTCAGGAGAGAAGCCTATTAACGAGGTGCCGTACGAGAAGCTTAAAATTCTTGCTTAATTTTTTTGGAAAACACTGCTTTAAGCATATTGAATCTTCCTTTGTTTTTCACGAGCGCATTATTTTCCATTGAAAAATAAACACTTAAATAAAAAGACCGGATGACCCACTGTAAACCGGTTAATGAGAAAAGGATTAGGCGCAGAGGATGTTGCGGTCTCCATCCTGGAGAAGCTTGGTTACACGGTCTTGGAAAAAAGGAAGCCCGTGATCGTCGGAGGAGTAAAGGTTGCTGAAATAGATATGGTCGCCAGGGACCAAGAGGGGGATGTTTTAGCGGTCGAGGTTAAGTCTGGAAAAGCCTCCGTTACTGATGTTAGACAGGTCTTCAGCAACTCTAAGCTTTTAAAAGTTAAGCCGCTCCTAGTCTGTAAAGGGTTTTCTGATGCTTCAGCGGCTAGCCTTGCTAGCGAGCTGGGTGTTAGATACATCCTTCTCCCAGAGTACTACCTTTTCACGTTTGAAGATTTTAAAGAGGTTTCGAAGGAGCTTATAAATGACTTGTTGACAATGTACTTGTCGCTTGATGTTGAGGAGATTAGTAGCGAGGAGGAGAGAATAGTTGAGGCTATTGCGAGTTCGAACAGCTTTTCAGAAGCCTCTGCGAAGCTGAACACTTTAGAGGAGGAGCTTGGAAAAATAATCTCCAATATGAATGTTTTCAAGCCCGGGGATAAACAGGGCTTCAGCCAACTTAAGCTTAGAGCACTGCTCGTTAAAAATAGGCTTAACGATAAGAGACTGATCAAAAGCATTGAGCGTAAACTCGATACTCTTGAAAAGAAAATAGACGCTTTGAGAGATAAAAAATAAGGTTTTACTTTTCCTGCAGCTTCCTATGACAGAACCACCAGTCGAAGCATTCTAATTCGCCTGCTTTAGCCTTCTCGGCACGGTTTCTCGCCGTTTCCACGTCTCTTGCTGGCGGGATTATTACGCGGTCTCCAATCAGCTCGTTGTTCGGCCAGTTGGCAGGCATTGCAACACCATTCCTGTCAGATATCTGCATGGCTTCAACAGCTCTAAGTATTTCATCCATATTTCTCCCCAGCTCCTGAGGATAGTAGAGGATTATACGTATCTTCCCCTTATCGTCGACAACGAATACTGCTCTAACCGTGTTGGTTCCCTTGCCCGGATGGATGAGCCCCAGCTTTTCAGCAACCTCGCCAGTGTCAGCGATTATCGGAAACTTTATTTCAACACCCAGCTTCTCCCTTATCCACTCCATCCATTTAATGTGCGAGAAAACCTGATCGACGCTGAGACCGATTAACTCGCAGTTTAACGCTTTAAACTTATCGTGTCTTTTCTGGAAGGCAACAAACTCCGTCGTGCAGACTGGAGTGAAGTCCGCAGGATGGCTGAACAGCACGAACCATTTTCCGGAGAAAGCCTTAGGAAGCTCTATGACCCCGTGTGTAGTTTGCACCTTCATCTCTGGAAAATCATCTCCTAGAAGAGGCATGCCTCTCTTTCTAATCTCGACAATTTTCTCTAATTTCTCCATTTTACCTCCATACAAATTACTCTGTCTTATATATAAAAACTTTTTTCGAAAAGGCAGAACAGTTTGAGAAAAATAGGAAGCGTAACAGCCTTTTACAGCTTGATCGCCAGATGCAGGCTCAAAACTGTTTCACCAGCCTCTTTAAGACTTGGACCGGAGGTTTTAAACCTATTTCTCTAAACGCTATAATTAACGCTCCTACAGTAGGAGGGTATATGGGTCTCCTAACAGTAACCTTATTGTACTCTGATGAAAGATACTTCCGAATTCTTCTAACCAGTATGCCTGAATGACGGTTGAACATTCCTCCGACGAGGTAAATGTTCAACTCGTCTTCAGAGGTCAATCTCATCCGCCTAGCCACAGCCAGCAAGCCTCTTGAGAGAGACAATGCAGCATTCTCAATTATGCTCCTGGCGACAACGTCCCCCTTCTCCGCCTCAGCTTTAACTATTTTTGCAAAGAGAGCTATACGCTCCTTCCTCATTTCGTGAACTCGTCTAGCCAACTCCTCCATGCTCCTAGCTTTGAAGAAACGCTTCGCCCTCTCCTCCAAGCTTGTCTCACTCCCTCTCCCGTCGTAAGACTGGAAAGCCGCTCTCAAAGCCTCTATTGCGACGGAGTATGCTCCACCCTCATCGTCAAAGACATGCCCCCAGCCACCAGCTCGGAAGAATAATCCTCCTGAAACACCTATAACTACTGAGCCCGTTCCAGCTATGACCACAATACCCTGCTTGTCAAACCCTAAGCAGGCTGCTGCAGCAGCCTCAACATCGCTTTTAATCAGGATTTTATCGGCCCTGATCTTCTCGCGAAACAGTTTCGCTAGTCTTCCACCTGCCGTCCAGGCTCCTGAGAGGCAGAGTGCAACGACTTCAGCTTCGTCACGCCCGATTTTCCTCAATGCCCCTTCAAACGCTTCCCTCACTGAAAAAAGGGTTGTTTCTGGGCCTGCGGAAAGAATGTTCGAAGGCCCGGATTTGCATGCGGCGACACGCCAAGAACACGTCTCGACGGCGAGGCATCTGGTTGAGCTAGCACCCCCGTCTACACCGGCTATAACAATGTGTTTCAATCGTATAGAAGAATCCTTCTGATTCTGGCTTTAAACTTTTTTTGCTCCTCCCTCAGTTTTGAAACTATCTCCTCAACACTCATCCCGCTTAGGATGTTTCTCCTAGTCTCGCTGTCGCCGAGCAGCCTATCCATCTTTCCATGGTCGACTTCAAACTCCACAGGGTTAGTCTCCAGCACGGATTGAATAATGTGCACCGCGACCTTGAAAGGCCTGACTTCCTCCGGGTCTTGAACCAGCAGGTGGACCCCTCTGCAAACCTGCCCCTTATGCTTCGACGAGAAAGGTATAAACCTCGTCTCCATAACGAGACAATCCTTGCCCAGTCTTCTTTTCAACGTGGAAACAAGCTCCGCCGACTTAAGCCAGGGGGCGCCGAAGACTTCGAACGGCTTATACGTTCCCCTACCTTCAGACAGGTTCGTTGCTTCAAGCAGAACCATTCCGGAGTAGAGCAGCGCAGTTACTGGAGTAGGTATTGCAGGCGAAGGATACACCCAGGGGAGGCCTGTTTCACGATAGTGCATCATCCTGCTCCACCCGGACATTCTAACCACGTGAGGAGGCTTCAAACCCTTATCGTAAGCGTAGAGGAGGCAGAGTTCACCAGGAGTCATACCGTATCTGAGCGGAAGATAATACGGTCCGACGAATGATTCCAGACCCTTCTTCAAAACCGGCCCCTCAACAGTAAGACCCCCCAGCGGGTTAGGCCTGTCAAGAACCATGAAGCCGACGCTGTTCCTACAGGCTTCTTCAAAACAGTTAAGCATCGTCGATATGTAAGTGTAGGTTCTGCAACCAACGTCTTGAATATCGTAAACCAGCAGGTCTAGGTTCTCAAGAGCCTCAACGCTCGGCTTCCTCTGGGGGCCGTATAGGCTTTGAACCCTAACCCTGTTTAAAGAAAGGCTTTCAGACTCCACAGGCTCACCCGCAGCATAGGCCCCCCAAAGCCCGTGTTCAGGCGTAAAAATGGTTTTCACCCGTATCCCTTTCTCTAGGAACCGTAGGTAAGATGGCTCAAGGCTTCTCGTCACGGACGTGTGGTTTACAACCAGCCCGATGCTTAGGCCGGAGAGCCTTTCAAGCAGTGTTTCCCTCTTGAGAAGAACGTCTAGGCCAGGCTTAACCCTACTCGCCAAACTACTCGCCCAGGAGGCTTTTTCTCCTTATCCTCTTAACACCCCAGTCTCCGAATGTCATGAAGGCTTCCGCGTACTTGAAACCGACTTCAAGCCCCCTGATTCTTTTCAAGCAGGAATAGTAATCCACGTAGTTGAACCCGCTGTACTTTCCAGAGGTAAAATCGTAAGTCTTAATCACATCCAAGTATTTTTCGAAAACATTGCTGACGTCGACATAAACCTCCGGCTGAAAGCCCTGCGGGTCCTCCCAGTTCTCCGGGTAGTAAAGCTCTACCGGCTCGCCGTGTTTCCCCTCCGCCCCCTGTTCTCCCGTGAAGCGTTCGAAAGCCTGTATAGCGAGAAGGTGGCATGCAAGATGATCAGGATGATAGCTTCCCTTCCAGTGCATCAGGATCGCGTCAGGCGTGAACTCTAAAATAGCCTTATACATCTTCACCTTAACCTCCTCAGCATCATAGGGTACGCCCTCGACACACCCTAAGAAAACGGCTTCGGCATTCAGCTTCCTGGATGCTTCTAAAGCCTGTTTAACCCTTATTTCAGCATACTCCTCCGCGGAGAGCCCCGGCGGCCGGGCCCATTTGCCGGACGGCTTAAACATGTGGAGTATTAGACACCTCCCCCCGTCCTCAGCGTTCTGCAGAATTGTCCCGCCCGCCGTGATTTCAACATCCCCAGTGTGGGCACTGAACGCGAGTATTTTAATGCCCAAGGGTGATCACCCTCCTTCAAGACTCTTGGCGAAAACCGCGAACCTCCGGGTCTCAGACATGCCGTTCCTAACGTAGAAACTGTAGTTTCTCCCACCACCCCAAGCCAGCCAAGCATTCTTACCGCCGAGAGACTGGATAAGCCTTA
>JBNAVT010000023.1:0-32498 GCA_049700215.1 Thermoproteota archaeon
CATCAAACTCTTAACCCATGTAGCGAGCTCCTCAAAGCCTCAAGCTGGTTGACCTCAATGTGCATGTATTCTGCGGCAGACCCTAAGGCTACGCCCATTTTTTCAGCCTCCTCAAACAGTTCTCCGAAATACTTCCTCCACTCCAAGTCTCTCAGCAGGTGATGGTCAAGAATCACCACAGAAGGACGCGCCTGACTCATTATCCTCCTAATGTTTCTAAGGCTTGCCTCAAGCTCCTCCACTGTGAAGTTTAGACCGAGCATGTACGTAGATGGGCCGTCTATGAAAATCGTGCGAGGCTTCCTCCAGGTCACGAACTTAACCTGGTGGTCTAGGGGGAAACCCTGCACGTCGCTAGTGAAGAGAAAACTGTCAGAGGAATCCTTTACGCTAAGCTGGACAACGTAGCCCAGCTGGGTATCCGGGCCGTGTGGAACAGGGTTGGAGAACTCGAGCCTCGTCCCGCCATACACATACTCCTTTCCGTCGGCAACCATAACCTGAGCCGCGATCGGCTTAATCCTCTCAAGAAATATTCTTGCCCTACTCTTCTGGCTGAAGTTTATCATGTTCTCCGGATCCTTAACTATGACTATTCTACCCCCGTAGATATCCTCGAGAAACCTCGTTGAACTATGATGATCATAGTGATAATGTGTTACTGCAACAACCTCGCATTCCTCTGCCAAGGAGGCTATTCTCCCCCAGCACTCCTCCAGGAGGCTGAGCTCCTTCGGGTGCGGCGGAAGCCCGTATCTTCGAGGCGCTACTGCTGCAGCAGGGTCTATGATTAGCTTCAGATCACGGGTCTCGACAAGAGTAGCCATGCTTCTAATGCCCATGGAGTCGAAGCATATCGGGCTTATCTTCAATCTTCTGTTCTGATTACTCCTACGGCTTAAATAAAACTTTTCGAGAGATATGGATCTAAATAACGCGGCCGGCTTCTAATGGTTATCCCTATTTTTTACTCTGCGCCTTTAACCCACTTTGAGAATTCTAGTGCCCTTTTTAAAACACCCTTCTTGACGAGTGAGCAGTATACTTCCCTGCCCTTCTTAACGGTTTTAACTAGGCCAGCGTTCTCGAGAATCCTTATGTGGTACGACACCGTTGGCTGGGAAAGGTTGAACTTCTCCACGATTCCTGTTATCATCATGCTCTCGCCCTCTATTATAGAGAGTATTCTGAGTCTGGTTGGGTCAGCTAGCGCCTTGAACACTTTAGCCGCATGCTTGAATGCTTCTTCATCCTCCTTTTTAATTGACAATTCTATATCGTTAATAAATCCCAAAGATTAATATATAAATCTTTTGGATACTACTTAATGGATAGAAAATACTGATAAAACCTTTCCAAAGGCTTAAAAACAGGCTTAAGTTAAATATTTAAAAGCAGCTATTATCATCCCCTTACAAGTTCACCTACAAGCCTGTTTCCAGAGTCGTAGAGCAGGATTCTAAGGGGCATTTCACCTATGGCGTGGGTTGCGCAGCTTAGGCAAGGATCCAGGGCACGCACAATAGCCTCAACCCTGTTCAGCATTCCCTCGCTGAGGCTCCTGCCGTTAACGTATTTTTTAGCAACTTGGGTCACAGCCCTGTTGAAGGCAAGATTATTGTTAACAGTAGCAATTATCAGGTTCACCCAGCTTATCCTACCCTGTTCGTCAACCCTATAGTGGTGAATCAGGGTTCCCCTGGGGGCCTCCACCACCCCCGTGCCCTCCCTCCTGTTAAGAGAAGCCTTAGCCTGAACATTCGGGTCTATAACCTCAGGGTCCCTAAGGATCTCATCAGCCTTCTCCAAGCAGAAGACTATTTCGATCAGACGGGCGTAGTGGTACATGAAGGTATTTTGAACAACCCCGTTGCCACCCAGCTTCTTAAACTCTTTAAGCAGGTCGTCTGCAAGCCTCGTCCCGCAGCGCGTGGAAACGTTGAGCCTAGCCAGTGGGCCCACCCTGTAGGCGCCGCCAGGATAGCCAGCAGGCTTATAGTATGGAAACTTCATGTACGACCAGTCTTCAACAGCCTCCCCAATGTACTCGAAGTATCTAGAAGGATCCAGCTGGTCTGCAACTATCCTTCCATCCGGGCTCATTATCCTTATCCTGCCGTCGTAGTGCTCAAGCCCACCATCCTGCGTAACGAGCCCCATGTAGTAGGTTGGGAAGTCGCCGAAGTTTTCAACATCACCCCTTAGGCTTTCAAGCGTTTCCCTGAAGACTGAGACAGCGTTCAAAGCAATCTCAACAGCCTTGGGAACGCCTGAGAGAATCCTGTCAGCACCCTCTTTCGAAAGCGGTGTTTTCACACCCCCCGGGACAATCCAGTCGCTCGAATGAATCCTCTTACCTGCGAGGCTTTCAATAATGCTCTGCCCAAACTTTCTAAGCAACACTCCCTGCTTAGCAATCTCAGGATACTTCTCAGCCAGCCCCAGAATGTTCCTCTTAGAAGGGTCTGAATCCATGCCGAGAAGGAAGTCTGGCGAGGAAAGGTAGAAGAAGCTTAAAGCGTGAGACTGTATTATTTGACCCATGTGCATCAGCCTGCGCAGCAGTACCGCTGTCCTAGGTGCTTCAACAGCGACGAGATCGTCGCAGGCTTTCGCTGAAGCCAGCAGGTGGCTTACTGGACATATGCCGCATATTCTTGAAGTTATGCCAGGCATTTCGTAGAACGGCCTGCCCTCGCAGAATTTTTCAAACCCTCTGAAATCAGTGACGTGGAACCTGGCCTCCCTGACGGAGCCGTCATCGTCAAGGTGTATCGTTATCTTCGCATGTCCCTCTATCCTTGTGACGGGGTTGACAACAATCTCCCTAACCATTTTTTCAACATCCTCCTAACCATACTTGAACCTGCCCTCTAAAACAGGAGTCCTGCCTTCGAGAAGCTCGTTTAAAACCTGGCTTATCAACTCAGCGTTCGGCGGGCATCCCGGAACATAAACGTCAACATTAACAACCTCGTTCAAAGCAAGAACCCTCTTAAGGAGCCTAGGCACCTGTTCTGGAACACTCTGGTTAAGGCTTGCGTTTTCAACGTATGCCCTCCTCAAAACCTCTTCATCGCTGTTCCTCAAGCTGTTTCTCAATGCCGTCACGTTCCCGTTTACAGCGCAGTCGCCAAGGGCTACGAGAACCCTGCTGTTCCTCCTAATCTTTTTCAGAAGCTCAAGCTGCTCCTCATTCCCAACCGCACCCTCAACAAGCGTCACGTCAACGTTCTCAGGAAAATCCTTAACGTCAGCGATTGGACTGTAGACAAGCTCCGCCCTCCCAGCAAGCTCAAGAATCTTCTCATCCTGGTCGAGGAAGGACATGTGGCATCCTGAGCAGCCGCTCAGCCAGACCGTCGCCAGCCTAATTTTAGCCAACTACTTCTCACTCCTCCTCTCCATTATAAACGAGACAAGATCCTTCTTCTTAACCTCTGAAAGAGGCTTACCCTTAACGTAGAGCGCTCCAACCGGGCATGACGCGGAGCACTTTCCGCAGGAGGTGCAGGACTGTGAGAAACCCCAGTTTTCATTAAGGTCGAAAATAACCTTAGAATTCTTACCCCTAAGCATCAGATCCAAGGTGTGCACGCCCTCAACCTCGTCGCAAACCCTGATGCAGCGCGTGCAGAGTATGCACCTGTTAGGGTCGTACGCGAACCTCTCGTGAGTAAGATCGACCTCATAATCCGTCCACTCCCTGTCAACCCTGAGGTGGTCGACACCCAGCTCAGTAGCAAGCTGCTGCAGCTCGCAGCTCCCGTTGGCCACGCAGACCGAGCAGACGTGAGGCCTCTCAGCCAAGAGAAGCTCCACCGCCCACCTACGGTAGCGCCTAAGCTTCTCGGAATCCGTAACCACCTCCATGCCGCCTGTAACCGGTGTGACGCATGAGGCGAAGACCCTTGGAGAACCCTTCAGCTCAACCACGCAGACCCTGCATCCGCCGAATGACGAGACTCCTTCAAGGTAGCATAACGCTGGAATATACAGCCCGTTCCTCCTAGCAGCCTCAAGAATAGTCTCTCCCTCTCTAGCAACAACCTTCTTACCGTCTATAGTGAGCTCCACGGGCTTACTCAACTCCACCGCCTCCATCGTTCCCGAAGCATTTGCCCGCGGGACACTTCTTCTCAACGACGTGCACAGCATACTCGTCCCTGAAGTACCTGAGCGTCGTCAGAGTCGGGTTTGGCGCCGTCTGACCCAGGCCGCATAGGCTAGCCTCCTTGATGAACTCGCACAATTCCTCAACCTTCGCAAAGTCTTCAACACTCCCCTCCCCACGCGTGAAGCCGTCCAGAATCTTGAAAAGCTTGTAAAGGCCGGCCCTACACGGAGTGCATTTTCCGCAGGACTCATCCACGCAGAACTCTGTGAAGAACTTCGCCGTGTCAACCATGCAAGAAGTGTCATCAAGCACAACTATCCCGCCGGACCCCATTATGGCACCCGCCTTAGTAAGAGACTCGTAGTCTATCGGGAGGTCGAGAAGACCCTCAGGAAGGAAACCGCCTGAGGGCCCGCCTACCTGAACAGCCTTGAAACGCCTGCCAGGCGCGACCCCCCCGCCTATGTCGAACACAACCTCCCTCAGAGTTATCCCCATGGGCACCTCGATCAAGCCAGGGTTGTTAACCTTGCCGGTTAGAGAGAAGCATTTCGTCCCAGTGCAGTTCTTGGAGCCTATGCTTGAGAACCATTCGCTACCCTTAAGCAGTATGACTGGAACGTTAGCGAGAGTCTCCACATTATTTATCAGGGTCGGCTTACCCCAGAGGCCTGACTGCGCGGGATACGGGGGCCTAGGCCTAGGCATAGCTCTACGGCCCTCTATCGATGCCAGTATTGCCGTCTCCTCACCTGCTACGAAAGCTCCCGCACCGAGCCTCAGCTCAACGTCGAAGCTGAAAGAAGTCTCGAAAATATTTTCACCCAATAGGCCCATTGTCCTCGCAGCCTCAATAGCCTTCTTAAGCGTCTGGACGGCCAACGGGTATTCGCTTCGCACGTATATGTAGCCCTTCTGGGAGCCGACGGCGTAGGCAGCTATCGCCATGCCCTCCAGTATAGCGTGGGGGTCAGCCTCGGCAAGCGTACGGTTCGCGAAAACACCGGGGTCACCCTCATCCAGGTTTGCTATAACGTATTTCGGCGACCCGGGGGCTCTTGCAACATACCTCCATTTCAAACCCGTTAGGAAGCCGGCGCCACCGCGACCCTTCAACCCGCTTAAAGCAACCTCCTCAATCACACCCTGAGGAGTCATCCTGGTTAAAGCCTTGAGAAGCGCGTAGTAGCCTCCTACACCGATATAATCCTCTATTCTTAAAGGATCTATTTTACCAGCGTTCCTTAAGACGATCCTCAGCTGCTTCTTGAAGAAGGCTTCGTTACCGTAGAGCATGCTTTTAACAGGCCTGCCGCCGGCAATATGCTCCTTAACTATCTCCCTAGCCTTTTCGGGAGTAACGTTTTGATAAAGATAGTCACCCGGCTCCACGAGGACAGCCGGCGCTAGGGAACACGTTCCAACGCAGCCCGTTCTCGCAACGAAACACTCCTCCTCAACCCCGAATTCCCTCACCGCATCCTTGAAGGCGCTTAGAACCTTTAAAGATCCGAAAGGCATGCAGCCGCTTGAGCAGCAAACGTTTATCCTGTACCCGTAGGACTTACGGAGCTCAGACTCCTTCTGGGCGAGGCTGCGAAGCTCATCTGGCTTCAACCATCTCGGCCTCCATAACGGCTTTAACCCTCCTCAAGACCTCGCTGGGCACAGCTTTCCCGACAGTCTCACCGTCGACGATAGCGTTAGGAGCCATTGCACAAGCCCCGATGCATCTTGTTACGAAGAGCGAGAGCCTTCCGTCGCTAGTGGTGCCGCCACGCTTAAGGTTGAACTCTCTCTCAATGGCTGAAACAATGTTCTCAGCTCCTTTAACATAGCAGGCTGTCCCCATGCAAACCGTCACGACATGCGTCCCAGGCTTCTTCAGCTTGAAAAGGTTGTAGAATGTTGCAACCCCGTAGACGTGGCTCGGGGGAAGGCGGAGCTGTCTTGAAATATGCAGTAGAAGGCCCTTATCCAGATAACCGTAGAGCTCCTGAGCAGTGTGGAGTATCTCGAGGAGAGCATCCTTACCATACTGATGCTGCTTAATAGCTGCTTCAAGCATCTGGAGGCGTCGATCGCTTTTCACTCCGGTTTGCTGAACCCCTGAATCAGGCATTACACAGCCGTCGAAGGGGTCTTCAGACTAATATTTAAGAATTTGCCTAATTAGATTAACCGGAGCGCGAGCAATCTGAAGAGAAACAGGATTCTCAAACACGAGTTAAAGATTTATAAAAAAGTAGTGTAAACGATACTCGCCAGTGATATGGAATGTCGTTCATAATAAGGAGGGAAGACGTTCCACATTTCTCCAGACACGTAATCTCAAGGGGCTACACTCTTTTCGCACCGGTTAAAGGAGAGTTTAGACACTTCTTCAGGAAGATCGACGAGGATCAGGTTGAAGATGTTTCGCTTGATTTCGTTAGAACAACCATGCCACCTTTAAAGAGCCTGCTAATACCCCCTAGGGAAACCCTGTTAAGAATTAAAGACGGGAGGATTGAGGAGACGCTTCCCGACGCGACTAGTAGGACTGCAATCCTGGGTGTTCACCCCTGTGACGTAAACGCTATGAACCTCTTAGAGAGAGTATACATGGACCGGCCTAAGGATCCTTACTTCGAGGCTAGGAGGAAAAGCCTCCTCGTGATAGCTTTAAACTGTAAAACCGCTGACGAATACTGCTTCTGCACATCCTTCGGGACGGGGCCCTCGCTTGAAGAAGGGTTTGACCTTCTCCTGACAGACCTGGGAGACAGGTTCCTCTTGGAGATAGGCTCTAGGAAAGGGGCTGAACTGGCAAGCGACTTCTACATGCCTCGGGCCACAAGCACTGATATTCTGGAGAAGGATGATACGGTGAGGAGGGTTAAAGGCATGATAAGGAGACACGTGAACACTGCTGGTCTTCAAAGGATAATGACGGGAGCACTCTACAATCCTATTTGGAACGAGCTTGCAGGCATGTGCACAGGCTGCGGCGCCTGCAACATGGTTTGTCCAACATGCTTCTGCTTCAACATGATGGATGAGCCGGAGCTTGACTCTGGCAGTGTGGCAAGAACCAGAACATGGGACGGCTGCTTACTGTGGGAGTATGCTGAGGTAGCTTTGGGTGGAAACTTCAGGAGGGATCTGGCGGCAAGAATAAGGCAGTTTGTAAACCATAAGATGAACTATTGGCTGAACCAGTATGGCTCGCTTGGATGCGTGGGGTGTGGCAGATGCATAGAGCAGTGTCCCGCAGGAATAGACGTAACTAGGGTTGTAGCAAGGCTGAGAGGTGAGACACCATGAGCAGCGAGTTTGAAAACCCCTACATGCCTGCTTTCGCAAAGGTCATGGAGGTTAGGAACGAAAACAGTGTTACAAAGACCTTCACAATGAGCATGCTAAACGGGGAGGCTCTAAGGTTCAGGCCAGGCCAGTTCGACATAGTATCATACTTTGGAGTTGGGGAATCAGCCTTCTCCATCTGCTCAAACCCTGAGGAGAGAAACATGTTCGAAAACACTATAAGGAGGGTTGGCAGAGTCACCACAGCGCTTTTCAACGTTAAGCCTGGGGATGTTCTCGGAATCAGGGGGCCGTATGGGAAACCATGGCCGCTTGAGAAGGCTGCTGGGAACGACCTGATACTGATAGCGGGAGGCATGGGCCTGGCTCCGCTGAGGCCAGTAATACACTACATAGCTAGGCATAGAGACCTCTACGGTTCCGTGGACCTTCTTTACGGGGCTAGAACCCCGGACGACATGATATACACCTACGAGTTTGAATCGTGGAGAAAAATTCCCAATATGCGTCTCTATCTTACTGTAGACTATGTTCCTCAAAACGTTAAATGGGAACACGACGTGGGAGTAGTTACTGAGCTGTTAAGATATGTGAAGCCCCGGATGCGCTACACCACGGTCTTCATATGCGGTCCAGAAGTTATGATGAAGTTCGCTGCGCAGCTGCTGCTTAGAATGGGCTTCTACCCTTCTGAAGTCTATCTCTCGCTGGAGAGGAGGATGAAGTGCGGAATAGGGAAATGTGGACACTGCCAGATAGGCTACAAGTATGTTTGCAAGGACGGGCCCGTGTTCAACCTGGAGGAGATCGGGCTCCTCCCGGATGTGATTGAGTGAGGTGGTTGAAAATGGCGGACAAGCTTAAGGTTGGAGTCTTCAAGCTCACATCCTGCTCAGGATGCCAAATGGTTCTAGTCCACTTGGAGGAAAGCCTGCTTGAAGTTCTTAAGCATATTGATTTAAAGTACTTCAGAATGGTCAGCGACGATGATCTCCCAAACGAGCCTCTGGATGCAGCTCTTGTTGAAGGTGCTGTTACCAATGAGGAGGAGGCTGCGATGCTGAAAAAGATTAGGAGGCTGTCGAGGTTCCTGGTTGCAGCCGGAGCCTGCGCAGCCACCGGTGGAGTCAACGCGATGAAGAACATTACTCCCGAGGGGGAGGTCGAAAGCATAGTTTATTCTTCGCCTGAATACGTGAGGTCTGGGAAAGCATTCGGGTTGAACGAATACGTCAAGGTTGACGCATACCTATACGGATGCCCTATAGATAGGAATGAACTCGTTAACACGCTTATGTCGCTAGTTCTGCATGCCCCGCCGTACATACCTGGTTTAACCGTATGCATGGAGTGTAAGATGAAGGGAAACGAGTGTGTTTTCCTCACGAGGAAGGAGCCGTGCCTCGGCCCAGTTACAGTAGGAGGCTGCGGCGCACTATGCCCCTCGAACAATGCGGCCTGTGAGGGGTGTAGGGGTGTTTTGAAGGGCACTAACGTGAGTGGCTTGGTGTCAGCCTGGGAGAAAGCCGGAGTAAGCCCTGAGCTCATTCGGATTAAGCTCAGGAAGTACACTGCTTACCCGGTTACGGGAGGGTGATGCGGCATGGCTGACAGAACCATAGTCTACGAGTATATCAGCAGGGTCGAGGGAGAGGGCTCGCTAGAGGTTACACTCTCAGGCGGCGAGGTTATAGACGCTAAGCTGAAAATATTTGAGGCGCCAAGGTTCTTCGAAGCATTCCTGAGGGGAAGGAAGGCTCTTGAAATACCTGAACTAACCTCCAGAATATGCGGAATATGCCCAATAGCTCACGTCATAACCGCGGCCAAGGCTGTTGAGAACGCTCTAGAAGTCTCTCTAGACGAGAAAACCATAGCGTTGAGAAAGGCGCTGGCCCTCTCCGGAATAATGCAGAGCCACGCGCTCCACGTGTACTTCCTAGCAGCCCCCGATTTCCTCGGCTACCCGAGCGCGATAGCAGCCTCCAAGGATCTTGCAGACGTTGTGCGCAGAGGCTTCAGGCTTAAAAGGGTTGCGAACATGGTTTCCGAATACATAGGCGGGAGGGCTGTGCACCCAGTAACTCTTACGGTGGGAGGCTTCATCAGGCCTCCGCCTGCTGAGGGGCTCGAGAAGGTTGTCGATGCTCTTGAAAAGGCTTCAGAAGACGCTTTAGAAACAGTTAAGCTGGTTTCAGGCTTCAATTACCCTGAGTTTGAGCCTAACCATGTTAACGTTGCGCTCTCGAGTGGAGACGGATACGCGGTAACGGAGGGCTTTGCGAAAACCAGTTCCGGAGAATATTTTGAAAGCAGGGATTACCGGAGATACGTGACTGAGGAGCAGGTTCCCTATTCAAACACTAAGAGATCGATGTTTAGAAACAATAGCGCCTTCGAAGTAGGCCCGGTTTCAAGGTTCAATCTCAACTATGAGTCGCTTTGCGACAGAGCTAAGGAGGCTGCTGAAAAAGCTGGCCTAAAGCCGCCTGTGAGGAACCCGTTTAAGTCAACGATCGTCAGGGCTGTTGAGATAGTGCAGGCGATAGAGGAGATGAGAAACATACTGAGGGAGGGGGTGAGCGTCCCGCCTCCTAGGAAAACCAGGTTCCGCCAGAGCAGTGGGTCAGCGTTGACTGAAGCACCCCGGGGACTATTATACCACTCTTACTCTATCGACAGGGACGGCAATGTTCTGAACGCTGACATCGTTACCCCGACTGCCCACAATTCTTGGAGAATAGAGAGGGATGTTTTTGAACTAGTCCCCTCAGTAGCTCACTTGGATGACGATTCTCTAAGAAGGCTGCTCGGCATGCTTGTGAGAGCTTATGATCCATGCATATCCTGCTCCGTCCACGCTTTCACAGTTAAGCTCAACAGGACTTAGGGCTCAGAAGCTCTTTAAGCCTCTACTCTCCCCTTCTTTTTAAAAGACCTGTAAACGCAGCGGCTTCACGTATGGCTTCAGCCACCTTATTGACACTCTTAAGGCATTCCTCGGAAACCGTTGAGCCGAGTTCAAATTTCTCCACGCCTATTCCAAGTATTTTTACGCTTGTTTCCACAGGCTTCCCTAAAGCCTCTAGAAGCAGGGGGAGCGGTATCGCGTGCGTTGAAACCGGTTTCTGTGGCTCCAGGTCGGCAGGGTCCAGGAGCATCAGCCTACTCCCGTCTGGAAAAGCGTCCACAATAAGCAGGTGAGAAGGCTTCTCCCCGAAAGCGTAGTCGATGCAGTCTTCAACCGTAGCCCCGCATTCAACAGCCTCAAACCTTTCGCCGTTGAAAGTCTTAAGAGTCCTGGCTACCAGCAGCCCAGCGGCGTCCTCACCCCTAAGCTCGTTCCCAACACCTAGGACAATAAGCTTCTCCGCCCCGGCCAGCCACCCCCTTAAGGCACGTTCAACCAGCTCGTACTGAGAACCCTTATCCCGCATGAACAGGGTTTGAAAGCCTTAGGAGGCTTATTAGTGTTCCGCGTAAAAGCTATATATTTTAGAAGTGTTTTTAAAACGGGTTGAGTGAGGAAAAGGTTTACGTGGGGAACGTGAGGCACTTCTTCCCGAGGATTAGCGTGGCCATAGTTGACCTAGTCGGGGAGCTTAAGACTGGTGACGAGATACTTATTCAGGGCAGGACGACAAGCCTCAGGCAGAGGGTTGAATCAATGGAGATAGAGCATAAGAGGGTTGAGGTTGCTCCGGCAGGCAGCTCAATAGGCTTGAAGACTGTTGAGAGAGTTAGAGAGGGGGACAGCGTGTACGTGGTTAAGACTTCAGCCCAAGCTCCCTAAGCCTCGCATCAATACTCAGCTTAACAGCCTCCCTGCTCGTGTGCCTCGGCCTCCAGCCGGTTGCTTTAATCCTACTTATATCCAGGTTCATGAGCTTAACATCGCCAATCCAGCCCCTGCCGTCTCCAACGCCCCCGGTGAAAACCTTCTCAACGCTGCTTAGCCCCATTGATTCTATAACCATGTCGGCGATCTCGGATACGGTAACCCAATCATCAGAGCCAATGTTGTAAACCTCGTAGCCAGGGGCTTCGACAAGCTTTGAAACGTGGAGAACAGCTTCAACACAGTCGCCAACCCAAATATACGACTTCCTCTGCGAACCGTCACCAAGGATTTCAAGCCTCCCAGGGTTCTGCAGAAGCTTATTGATGAAGTCATGTATCACCCCATGCGTAAGCCTTGGGCCGACGACGTTTGCAAGCCTTAGGGAAACACCCGTCATTCCAAAAGTGTAGCAGTAGGATGAAACAAGGCCCTCGGCTGCGAGCTTAGCAGCCCCGTACATGGAGATGGGTTTCAGGAGGCCGTAGTCCTCCGGCGTAGGGATCCTGGAAGCATCACCATAGACTGTCGAGGAGGATGCGAAAACAAACATTCTCACACCCGCCTTCCTAGCGTATTCAAGCATGTTGAAGGTCGCTACAACGTTCTCCTGGAAATGGATGGAGGGAGAGGTTTCCCTGACATCAGGGTTCGCGGCGAAGTGGAAAACATACTCGACACTGCCCTCCTCGCTCAGAAGGTCGACAGTCTTAGCGTCCCCAATTATGATTCTCAATCTTCCTGTTTTAAAGGCATTCACAATATTTTCAAACCGGCCTGTTGAAAAATTGTCTAAAACAGTAACGTTCCAACCCTCTTCAACAAGCCTGTCAACAAGGTGGCTGCCGATGAAGCCTGCGCCGCCAGTCACTAAGGCGGAAGGCATTCCAAATCACCCTAGGAGCGTTGCTGAAACCCCTGGGCCCACGCCGGTCGTGAAAACGCTCTGCGCCCCGGCTCTCCGGAAAGCCTCCTCAACCCTGGGCGCGTCATCCATATTCCTCACGAGGGCGAGCAGCGAGCCCCCCATGCCTGCACCCGATATTTTAACCCCGAGGGCCCCAGCCTCCAGCGCAGAGTCGCGCATAGCTTCAAGCTTCTCATGGCTAACCTCGTATAGGTCCCTGAGCAGGATGTGCTGCAGGTTAACTATCTCCCCGAGAGCGTGAAGCCAGTTTTCAACGGGTTTCAAGCCCAGCCTCTCCAAATCTTGCCTGCTAACCACCCTGTACTTAAGGATTTGAAGCGCAACCTCCGTGGAGGCCTGCATCCTTAGGGTGAACAGGACTCTTGAGGCGAGCCTCGGCGGGACAACGCTCAGCAGGTCTTTCAAATTCTCCTCCTTAATCATTCTCCAATCGACGCTGGCGAAGCCTCCCTCAAGCATTCTCGAAAGCGGGCTGCGCGAAACCTCCCTCAGCATTTTTAATGCAGCATTAAGCTCAGACTGCCTAACAGGGTGTATTTCAGCCGTGCTATGCCTGACACCCGAGTCAGCCACGGTGAAGAAGATTCCTTCACCGTCAAATTCCTCAACGCTTATGCTCGGCTTAAAGTCAAGCTTTATTATCCCCCCGTAGGAGGCAGCATACTGGTCGAGCCTCCCGCAGGGAATTCCCATGACGTTGTGCTCAGCCTCGTACGCGAGCTCAGCCAGCTCCATCCTGCTTAAACCAAGGCCTAAAAGCTCCGAGTACATCGCAGCCAGGGAAACGTGGAGCGCAGCGCTGCTCGCCAAGCCTGAGGCGACAGGCACCTCGCTGTCAACATATATCGCTAAGCCAGTCTCAACCCTACCGTACTTCTGCGAGACAAGCCCGTGAATAGAGCGGAAATAATCGCCGAACCACTTCCCCTTCAAAAGCTCAACCCCGCCCGATTGGAAAAAATCCTCACTCTCAACACCCTCCCTCTCAAGAGTTAAAGACTTAACCCTAACAACACCATGCTTACTCAGCCTCGAGCAAGCCACGAAAGTTCTTTTCCAAATGGCTGCTGGAACAACGGGAAGCATCTTATAATCCTGATGCGTATTAAGAAAGTCGCAACGAGCAGGGGCTGAAGAAAAACACGTTACGTTCCCGTTTTCAGCCTTAGCCCTTTCGCAAACCTTTTTTGCAAGCCCGTTCAGCTGCATCGAAATTGTTCCGAACTAATTGGTTTTAAGCTTTTTGCAGACAAATCTTCAATAACCATTTTCATAAATGCTTGAAGCAGCATGATTCGCCGGATTCTTAGTAGTGTTTTAGCAACGACAAATTATGAGAACATGGTGATTAAATGAGAACAGATGCTGAAAGCAACTGACAGAGTTTTCAACAAGGGATAAATGAACAGCGCGCTTCTGGCCAATCTTTCCCCCAAGCTTCCCAAGAGCTGCATCTAAACCATGGATCATCAAGTCTACAATTTCCGGCAGATATTTGAAACACCTGCGAAACATAAACAGAGAGTAGTGCTCGCGCGCAGGCTCCTCATTCCACCAGTGTGCTTCTCCAAGCTCATCTCCACCGTTTCTCATGCATCTCAAGGATTTCTTTCTCGACAACCTCCCTCTTGTTACGGACTTTTGGAGGCATCCATATAGTAACTACATATCCTCCCATTTCCTCTACCTACCTAATATATCTCCATCCCTGCCTAAATAAGCATACATGCAATCATAACTACGGCATGTAAGACTCTCACATGCTTAGACTATTCTGAAGCCACCGATGTTAACCCTGGAGAACGAGGCCCGCCACGAATTGGCTTCCTTCACACTGAAGCTGGGCTGTTCAAGCAGGTTCTTGTCGGAGTGGTATACTAGCGTAACGACAGGCTTCCTAAGCACGCCGCCGCCGGTCAGCTTAACCTGCTCGAGAACGTTGAGGGGTATTTCAAGCCTGATGACGGTCCTCCTGTTCCTCCTGCCCACGTACTCCTCGAAGAGTATTCTGTGTGTTGTCAACACCAGCATGCCTTTCAACGGGGCCTCCAGGAAGGTTGATCCCCCGATGAACCTCGCAGGCCCCTCGTAAACAAGGCTTTCACCCATTGGAAGCTTCCTCTCAGACACTCCTCCACCACCCCGTTCCCAACTCTTTCAACGTTTAAGGCATTTAGAGGGAGGTTTTAACTTTTTACCAGGATGGTTTAAACCTTGAGAACCCTGCGCGTAAAAACATATCTATATCCTAGCACGTAGCTTAAACAGGGGTAGTCTTGTCGGAAAGCGGGGAGGAGGAGACTCAGAGGCTAGCTGAACTAAAGAAATACTTGACTGAGAAGAAAGCCGAGCTTGAAGAAGAGCTTGAAAAGCTTGACAGCCTGATGCAGGTTGTAGACGATCTTCTAGCTTCCAAGAGCTTTAAAACAGGGGTTGAGGCGATGAAGAAGGCTGAGGCTGAGGCGGTTGTTCAAAAGATTGAACTCACCTATAAGAATACTAAGGTGGGAGAAATAGAGGTCTACCAGACTTACGCCAGAGTCATGCCACTACCTGAGCTCAAGCTGAGCACAGCAGTCTCCCCTTTTGAAGCCTTCCTAGTGAGAAAAGTCTTGGAGCCCATGAGGGAGAGGGATGTAGAGCGAGCTGCTAAAAACGAGCTTAGGCCAGACCAAATGTTCTCGTACGACATCTTGGAGGAAAACGGCTTGCTGAAGGCTATTATCCTTAGAAACTTCAGGGATAAGATAAGGTTGAAGGAGCTTGCGAACTCTATCGCATGGACGTTTTTCAGGATGGCTGAGAAGGAGCAGCGGGTTAGCGGCTCTCCGGGAGAAAGCGGGCCGTAAGCGTAAGCCTAACATGCAGGGGATTTAACGTTCCACACTAGTCTCTCCACCGGCCTTACGTATACCTGGGAGAGCCTAGTTCCATTCTCCTTACACCACCGTTCGGAGACGTTTCCTCAAAGACGATCGCCTCAAACCTGTAGACCCTAGTTTTTGCGTCAAGCCAGCAGCCCGCTGGTAAACCCGCTTTAATACAGGTGTATGAGAGGAAGGTTTCCGGATCCCAGTTCTCCTCCACAGCAACCTGGGGTAGCAGGAGGCCCCTGTTGAAGCCGCGTTCAACAATAAGCCCGTCCCTGCCTATCCTGACTTCTCTCGGAAGCATCCTTCTGTCCCTAACTTCTAAAAGCCTTGGAGGAGTCAAGACACTCACGTCTATCACGATCCTGCTCATTTCCTCAAGGGCTACAGGGGGGAAACGAGGATCCTCGACAGCCGCAGCAACAGCTGCCTCTATCAATGCTTCAACCAATGGCTTGACAGGCTCCGGAAAGCCGATGCAACCCCTCAGCTCCTTGCGCTCAGACCCTGCTGGGCCCGTAAGCCTGTTGAGAGTGACGAAGACTCCACAGGGCTCGTAGAAAACATCCTTAAGGCCAGCCGGAGGGCTTAACAGTGATTCATCCCTTAGATACGTTTCAACAGCTTTCCTCGCGATCCTGACGAGAAGCATGCCATCCTCCAGAGACAGTTCCATCAGGATTTCTTTTTCAAAAGACTGTTAAAAGGATTATGGGCGGCGTCAAGGCCTATCCTTCAGGGAATTCTTGTTGAAGACGAAGACCCTTATAAAGCCGGATAAAAGTATTGTAAACCAGAGAGGAGAGTACACGAAGTACAGGAAGGCGAACTTAGCCAGGTTGAACCTGAACCCCATGTCCTTGGCGACCCTGTAGTAGAATACTGTGAAAAACGCGAACGCGGCTATTAACGCTATGAGCGTCTTGGTGAAGAGAAGAAGAATCTTGATGAACAGCCCGTAGGAGAATAGTGTTGCGAAAGGCAGTAGACCCGAGTATAGTGATGAGAGCGCGAGAACCCCTACCCATATGAGCCTGTCCTCCAGAAGAGTGTTTAGGAAGAAGGTTATGGTGAATGAGGCTAGAGAAGGGAGTACTATGAAGAGAAGCAGCAGTATTAGAGAAGGCTCCTCCCTAATTATTTTCAAAAGCGTGCGCCAATTCTCCTTGACCCAGACGGCGGCGCCGATCCCCCATCTTACACGCTGCCTAAACCAGTCCCTCCAGCCTGATGGAGCATAGTTTACAACGCTGGGGTTCCTCACGAAGCCGAAGCGCAACCCAGCGACGTAGCTTCTAATACCGAGGTCGAAGTCATCCGGTATCTTATGCCTGAAGCCCCCTATCTTCTCGTAAGCCTGCCTCCATATCGCGAAGGCTGCACCGTTCAACCCTAGGCATTTCCCAGTCTTACTCGCGAGAATCATGCTTCCATAGTTGAAAGACATGAACTCGTAGTTCACCGTCTGAGCCAGCAGCCCTTCTCCCCCAACGGTTTTCATGAACTCGCCTATTTCAAACCCTTTCATCGCCTCCACGGCTCTGGACAGGAAGCCTTCGCCCGTTATACAAACGTCGTCATCCAGGAAGATTAGAAGGTCTCCCGAGGACTGTTTGAAAGCCTCTATAAGGGCGCTCACCCTCCCCTCCCTACTTTGACGGAAGATAGTTTTCACAGGCTGCTGCCTGAGTTTCTCAGCAACTTCGGGGCAGGGAGCATCGACGACAACCAGCACCTCCTTATTACGGTAATCGTCTTCGACAAGCCTGTTGACAAGCTCAACAAGCCGGGGAGAACCTTTGAACGACGGTATTATTACTGATACTTTCACATCCATCTCCCGACACTGCTTCAGGCTTAAACCAACTATAAGAAGATTATTAAACGTTTTTAACCCCGTTTTTCAGAATCCTCTATATAAATCTTCGTGCAGGAAATTTGCTGACTGTAAGCGTAAATTTTTCGCTTGCACATGCAATAAATTGCGTTTCCCGACACTTCTAAGCGTGGTAAGTGATGCTGAGGGGAATAATTGGAAAAATCCTGGTGTTCACGATAATACTGGTTGCAGTATCACCCGTCAAGAGCCCTATCGACACGGCTTGGCGTTCTTCAGGCCTGGATCCTAAAAGATTGTCAAGCCTAGTCGCCATAGTCATAATAGGGTTTTCAGCAACGCTCCCAATGTGTGTAGGAAGGAAGCGCCTTCCATGAAGCCTTCCATGACCCTATTATGACTTCCATGACCTACTGCCTAGTGAAGGTTGAACTCGGGATCGAGCCCCACGTGGCCTTGAAGCAATAGACTTGGAAATTTAGCGGGTCAACAGGAGCCATGGCCGGCAGGCTTCCTCTCGGAAGAAGTTTTACCGCACGCGCCGGAACGCTTCTAGAGCGACTATAATCCCAACGGGGTAGCAGTCAGGCTTAACCCTCCAGCCTCCGGATGGAGAATAACATCAATCCTGGTCTACTGCTTCACCGTAGAGAGGCTAGAAACATCCCGTCGTTGAACAGCACATTCAGATAAAGATCTTCGTGCAGCATTTTATCAGGAGATGCGTTGATACTCTAAGTAGTGCAGGGATCCCCTGAATCCAAAAAGTCTGCAGCACAAGCCGTAAATAGGCCTTTTGAAAAATCAGAAAAAACATTAGGCTTTAACCTGCAAGGCTGAAGGATGAGGTAGAAAAAGTTAAAACCTCTTTCCCAGGAAACTTACGGAAAGGTGAGCGGGGGATGAGAGTAGGAGTATTGACAGGTGGGGGAGACGCACCCGGGTTAAACGCAGTAATTCGTGCCATTTTGAAGCGTGCTGAGCAGTATGGTTTCGAAGTTGTTGGCGTCAGATATGGCTGGGCTGGTTTGTTAAACATGGATACTGTGCCGTTGAAGTATAGCGATTTTGAGGATAAGGTTGGTGAAGCGGGGACTGCGATTAAAACCTCGAGGACGAATCCTGCTAAGGATGAGGCGACGATGAACAGGTGTATTGAGAATTTTAAGAGGCTTGGTCTCGACGCGCTTATCGCTATCGGTGGCGACGATACTCTTACTGCTGCAAGGAAGCTTCACGAGGCGGGTTTGAAGGTGATCGGGGTTCCTAAGACTATTGATAATGATCTTAAGGGTACAGACTATACTTTCGGCTTCGACACTGCGGTTAACGCTGCGATGCAGGCTATTGAATCTTTGAAGACCACAGCTAGGTCGCACGACAGAGTGATGGTTGTAGAGATTATGGGTAGGCACGCGGGCTGGATAGCGCTCTACTCTGGGCTTGCTGCCGGCGCCGACTTGATTCTGATTCCTGAGGAGCCTTTCAAGGTAAGCGACGTGGTGGAGTTTGTTAAGAGAAAGAAGCCTGAGAAGGGTAGTTTGACGATTGTCGTCGCGGAGGGTGCTCTAATAGAGGACTATAAGGGTCCGATAACTAAGGATGTTAAAGTTGACCAGTATGGGCACGTGTACCTGGGCGGGATAGGAGAGTTCCTGGCTAAGGAGATTGAGAGGGCAACAGGGTTTGAGACTAGGGCTGTTGTCCCGGCGCACATTATAAGGGGCATGTCTCCAACGGCTTTCGACAGGGTTCTGGCCACTAGGCTTGGCTACGCTGCTGTGGAGCTTGTCAGGAAGGGTGTTTTCGGGAAGATGGTTGCGCTGAGGGGCACTGAGATTGTAAGCGTAGACATTTCCGAGGCTGTTGCCGAGACGAAGCTCGTCGACAAGTCTCTGATAGAGCTTAAGAACTCGCTGACGTCTTAACTATGTTTAAAGCTTCTTTGCACTCCTAGTTTTGCACTCCTAGTCGTTTCACTTTTCAACGACCTTTCCATTGATTAATCTAAATGTCTCAAAGGCTTCCAGTAGAAGTTTCTCTCGTTGAAGGAAGCGTCTAGCTTTATTTCCCCCAGCTTAACCGTGTCGAACCCTGTTGTCAAAGGCGTTTTAACAGTCACCTCGCCGCCGCTTAAAGACTCTATTATGCCGACTCCAATAATCCTGCTGTCCCTCCCCAAGCCCACTAGGAGCCCCTTCTCCCAATCCTCGCCAAGTATGACGACCCTTTTCCCGCTGAGGTTGAGCGTAACAGGCTCCTCAGTCTCACCCCTAATCCTTACGTAGAGCGTGCCCATGTACAGCCTTGTTTCCAAGGCTTCGAAGCCAAGCCCACCGAGCTCCCCGGGTGCTTGAGCAGCCTCACCCTTCAGAAAAGGGTGGTTCAGGAAAACGGTTTCGCTCAAAAGCTTCTTAACCAGCCTGGGCCTTGCAAAATGCCTCCTGTAATTCAGCATCCTGAGCGTTCTCCTGTGCATCCTACTCCTCCTCTTCACGTAGCAGGACTTCTCAACCTGAATCATTCTGGCGCCTGGGTCAACCGTCTTGGTGAACACCAGGGCTTTCTCACCCTCGAGCAGCGACACTACGAAGCTCGGCTTAACGGCACGAATAAGCTCGGCTTTAAAACCCAGGCCTTTAGAGTCAGCCCAGCCATCCGTGTTCAAAACTATTTTCTCAACCCCCCTTTCCCTAAGCCTCTTGAGCACTGTGGAAACAGCCTCCTTCAACTCTTCAACCCCCGACTCCGGGGCTGTAAAGCCTACGAACTCTATGACTTCAGGCTTAACCTGGCTCAGGTCGCTTAAACCCTTGTTCACCACCCCCGCGCTAACTGTACCGGGTATGCCGAGATCGTTCTGACCCGGGTCAGAGTCGACGATCCCAACCTCGCCGTGAAAGTTGAGATAGTAGTTAACCAGGAAGGTTGCAAGACTCGTCTTACCGGAGTCAGTCTCGCCGACTACTATAACAACCCCCTTCTCCTCGGCAGCAGTCTTCTCAGCAGCTTCAACCCAGCTGGCCGGTATCGTTGAGCCGTCTATAACACGGTAGTTGCCGCCGTCAACGACGAGGCTCGCCTCAGACTGCTCAGCGTAGAAAGGCGTTCGCCTGAAGCCCCGGACCTTCACCAAGCTTCCCTCTGCAAACACAGCCCCCATCACGTTAACAATGCCGCTTGCCACCTGCACCGTGGCCGGCCCATCTACCAGGAGGGTTTTCCCGATCCTAAGGCTGACTCTATGCCTCATAATCCTTTCCACCTTTCCAGCGTCTTAAACCGTTGAGGATGATTATTTATGTTTAAACGCCGAGTGACCATGGGAAACTTTTTAAAGACCGTTTGCCTCAAGCCCAAGTAATTGTCGGAGAAAAGTCTCGCGGAAGAGGTTTTCGCAATAGTTAGGGAACATCATGTTTTCAGAAGCTCCTCCCTGAACCTTATCGCCAGCGAAAACGTTACTAGCATGGGGGTTAGGAGGCTTTTAACCTGCGACATGGGGCATAGGTACGCCGTAGGATTCCTGTACGAGAGAATGTACAGGGGCTGCGAGTACATAGATAAGCTCGAAGAGTTGACTCACTTCCTAGCTAGGAAACTATTCAGGGTTGAGCATGTTAACACGCTGCCGGTCTCAGGGACTGTTGCAAACATCGTCGCCATAGGTGCTTTCACTAGGCCCGGGGACACCATGATGGGTTTGAGCGTGATCGACGGGGGCCACAGCAGTTTCAGAGAGGTCTCCAGATACCATGGGGTAAGCATGGTCCCACTCCCGTTTAACGCTGAAGAGTACAATATTGACGTCGACCAGTCTAGGAAGATGATTGCGAAAGTCGTGCCGAAGATGGTGATGCTAGGAGCCTCTGAACTCCTGTTCCCCCAGCCGGTTAAAGAGATTTCCGAGTCTGCCTCAAACGTCGGCGCGACCGTTGTCTACGATGCTGCTCACGTCCTGGGCCTGGTGGCTGGAGGCTGTTTTCAAGACCCGTTGAGAGAGGGGGCGGAAGTCGTGACTGGAAGCACTCATAAAACCTTCTTCGGCTCCCAGAGAGGCATAATCCTTTGTAAAAGACAGTATGGCGAAGACATAGACAGGGTTGCTCTGAGCATGATAAACAACCACCACATAAACAGGGTGGCGGCCCTAGCGTACACGCTTGCAGAGTTCCTAGCTTTCGGACAGGAGTATTCTAGAATGGTTGTGAGCAACGCCCAAGCTCTAGCCGAGTCGCTTTACAACAACGGGGTTAACGTTATATGTGCAGACAAGGGTTTCACCAAGTCGCATCAAGTAATATTCAGGGTTAAAGAGGGCACTGCCTTAGAGGTTTCTAAAAACCTTGAGAAGGCAAACATAATAACCAGCATGACTCCTCTTCCAACAGACAAGTCTGAAGCAATGGCGAGTGGTATAAGGCTCGGAGTGCAGGAGGTCACGCGGCTTGGAATGGGCAGGGACGAGATGGCTCTCATAGGAGGCTTAATAGCAAGGGTTGTGAAATCCCCGGATTCAGCCAGCGATGTTAAAGAGGAGGTTAGGGAACTGGCAGGCAGGTTTAGAAACATACATTATACTTTCAGCAACAGCGAGCCCGCTTACGAGTGGGGCTAGGAGGAAACCTCTACAATACGGTATACATACTTAAAACAAGTCTTGCAGACAGAATTTTTAAAAGTTGAAAACCGTAGATGTTTTATTAAGCCCCAGGCTTTTTCGCAACGGGCTTTAACCCGGCGAGCGTAACAGTGGAGCCGACGACTGTTAATACTGCAGCCACCGGGAGCACAGACAAGTATGTTCCAGTAATGTCTCTTAGAAAACCCGACATGAATGTGCCTGCTATAGCTCCGGCTCCGTAGGCTGTAAACACGAGCCCATAGTTCTCTGAGTAATATTTGGCCCCGAAAAATATTTTCGTTGCCGTGGGTGCCATCGCCAGCCATCCGCCTAGGTTCAGCCAAAGCACGCTGAAGAAAACTAGGTATACTAACGGGTTTCCCTCGCCGAATAGGTACAGGGTGATGGAGGAGGCGAAAACCATTGTGAAAGACAGTAGCGCGCTTCTCCTAGGGCCAAGCCTGTCAGTGACCACTCCGAAAACCGGCCTGCCGGCACCGTTGAAAACCGAGAACAATGATATTGAGAACGCTGCCAAAGTAGCGTCAAGCCTAGCAACCTCGATTCCGAACGGCGAGGCTATTCCAACAGCCATGAGGCCAGCTAGGCAGCCAACCATGTATGAGAACCATAACGCGTAGAAGCTTGTGGTCCTAACCATCTGGCTCACCCTCAGGTCGCCGCCAGACTGCGTGCCGACTGCCTGCGTGGAGCCGGTGGCGGAGGCAGCGCCCTCTTTCGACGGGAATCTCAGGAGCAGGGAGAGAGTGGTAAGCAGTACTAGGAAAACAGCTCCAGAGTAAAGGAAGGCTTGTAGGGGGCCGACTGTTTTTATAAGGCTGGTTAGGACAGGGGCCATTAAGAGGCCGGAAAGCCCGAAGCCCATTACAGTCAAACCTATGGCTAAGCCGCTTCTCCCGGGGAACCATGCTGCGGTCACTGCTATGGGGCAGCCGTAAGCAATGCCGACGCCGGCTCCGCCCACTACCCCGTAGAGTATCGTCAGAACCTCTATGTTCGGGGAGAGACTCGCCCCCATCCAACCGGCGGCTACCAGAATGCTCCCCAGAAGACTTGTTTTCCTCGGCCCCCATTTACGGATTAAACCGCCTGCAACAGCCATCATTAACGCGAAAACAGCCAGGAAAACCATGAAGGGTAAGCCGCTCTGCGTAGCACTGATCCCCCAAAGGTCTTCCAAGGGTTTCCTGAAGACGCTGAAAGAATAGATTGCTCCCAGACACAGGTTTACCAGAAACCCGGTTGCAACAAGGAGCCATCCTGCTCCCTCCGAGCCACCGGCTTTCTTCGAACTGCCCATCTATCCTCTTCCTTCCGGAGGGGATGCTCCTATGTTCTCCTCTGGAGAACCTCTTGGATCATCCTGTATGCTTCCGTAGCCTCCTTCACAGCAGCATCGTCTTCCAGCGTTGTAACGTCTCCCAACGGCCTGTTGGAGACCACTGCTCTGAGAAGCCGCCTCATTATCTTGCCGCTCCTGGTTTTAGGAACAGCGTTGATGAAGACTATGACCGCGTCTGAAGCAACGAGAGGGCCGATTGTTGTTCTCAGATGCATCTTCAACTCTTTCTCAAGCTCAGGCGTGCCAGTGTAACCGTGCTTCAGAACCGTGAATATCATCGGGACCTCGCCCTTAAGTTCATCAGGCTTCCCGACGCACGCGGCTTCTGAAACCGCCGGATGCATAACCATCGCCGACTCAACCTCAGCCGTCCCTATCCTGTGGCCGGCAACCTTGATGACGTCGTCAGCCCTGCCGAGGATCCAGAAATACCCATCAGGGTCCTTAACAGCGTAGTCACCAGTCCAGAAGCAGCCTTCCCACCTTTTCCAGTATACCTCGACATACCTTTTCGGATCCTTGTAGAGTGTCATGAGCATACCCGGCCAAGGCGTCTTTAAAACGAAGTAGCCCCTTACGCCGGGAGGACACGGGTTTCCATCCTCGTCTATAACGTCTGCCTTCACCCCTGGAATCGTGTACCCATTTGTCCCGGGTTTAAGCGGGAAGATTCTTCCAAGCCCTGGGAAGTGGCCCGTAAGCATGTGTCCGGTCTCAGTCATCCACCAGGTGCTTGAGCAGACCACATTACTTTTGCAAACCTTCGTGTAGAGCCACCTGAAGGCCTCAGGGTTTATTGGTTCTCCGACGGTGTGCACAATCCTGAGGGTGGACAAGTCGTGCCTACTCACATACTCCTCTGGAAACCTCATCAGCATCCTAACAGCGGTTGGAGCAGTGTAGAAAATAGTGACCCCGTAATGCTCTATTATGCTCCACCATCTGTCTGGAGCCGGGTAGTCGGGAGCACCCTCATACATTATGGTCGTGGTTCCAACCATGAGCGGCCCGTAAACTATGTAGGAGTGCCCAGTCACCCAACCTATGTCAGCGGTGCACCAGTAGATATCGTCCTCCCTAACGTCGAAAATCATTTTCATTGTCGCATAGAGGCCGACGGCGTAGCCACCTATAGGGGACTGAGTACCCTTAGGAGCACCGGTTGTACCGGAAGTGTAGAGAACGTAAGAGAAGTCGTCAGACGGACAGGGCACTGCCTCAACCCTAGCGTTCTCAGGAACGCCGGCGATCAACTCATGGTGCCAAACATCCCTTTTCTCGTTGAAGGGAATGTCTGTCCTATCTGTCCTCCTGACGACGATGACCTTATCAATCCTGTAGCCCCTGCCCTCCAGTATTTTGACAGCCTCATCCACAATCTCCTTCAGCTTCACTATCTTCCCTCTCCTATAGAGGCCGTCGGCAGTAACTATTATCCTGGAGCCGGCTGCCTCAACCCTGTCTGCCACGGCGACAGCGCTGAACCCGCTGTAGACTATGCTGTGCTTAGCACCTATCCTTTGAACAGCAAGCATGTATAACGGGAGCTCAGGGACCATTGGCAGGTAGAAAGTTAATATTTCGCCTTTATCCACGTTCAGCCTCTGCTTGAGGGCTAGGGCAATCTTGTTGGAAGCCCTGTACAAATCGTAATACGTGAACTTCCTGACTTCTTTCGGGGTTCCCGTAGCCTCGTCAACGGGCTCACCCTCCCATATTAAGGCAAGCTTGTTCTTCCTACCGCTTTGAATCTGCCAATCCGTGCAAAGGTATGCTAGGTTCGTCTCACCGCCTACGAACCACCTGTAGAAGGGCGGGTTGCTATCATCCAGAACCTTCTCCCACTTTCTAGTCCAAGGCAGTTGCTCAGCCCACTTGCTCCACCATTTTTCAACAGCCGCCTTATCCTTAACCGTTTCCTCATGGAACCTTTTAAAATCCTCAGGGTCCCAAACCCTGTCCCTCCACGAGGGAGGAACTATATACTCTTTAAACTCTCTGTAGATTTCTGATTTTTCTCCCATGTCTCCTCGGCCACACGATTTAATCCGACGCTTTTTAAATGTTTCTTCCAAAAACATGTAACTCACAGGCTTCAACACGGCTAGGCTTCAGCCTCCCAGGTTTCTCCGTTGAAAAAGCTTAAACCCTCGGATCCTCCACGCATGCTCAAGAAGGGGGAAGAGCTTAAAAAGAACCCTAGCGGTGTTCTAACGGATGCAAAATGGCTTTAAGATTCAAGACGCTTGATGATTTCGATTTCAACGGGAGAACCGTAATCCTCAGGGTTGACATAAACTCTCCGTTGGACCCTCAAACACTGGAGATAATCGACGACTCTAGGATAAGGGAGCACTCTGAAACCATTAGGGAGCTCCTTAGGAGGAACGCGAAGGTGGTGATTCTCGGCCACCAAGGCAGGAAGGGCGATCCTGATTTCACGGATTTCAGCAGGCATTACAGAGTCATGTTAAAATATGTTCCAAACCTCAAATACGTTAACGATATCATAGGTTTGAACGCTGTCAACGCTATAAGGGGGCTGAAGCCAGGGGAGGCGCTACTGCTTGAAAACGTCAGGATGCTGGATGAGGAGACTGAGACTAAGACTGCTGAGGAGCACGCGAGGGGAACGCTAGTCTCGACACTAGCCCCATTTGCAGACTTTTTCGTTAACGATGCTTTCTCAGCATCTCACAGGGCTCACGCGTCAGTAATAGGGTTCGCAGCAGTACTGCCCTCTGCAGCCGGCAGGGTTATGGAGAGGGAGTTGAGAGCCCTCGAGAAGGTTGTTGACAACCCTTCTAAACCATGCATCTACGTTTTAGGAGGGGCTAAGGCGAAGGAGACTTTTAAAGTGGTTGAGAACGTTCTTGACAAGGGTATTGCAGACAAGGTTCTACTGGGAGGAATGATTGCGCAAGTATTCCATGAGGCTGCAGGCTTCAGGCTTGGAAGCATTAATACCAAGCTCATAGAGGAGAAGGGCTTAGGCAAGTTCCGGGAGACGGCTTCAAAAATCCTGGGCAAGCATTCTCAAAACATAATGCTTCCATACGATTACGCTGTCGACGTTGACGGCGAGAGGGTTGAATACATGGTTTCCCAGCTGCCGGTTGAACACCCGTTGAAGGACATAGGGACTGAAACGATAAGGGTTTTCTCCAGAGAGCTGCAGAAGGCCAACACAATCGTCTTCAACGGTCCTGTCGGGGTCTTCGAGGAAGATGCTTTCGCGAAAGGCACCTTGGAGCTATACAGGGCAGCGGCTTCTTCAAAGGCTTTCAGCGTCGTTGGTGGGGGTCACTCAATTTCGGCGCTTGAAAAAGCAGGAGTATACGGTAAGATTGGTTTCGTAAGCACTGCTGGAGGAGCCTTAATAAGCTATCTGTCTGGGGAGAAGCTTCCAGGGGTTGAAGCATTAAAGACTCCAAAAGCCTAAAGATAGAATCACCCCTCTTAGACGAAAAGGCTTGAAAACGAGAACAGTTAAAACAGTTGGTTGAGAACAGGGTCTACTTGAAGCAAAGCCTTACGTAACGGTACTCCCTAGCGGGAAGGTCTGCGCGAAGATCCTTCGCAATCTCCTCCCAGTCAATCTTCTTCTCCAAACTCTTTTTCCTCAAAGCCATCTTTCTTTCACCTCCAATAATGCGAAAATAGAGGTAAGTATTTAAAGCCGGCTCGCATTTCAAGCTTACAACCCGTAGTCCCTACATTGTGAACACATTATGTAGGGTTCAACCACCTTATTCGTGATACATGATATAAGGTGTTCAGCAATTTAGAGTTTTAAAGGAATTCAGAGATAGTTCGACACTGGACAGAATCGTTAGAAGGATTGCCCTCAACATATGGATCAGCTAGCCAACGCTAACGAATCGCTGGAAGGAAAGACCCAAGATAGTTAGCGCGCGCTAAACAATGAGTTTAAGCCTATGTTCTCGGTTGCCTGGTTACAAGGGTTCTCTAAGTTTCTCCGAGAAACAGGGCTTTCCTAGGACTATACGCTTCCCCTGGCAACCCTTGCTGTGCAGTAGCCATTGAACGCTATTTTGTAGACCAGTATGGAGATGGTTTTGTTCCCTATTCTTTCAACACCACCCATAGTTATCCTAAGTAGCTTGAATCTTGAAAGCACGTCGTCAAGCTCCTTCTCCTTCCTCGGCCTGAGGGAGCTGAATGCTTTCACGAGTATTTCAACAGCCTCCTTCACGTTCTTCCTCTGGGCTTCAATAGGATCCTCCCTCCCTTCGAAGAGGAAGGACAGGGCGTCCATGGCTTCAACCGCACGCTTAATGTTTAGGCAGAGGCCTGCTAACACAACCAGTCTAGAGGCTTCTTCAACGCTTACTGAAGCGATGTTTTTAACCAACTCCCCCATAAGCTGGTTGTGCTTGGAATTCAGCATAGCTATATTGCTGGACTGGCTGCTGCCAAGCCCCTCAGTAACCATCCCTACTCCCATGAGTATCTCGTTAATCTGGCTGAAGTAGTCCTCATAGGCCTCACCAGTAGCGTCCTCAAAGATCTTGGAGAGAGACGGTAGAATAAGGTCTGGCTTCTCCTCCAGGCTTCTCGAAGGGCCTCTCTGCAGGAAGGGGGCTCTAGTCAGATACGGGCCCGGCGGCGGCTTGTAGTCTAGGCAGCATCCTCCAGCGTACTCGAGGAGGGTGCATCCGTTCCTGGGGCATACTCAGCCTTGCGGAGCAAGTCTACTGCGCCCCAGAGAACCTTGTAAAGAATGGAAACAAGCTCCTTCTCCTCTATCCGCTTCTCCCCAATGTTGACAGCTATCCTCCCGCTCGTCGTTACAAGGAACCTGAGGTTTCCGAAGAAGGTGTCTATGACCTCGACGCCATCGCCGTTAACCCGCTCAGGCTTCCAAAGTAGGCTGATAAGGTGGCGGGAAGCATCATAGTCTAGGAACCTTGTCGAGAGTTTTTCACAGCGCTCCTCAAAATAGTTGGGGTGTGCGTACTTAGTCTTAAACCCTGGGACTGTAATTATTGAGGGAGAAGAGTGTACAACCCCCTTCTTAAGCATCTCCTCTATCCTACCCCTGTTTTCAGAGTATCCCTCGCGCTGGAGTATCGGGCAGTCCGTCAAACTGTTGACTCCGAGCAGGAGCCTGCGCGCAAACGTGGCGCAAGTAGCGTTGCCGCAGAGCCCGCAGTCATAGCCCGGCATCAACCTCCTAAACCCTGCGAAACTGTATGCAGTCATCCGCATATCCTCCTCAGACACTGGTTAAATAGTCTTTTCCCACCGGCGGGCTGTTTCAGCGTGCACGCTACCTCTAAAGCCTGTTTTTCAAGTTTTCCCAACGTAGGCTTCCCTTACCTCCGCGATTCTTTCCCCAACGATCTTAGCCTCCTCAACAGTATTGAAAACAGTGGGCGATAGCCTCAGAACCTCCCTTCCACCCGTCTTCCCGAGAACCAGCGGGCTGTCGAAGCCGCCGGATTCGGCGAGTATGTGGAACTGGTCCTCCAGAATGGCTTGAAGAAGGCTTGAAGGAACCGGGTCGAGCAGTAGTGAGACTATCCCCGTCCTAAGCTCTTTCGACGCAGCCTGGTAGAAGGTAATCCCCTCCCCCGCGGCAGTGTTCACGATATCCTCAGCAAGGTTTTTCTCATGGTTTAAAACATCTTCGAAGCCAAGCCTGTTAAGATACTCTAGGGCTGCTGCCAGCGCTACGACGTAGACGCAGTTTTCCCTCTCAGCCTGCTTCACGATAAAGTAGCCCGGGGTCTTTTCAACCCTACCGCGCCTATCCTCTGAAGCATACAGTATGCTTAGACCCTCGATGCTGAACATGTTGCTAGACTTGAAAAAAGCGTAGTCAACACCAGTCTTAGGAAGGTTGAGCCTGATCCTTTGAGCAGAGTAGGTAGCGTCCAGAATAGTCGTAACCCCCTTCTCCTTTAAAAACGGTATTATCTTGTCGATCTGAAGAATCGCCCCGGTTGCTCCCGAAACATGGTTCAACAGGGCTGCTTTAACACTCTTCCCGGCTAATGCTTCCTTAAGCTTCTCTTCAAAGCCCTCTTCCCCAACCTCCAGAACTTCAAGCCTCCCCCTAACCGTTTCAACATACTCTTTCAAGAGGCTCATGACGCTTCCTTGAGCATTAGAGGAGGCTAGGAAAACCTCGTTTTTCTTGAAATCAATGCTTTGAAGTATCAGCATTAGGCTTTGAAGGTTGCTGGAAGTGAAGATTATGCTGTCCTCACCAGCACCGAAATGCTCGAAAACCTTTCCACGAGCCTCCTGGTAGAGCTCGAGAGCCCTGTGGGAAGAAGTGTTTTCCAGCCCCGGTCTACTCTTCACCTCATTATAGTATGCGAGTATTTTCTCCAAAACCGGGACCGGTATCCCTGTCGAATCAGCATTATTCATGAAAATATACTCTCCCGCAATACTCGGAAAATCCTCCCTTATCCTGTAGGGGTCCAGCATGCGGTTTTAAACACTCGGTAAGCTTCTTTAAAGCGCCTTTTAAAGCTTATAGTAGCCGACTTAAAAGCTTCTGAAACAGCTGAACAGGCTTCCGGCTGAATAGGCCGAGAATCCCCGAGAGCGAACAGGGCCTTAGCTCCGTTGCTTCCAACTTTAAACTGGAGGTGTTCTGCCGCGGAGCAGGAGGCCACGTTAAGCTTATAATATTTCCCGCCGGGATTCGTGAAGACCGTTGAGCAGGGAGCATACGGGCGAGCACGTGTTAATGGGCTGTCTGCAAAGGATTAAGGGAAGCTTAAAGGTTAGGAAGGTGGAGTTTTCAGATGGCGCTGGCTCAGTAACTGTTGAAGTCGATTCTCTAAGCTTCAACGATCTTGCTGAAGCCCAAGTTATGGCGAACAGGGTGATCCAGGAGGGGAGGATTGTGAAGGAGCATTTTTTCGACTCTCTTGAAGAGGCTCAGAAGGCTTTCCCAAGCCTTAGGGCGCATGAAGAGCGTATCAAGGGCCGCGTGAGGATCGTTGAGATAGACGGGTTCGACTACTCAGCATGCGCTGGCGAGCATGTTGAGAACACTAGAGAGTGCGGAATGATCCTTGTTACGCATGTTTCTAAAAGCGGGGGAGAATACAGGATCGACTTCGAGGTTGGGGAGAAAGCCTTGGAGACTGCTGTCAGGCTGAGCACCCTCTGCCTCTCAGTATCCTCAATACTCGGCTCACCGATCAGAAACCTTGAGAAGACTGTTCTCAACACGAGGATGGAGAACGAGGATATGAGGAGGAGGCTTTCAGCAGCAACCGAGCAGCTAGTGAGCAAAACCCTTTTGAAAACTGTTCTAAGTGGAACGGAGTTTCAAAAAGGCTTGTTGAAAGGCGTGGACGCGAGGACGGTTATGAAGACTGTCGGCGAACTCATTGGGAGAACCAGGTCAGTCTACCTCATAGGCATAGAATGGCCCGGGGCGTGCAACATTCTCGTCGCCAGCAGTGATGGAAGGGTTAAGGCGGCTGAACTCGTCAGAGAGGTTTGCAAGGTTTTCGACGGAAAGGGAGGTGGCGACGAGAAGATGGCTGTAGGCTCATTCCCATGCGACGCTTACGTTCAGGCTGTTGAAGAGGCGGAGAAGAGGGTTCTGGGGCTCCTAGGCGGCTAGGGTCAGTGCGCGTCCACAAGCTTTCAACCGGCATGCTTCCCTGCTCACGCCTCCGCCACCTATTTCAAGGATACTCTTGACGATAACTCTATGCTCCTGCTTACTACGGAGTCAATGTCGATCTGTTTCTCAAGCTTCTCTACGATTTCCAGCTTAGCCTTTGTCTCAGGATGCTTAGCGATTATGCTGCAGCAATCCTTATACGGCTTTATTGAAAGCTCATACGTGCCTATCTTCTTAGCAATGTTCACAATCTCCTCCTTGTCGAAAGCTATGAGGGGCCTGAAAACAGGCATTCTCAGGCCGCTGCTTATCACAACCATGTTTTCAAGTGTTTGAGACGCTACTTGAGCGAGGCTTTCACCAGTCACTAGGGCCCTTGCACCCTCCGCCTCAGCGATCCTCTCAGCAACCCTGAACATGAACCTCCTGAAAAGGACGAGGTCATACTTTGCTGGGATGTTAACCGTCGCTATTTGGAACTCGTACGAGGGCACGAGGGTTATTGTAGTTTCGCCGGAGTAGGGCAGCAGTTTCCCAACTATCTCCATTATCTTAGAGTTCTCCGCCTCAGCATTATCGTGGAAAGGATGGAAATGCAGGTAGCTGACTCTGCAACCCCTTTTCATCATCAGGTAGGAGGCGACTGGAGAATCTATCCCTCCCGAAAGCAGTGAGAGAACCCTGCCTGAAGACCCTACGGGGAGGCCCCCCAGTCCTCTTAGCTTCGCGGTGAACACGTAGGCCTCCCTGCTTAAGACCTCGACGAATATCTTCCTAGAGGGGTTTTTCAGCGAGATGCTTACTCCGAGTTTTTCAACGAGCATCCTCCCCAGAGTCCTGCTCAGCTCAAGCGAGGTTGCTGGAAACCTCTTGTCAGCCCTCTTAACCTCAACCTTAACCGGCTCACCCGGCTTAACAACACGTGAAGCCTCGTCCACGACGATTCTCCCTATGGAATCCACGTTCGGCTCAGCCACTGTTGCGAACGCGAACCAGGATATTCCGAAAACCTTCATGAGGCTTTCCTCAACACGCTGCAAATCAGCCTCGTTTAACGGGAAAACCAGCCTGCCCTGAAGCCTCTTAACCTTGACGTCGGCGACGCCGCTCAGCAGGCGACTAACGTTTTCAACAAGCATTTTCTCGAAGAAAGGCCTGTTACGGCCCTTCAAACCTATTTCAGAGTAGTGTATTACGCAGACCCTTCTCATTCCTGTTTTAAACCAATCCTCCCGATTTAAGGATTCAAGCTGCTCAACCATCTAGGAAAGCCTTTGACAAGCGTGTTTCAATCCCCTGAGTGGAACAGGCTTTAAACCGGTTTTCCGGAGCCATTCTAACTTGCACAGGAAGCTTATAACTAGTCGCAGAGCAGCGTCATGGTTCTTAAAACGCCCTTGATACGCCTTATCTCCGAGACCACGCCGTCGAGCTGCTTAATATCCCCAACCTCTATTTTGACTATAATGTCGTACTCGCCGTAGACGACGTCGACATCCGTCACGTTGCTCACTCTCCCTACGA
Source organism: Thermoproteota archaeon (assembly GCA_049700215.1). Classification (GTDB taxonomy): domain Archaea; phylum Thermoproteota; class EX4484-205; order EX4484-205; family JAAOZP01; genus JAAOZP01. The sequence goes on from JBNAVT010000023.1 coordinate 32,029, forward strand.
CCTCCTCGACATCCCTCTCCAAGCCTACTTCGCAAACTATCAGCAGATACGCCTTAAGCATCAAGCCTCCTATTGAGGAAACTGTTTTTAAAGTTTAAGGCTTGTTAAACGCAAAGCATATATAACTCTGCTTAGCGCGGAAACCGGAGTAATGATTAGGGCTCAACTCGACCTGTCGATGTTCCTCTTCTTCTACATGATTGCAATCTTCATAAGCTTCCTAGCATTCCTGATAAGCACCCTCTTGAGACACAGGAGGGAGAAGAAAAGGCTTAGAGAGAAGTTTAAAAGGCTTAGGGAACACCCTGAGCAGCCTTGGTTTACCGAGATGGATTAGAAACGGCTTAAATCCACCGGGACGAGTATGAGGTTGAGATCAACAGGTTTTTCGCTAAGCCTCAGCCCAATGATCTTTAGGCTCCTCCCGTCCCAGCTTAGCCTGAAGTCCTCAATCCTCCCGGGAAGATCTT
>JBNAVT010000024.1:0-30105 GCA_049700215.1 Thermoproteota archaeon
TTTCAACAATGTCCCTAATTATCACGCGTATCTCCTCCCCGGAAAGCTTCTGCCCGTTCATCTTCCTCCTGATGTAGGCGATGGACTGCGGCCTCTCGCTTGGAACCAGGTTAACCAGGTCCCCGTCTTTTAACGCCAGGGACCTGGCTGCCTCCGTGAAAACCCCTATTTCTCCTATGCCCAGCAGTGTTGAAGTAATGTTCGCCACGGCTGTCAGCGACCCCTTTTCACAGTATACCCTAACGTGGTCGAGCGGGTGGACCCCGAGCTCCCCCGCGTCGTCAACGTTCAGCAGGATCTCGTAAGCTCCCTGCTCAATGTCGATAACCCTTGCCTTAAACATCACTGGGTTAAAAGGCACGCGGCCTTTTAACCTTTAATGATGGGTTCGAGGCTCGTTTGAAACACCGGGCTCCTGCTTAACACTCAGCCGGGTGCCAGCGCTTTAAAGTCAAGCCTCTTAATCTTCACTGTGCCGCTCAGCCTCTCCCCTGAAACAAGGTCTCTGAAAACACTGCCGCCAAGGTTTACCTCCACATCCTTCTCCCCATGGTTTAAAAGGAACAGGGTTTCCTTCCCATCCCCCTTCCTCCTTGTCGCCTCCACTCCTCGAACACCTGGAAGAACCTCTTTAACAATACTCTTTTCCAGAAGCCGGTTGACTAGTTCATCATAAAACTCTGCCGAGGTAAACGTTCCAATGTATATGGCAACACCCTTGCCGAAGCGTTTCATAGTTACAGCCGGTTTTCCAGCGTACATGCCTGAGCTGTATTCAGCAATAACCTCAGAATCCTCAACCGTCAGCTTCTCCATCCAGTTCCGAGCCTTGAAGAAAGCATTATTCCCGAGGAACACTGCCCCACATTCTTCACCCTCAGGCAAACCAGTGTACTCCTCCACAGCGACTCCGAACAAGTCTGACACTCTTCCCGGAAGAGGCTTGTCAACAATATTGTTGTTCCAATCCTTCGCCCCAGTTCTAGGCGTGGCGATAAGCACCCCGCCCCTATTCACGTATGATCTTAGCGTGTCCTCCAGCCTATCGTTTAACAGCATTAGGGATGGTGCGAATAAAGCGCGATACCTGTTTAAATCATCCGAGAAGGGGTCTGCAAAGTCTACTAGAATGTTTCTCCTGTAGAGCGCCCTGTAAACGTCTAAAACCGGCTCCCAGGCGCTCATCCCGTAATAGTTCTCCCCACCGTAGCCAACCTCAAGGTCCCACGCCCAGAGATTATCGTAAACCAGAAGGATGCCGGTGTCCGCGTCGAAAGAAGTGTTCGCAAAATCCGGGGCTATTTGGAAGAGCTCCTCAGAAACCTTCTTGACCTCGGAGAACCTTCGCCTGGGCACGCCGTCGTGATCCAGGATTCCATGCCAATACTCCTCAGCGCCGAACCTGCAGGACCTCCACCTGAAGTAGAGGACCCCGTCAGCACCCCTGGCGACTGATTGAACAGTCCAAAGCCGTATTTCACCCGGCCTCGGCGTTGGCGCGAGACGAGTCTTAACAGCGCCGCTCTGCAGCTCCATTATCCAGTAGGGTTTCTTCTTAAGGCTTCTCATCAGGTCGTGCGCCATTGCTGAAGCCGCATAGTCAACCTTGGAGGACCATCTGGGATAATAGTCGAAGGAGACGAAGTCCAGGTCCCTCGCGAGCTTAAAGTAGTCAAGCTCCTTGTAAAGCCCCATGAAGTTATGGGTTACAAGGTGGTGGGGCGCGTGTCTACGTATTATTTCCACCTGCAGCCTCTGGTAGTTAACCCAGGCGTCGCTAGAGAAGCGGTGCCACTCCAGGCAGAGCGCAGGGTTCTGCATGTCGAACGGCGGCCTCGGCGGGAACACTTCATCCCAAGAACGGTACTCCTGGCCCCAGAAAACTAGGCCGCACGCGGAGTTCAGCCTCTCAATACTGCCGTGCTTCTCCTTCAGCCAGCTTCTGAAACCCCTTATCGAGTTTTCGCAGTAGCAGAGGTTTACGTCGAACTCGTTGTCTATCTGCCAGCCAATAACGCTCGGATGATCCTTGTAGTGGAGAACCATTGCTTCAACCATCCTTCTCGTGTGCTCGATATAGCTTGGGCTTACCGCGCAACAGTTCTTTCTAGTGCCCTCCGGCTTACGTCTGCCATGGGGATCAACCTGAAGAATATCGGGGTGAGCCTTAACCAACCAGGGTGGTGGGGCTGCGGTAGGGGTTCCGAGTACAGCCTTTATGCCATGCTTGGACAGGATTTCAAGCGCGTCATCCAGCCAGCTGAAGTCGAACTCTCCTTCAGCAGGCTCCATCCTGCTCCAGGCGAACTCGGCTAGCCTAACAATGTTGAAACGCAGCTCAGCCATCATCTTAGCGTCAGCCACCCATCTTTCTCTAGGCCAGTGCTCCGGGTAATAGTCGGCGCCGAACCTGAAGAACGGGCTTACTCTACCACCCGTATTCCCCATGAAAAAGACGATTCTCGGATGAAAATAAAGCTTTTCGAAAACATAAATATGGAGCCGTCGAGGAGAGTTGAGATGGTTGAAGAGCATAGTCAAGATTTTGAAAAAAGGGTTCTGGCTTTCCAGAGGAACGAGATAACTGAGCACATGGTTTACAATGCTCTCTCGAAAAGGGCTAGGGGCGAGAATCCACAGCTTTTAAAAAAGATTTCTGAAGACGAGTTGCGCCACTACGGTGAATGGAGGAACTATACGGGTAGAGATGTCGCCCCGAACAGGCTTATGCTTTTCAAATACCTCCTCATATCAAGGCTCTTCGGCTTAACCTTCGCGGTTAAGCTTATGGAGAAGGGCGAGAAGGAGGCGGAGGAGGTTTACGAGAAAATATCCATCGTCTTCCCGAAAGCAAGGGAAATAATGAGGGATGAGATGGAGCATGAGAATATCCTGATAGGCATGATTGACGAGGAGATGGTGAAGTATGTCGGCTCACTAGTGCTGGGTTTGAACGATGCGCTTGTCGAGCTTACTGGGGCTCTCGCCGGCCTAACCTTCACCCTTCAAAACAGTAAGCTGGTTGGAGTCGCGGGGCTTATAACCGGCATAGCAGCCTCTCTCTCCATGTCCGCCTCAGAATACTTGTCCCAGAAATCAGAGAAGACTGAGAAAAACCCTTTGAAAGCATCCTTATACACCGGCATCACTTATTTGGCTACTGTCCTCGTATTGTCAGCCCCGTATCTCCTCCTCTCCGATTACCGTCTCTCTCTGGCAATCATGCTCCTCAGCATAAGTCTGATCGTGTCTGTCTTCACCTTCTTCATCTCAATAACTAAGGAGACCTCGTTCAGAAGGATGTTTCTAGAAATGATTCTCATAAGTCTCGGAGTGGCTGCAGTATCCTTCATAATAGGATGGTTTGCAAGGATCCTTTTCGGGATAGAGGTCTAGCCCTGAAGCCGGATGAGCATTAAGCCTTAGCGCGCGCTGTTAAAGCCGGGTTTGAAAAAGGGGTTAAACAGGGATCCGGCCGGCGAACAGCCTTATGTATTCCTTAGCCTTCTCCTTAACCCTGTCCCTGGCCGCGGTGCCGAATTTCCTGAAGTCTTTTTCACTCGGGTTAGCCTGGTAGGCTTTTACGAAGCCTTCGATGAAGGCTATTGACAGGGCGGTTGCAACATTAACCTTAGTCACGCCACCAGTCTTGATAGCGTCTAGAAGAGTGCCCTCGCCCTTCTGCAGAACAATTCCTTTTTCACGCGCATCCTTCGGCGTCATGAGTATTCCGGATGAGCCGTGGGACACGATGGGTATTCGCATCCGCTCCTGTATTGCGACAAGCCTGTCTATGCGGACTGGCCATATGTCGTCCCAAATCCCGTGTATCGAGCCGAAGGCGGCAGCCAGAAAGTCGCAGCCAGTCTTCTTCACAAAGTATTCAACGTCCTCTGGCTTAGCCATGAGCTCCTCCACAGACTTCCCTGCTTTCTCGCGAATAATCCTTACGGCTTCAGCCGGCGGTAGAGATCTTAAACGGGCTATCTCAGCCTGAGAGAAATAGTCTTCAATCTTCGGAATCTTCCCTAGCTCAGCCTCAACCGGCACTCCTTTGTCACGACACATTTCAACAACCTGCCGTGTAAGCCTAATGTTTTCTTCAAGCGGAAGAGAAGAACCGTCGAAAAGCACGGCTGTGAAGCCTGCGTCAAGGGCTTTTTTAACCTGGTCTATTTCAGTCGCGTGGTCAAGGTTGAGAGCTATGCGAACATCAGTCTCAGAGGCTGCGATCTTAACCATTCCAGCCCCCAGAGACCATCCTGCGTACTTGCTTGCACCGGGGCTCAGCTGGATTATCAGATCCATGGGTTCACCGACCTCCTTGGATACTTCTTCAGCAGCCCATATGAAAGCCTGTATCATCTCCATGTTGTTCGCGTTGAAAGCACCTACGGCTCTACCCTCTTTCAAGGCTGGTAGAAGCAGGTCGCGTTCATTTACTAGAGGCATATATTCTCCCTCCTTTCCTTCTTTCCGTGTAGAGGAAAGGTATAAAAGCTTTCCCGTAATCAAGCGGTTAGCGCACGCGCGCTGCCGTTTCCCCAGTCCAGACCACGGGTAAAGTTTAAAAGCTCTTCGATTATCCGCCTGCGGAATTATTGTTGTTGAAAATAATGAATAAAAAGATGCTTTCCAAAAGCAGGTGGAGAGAAGATGTTTTGGAAATACTTGAAGAAGGATTGATGGCGTCTGACCCGAAGAAATCGGTGGCTGATGCCCTTGAAGAGATAAGCGGGGAGATTGAGGCTGCGGAAAGGGTCTTCGTAATCGGGTTTGGAAAAGCCGCTTCGTCAATGGCTGAAGCATGCGAGGAAAAAATAGGGGAGAAGATTTTCGACGGCGCCATAATAATCCCGGAGAACGTTGACGCGAGAGGTCTTACGAGGATAAGGGTTTTCAGGGGGACGCACCCCGCTCCTTCAGAGGCTAGTGTCGAGTCGACCAGGAGGCTGGTTTCAAGCTGCCAGGGTTTAACCCGGAGAGACCTTGTAATATGCCTTATCTCCGGAGGAGGATCATCCCTGTTAACCCTCCCCGCTGAAGGCGTGAAGCTGGAGGAGAAGAAGATGGCGACAGACATCCTCCTGAAATCCGGTGCGGATATAAAGGAGATCAACATGGTTCGGAAACACTTATCTAGCGTTAAAGGAGGGCAATTGATAAACTTCCTTAAGCCTGCGAAAGTGGTTTCACTCATTCTATCCGACATAGTGGGAGACCCTGTTGAGTACATTGCTTCAGGACCGACTTCCCCAGACCCGTCAACCTTTAAAGACGCTTACAACGTTATTTTGAAGTATGATCTGACGAGAAAGCTGCCTGGAAGCATTGTTGAAAGAATAGAAAGGGGGATGCGGGGGGAGGTCCCTGAAACCCCGAAGCCGGGGGACGAGATTTTCAACAATGTTAAGAACATTATCGTGTCAAACAACATGAGGTCCCTGACAGCGATGGAAAGGAAGGCTGTTGAACTAGGCTACAACACGCTTGTCTTAACATCGTTCGCCGAGGGGGAGGCTCGTGAAGTCGGAAGATTCCTATGCGCAATCGTTAAGCAAATAGCCGCCTACGACTCGCCTGTTAAAAAGCCAGCCTGCCTGGTAGTCGGCGGGGAGACTACCGTAACCGTTAAGGGCAGGGGGAAAGGAGGAAGGAACCAAGAGCTCACCCTATCCGTCTTAACTAGCTGCGGCGGTTTAAGGAACCTTGTCTTCGCATCGATTGGAAGCGACGGCATCGACGGCTATACTGATGCAGCAGGCGCCATTGCCGATTTTTCCACGCTGGAAAACGCGTGTAGCAAAGGACTGAATCCGGAGGCATTTCTCAAGGATAATGATTCCTACAATTTCTTCAAGCAGACGGGTGATCTAATCTTCACCGGTTCGACGGGCACTAACGTGAATGATTTCACCTTGGCAGTAGTATACTAGAAGTAAACACGTCGACGTGGCGAATACTCGTACGCCAATAGGCCTTTAAACAAGGTATTTAGAAATGTATTTTCTCCCAGCGTATTCTTCAATCAGCTTCTCGTCTATCGGATACGTACCGTATTTCTTCGTCAACTCTATCATAAGCATGTAGTTGGAGGGCTTCACCGCCGGGTGGATACTGTTGCTCGAAGCCATGACGTGGCCACCGCCCGGAGACGCCTTCGCAATGGTCTCCTTCACCGCGTCTTCAACCTCTTTCTCACTGCCGAGTGGGAGGACGTACGAGCAGTCAACATTCCCGATGACGGCTATTCGCCCACCGTACTTCCTCTTAACCTCACCAATATCCATCCCGGCAATGGGCTCTATCGGGTCAAGGGCGTCAATCCCCGAGTCAATGATCATGTCGATTATAAGCCAAAGATTGCCGTCAGTATGCTTTATGAAGGGGACTCCAAGCCTCTTGGCTGTTTGAACAACCCTCTTCAAATACGGTAGGACAAACTCTTCAAACTGCTTCACCGGCATAAACGGCCCCTTCCTGTCAGCATAGTCGTCTCCGGTTAAAACAACGTCAGCCCCCATCCTAACAGCCCTCTCTATGACCCTACACTTATACTGTGAAATGGTTTCGCTCAGCCTGTGGACGAAATCCTTATTCTTATGGTAGTGGAGAAAAAGGTTCCGCAAGCCGCCGACTAAATAGTGAGAGAACTCGAATGTTTCATGGCTGAGCAGCACTATCGCCCGCTCCCCTTTAAACCTGTCAACGTATGATTCAAGCGTTTTCAGCCTCCAGTCTGCATCCGGGTCTGGGGGAGAATACTTGCCCAGGTCACCCGGCTCCTTAATCGGGCCCTTAACCGGGTAGTTTACCCCAGCGTCAATCGGCTTCCACCTTATCCCCCACTCGTCGACAAGGCATTCCCCGTTCTTCTCAAACCTTTGATCCTCGCTCACGCACACCCCGTCTAGCCCTGCCCACTCAATGAAGTCAGCGTAGGTCCCGCCTGGGAGCAGGCTTCCTATCACGGGCTCGTTTATTATGAGTTCCCAAAGGGGAACCCTGTCAGGCTGCTGCCTGTTCAAAGCTTTAAGGAACCTGTCTCGAGGCTTCACGGTAAAGCCTGACTCCGCATCGTTTATAAACTTTCACTTCGCCCGCTTCCCCGGAAGCGCATGATTCCCTAAATGCTTGAAACCGACTGTTCCAGAACCTCTAACGAGAACCTCAGCTCTTCCCTCGGGTTCTCCCCAAGCCTTGCCTCAATAGACATTGCGCCACCGTACCCTATTTCCCTGAAGCATTCGAAGAGCCTGTGGAAATCTATAATACCTCTCCCCGGCACCCTGCTATTGTTATCCGCGAGATGCACGTGAATAATTTCCCCTCCGGCTTTTTTCAAGGACTCCACCAAGTCGTATTCCTCCCTTATCATGTGTCTAATGTCTGCAGTCATCTTTACGAAATCGGAGTTAACTTTCTCAACGAGTTCCAAAGCTTCATCAACAGTGTTAACGAAATTGGTCTCGTTCTTCGGAAGCGGCTCGATGCCGAATCTCACGTTAAACTCCTCCCCTGCTCTAGCTGCCTCCTTCAGAACCTCCAGGTTTCTTTCACAGCCTTCTTGACGGGCTGTTTCAAAAGGTATGCTTCTAGCCTTTCCGGAGCCCCATACTAAAACGGGGCACTCGATCTCTGAAGCCGCTTCAGCAAGCCTGCGAGTATACTCTATGCTCCTCCTTCTCAAGTGTTCAGAGTTAGAAGCATGCGAGAAGTCCGGCGGGTAAATACTGTTTGAAGCAACTATGCTGACGCCATAAGAGCTTGAAAGCTCCCTTATTCTCTTTAAATCCGTCTTGGAAACCCTAAACGGGTTGATCTGCAGCCAGCCTGGAATCTCTATGGCTTCAAACCCGAGTTCGGAGAGGGTTTTAAAGTTCTCCTCAGTAGCCTGCATGCAGACGCCGAGCCTCCAGTTCAACAATTATCAAATGCTTCTAACCATACTTAAGCATATCTGGTTTCAGCAGGATGATGCCGGTTTTTCCTTCACAAGCTCCAGAACTTTTCTCCTGAAAGACAAGTAGGCCCTCGTAAACTCTTCCAGGGTCTTTACGCAGGGGCCGTAGCTCGGCCAATCTCCTATTCTGACTCCCCTATCGCCATAGTTTCCAACTACCCCAGCCTCTTTCAAAAGGCTGTTTAACTCCGGGGAGGCCTCGTACGCTTTCACAAAGTCTTCAACGCCCGTGAGAATCTTAAGAGCTTCCTGGTCTATTCCACGACTGATAGAATCCTCATAGTCATCCATGTTGAAGCCCTCTCTAAGAGCCTCCTTAACCACGGCCAGCTGGTGATTTGGAAACTCAGTGTTTGTAACGTTCCTCTTTGAAAGGGTTAGAAAAGTGTCTTCAGGCTTACGCTTAGACGCAGGCAGCAAGTCTATCCTGCTGATGATTAACTCCGCGCTCCCACGCGGTATCCCGTACCTCCTAATCAGGTACTCCACCCATTTAAACCTGTTAAGCGGCGAGAACATTATCTCATAGACTCTTCTTGCAACAAACGTCCCCGCCATTTTCACAGCGTCTTCAAAAGTCTTCAAAGTATTGAGGACTTGCTCTCTACCGCCGTAAGCCCCGGTTGAAACAAGAGTCTTAACGAACACCTCGTTAAGAAGACTTCCACCGAGAAGCCTCCTACTGGTAAGCGTATCCACTTTTCCCTTAAGGTCCTTCAGCCTGAAAACTGGTTTCTCCTCGCCCCTCATTCCAAGTCCGCCAGCCATCTCCTCCAAAAGAGCCTCGCAATCGCTACGGCCCAGCTTTTCAAGCGCTTTAAGCAAGAGGCTTGCAGCAATGCTTTCCCTAAGGTGGTCCTCAAGCCTCCCACCCATGTTAGTAACGTATGTCTGCGTAGGGGCAACGCCCCTCCCCATGGCTACAGCCATCCCCTCCATGGCGGCAACCCCAAGAATCACTTCCTGCGACACCGTGTAGCTGAGCGTGATGTTTTGCCCTATCCCAGCCTCATTGATTCTCCTAACTATCTCCACCGAGGAAGGGTAGGCGGCTGCAACCTTTATAACGAGGTTTGGCCTGCCTTTTTCACGAGGCTCCCTGTAGCCCCAGAACAGGTACTCGTCGTAAACCCTTAAATCGTTCTCCAGCTTCTCAGCGAAGCTCTTTGCTGCAGCCACACTTTTCTCCACGTCGTCCGCAATCAACGGGTTTAGCTGATAACTTACAAGACCATCCTGGTATTTCGACAATACGAATGGTACTCTGAAGACGTGGAAATTTTCAAGCAGGGCGAACCTCGTCGCCTCCATCGTTATCTCGTCAGCATGCTTCTCTGGTTCTGAGAACCATTCCGGATATTGTTTCCCCAGCTCTTCTTCAACATGCTTCTTAAAAGACTCCCACAAATAATGATCATCCTCGTACGCTAGCGCTGCAAGCACAGGATTTGTTGAAACCTGCACATATCCCAAGTGCCTCAACCATCTTAAGCCCAGGGCATAATCGTTTCCAAACTTGCAAAGGCCCTTCGCGTAAGCAATGTAGTAAAAATTTTGATTCAAAGTTTTCTCAACAGCCCGAACATAGCTTTCCGTCAAGGATCCTGTTTCAAGATCATTCTCTATTTCCTTCGCCATCCATGCGACAAGGCTATTCCCCCTGTTCACAAGCCTCATTCTCTCAAGCTGGCTTGCTAAAGTGCATCTTAAAACGGTTGGTTCACCCAGTTCTTCTTTCTCCAGTCTCTCACACTCCTTCAAGAAGCCGGTAAGGATCCCGGCTGCTTTCGACGCTTCCTCACCGGAGAAGCCGGCCCATGTTTTTTCAACACCCTTCAGGTTCCAAATCGTTTCAAACAGCATGTCGTAAATCCTGTTTCTAGTAACAATAGCCGCACTAAGCTTTTCCTCATCAGTCTGCCCTCGAGAGCCGGCTCTAGCGAAGACTGTTTCAAGCCTCTCTGTTAAAGAGCTCGCCGTGTCAACAAGCATCCCCTTAAGCTCAGGGTGCAGAATATGATCTGATGCGAGTTTAGTATGTCCGTCTAAAGCAGTCTTAACCACATGGTCCACATGGTCTACGCGGAAGGGGACGGGTAGGTTTAGCGGCGATGGAAACGACCTTAATACGACTTCCATCACATAATTGTAGGAAACACGGCTGTATGTTCCCATATGGCGTTTGTCCAACCGGGACAGACCTTATAAGTTTTTCTAAACGTTGATTTGCCCGAGCAGCCAATAAACATAAAACTTAAAACCCTTTAATATGAAGCAGCTTGAATTGTTAGTTCTCAGATTATCCGGATTCAGCGGGGCTCAAGCATTTTAACCAAACCTCTTGACGAGCCAGCTCTATGCGGCAGGAGGAATTATATTCATCCTCGTAGACAGGGTGAAAAGATACTTGTCAGAGTGTAGAAAAGAAGATTCTCCGAAGAACGCGACATATTCTTTCTGCTTTTCGATCTGGTAAACGTAATCATCACCCTGCTTAAGCAGAGGTAGAGAGAACCATGTTGATCCCCTGAAGTCCATGTTTTTCGAGGAGGCGAGCCACCCGTCAACATACAGAGGCTCTTCACTGGAGCTTAGCTTGAAGCTGACGCGCCTGTTTTCATCTTTTTCAATCCTTACTTTCGGAAGGCTCTTATTCGAAACTATTGAGTGTGCGAATGCTGAGATCGAGTTAACAACCCTCCGCTTGTCTTCTAAAGCATGGCCGGAGTTCGGCACGTACAGGAGGTATTTCTCACCCAATAAAGCGTCAAAGTAAAGGTTTGAAGAATCAACCGTCCAGTACCTGTCGTTCGTCCCGTTTACGATCAGCTTCGGAACCTTCAAATTCTCCAAGTAATTAAACGGATCTATGATTTGAACCAGTCTCTGCCCGGTTTCAGAGAACATGCGCTCCTGAAGCCCCAGCCTAGTGTAGTCCTGAATAAGTTCACTGTAGCCCCCGTAGCATTCGAGCTGATGCTTCATCTGCCCGATAATATTGAGATTATCGAAGACTAGCGGGATTATTCCAGAAACCCTCTTGTCTACAGCAGCTAAGAGCCAGGTGGTCCATCCCCTTTTCGAAGCCCCGGTGACTATGAACCCTTTTAACTTCCCCAGCCTCGTCTCCAGAAAAGCCTCCGCCATATCAATCGCTTTCTTAGCGGATTTCACCATTGGAAGAAGAAGGGGCCATTCTTCACCCTGGTTTTCCAAAAATTTAAGGAAAGTGTATGAAACCAATCCATCCTCGTATAGCCCGTTGAACAAGGGCTGGTTTGGAACATCGTGGAGAATTACACATGGAAGAGGCAGCATGCGGGAAAAAGCCTTGCAGAAGACCAGCTCCTGTAAACCGGGGCCGCTTCCAGTTATCAGCAGTAGGATGTGGCTGTGCTCTATTCTTTTAGGAATTGATATGCTCACCCTGTGAGACCACAAGTAGTCTCTCCATTTTTGAGACTCGAGGTTAACAGCATACGTGTCGAAGCCTCCTTCTTCACGGGAACCTTCAATCTTCCACGAGTAACACCCGTCTTCTCTCCAAACATACTCGCTTAATACGTTGGACATTAGAGTGTATTAACAATGTTCAAACTTTTAAATTTTACTTTGCAACAGCCCTGTATTTGTTCGCCGCATCGTATAGAGTCAGAATGTTTTCAATCGGCGTGTTTCTGAGAATCGTGTGGCTCGGCCTCAACGTGTACCCGGTTGGGCCAAGAATCCTAATGGCCTCCTTGACTTCCTGCTCTATCTCAGCCCTGTTTTTAAACGGGAGTGTTTGAACACCTATTCCGCCCTCGAAACTAAGTTTTTCACCATACTTCTCCTTTATTTCCGCAATATTCATGCTCTCCGGCTGTAGGGGTTCTAAAACGTCTACGCCTATTTCAATCAGGTCCTGGACAATCGGCTCAATCCAGCCGTCGCTGTGAAAATGAAAGAAAGCTCCCCCCTTATGTATCACGTCGGCAAGCCTCTCATACCTTGGTTTCAAAAACTTTCTCCACTGGGTAGGGGAAACCAGCATGGTTGTCTGCGCGCCAACATCATCACCATTGTAAACCTGGTCTACACCTGCTTCAACGAGAAGCCTAGCCTGCTTACAGGATAGTTCGAAAAGCCTATCTAGGACGAACTCTACTTTTCTAGGCTCACTAACCATCAGTTTAAAAATCTCGTTATACCCGAATAGTGCGCAAGCCGTTTCAAAAGCCTGCAGGGTAAAACCTACAACGCAGTACTCCTCGTATCTTCTTCTAAACTTTTCAACCTTCTCAAAATCCTCTTCCCTTATTTCTGGGAAAGGATAGTCCTTTACCTCCATGTGTTTTAAAGGATGGTCTACGTAGAAACTAGTCAACCCGTTTCTGGAAACCATTGAAACAACACCCAAGTGGTTTCTGTGAAGAGCCCTACCCTGAGAGTCTTTAAAACTCTCCTCCTTAAAGCCGCCTTTCAAGCCAATTCCTATAGCGTCGATTCCAACATTTCCACGGTAATCTATTTTTAGAAGCATGTACAGCTTCTCCGTGTCCTCTAAACCAAGACGAGTCATCAGGCTCTTCAGAGGCTCCGGTGAGTCTATCCAAATATTGATGGGAACAAGGTCTATTTCCTCCCTTTTCACAGCCCTGTAGCACCTTTCCCTTGAACTATACCCTTTCTGCATCCTCCCGCGTGAGGAGAAGCATTATTTTAAATTTTTACTACGCCTGTTTAGAGTGAGACAGCTTAAATAAGAGCCCGCGTACTCGTTCTTGAACACCACGCTAGACTATTAGCAGCTCTACCGAACCAGTGGAACCTGAAACCCGCATTTAGGACACTTGCCTTCGGAAGTAACTCTCATGCTTAAAACGTTGAAACCTAAGCGTCTAATCAACAGTTCACTGCACTCAGGACACCACGTGTTCTCGTATTTATTGCCCGGGACGTTTCCAACGTATGGGAACAACACGCCTAGGGATCTAGCGATCTCCCTAGCTTTCTCCAGGGTTTTAACCGGGGTTGGCGGAGCCTTAAACCTGTACTCCGGATGGTAGCGGGTGAAGTGGAGTGGCGTGTCAGGCCCCAGCGTCCTGAGATGAGTCTCAACCAATTGTCTAAGACGGCCCTCGTCGTCGTTAACCCCAGGAATCACTAGGTTAACTATCTCCACGTGGAGGCCTAGATCCTTGGCTCTCTGCGCATTCCTCCATACAACGCTTGCCTTAACCCCGCCGCAATACTTCTCGTAAACCTCCTCGTCACCCTTAACGTCGAACTTTATCGCATCCAGCCCTGCTTCGGCAAGGGCCTCCAGCGCTTTCAGCGTCATGTACCCGTTTGAAACAAAAGTATTGTACAGTCTCTTCTCCCTAGCTAATGGGAAAAGGTCTAGACTGTATTCCAGCAGAAGAGTAGGCTCGTTGAAAGATATTGACGTTCCTTCGCAACCGCTTTTCAAAGCAATTTCTAAAAACTGTTCAGGACTAACATACCGAGCCCTTTTAGGGTTAGGCTTGTTCTTAGATATGTCGCTATTCTGACAATTGGACACAAGAAAACCATTGGCGAAGAAATTATGCATCGACTCTGTTGTTGTCAAATCTCTTACGTCTGAAATCTCTACCGGTTCTATACTCTCAATAGATTCCCAGACTAAACCTTCATCTCCAAGCTTAGACTCCTTAAGCCATTCTTGAAATTTTGGAATGTCGTATCCGCATGCCGCTCCAGTAGTCCTAGTGGGATATCTAATCCATCGCCGAATGGCCGCCCTGTGGTTATTTTCACCAAGTTCATGAATTATTTTCGTAACCGAAAGACCAGCTCTTCTAAGTTCTAAAGCCTTCTCCCAAAGAGCCCGCCATCTTAATACACTCCTTTTCTTCATCAATAAATATTCAAACACGTATCTTGCTAGAATCTCCCACTCCTTATTATACCTGTAACCCACCTTTCCATAGAGATTCAGCAGATTTTCCAGGCTATTAGAAAACAACACGTAGATACATAAAGTTTTTTGACCGTTTTCCCTAAAAGGGCCATGATGATTGTTAATACTGGTAATTTTTATTCCAAACTCGCTTGCTAACTGTCTTAGTTCATGCACAAATTCTATTCCATTCTTGTGTAATTTCTCTAGTTTGTTCAGGGAGAACCTTGGTTGGAAAAAGCTTTTACCAGATGGGCCAACTCTCGGTTTCGTTAGTTCACAGCCAAAAAAAGCTGCCAAGAATTCTCGTTTTATTGATCTTGCGGCTTTAAAGAGCCAGCTCGGAATATGGTAAGCGGAAGCCGCCTTGTCACCTATGGGTACTCCGAGAGCAGTCATGAGAATCCATAAAGGTTTGGAACTGCATTGCATCCACACGCTTTTCCTTGAAATGACATGTGTTTTGCCATAGCGAACGATTTTAGAAATCTTTGGCTTTTTGATAATTTTATTTGAACCAAATCCAAGTTTTTCCAAGTCTTTCCTTATGGTTTGGAGATCCTCGTATGTACCTGTGAAAACTGTAGAAACACTATCCCTTATTCTTCGATGGCTTAGCGTCAAATAACCATCGCCGAACAAATGTCCCATAAGTCTAGCTATTATTGGGAGCTTTTCGTTGTCTAACCTGAGAGGTAAAAGGGATCTCTCCGTTAGCACGTTGATAATCTCGGCTTCATTCGACCGCGGAATATATTTTTTAATAAGTTTTTTTATCTCGTCCACAGTCACAATTACCTCAGACGGAGGCGGATCCTTTTCTCGTGTAAATTGCGGCATCGGGTAAACGGCGACCCTATCTCCTATCTTCAAATCCTTTAACGGCAAGTAGCCGTTTGTGGTGTAGAACGGATGTTCTTCAGTAGCGATGATTTCGCGTCCAGTTTCTTTTGTAACAATCCTGAAAGATCTAAGCCCCTTTGAGCGAGGATCAATCTTGAAATACCTCGCTATTTTTGATGTGGCCAAGGTTTTATCCTCGAGATTACAGGTGACAATTTCATGGTGCTTCCAACATTTTTCGAGCCCGCCGATTGGAATAGTGTAACTATCGTTCAAGAGCACTTCCGTGCTAGGATCTAGACACCAAGGGCAGGAAAAGTTGCAGCTCCACGTTCCCACGGTAAGCGCGTAGCTGCCCGGGTGGAAGTGGAAAAAGGGCTTTTTCTCAATAGGATTTACCGAAATGGAGGATATGTCTCCGTAAACAATCGTGTATAGTTTTCCCTCAACGTTCACCCTGGTGCCGCAGAATCCTTGAGAACCTTCTTTAATTCTACACTGGCGTTCGCAAGCCAAGCATACTGTCTCGTCAACCCCTGTCTTCTCGTAAAACCTTGCTTCCCTAACTGTTGGGAAACGTGTAAGCTCAGCCCCCTGCTTCAACAGGTTTTTAAACGGCCTTCAGCGTAAAAGTCTTTCCGTATGAAGCTACCGTCATATAGATTTTTTAGCTTTAAGCTTTTTATCCTTAAAAGCGCGCGCTAGGATTTTTTGTAGAGAAAAGGTGTATGTGGAGGAAGAGGATTATTGAGGCTTATTGCGAGGAAAAAATGGGTTGAGGAGTAGGATTTTGTGCATGATTCTTGAGAAGACGAACTATCTTAGCTTCGAATCTACTCTCCCCGCAGCTCCCCAGAATCTTTCAACAATCCTCTCCAAGCCGTGTGGCTTCCGCTCAGAGAGCCACAGCTTGCAATACTTGTTTGCGAGAGAAATGAGGTCTGATGGTTTAACCTCTTTTTTCAGCCTTCTTAACCCTACTTCAACACAGCTCTTTATGAAGCCCAGGTCCTCTGGAAGATTTACCCCACCAGTCTTCTCTAAAAGTTTTTCCCATGTTTTCTCCATGGACTCTACGTCTGCTTCAGAAAACCTGTAGTACCAGAAGTCGGCGAAAAGCACGTGTTTCAGAGCGTCTGAAACCTCAGGCTGCCCGAAGGCTTTCCTAACCTCGACAATCTCAAACGGCTCCCCCGTTAAAGCACTCCACTTCTCCTCCCACCTGTCGTCTCCCTCAGCATACTCCATGCATGCGAGGATTAGCGGCTCCAAGAATGAGAAGAGGCATTCCTCACCGTTGTCCCCCCAGGCTGTTAAGAGGAACCCTGAAAGGCCCTCAGCCCTGGCTGCCAGCAGGAAGTTCTTCGTGTTTTCCAAGGCTGTTTTAAAGTTTGGATAATACCTGTTCCAGTTTGAAAGCCCTGGGCACACGATCTGCTGGCTCTTCCTCTTCCCAAACATGTTTATCTTGTTCCTGAAATACGTCTCATCACCCGGGCTGTAATCCCAGTTTGCAATCACAACATCCTGCCAGATGGGGCTCTCGACAACCCGTGACCATTTAGCCTTCTCCTCCTCCCTCAAGTACATTCCGGTGAGCATGTCTCCCCATAGGATCGGGGTCTTACCCTTCTCTTTAACGATGTTAGCCATGTTCCTATGGTGAGCCTCGTAGAGCGAGGGCCCTTCGAAAATCCCGGTTTTATCCAGGCTTCTTCCTCTCCCCATCGCCCAAGTCTCGTCGCCACCTATATGGATGTGTTTAGAGGGCGAGGCTTCAACCGCTTCCCTAAGGAGATCGTACGCGAACTCCCTAGCCTTCTCGTTGCTTACGTCTAAGCATCCTTCCTCCGGCCTATGCCACTCGCTGAACCACCAGTACTCCGGCAGAACGAGTATGTGCTCCATGTGGCCAGCCAGCTCGAGCGACGGGAAAACCTCTATTCCAAGTTCCCTCCCATAGTTTACCACTTCTAAGTATTCTTCTCTAGAAAGCCTGCCCCTGTGTACTCCTATGCTCGGATACTTCTCCCATGGGAAAAGGTCTTCGAAGTAAATGCCGAAGTAGTTGTATTTCAAGAGGAATAGCCATCTTAGGATCTTTTTAAAAGTCTCTACAGTAGGGACTCCTCCCCGCGCAATATCCAGATGGTAGCCTCGGAAAGAGAATTTAAGTTCCTCCTCAACGCTCACCTCAGGTATATGACCTGGCTTCTGCCTGAGAAGCTGGATTATCGTCGCGTAACATATTTTCTCATCACCCCAGACGATTATCTCTCTGTTCTCCCCTTTAACCTCTAAACCGTTTCCGCTCCTCCCCGTCTTAACTATCCTCCAGGAGCCTCGAGGTATGTTGAACTCTCTACCCAGAAATTCCGGAAGGTTTAAACCGTCGAATTCAAACCATTTTCCGGAGAAAACCAGTTTCTTCGGCTCGGGAACTATTTCAACATCTTTCTTAACCATCTCTCCTTCCCCGCACCCTCAAACAGGATGGAGACATATAAAGTTTAATATTTTTAGGGAAAAATTTAATTCCTCGGCTCCGCTCTGCCTACCGATGAAGAAGGAAGTTTTAACGGATGAAGCCCCCAGGCCAATAGGCCCGTATTCTCAAGCCATCCGTTCTGGAAACCTCGTGTTCCTTTCAGGGATAATACCTGTAGACCCTGCTACTGGAGAAATAGTGAAGGGCGACGTAAAAAGGGCTGCTGAGCAAGTGTTTAAAAACGCTTCCTCAATACTCAAGGCGGCAGGCGCTTCTCTAGAGGATGTTGTGAAGGTTACAGTATTCATGAAAGACTTAACACTGTTTAATGAGATGAATGACGTTTACTCTAAGTGGTTTAAAAAGCCTTATCCCGCGAGGACGACTGTTCAAGTATCGGCATTGCCGAGGGACGTTGACTTGGAAATGGATTTTATCGCGGAAACCGGGTGATTCAGGCCTAGAGTATCCTATAGCTGAAACCCTTGTTTTCTATGCATCTCCCCAGTTCCTCCAGGGTTTCACCCCTCATGACTTCTACAACTATCTCCACGGTTGCCATCGCAGGGGGAATCCAGGGCTCGTTTCTCAAATGTATCAGGTCAACAATGTTCGCCTTAACTCTCGAGACGCATTCCAAGACTGTCCTTAGGCTCCCAGACCTGTCTGGAATAGTCACTACCAGCCTCACTATTCTGCCTTCCTGCCTGAGGCTCTGCGTAATAACCCTGGCGAGAAGAAGAGGGTTAATGTTCCCACCGCTGATCACTATGCCGACCCTACTCTGCTTCACATCCAGCTTATTGTACAGTACTGCGGCTAGGCTCGCAGCCCCCGCGGGCTCAGCCACCATCTTGGTTCTCTCAAGCAGAATAAACATTGCGCTCATTATCTCCTCATCGCTTACTGTCACGAAATCGTCTACAACCTCGGAGGCGATTTTAAAAGTCAGTTCGCCGGGCTTCTTCACAGATATTCCGTCGGCAATCGAATAACTCCTAACAACGTCTATTATCCTGCCCTGTTTAAACGATTCGGCGAAAGCCGGGTAGCTGTTTGTCTGAACACCAATTATCCTAGTACTTGGGGACAGCTTTTTAAAAACGGTCCCGACTCCAGATATCAGGCCTCCTCCCCCCACTGGGACAAAAAGATAATCCAGATCCATGGTTTCGCTGAGGATTTCGAAGCCGATTGTCCCCTGCCCGCTCACAACATGCTTATCGTCGAAAGCGTGAATCATCTTAACGTTTCTTGTTCTAGCGTACTCGAGCGCATGAGCGTTAGCATCGTCGTAAGTCTCCCCCGCCAGAACCACATTGGCACCGTAGTTTCTCGTCGCCTCAATCTTATTCGGGTATGAAAACTCAGGCATAAATATCGTGCACCTCATTCCAAGCATCCTTGCGGCGAAGGCAACTCCCTGAGCATGGTTACCGGCTGAAGCAGCCACAACCTCCTTCACACCCTCTTTCCTGGCGGCAATACACGCGTTAAGCGCTCCCCTAGCCTTGAAGGAACCTGTTTTCTGAAGGTTTTCAAGCTTAAGGAAAACCTCGGCTCCAACCATGCTGCTTATTGACTCGCTTCTTGAAAACGGTGTTTTATGCAGAAAAGAAACTATTGTTTCTGAAGCAGCCTTAGAAAGCCAGAAAACCTCATCCAAAAAAGTGCTCATATAGCCTTCCACCCGGCTGCCCCATTAGGCTGGCCGCCTTCAGCCCTGGGAAAAACCCGTATATGTTTCCCCCCGAGGGTTCAAGACGTTTCAGCATTCTCCTGAAAGCCATGTGCCCGCTAGACTTCAAGCCATGCTCGTTTAAAAACTTTCATAAGCACTTTGAAAACAATACGGCCGGCGTTGGAAAACTTTTTAACAACGGGAAAACGCTCAAAATATTTGAAAAATGAGGATAGTTGAGTTTACCGAAGAGTTCCTCAGTCAAGTAAGGCGCGTTGCAAACCTGAGTCTCCACGAGGACACTATTACCGACGCGAGCCTGAAGAGAATAACTTTCGAAGACCCGAATTACAACGGCAGGTATAGCCTTGTCGCCTTGGAGAACGGTGGAGTAGCCGGGTTCGTCCTCGGGGTTAGAAGGTTGAAGGAGCCCGCGGAGGTGGTTGAGGCTCAAAGAGACCTCGCGTGGATCAAGCTTTTCGCTGTCAGGGAGGATTGCAGGAGGAAGGGTGTTGCCACAGCGCTTTTCAACGAGCTTGAAAACAGGCTAAGGGAGGATGGTGTTAAAAGAATACGCGTCTCCGACTATCCGTTCTGGTACCTGTTCAGCGGCGTAGACCTGAACTACGAAGACGCTATAGAATTTCTATCCCGGAGAGGCTTTAGGAAAGCGGGTGAAACAGTGGATTACGAGATTGACCTTCTCAAGTTTCATGTCCCCAAGAGGGTTGCAAGCATAAGCGTAAGCCCGCTAACAATAAGGAGGGCTAAGCATGAAGACAGGGAGAGGGTTTTCAAATGGATTAAGACAGAGTTCTCGGTTTTCTGGGCTTACGAGGCGGATGCAAGCTTTAAACACACTAGCCCAAAGCTGTGGATGGCTGAGGAGAACGATAGGATAATCGGCTTCTCAGTCTACGGCGCGCTCGAGCCACACTGGTTCGGCCCGATCGGGGTCTCGACGGAAGCGAGGTCTAAGGGGGTTGGCTCCATCCTTCTCTTCAACTGTCTGAAAAGCATGAGGGAAGAGGGTCAGAGGCATGCCGTAGTGCCTTGGACCAGCCACCTGTTCTTCTACACTCAGGTCCCCGGGATAACTAGAATCAGGCACTACTGGGTTATGGAGAAGACGCTTTCGTAAAAGAATATAAGGCCCCGTCGAAAAAGAGCTGGCGATGAGCAAATTAGGCTTGAAGATTCTAATACTCGTTGCAACTCTATTGGTCGTCCTACTGTTCGCACTACTCTTAATCGGTGTTGGCCCTGTTCGCCACAGAGGCCCCTGGAGGATTTTCCCGGTCGACGTGGCACACTGGTTCGGATGGGCTGGCGGAGTGTTGCTAGCCGTCTCCGCAGCATATTCAGCACTTAAAAGAGGCTTCCCGGGAAAGACCAGGCTTTGGCTGACCGTCCACTGCATCCCTGGTTTGCTCTCGCTAGCCATGGCTGGGGTTCACCTGATTAACAAGATATGGTTTGCAAGGCCGGGAAACCTGCTGAGCTTCTTCACATTCGGGCTTATGACCGTAATAGTCTTAGGAGGAATCCTTGGAAGATACGTGAAAAGACCTAAGATGGTGAGGGAATACTGGAAAACCCTTCACATACCTCTTACAGCAATATTCTACTTTACGCTTAGTATACATGTGCTAACTAAAACGGGTATACTATGGTTTTAGACTTGTCCTAAAGGGCGTGTTGGAAGAAGGATAAGTCTAGCTGGAGGAAGGACTTTATAATCGGAGTTTTCAGGGAGGCGAATCTTTAACAGGATTTCAGGCGTATGCGCCTACATTGGACTTGGAGAATACTCCGGGAAGGATAGTTTTACGGTTTAAGGGTTGTGAACACCGTTGAAGAATGGCAACGTATGATTACGAGGCACGATTGAGCAAGGTTTGCCGGGAAGCATGTGGCGCTATAAGGATCTCGGTGCGTTGGGAAACATTCATGACTTTTTACATAGCTGATGTGGAAATATTTTAGGATAAAAACTTGAATAATAAAAGCAGTTTCTTCGAGCAAGACTTATAAGCTTCTTGAAACGAGACTTTTTGAAAAATGGCTGAGAAACCCACGGCAGCTTTCATTCTATCGTTAATCGGAGCCATCCTAATCATTCTTAATGCTCTGATCCTTGCTTTTTTCACAACCTTGGTGGGCGTAGCCCTAGGTGTTTTCGGAAGGGCTTTAGGAGTGTTTCTACCTAGGCTAGGCAGCCTGGTTTTCCTATTAGGCATTGGGGGAATAGTTATTGGAATAATTGTTCTAGTAGGAGCATTCATGATTAATTCAGAGGACAAGAGTAGGGTTACAACCGGTTCGATCATAGTTCTGGTTTTTTCAATAATGAGCTTCTTCATCGGAGGAGGCTTCATAATAGGCTTCCTATTATGCATCGTCGGAAGTATTCTTGGCTTAACATGGAAACCTTCAGCCCCACCACCGCCACCGCCCTCACAATCCTATTGAAAGCCTATTCAGCCTTATAACCGGCGACACCCACGTTAAAATTCGAGAGATGTTTATATAATCCGCCTATAGGCTTATTCAGGATTGGAACATCTTGAAAACGTTAGAGATCTTGTAAGGTATCACAGCACGGTGGAGAGGGAGGTCTACCTTGACCTAGAGAACTCAACACCTGTTCCACCGGAGGTTCTTCAAGAAATGCTGCCCTACTTCTCTTCTAAAGCATACGGAAACCCTACGCTAACCCATAAGCAGGGCTGGGAGGCTTATGAAACAATCATGGATGCAGCCGGCTTCATTACGAGGCTGATAGGAGGACCCTCGCCGGAGGAATTGTGCTTCACCAGCGGCGAGGCGGAGGCGAATAGCTTAGCCGTCTTCGGCACCGCCGGAGAAAAACCCGGTAGAATAGTTGTCTCATCCATAGACCCCCTCACCATCCTGCTGCCGGTTGAAAAGCTTGAGAAAAGGGGTTTTGAAGTCGTTAGGGTTCCAGTCAACCCTGAAGGCATCGTGGATCTTGAGGCTTTATCCAAAGCTGTCAACAGGGACACGGTGCTAGTCAGCATGAGCATGGTTAACAACGAGATTGGAACTATACAGCCGTTCAGAGAGATTGTGAAGACAGTCAGGGAGGGAAACCCGGATGCAACTGTGCACATGGATGCCTCAGATGCTTACGGAAGGATCAGCTTCAACGTTAAAGACATGGGTGTTGACTTGCTGAGCCTCAGCAGCTACAAGGTGATGGGCCCAAGGGGCGTGGCCGCGCTATACGTGAGAAGCGGGGTTGAGGTTGAAAGAATAATCGAGGGCCCGATAGGAACCCAGCGCCTCTGGCCTGGTGTCGAAAACACGCCGCTGATAGTCGGGTTTAAAAAGGCGTCGGAGCTAGCGTTTAAAGACTTTGACGGGAACGTCGGCAGGATGAGGAGGCTTAGAGACATGTTGATAAACGGTCTCCTAAGCATCGAGGATACTCTTCTAAACGGCCCGACGGGGGAGAAAAGGTCTCCGGACAACGTTAACATAAGCTTCCTACACTGTGAGGGCGAATCCCTAACCATCGAGCTGAGCTTTAAAGGGGTTTATGTTTCAAGCGGAAGCGCGTGCACGAGAAGAATACTCCAGCCAAGCCATGTTTTAACAGCCATAGGGAGAGAGTATGAGGCTGCTCACGGGAGCATCCTTATGAAGGTTTCAAGATATCATACCGTTGAAGACATTGAGTATGTTTTAGAGTCTTTTAAGCCGGCTGTTGAAAGGATACGGGCCATGAGCCCGACAAGGAGGATTTAGAATGTCGAGATCCCCGCTGCCCTATAGCCAGAAGATCCTTGAGCTTTTCAGAAACCCTAGGAACCTTGGGAGAATGGAGGACGCTACTGTTTCAGCCACAGCCGGAAGCCCGGCTTGCGGAGACATGATAGCGTTCTACCTTAAGATTGACGAGAACATGGTTATAACGAGGGCAAGCTTTGAAAGCTACGGGTGTGCTGCAAACATAGCTACCGCCAGCATGCTCACGGAAATGGTGAAGGGCAGGAGCCTCGAGGAGGCTTGGAGGATAAGCTGGAAAGACGTTGCGAACGAGGTTGGCGGACTGCCTGCGGTCAAGCTTCACTGCGGAGTCCTTGCAGTGGGCGCGCTGAGGAGAGCCATAAGAGAGTTTTTCAGGGGGAGGGGGTTTAGGCCGGAATGGATGCCGGAGAAGGAGACTTTCGAGGAGAAACAGGCTTTGGAGGAAGAGGCGCTGTCGAAAATTATTTCGAAGAAGCTTATGCTGGGGGAGGCTGAGGAAAAGTGATCCAGGAGTATGTGAGCAGGATAGAGGAGGCCTGCGGAGCCGCCAAGACGAAGGACTACATTGTTATACTGAAACAGGATAGGAGGGAGGAGGCTCTTAAGAGGGTTCTTGAAAAGAGCAGGGTCCTGGCTGAGGTCCACGGCGTGGCTGTTAAGGCGAGCTTCATGGGCAGGGAGCTCACGGCTTTTACAAACGGGAGGCTGATGTTTAAATCCCTCAGGGACAGGGATGAGTTGAAAACACTGCTTGAGGAGCTCTTTAAGTGAGCCGACGCCAGCGTTAAAAACCGGTTTTCAAACTTTTAAAGCCCTGATGGGGAGGCTCTGGTCTGAGAATTATTGTCCCCCAAGAAAACGGAGCTAGCAGGATGCCTGTATGTTTCTGCCGCAGCAGTCATCTGGGGCTCGAACGGGGCGATTGTCAACCAGGTTCCTTTAAACGCTTACGCAATAGCTTTCTTCAGGGTTTTGTTCGCCAGCCTAGCCTTAACCCCTCTGCTGGTCCTAACCAGGAGGCGGGAGGCTTTCCAAGCTGCCGGAGCCTGGAGGAGCATGCTTGCCCTAGGAGCATTCCTAAGCATGGGCTGGGTTTTCCTCTTTCAGTCTATGAGGCTCATCGCCATCGCGGACGCTGTCCTGCTCAACTACATGGCGCCGGTTTTCGTAGCGCTTTTGGCACCGTTTATTCTGAGAGAGAAGGTTGAGAAGACAGTTATCATTGCCCTAGCCATGTGCGTGATTGGGATGCTAATCATTTCATACGGCTATGGTCTTCAAACCGTGGGCTTAAACATTGCTGGAGTGCTCTACGGGTTGCTCGCCGGCCTAGCGTACGCCGGGTTCATCATCCTGTCCAAGAAAACCCTAGTCAACAGTTCAAGCCTCGCCGTAGCCTCTTACTCGTATCTTGTCAGCACGCTAATCCTTTCACCCTCGCTCTTAAGCGTGAATCCTTCTCTAAACCTGTCTTCATGGATGCTGCTGCTCGTCCTCGGCGTCTTCAACACCGCCTTCGCCGTCACACTCTATTTAAAAGGCCTCAGGCTGGTTAAAGCTCAGAAAGCAGTTGTCTTCACCTATTTGGAGCCGGTTAGCGCCGCGGTCTTCGGATTCCTCTTCCTCGGGCAGGGACCCACCCTTCAAAGCTTAATCGGCGGAGCCCTGATTCTTTCCGCAGGATGCTTAGCTGGATCCAAGTAGCCTGGGGAAAGAATTATTCGCCGAATGCTCTTACATATATTCTTCTAATTTCCTCCGGGCTCAACGGGTGAGGATGCTTATCAAGGTTCCTCGCGTAAGAGAGCGCGTCTACAACCATAGCGTCCAGCTCGGCGGGCTCAGCACCTAGCTCTACGAGGCTTCTCGGGACACCCGTCCTACGCGTAACATCCTCGATTTTTTCAACCAATCTCGCCCCGTTTTCAAAGCCGAGGTTTACAGCAGCATCCTCAAGCCTGCTGAGGCCTCTCTCAAGCTCAAACCTTAAAACATGGGGGAGCAGAACACCGTTTGCAAGACCGTGGTGAACACCATGATAGTTGGTCAAGTAGTACCCCATTCCGTGAACCGCCACGGTCCCGGCGCAGTTTATCGCTACGCCTGCAAGCATGCTGGCGTAAAGCATGTTTTCCCTAGCCTCCGCCACTCCTTCAGCTGCTTCAACAATGTTCCCGAGTATTATTCGCGTCGCCTCCAGGGCGAATAAGTCGGAGAGAACCGTGGACTCCTTGGAGAGATATGCTTCCATAGCGTGGGACAACGCGTCGAAACCAGTGTAGGCAGCAAGCTCTCTGGAAAGACTGTTCAGAAGATTCGCGTCAGCCAGGGCAACACTGGGGGTAAGCGGGTTTCCGAGCAGAACCTCTTTCCTCCTTTCCCAAACGCTTGTTAAAACAGCATACTTAGTGACCTCGCTTCCAGTGCCGCATGTTGTCGGAACAGCCACAATGGGAAACGCCTCTTCAACCTCATTCGGGGCGAAGCTTTCCTCAAGCCTAGCCTTGCTTTTTAAAAGGAAAGCGATGCCCTTCGCAGCATCGATCGCACTCCCGCCCCCAAGCGCTACGACAAGATTACAATCGTTCTTCCTGCCTTCTTCAGCACCCTTGTAAACGGTTTCTGTAGAGGGATTGGGCTCAACCCGGTCGAAAACCGTAGTCTTCAAGCCTGATTCCTCAAGGATTCCGACGAGGATTTTCAAGTAGCCGCTTCTCCTGGCGAAGCTTCTCCCCGTAACAATCAGACACCTGTCTCCAAGCCTAGCTGCTTCCCCGCCCAGTCTGCTTAAACTCCCCCTTCCGAAGAGGATCCTCGTCCGCAAGTGGAATGTGAAAGGCTTCAAGACGACCCCGTTTAACCCGGCTTTGAATACTTATTCTTTTCCCCGCAGAACCCCGTGTTGAGCCTATGGCGCCTTTAGCCGGGGTAAGACGCAATGCCTGTTTTAAAGCTTATTACAAGGATGTTTGATAAGCATCCGATGAAAACGTTCCGCCTACTCGTCTCCCTCGAAGAGGCGCTTCAACTAATCTACGGAAGGATAAAGCAGGTTGAAAAGGTTGAAGAGGTTGAGCTAGATGATGCTATCGGAAGGGTTTCAGCGGAGAACGTGAAGGCTCCTTTCGACGTTCCTTGCTTCGACAGGTCGGCCATGGACGGTTACTGCGTGAGGGCTGAAGATGTTTACGGCGCGAGCCAGTTTAACCCTGTTAGGCTCAGGGTTGTCGACACTATTGGCGTGGACGAGGAGCCTAGGCGGCCAGTTGGGTCTGGAGAATGCATTCAGGTTGCCACGGGGAGCATTATCCCCGAGGGGGGTGACGCTGTAGTCATGTATGAGCACACTGAGCGTGTAGATGGGGAGGTCCTCGTGTATAGGCCCGTCTACCCGGGTGAGAATATTTCCAAGAAGGGCTCAGACATTCCCCGCGGGAGGGAGATTGTTAAGGCGGGCGACTATCTCAACGCTTCCAAGATAGGTGTTTTAGCAGCTCTTGGAGTAGCGAGGGTGAGGGTTTACGAGAAGCCGAGGATCCTTATAATCCCGACTGGAAGCGAGCTTGCGAAAATAGGAGGAGAGAAATCAGCATTACAGATATACGACATAAACTCTCACACTCTCGCCGCTGTGGTTAAGGAAAACGGGGGGATACCTGTTTTACACGAGATTGTTCCAGACGATGAAAAGGAGGTTGAGAAGGCTTTAGAGAAGGGTGTTGAGAGCAGCCTCATCGTTATAACCGGGGGAAGCTCGGTTGGCGCGAGAGACATTATTTACGACGTGCTCAGCAGGAGGGGGGAGGTGCTTTTCCACGGTGTCCAGGTTAAGCCGGGTAAACCCACGGTTGGGGCAGTCTTCGAAAACAGGGTTGTACTGGCAATGCCGGGTCACCCTACTTCCTGCCTGAGCAACGCCTATCTCTTCCTCAGGCCCGTCTTAAGAAGGGTTGCAAGGCTGCCTGAAGCCGGCTTGAGGACAGTTAGGGCCAGGCTTGCCAGAAGGGTTGTGTCAACACTCGGGAGACGGTTCTTCCTGACCGTCAGGCTGAGAAACGGTGAGGCTGAGCCTGTTTTCAAAGAGTCTTCAGCGATAACCAGCATGGCTGAGGCCGACGGTTATATCGTGATACCTGAGAACGCGGACACTGTTGAAAAAGGAGACTGGGTTGAGGTCCATCTTTTCCAGTAGGCTGAACAACCCGTTAGGTTTATAACTCTAAGGAGCAGTGGGAAATAAATGATCGGAAGGGGAAAAGCAGGAGCGTTTTCAACCATTCTTATCCTCATTATTGCTGTTGCCACGCTTCACCCAGCTGGGGCTGGCGATGAGGAGGTTAGGGTCAACTGGCTTGTTGAAGGAAATCCGGGCTTCTTTTTCGACATCGCTTTCTCAACCTGCGAGAATGGCCCGCACATCTACGTGGCTGGTTTCGACTCGTCAACCGAGAGCGGTGTGTTACAGATGCGTGTTGAAAAGAGGCTTAAGAGCGACGGGTCTCTGGTTAAAAACTGGACCTACATGCCCTCGGAATACGGGGGACTCCTCTACGGCTGTACAATCAGCAACAATAGGCTCTACGCTGTTGGAGCATCCTACTCCGTTAACTACAGTAGCTGGGTAATACTGGTTCTAGATTCCGACCTGAACCTGCTTAGTTGCGTAAACTTAACGGAAATACCTGGAGCAGCGATTTCAGCCTTCAGCGACCAGGAGTTTCTCTACGTCGCCGGCATCAGCGCAACCGGGTTGAGTGAGAAAGTATACGTGAGAAAGATTAGGCTCAGCGACCTAAGCCTAGTTAAGGAGTATTCTTCAAATCTTTCAGCCGTAAACTACGCTTACGATATTGCTTTAAACCCTGTGAGCAACCAGCTATGGGTCGTGGGGAACGTCAACTCTGAAAAATGGAGGGTTGAAGTCTTAGACAAGGATCTTAACCTGGTTAAAGAATTGGAGAGCGATATTGGTTCCTCCGCAACCTCAATAGGCTTTGACGACGAGGGCTATTCTTATATTGTTGGAGACGGAGGGATACTCAAGCTAAGCAGAGACGCGGGAGAGGTTAAGAGATACGTTCAGCCCGTGCTCTTCTCTAAAGCCCTGTGGCTAAACAACCGTCTTTACGTGGCCGGCGGAGAGAGCGTGGGCAACTACACTAGGCAGATCCTGTATGTCTTCGACCGTGAGCTTAACCTGCTTAACAGAACAGTCATAAGCATGAGTATGGATGCGGACGCGATGTTTCTCATGGGTAAAATGGCTTCAGACGGTGAAAACATATACGCAGCCGGCCTCGCATACCTCGGCTACTATGACTACGAGTGGGTCGTATACTCGATAAAAGTCAGCAGCTACACGGTCCCCTGGTATGTTGAAAACTGGTATTTAACGTTGATACTCGTAGCAGTGTTGCTGGCTGTTTCAGCACTTCTCCTTCTGCTTATGAGGAGGAGAAGGAGGCTGCGGCAGGCTCCCCGGGAAGAGCCTTCCCATGAGACAGGGAAGCAGCAGCCCGAAGGCATGCGTCCAGTCGGCTGACCAGCAGGCTTTACAGGCTCTCTACAATTATTTCCCTGTTCTCCTCGGCAGACCTTCTGGCTGATAGAACTAGGCTCAGGCTTCTAGCACCCTCCTCTATAGGGTTCCTCGTAGGCGCGTCTCTCTTTATAGCGGTGAGGAAATCCAGGTTTACGGCTTCCGTAAGGTTCTTTCTTGATGACACGGTCAACTGCTCCTCCCACGGCTTATTCGTAGGGGTGAAAACCGCGTTATTAGCGTCGGTGAAGAAAACAGTCAGGTTTCTGGATACAATGTTCAACTCGTGAAGCCACTTGTTCGGTATTGCGAAGTTCGTGGCGGATATTGCTCCAAGCCCTCCGTGTTTAAACCTTAACATGCATACGCTAACATCCTCCACAGTATAGCCTTCAACATCCTTGTGGAAAAGATTATCCATCCTGCAGTAAACGCTCTGAGGCTCCCCAGCCATAAACCTTGAGAGATCGTAGAGGTGTATGATTTGCTCAACAACCTGGCCGCCGCTCTTAGACTTGTCCCTCCACCAAGGAGAGTGCAGAGAATTGCAGTAGTATTTTGCCAGGAACAGGCCGACTGGCCCGGCTTCCCCCTGTTCAACCATCTTCCTGAAATGCTCGACAGCAGCCCCAAACCTCAGCTGAAACCCTACCTGCGTCTTTATGCCGTGTCTCCTTGCTGCTTCAACCATGCTCCTCGCCTTCCCCATGTCCAGCGCTATCGGCTTCTCAATGAAAACGTGCACACCGTTTTCAGCAGCGGTCTCAACCTCGTTCGAATGCGCGAACGGGGGCAGGCAGACGTAGACAGCGTCCAGCTCCTCCCTCTCAAGCATTCTTGTGAAATCGGTGTAAACCGTAGCATTACCCTTCGCATACCTAGCGTTGAAATCCCTAGCCTTGTCCTCAACAATGTCGCAGAAGGAAGCCAGTTGAACCTCCTTCATGTTTGAGAGAACCTGCATGTGCGCGTTCGCTATCCCCCCGCACCCTATTAAACCGATTCTGAGGGCCATGGCTCCACTGGTCTTCAAGAACGGTAATAAACTTAACTCGGAGAAGCCTGTTCCCCGGGCAGGGCTACCGGTACCAGTCTAAACTGTTCTCTATGTAGGTGATCAGCTGGCTGAAAAAATCCTTTGCTTCACTGCTCATGCTCGTCTCAGCAATCAGCCTCCCAGCCTCCTCAGCATGCCTCCTGGAGGCCGTTTTTGCTTTTTCAAGCCCCCCGCTCCGCCTTACGAGATCCCTAACCTTTTCAACCTCCTCCCTGCTCAGGCTCATCCTCCCGCGGAGGCTTTTCAAAAAACCGGCTACTCCGGGTTCATGCGACTCGAGAGCATAGATCACGTGGAGAGGCTTCTTACCGAGCCGTATGTCGCCGCAAGGAGGCCTGCCATACTCTTCCTCAGACGCGTAAGTGTCTATCACATCATCCTGAATATCGAAAGCATAACCTATGTTTACAGCAGCCTCCCTGAGTAGCTTAAGATCCTTCTCTGAGGCGCCTCCGAGAAGCCCCCCAGTAAGCATTGTAACCTTGAAGAGGGACGCTGCCCTCTTAGAGGCCATGACACGCCACTCATCCACACCCACGTCCCGGTATTCGAAGAGAAGGTCGAGCATCTGGCTCTCGTTAACCTCCCTGTAACCTTCTGAAAGCAGAAGCACGGTTCCAGCGATCTTCTCGACGGGGAAACCCGAGCCCATTATGATCTGGACGCTGAGGGAGTAGGCGATGTTCCCCAGGAAGACGGCAACCCCCTCCCCCAGCCTTTCGTCAAACATTTTCGAGAAAAGCCTGTGAACCGTTCCCCCACCCCTCCTGGTTTCCTCCATGTCTACCAGGTCGTCGTGAACAAGAATGCTCTGCCTGTAAATCTCGATGCCGGCGC
>JBNAVT010000025.1:0-28236 GCA_049700215.1 Thermoproteota archaeon
GTTCTGGAGATCGTTGAAAGGTTGGGGTCTTGGCTTATCTCGTCTAAAACATTTATGGCGGCTGCTGCCCTTATCCCTGGGGTGGTGGTCTTCTTGGACAGGCTGCTAATAACCTCTTTAATGCTGTTTCTTATGTTTCGGGGGGTTGTGACATCATTCACCACAAAGCTTAGCATTTCAACTGCCTTCATGATTTTCTCCTCGTTTTCAACATCCTTTTTCCGAGGCGTCTTAGACATTTTTCCTCCTCCCGCCGAATGCGGGGTAGTAAGCCCATGGTTTCAATATATGTTTTTCTACTCTCTTTAAATACTTGGTTCATAGAAGAAAATTGGATAGTATGGCTTACGAGAAGTTTGACGTGAAGAGGATGGCGGAGGCACTGCAAAAAGGAGCGGTGATGATGGCGATTCATTGCGAAGCCTGCGGGGCCCCTTTGTTTAGGCACAAGACTGGGAGAATAGAGTGTGTTAACTGCGGCCGGCTCTACCGTTATGCTCCAGGCTCTGGAAGCGTTGAGGAACTATCTAAGTTGGAATACAACAGGGAGGAAGCCCTCTCTCTTTTAAGAGAAATTGAGAAACGCTTGCTTAAGGTTGAAGACGAGCTTAGAATGAAGAGTATCGTCGAAACCTTGAAAAAGCTAAGGGACGAGCTCGTGGGAACGGGTTAAAATGACGGCTTCAAACCCCTTTAAAGTAGATTCGGAGGGGTTTGTCGAGCATCCCTTGATAAGGGACGGAAAAGTGCGTGCAAGGAGTTACCAGGTAAACATCTCGTTAACCGCTCTTAAGGAAAGTACTCTAGTCGTTCTTCCAACGGGTCTCGGGAAAACTGTTATCGCCCTTCTCGTTGCTGCTGAGAAGCTTCGGGCGAGCGAGGGCGTATGCGTTGTTCTAGCACCCACTAAGCCTCTTGTAGAGCAGCATTACAATTTCTTCAAGGATTGCCTGAGAATCGACCCTGCTCTTCTTGCACTCTGGACTGGAGAGACCCCCGTGGCGAAAAGGGTTTTCACCGACTACAGGCTAGTTTTCGCTACTCCCCAACTCTTCAGAAACGAGGTTTTGAAAGGAAATGCTCAGCTGTCGCGCGTGATACTGATAGTTTTCGACGAGGCTCATAGGGCTAAGGGCAATTACGCTTACATAACTATTGCCCAGCGCTATGCTTCAGAATGCCCCTCCCCACTGATGCTGGGGCTAACGGCTTCACCGGGTTCCCGCAGAGAGGATATTGAGACATTGATGAGAAACCTCGGCATGAAAAGCCTAGAATTCAGGACTCGGAGCGATAGTGATGTTACTCCCTATGTTAAGAGGATTGAGTATCATCTTGTCCCGGTGCCTTTAAGCCCGTTGATAAAGGAAGCCAGATCGCTTATTCAAGGCTTTATCAATGATCAGATTAGTCAAGCACTCAAAGCATTTCCATGGGAGAAAAGGCCGAGCAACTTTACTGAAATAACGGAGATGATTAATGCGATTAAAAACCGTCCTTTCTTAGATAAACCGGAGCTCGTGGATGCTTTGAAAAACTTGGCTAGGGCAAGGTATCTAATAATAGCCTTGGAAAGGCTGGATCTGCTCGGTCCCAAATACTTCCTTCAATTTATAAGCAGGATAGTGGAGAGAACTCGGAAACCCGGCTCGCCGAAATATTTGTCCCAAATAATCACGGATAAGAGGATACTTGACGCTGTTGAGCTCCTGAGGCTCCAGAAGGATAACGCGAAGCTGCTGAGGCTCATTGAGCTTTCTAAGAAGGAGCTTGAATCAGGGGTGAAGAGGATAATAGTGTTTGTGAGCTACCGTGCTGCCTCGAAAGATATAGTGAAAGAGCTCTCCTCAGTGAAGGGATTGAAGGCTACGAGGCTAGTGGGCCAGGCTTCCAAGATCGGCGACAGGGGGCAGTCTCAGAAGGAGCAAGACGAGGTTCTTTCAAGGTTCAAGAAGGGGGAGTTCAATGTTCTGGTCGCGACGCAAGTCGGCGAGGAGGGGCTTGACATCTCCTCCTCGGACACTATCATCTTCTACGATAATACTCCGAGCGGGATAAGGTTTGTTCAAAGAGTAGGTAGAACAGGCCGCAACACGCCGGGGAAAGTATATATTCTATACTTTCAAGATACTCGCGACGAACAGTATCTCTGGATTGCCCGTAGGAGAGAGAGAAGAATGATGGAGGAGATGAAAATGATTCAAAGGGAAAACGAGCCTAAGAAGGATTCTAATTATGCCCTAACCAAGTTTATTCCGTCTGAAGAGGCTGATGAGGATAAGGTGAGCATAATAGTTGACAACAGGGAGTCAGCATGCCCCGTTGTCAACGAGCTCGCCCGCCTAGGGGTAAAGATTACTTTCAGCCAGCTCGACGTCGGAGACTATGTTCTCTCCGAGAGAGTGTGCGTAGAGAGAAAGACGGTTAATGATTTCACGTCGTCAATAATAGACTCAAGGCTCTTCCAGCAGGCTAAGCTTCTGGCGGGCTCCTATGAAATACCTGTGCTACTGATAGAAGGAAAAGATGTTTATGCGCCGTCGAGCAATATTCGGCCAAGCGCAATAAGAGGCGCTATTGCAGCGCTCATAACGGGTTATAAGACTGTTCTACTATGGTCAAGAGATGCTAAGGAGTCTGCAGAACTTATTTACGCAATAGCCTTAAGGGAGCAGAGGGAGCTTAAGAAGCATCTTCAGGTTAGGGGTGAAAAGAAGCCTGAAACCGTTGCTGACCAGCAGGTTTTCCTCCTCTCCGGCTTACCGCTTGTGGAAAGAACCACAGCAATAAAGCTCTTAAAATACTTCAAGACTCCTCTAAGAGTTTTCAACGCGAGCGAGCAGGATCTCCAGCAGGTTGAGGGGATAGGAGACGTTAAGGCTCGCAGGATAAGGGAAGTCTTAACGAAAGAATTTGACGAAGAAGATTTAACCTGACAAATATAGCTATGCGTAAATTCCTTTGCTAAGTATTGCAAATAATCTTAAAAGGGGGAAGATTGCTGATTTAGGTTATTCCGTTAAGCTATCGGTAATCTTCTGCGCCTGC
The DNA here is from genome assembly GCA_049700215.1 of Thermoproteota archaeon. Taxonomy (GTDB): domain Archaea; phylum Thermoproteota; class EX4484-205; order EX4484-205; family JAAOZP01; genus JAAOZP01. The sequence goes on from JBNAVT010000025.1 coordinate 3,049, forward strand.
TCTCATCATCGGGTAAACGCCTTCAAGTGGTATTGGAGCTTTTGCAAGTACTTTGCGGGCTTCCTCCGCGTTTGCAGCGTTCCGTTCGCAAAATATCTTCACTATCTTGCCATCTTTGTTAAGTTGAGCCCAAGCACCTACCCAATAGGCGTCAACCGTAGAGCTTGCCTTCACCAATTTACTTACAGAAGCGGCTTCTTCAAGTGCTACGGAGCTGGTAATGGGTGGATAGCCAGAAACTTCGCCAAACTAGCGCGCGCTAGCTTCACATCTGTTTTTCAGCCTCTCATAACCTGGCCTTTCACTTTTCAAGTATTCCATGTTTATACATGTTTCTTTACATCAAGTTTCGCACTTGAGCGCAAACAGTACAGATGTTTTCGCCTATTTTAACCTGACAAATCAATATTAAGCCTGCCCCTAACGATTCTGGCTACTTCCTCCAAGACTTCTTCCAAGGGATTCTCCGCGTTAACCATGACTAGCTCCCCGTCTTCAACAAGCTTCAAGTAGACACTCCTTATCTTTTTAAGGAGAGACGTGTCTTCAAACGGTCCTGAAACCTTTTTCCTTCTAAGGGCCTTCTCCGGGTCTATGTCGAGGTAGATTGCTAAATCAGGTGAGGGAACCCTGTTGTTAATGATTCTAACCCATTCTGGATCGTTTAACAGTCCTCCTTGGTATGCGATGGAGGAATGAACGTATCTGTCTGAAATAACACAGTAGCCTTTTTCAAGCCTCTTCCTAATAACCCTCTCATAGTGCTCAACCCTGTCTGCAGCAAAGAGTAGTGCCAAGTAGTATTGTGGAGCGTTCCGTATCTTCGAGGCATGAAGCCTTATCAGTGCTCCAACCCGCATGAATGTTGGCTCCACCGTGTAGAAGCAAGGATAGCCCTTCTCCCTGAGTTTCAGGTAGAGACGTGTGGAAACGGTCGTCTTCCCGGAGCCATCTATTCCTTCAAAGCTTATATGAACCCCTTTCTCCCTATCCGTCATACTCTTAAAGCTTATTAAAGGCTCTATTAAAGCATGTCTTGAAGTTTTGGAGTATGTAGCGGAGATAAGGGATCCGATATATAGATACATTCACATAACAGGCGTGGAAAGAAGCGTGATTGATACCCCTGTTTTCCAGAGGCTTAGAAGGATTAAGCAGTTGGCTGGAGCCCACCTGACTTACCCCGGTGCCGTGCATACGCGTTTCCTACATTCACTGGGAGTAATGATGACGGCCGGAAAAATGTTTTCTCACCTGGCTAACTATTATCCTGAAAGGGCGAATAAAGACGAGCTTCAACTGATAAGGCTGGCTGGCATGCTGCACGATATTGGTCACGGCCCTTTTTCGCACACTTTCGAAGAAGTTCTTAGCGAGAGGAGAAGAATGACCCATGAGGAAGTGGCGTCCATGCTGATAAGCGGGACTGAGCTTAAGGATCTGCTCTCTAAGGCAGGGTTTACGGCGGAAGAGGTTTCCAAGCTTTCAATAGGAAAAGACGGTTCGAGAAGCAGGTGGGTTAACCAGATAATCTCCAGCTACTTTGACGCTGATATTCTCGACTATCTTCCCAGGGATTCCTTCTTCACAGGGGTTGAATACGGCTTAATAGACTCTGAGAGAATCATAGACTCCATGATCCTATGGGAAGATTCTCTCGCTGTCGACGAGGCAGCATTATATGCCCTAGAATCCTTATTCATCGCTCGGTACATGATGTTTAAGGCGGTCTATTTTCATAGGACTGTCAGGGCTGCAGTAATAATGCTTTCAAGAGCGATGCTCTTGGTTGATGATGCTGTGGGGCTAACCAGGTTTAAAGGTCCGGAGGAATATATTTCCTTGGATGACCATTCGGTAATCCAGCGGATACTCTCAATAGATGAAGTTTCCGAGGAGGCTAGGCTGGCTAAAAGGCTCATAGCAGGGTATTTAAACAGGTCGCTGTTGAAATCGGTGTTCGAAATAATGATGCATCATGATGATCCTCTATACCACTCTTTAATCTCCAGGCCCTCGCTGCGAGGAAGTCTTGAGAATGAAATCGCTGAAGAGGCTGATCTCGCTCCAAGCCTAGTTTTCCTCGACCTTCCTTCAGTCCCCTCACTGCCGTATCATCCGGATTACAGTGGTGAGAAACACAGCGGCTTCGACGTGAAGATAATTGGAAAGGAGGATTCCGAGAGAACGGCTAGATCAGTTTTCGACGTTTCTCCTATGGTTCAATCCCTCAGGGGCTTCATGGGTCTCGCGAGAGTATACACTTTCCCGGAACATAGGGAGAGGGTCTTTAAAGCCTCTAAAAGGGTTTTTGGGGAGAGACCGTACTCTTTCAAAATATCTCTTTAACAGTTTCAAGACCTCAATATTCTGCCTCTCCTAGCGTCTAGGATAATGGTTTCCCCATTTTCGAACAATGAAACTAATCTATTCATATCTGCTAAAACCACTGGTATTCCGGCAAGTATGGCTCCGGCGGATATTATGCTGTCTTCACGCCCAAGTATTATCCCTAACGGGGCAACACCTCTTTTAGCGAGACCGTATACTGCGTAGGAGCCCACCGTGCTCCCCTTGCTAGAGGGAACTGCTAGGATACTCCCGCGCAGGCTCACTCCCTCCAGGGGATGGTTCTTCTCAACTATCACCCCGGTCGAGGAGTCTACCCCGCCGAAGAAGGATATTGGCTGCTGGCTTATCAGTAGAGTGCCCTTGGCGATACCCGTGTTAATAACCTTGACCTTTAAAACCATGCTACTTTCCACCATATTCTTCAATAAACTCCTTTAAAGACTTCAGGGTTGTTTTAAGCTTAAAGGTTCCGCGCAGGTAATACGCTGCTTTGACCGAGTTCGTCATAACATGTGCCCCGCCCCTCTTGAGGCTGCAATGCATAACACAGGAGTCCTTAAATACTCTGACTCCTTTTTCAAGAAGCTCCGTCAGCAAACCTTTTCGAAAAGCCTCTGAATAGGTGCTCCGGGAGGTGAAAACCCATGCTTCCACGGAAAGCCTGTTTACACTTCCAAGCGCCCCTTGAAAATCCTTAATCTCCTCAAGAGACATGTGGGGGCAGCCTGTTATGAAAACCAGCTTCTCACCGTGAGACGTCGGGGCCTCTTCGGAAAGATTTCTCCTCTCCTCTTCGAGCTCGCTTCTGTCTAGAACTATTTTTCTCCTTGGTTTTTTAATCCTTGAGAATCTTGGTGTGAGGTTCTCTATCCAAACCATGGGTGCGGCTCCACTGGTGCCGAAGCCTGCGAGAAGCTGCTTATAGCAAGGATTTTTTCCAGCACATTTTCTCAGCCTTAGATATGGTATCTCAGCACCGGCTTTCAATCCCATAACGTATCCGAGAAGCCCGCAGTCAAGCTCATCCTTAAGCTCACCATCATATTCGAAAAGAATTCTGGGCTTCCTACCGCTTCGAAGGTGAATACCGGTTCGCGTAGTATAACCCAGTATGGCTGAAGCCAGTGCCGTCAAGCTCCCCTCCTTATTCGTTGAAGCGCCTATGATCGAATTCGCGTAAAGTACTGCAGAACTTTCCGCCCAAGCTATTTTCTGATTCTTTCTTAAAAGGTTGTCGAACAAGTAGGGTGTGCAGGTGAGTGACTCTTTCGCCCCAATGTTTTTCAGGCTTCGAACTATTCTCTCCTGTTTTTCAACAACCTCCGGGTCGCATTCGCTAGCCGAGTCGAAATCAACGCATCCGGGGTTTATCGTAGTCCTAACCTTAAACTTTAACCCTGAGTTGCTTAAGTCTTCGAGGAATTCAAGCCCGGCGTCGCCAATGTTCAGATATGAAATTCCGGACAGGTGTGCACTAGATATCTTAACGTATCTTTTTCTTCCGGTCTGGATGGATTCCAGTATCTTTTTAAACATCCTCTTAGTAACGCGTGTCTCCAACTTACATCCTGCTCCTTAAGAAACGTCTCCTATCAACCCCGGTGGGGAGGGTCAGGTCCAAGCCCCATTTTGAGGTCAATAGCCTCTCTTGGTCGCTCGAGGGGTCTAGCGAGGACCCGCGCATAGCTTCGAAGAAGTAAAACTTCTGCTTATCCTGAAACCTTGTGGCCAGTGCGAAATCCACCTCCTCATAGCTCCCGGGATCTATATCGTTATCCACCACTATAACTCCCTTCACAGATCCGTGTGCCTCCATCACGAGCCTTATGACTCTGTAAGGCTCCTCGTCGCTTTTTTTCGAAATGCTTATGAAGCAGTGAAGCCACCCTCCTGAGCCGCTTGAAAGCCAGACATCCTTAACATCAACACCGTTTTCAATAAGCCTCTCCCTTATCTTGACCTCCGCGGGATATCCCATTAGCAGCTTATGCTCAAGCCCCCCGGGAAGTATCGCGTGGTAAACCGGATTTTCATTCCAATAGACTTTATCAACCTCCATCACTGGTTGATACCTAGGTTTATCCGGTAGGCCAAGTATATCAGTCATCCATTCCCTAGCGTTTAGGCCTATCCTTATCGTGCCTTCGAAAACATACTCGGACTCTATGGGGACCGGCAGGTCGAGCCCATCAAAATACGTGACCTCAAGCGGCTTACAGTTTAACGCTCCCGCATAGTCTACCTCGGAAACCTCTTTAGGCAATTGAGTTGAAGCCGACAGGATTATGTGCACAGGCGTGCCGATCAGAACAGCCACTTTCAAATCCCTGCCGTTAGCCTTATGCTTCATGAATATCTGGTGCAAATGCCTTCCCTCAACCATCCTTACAGCAAACTTGTTTGAGCCGAGATGAAGAAGCCTGTGCACCGACATGTTAACAACGCCGTCCTCAGGGTCCCTAGCCACAATCACGGAGCTTGTAACATATTTCCCAGCATCATCCCTATAGTATTTTAACAGTGGTATTCTAGAGATTCTACTGGAGTCAGATACTCCGCTCCAACACCAGCTTCTCGCCACCGGCTTAGTGAGACGCATCTTAGCCTCGGAAACATGGTTAAACAAAGCCCCTTTCCCTGTCTTCATTAACCTCTCCACCCTGGTTCGAGTAGAATAGAGGTTTGCTATCAAAGGGTCTTTGCCCTCGAAAGGCTCTTTGAACAGGATGGTTCTCGGGTCGTTCTCTCTTATCATAATTGGAACCTGAGACTCATGGTGCTTTTCTGAATTTAAGACAATCTCGCCGCCAAGCTCCTTCACATAGTCTCCTATCCTAATCATGCTGGCTATATGGTAGCAATGCTTATTAAAAGGGTTCCTTGGAGGGGTTGGAAAAGAGTTTAATAAGTTGAAAACAACCTGTTAGGTAAAAGTTGAACATACGGTTTGAAGAGGCAACTGTAAGCCTTAGCGGCAAGACAGTTCTGCTCTACGGAGATTACTCTAAGGTTTTCCCACTCCTACTTAGCCTCATCAGGTTGAATAAGGATTCTACACTGCTTTTCTTAGACGGTTTTAACGCGAGAACAATGGTTAAAGAAGTGTATTCTCTCAGCCCTGAAGAGCTCTCTAAGATTGTTTTTTCCAGGTTTGAAAGCCTTGTAGAGCTTGACAAGGCGCTGGAGCAGTCCGAAACGATGCTGCTTAACAAGGGTTCGTTCAAGCTTCTTGTAGCAGGCTCCCTGCCGGACACCTATCTTCGAGAAATATCGTTACACGACTCTTCCTCCCATTCTAACATTCTTTATCTTCTTAACAAGATTCTTGCTTTCTTCTCCTTTCTATCTAAAAAATACGGTTGCACCGGGTTTCTCATTGGCCCAGGCGAAGGCTTGAACGGCTCGATCAATATTCCGGCGAAAAGAATCTTTCTCTACTGGGTGGATTACGTCTTGGAGCTGCGTAGATGCGATGCGGGCGGGACGCTTGGAGAGCTGACTGGAAAAACTGGGTTTAAAACCAGACTATGCGTGCCTACAGAAGGATTAAAAGAGGCCGGCGAAGTTTTAAAGTGTAACGAGAATGCTTGTCCAAGAAATGTTTGAGCTAGGAATCAGGGGGCTTCTTTTTTATTCTCCAGCCTATGCTGCTAATGCCTCCGCCCTTCTATTCAGGGGAGAGAAACAAATAGACTTAGGAAGAGTTTTCATAGATGGTAAACCGATCTTTGGAAGAGGTAAAACATTCAGGGGGTTCTTCCTCGGCCTAGCCATTGGGGTAGTCACGGGGGTTATCGCAGGCAATCCGTTTGCAGTCTCACTTCTCACGAGCCTCGGAGCATTGCTAGGGGACCTGGTGGGAGCCTTCATTAAAAGAAGGCTTTCGATAAAACCGGGTGATCCTGCACCTGTTCTCGACCAATTCGACTTTATGCTTGGTGCAACACTCTTGTCGCAGCCCTGGAATTATTTGGACCCCCGCTCAATCATAATAATCATGGCTATAACGCCTGTAGTCCACTTGGCTTCAAACTTCTCAGCCTTCCTTCTTAAAATAAAGAAAGTGCCTTGGTGAAGCCTACACCCTTCTCTACCTTAAGGCGGATGTCTTAAGGTAGTCAAGCCCCACTATCATCAGCAGGGATATTGTTAAGAGGACTATTCCGAATATGATGATCGTATTCTTCTGAGAAACAGACCTTGACCCCCTGACTAGGAGGATCAATCCCATGCCTGCGAAAAGATAGGAGATAAGCACGTAAATCATCTCTAGGCTTGTCTGTGAAAGATAGTCGCCCAATGCCCTAGGAATATAGAAGTATACGCCGTAGCCATAGGATGATAAGTCTATCATCCACGGGACCGCTTGAAAGTAAGTGATTACATATGTTGCTCCTGACAGTAAGACTCCTATGATAACGGTTAGACCCATCAGGATGAGCATGTTTAACAGTTCTCCTTTACGGACTCTAACCGCCTTCTCGCTCAACCTTCTCATTTTCTCCATCAAGTATTCCGGCAACAACAGTGGGTTCATATACTCTGGTTTCTCACGTGAAATAGTAATTTAAGCGTTTCCTTTAAAAAGGTTTTTAAAAGGCTTAGGGAGAAGGAGCCTGATGAAAACCAGTTCTGAGAAATGCATAGTCTGTGGGAGAAACGTTGAAACCGGGTTTAAACCATCCTTCTGCAGGCTTCACTTGGAAGCGTATAAAAACATTGTTGGGAACTATGAAAATTGGAGGAATGCGTACGGTGATTTAACACCAGGAGAGTTTCTTAAAAGACTTGAGAACAATGATTATGCCGGTAAATGGGTTAAGGAGGTTGCGCGCGCCTTGCTTTCAAGCCGCGATCTGCTCCAGTCTTTCCTGAACGATTTGTCTTACTTGAACAAGAAGGGTTGACGCACAGGAGCCAAGGCTTTCCTCTAGTAATGACCCTTACCACCGGCCATCCGCAGGCTTTGCAAATCCTCCCAGTAGCGTAAACCCTGTTAGGATCCTGCGGCAAAGGTATTGTAAGACCGCATTTTTTCTCAAAAACGTTCGTGCATATTCCAAATCTTTTACCAGTCTTCCTTGAAACAATCATCTTAAGCTCCCCTTCTCCGCACACGGGGCATTTTCCAATAATGTTCCTGCCCCTGAGTATCGCTATTATCGAGCTTGAAAGATGTTTCCCGATATACTCCTCGTTAGCCTCAACCTCACTGAGTATTTCAGTCAACTCGGTCTTCGCCATACTTATAACCTTCTCCTCCTCGATAAGCCCCTTCTCTATCTTCTCCATATTGGCTTCAACTTCTCTAGTCATGTCGACTGAGAGAATCTTAGGTGAAAACCTGCTTAAAGCGGAGACGAGGCTGAACCCTAAGTCGGCTACAACTATGGACCTGCCGGCTATATAACCCCTCTTGTAGAGCGTCTCAACTATCTCTGCTCGAGTGGCCTTGGTTCCTATTCCAAGCCTCTCCATCTCTCTCACGAGGGACGCTGGATTGTAGCGGTGCGGGGGATTGGTGAACTTCTCATCAGAGATGATTCTTTGAACGCTTAAGCATTCCCCCTCTTTAAGCGGAGGTATTATCCGCTCCTCAGGAGTATAATAGGGTGAGTATACTTCTAACCATCCTTTCCTAACTATCTCGCTACCCCTCAGTATGAATCTTTCATTACCAAGCTTCAGAGTAACTTTGCAAACAGCCTTCTCCGCATCCTCATCGAAAGCCGCTAGGAAGCGCCTAGTTACTAGATCAAGCATCTTAAGCTGGTCGGTGCTCAAACCCGTCTTCTGTTCTCCAGTAGGGTAGATGGCGGGATGCGCAGGATCATCCTTCTCACCCTGCTTAGGCGTCAAAACTCGCCTAGAAAGTATTTTTTCAACAGTCTTAGCGTAAACACGGTTCTCCATAAGCTTCTCAAGGATTTCTCTGTAGCCTATGTCTGGAGGCAGTTTCTGCGAGGATGTTCTAGGGTATGAGATTAAAGCGTTTAAGTAGAGTGTTTCGGCTATGCTGAGCGTTCTTGAAGGAGTGAAGCCGAAAGCGCTGTAAGCCTCTCTTTGGAGAGTAGTCAGGTCAAACGGCTCCGGCGCACTTATCTTCTCAATCTTCCTCTCAATCTTCTCAACCAGGGCTTGCTTAGAATCCGCGTCTTCAACAATTCTCTTCGCCTCAGAAAGGCTATTCACCCTCTCCCTCTCATGCGTAGCCTCATAGGTCTTGCCGTTGACGATCACCTCAGCCTTCAAAACCCAATACGGCGTGGGGATGAAGGTTTCTATGGAAACCTCTCTCTCAACAAGGAGGTTTAAAGTCGGAGTTTGAACCCTGCCAACGCTGAGGACATACGGTGTTCTCACAAAACGTGACACAGACCGGGTTAAAGCTCTGGAGAGATTTATTCCGTAAAGAAAGTCGACTATGTGGCGGGTCTCGCCTGCTTTCACCAGACCCATGTCTAAACCAGGCTTCATTCTTCGAAAAGCCTCCTGAATCTCCTTCTTCGTTAACGTTGAAAGCTTCATTCTAAAAACCCTTTTCTCCTCCCCGGAGACATTGTAGAGGAACCTTAGAACGTTATACCCTATTAGGCTTCCCTCAATATCGTAGTCGCATGCATTAACATAGTAGTCCACACCGTCATTCATGCTACTCATCTCCTCAAGCCATTTCTCAAGCCTCTTGCTCTTCTCGACAACATGCTTCGGAACCCACTCATAGTCGAAGACAGGGTAAGCCAGCCTATTCCTGTTCCTCGTGGTCAACTCATACAGGTGGCCCAAGGCTGTAGTAACCAGTATCTCCGAATCCCCATTCCTAACTAGGAATGAGGGAACGAGTCTGCCTATTTTTCTAGGCTTCGACCCGGAGTCTAAAGCCTCAGAAATCCTTCTTGCCGCCTCCGGCTTTTCAGCGATTATCAGATACTTAGACAAGGCTTCTACTCCTGTGGACCCTTGTTTAAATCGTTTCCGAGGGCTCCGCTTTTAAAATTTTCAGCTGAAAAATAGATTTTTATACCTCCTTCCGAGGCCGAAAGTAAAAGGTAGACGAGTAAAAAAATGATGCGGATCAGGGAGATCATTGGGAAAGCCTCGAGATTCAGTCCCAGTATTAGCCTTGAATCCTACGTCAAAACATCAATATTCATCACAGTAATACTGATTTCCATAGCCATAAGGTTCCGCAATCTCCCCCTAGGGTTCTACTTGGGAGAGTTCGACCCGTTCTGGCATTACCGCAGTGCGGAATACATTATGGAGAACGGTATCCCCGCCTTCTTAGAATGGGTCGACCCTTTAAGCTGGTACCCTTACGGAAGGGCTGCAGCAGCATCCACGCCCATCGGCCTCCCCCTGGCGGCGGTTGCTCTCCACGCTTTTCTCAACATGCTGGGTGTATCACTCTCCCTAATGGATGTAACAATAATCTTTCCACCATTCGTATCCGTGCTGGCTGTTGCCGCAATATTCTTCATGGGAAAGGAGATTTCGGGTGACGACTGGGTTGGTCTGCTAGCGATGCTGTTCCTAGCTTTCAACGGAAGCTTCATCGACAGGACTCACATGGGTTTTTTCAAGCATGAGAGCCTCGGCATACCGCTCATAGCGATCTCCGCATACCTCTTTTTCAAATCCGTCAAGTCAGAGACTCTAGTCAGAGTAATAGCATTCTCAATACTGTCGGGCCTAGTTCTAGGCTACCTCTGTATTTCATGGACTGCCTATGTCTACATGGTTGGGCTTGTGACACTGTTCTCGGCGCTAGCGGCACTTTTCCTAGACCCCGGTTCAACGGAAAGAACCCTAATTTCCTTCACAATAACCATGGGTCTCTCAATGCTTATTGCAGTCCAGTTCCCGAGACCAGGGGAGAGCGCCATATACTCAATATACTATATTGCAGTAATCGTGGGCTTCATAATCATACTCCTGATGAAATATCTTAAAAAGGTGGAGGCATCGCTGACAATCCCTGTTTTAACAGGCTTCGTCGCAATCGCTCTATCAGCTACCATCCTGCTCTTCAACACGGGCCTGTTCACCTCTCTTCTAGGCAAGCTAATGGCTGTGATAAACCCCTCAGCCCGTTTCGAGCAGCCCATAGTCGAGTCTGTGGCTGAGCACAAGATGAGCACATGGTATTCTCTTTTCCTAGACCACGGGCTACTTTTGCCGCTATTCATGATTGGAACCGTCTTAAGCGTCATGCGTGGAGAAAGGCTTAGCAAGCTTTTCATAGTGTCGGCAGGGTTAAGCTCTCTCTACTTTGCCAACATGATGGTTAGAATAGGCCTGGTGTTCTCCCCGTTTGTTTCACTCATAGCCGCCATCGGCTGCTCATCACTCATAAGCATATCCTACCCTGCGGTTTCCGAGAGGATTAGAATGGGCAGAAGAGTCGCTACACCCGGCAGGAAAAGCATCCTGGGGGTAATTCTCTCCTCCATCTTAATACTCTACATGGGTTACCACGGTATTAACACGGGCATAGCTCACATGCAGCAGGAGGGCGGCGCATCACTCCCAACGTCCTCAATCCCGTATCCAGGCTCCTTCCCAGACTGGATCGAGGCGTTAACATGGATACGGTACAATACTCCTCCCGGCTCAGTAGTCCTTTCATGGTGGGACTATGGTTACTGGATTACCTCTCTGGGCGAGAGGCCAACCCTGATTGATAACGCGACGATAAACTCTACTCAGGTGGCGGCCGTCGGGAGAATATTCATGTCTAACGATACTGTCGCAATACCCATGTTGAGAAAATATAATGTTTCCTACATCGTGGTTTTCACGACGCTTCCACTACACTACTATATCGGGACATGGGGTGATGAGGCTAAATGGACATGGATGGCGGCCATAGGGTATGATTTAAAGCCTGTGAACGCTAGCTACGCATGGATCTCCGACGACTACACTAAAGGAGGATATGCTGACTTAAACCTGACTCGCGAAATGCAGAACACTAATCTGGTTTCAGGGTATAACGTGAAGTATCTTCCGGCGAGCGTAGTTCTGCCCAAGAGTGACTCCGTCCTCACGAGGCTTATGGTTAACGCGTACATGCAGGCTCTTAAGATGATGGGGATTTCCCCGAATGAAAAATTCCAGCTCTCCACCTCTCCTTTCTACGAGCTGGTCTTCCTCTCACCGACATACGGGTTTGTATCCGTGTATAAGGTGAATTACAACGCGTCCTACGGGGAGGAATCACTAGTCTTAGGCTCATCCCCAAGCGTAGCTCTGAGAAACTCTTCGAAGCTCTACTCCCTGCCGCTAATACCTGGCGTTAGCATGGTGGTTAACATTAAGAGTGTTCATGTGACGGAGGGCATGGCTGAAGTAGACAATGCTTCAAGAGTTTTGAGGGCGAATGCTTCTCTGATAGTTAAAGTGAACGGTGAAGTCGAAAAAACCTACCCGGCTTCCCCAGGAGAATACAGGCTTAATTATACAGGTGTTTTCTTGGAAATAATGGTGAATGGGACGCTGGTTGAAACCATTCAACTGCCTGAGGATTTGAAAAGTATTGAAACAGGCTTCCTGCAGTTCGCTGAAGGCGTTGAGGGAGGCAACATAACCAGCTATGCTTTCTCATACGTCGTATACGAGGTAAGAATAGAAGTACCCTAAAGGGTTAGTCAGCTCACGTAATCCGGAAGCCTGAAGGACTCGGCTATTCTACGCGCCCTCTCATCCTGCATCAACTGTCTAACCTTCCTCTCATACCTGCTTATTATCTCGTTTATCCTCTCCTCCTCACGCTGGAAGTCTTCAACATCCAGTTTGAGGTTCAGGAACCTGTTTAACACGTTTAAGACTTCCCTTGAGCCCTCAGCGTCGGGGCGTATGCTGGTTGTTTCCCCCAGTATACACACGGCGTCAACCCCCATTATGCTGCTTAATCCTAGAATGATCCCTGACAATCCGACGACGGGGGTTCCGATTTCAGCCTTCCTGCAGCCCGCTTCTTCAAGCTTTTTCAAAAGCTGCTTGTTGCTTGCGAAGCCTATCGCCCTCTTGGATTCTGAGGCGGAAATATGGCCGCCGGCAGTAACTATCAGCCTAACGCCCCGCTTAATCAGGAATCTCATCATTTTCATCGCCACATCATACTCTCCCCAGATGTTTTCCAAATGCTCGTCGGCTGTAACTACGAGGAGATCGGAGCCGTTAAACTTGCTTTCACTTCTGTATATTTTAACCGCTGTGATTCTTGCCACGCCGTTTCTACTAACTATTACCTGGTTGCTGAAGTATGGGGATGTAACTATGCCTACGAGCCGCGTATTAAGCTTCCTTATAAGGTATCTCGATATTATTCCGCCGATTCTACCTAGCCCGGGTAGTCCTATTATGACGATCGGATTATCGATTCTAGTGTTCCTTCTAACCCAGACCCTTGTCTCCATAAGCGGCATATCTTTAACGTAGATTCTCGTCCATTGCTTCTCAGTCATAGCTCCTCCTTCTCCTCCTTCTCATTACTTAATAAATCTAAAGCTTGTCCAAGCCCTCGTAAAAACTCGGCGGGTTAAGCAGGTGGGAATGGGATTTAAAGATGGGATTACGCGTTTTCAGGAACCGGTATGAGTGTTAGAAAACGCTTATAATGTTTATACTATAGGCAGACAATGGTAATGGCAGCTAAAAAACTACGTAAATGTCCGAGATGCAAGAGGTATATGCTTGGAGAAGTTTGTAAAAAATGCGGGACTCGTACCAGTAGTCCCCATCCTCCCAGGTTCTCCTTGGAGGATCCCTTCTTAGAATATAAGGCCAGGGCATTGTTGGAGACCCTGGGAGCGTCCGGCTTGGATGCTTAAAGAGCATCCGGCTTTTACTCAAGCGTCTTCAGCACTCCCCCCTCTCTCTTCACGATTTCACTCAGCCTCGCCGCAATCTCATCCGAAACCTTCTTAATCTTCTTGGGCTCGCTGGAGGAAAGTGTTATAGAGTATCTTGGCGCCGCAACCACCCTAACCTCCACCTTAACGTCTCTAGTCCCCATTTTCTCAACCTCTCCGAAAACAGTCTTCAACTTTTTCAAACCCTGCTTGTCGACGAAGTATAGTCTGACCAACATTTTCTTCACAGCCTTCTTTTTAATAAGCTCCTTAGCAGCGAGCTCATATATCGCCTCCCTCGCCTCCCCACTAATCTTCGTCCTGGCTAGAGTATTCTCGCCCTCCATGATCGCTATCCTAAGCGCCTCTGTCAGACTACCGTATTTCTCAACAAGCTTTTCCTTAGTATCCTCTAAAACCTCGCTGGGTATTGAAAACCTAGCCGCCACCTCGTTGAAAATATCTGAAGCCTTCTTCTCCGCCCTCCATTTCCTCATAGCTGTTCGCGCTTCAGCCTTGTTCAACTGCTTCAGCGATACGAAGACTCTTTCACCAGTCCTGCTTATTTTTATGACTTTCACCGCAATCATTTGGCCGGTCTTAAAGTCCTGTATGCTTCTCTCCCTAGGGATCTCTGAAACATGGAGAAAGATCTCCCTGTCTTTAATATCCTCGTTTTCAAGAAGCAGTCCGAAATCAGTTATTTCCTTAACCCTGCAGACAAGCAGATCCCCGGCTGAAACTGTTTCACCCGGCATTCTAGCTGTAAACCTCTATTATCTCCCCTAAAACCTTGCCCTTTCCACCCGTGCTTTTAACTATTGTCCTTCCGCACACTCTACACTTAACGTTCGACGCAGGCCTTTCGAAAACGATTTGCTCATTGCTGCACTGGCTGCACTTAACTTTTATAAAACGAGACCTCGGCTTGAAAAGCGTCTTCTCCATTTTTACCTGACCACCTCCAGCTTCTTAATCCTTATTCCCTTTTTCTGAACAACGTAGCCGCATTTAGAGCATTTCAGCTTTAAAGTCTGTTTTTTAGTTGTCTTAACAGGTTTCGCCAAGGGAGCCTTTTGCCCACCGTAGCCATGTCTGTCAACCCTTTCATGATGCCTTTCCCCAGCCGCCATCTTCCTCCTCCTGCCTGTTTTCAACAGGCTGACAGAGTGCTCAGTATACTGGCGGCACTTAGGACAGTACGTGTTTATCTTATCGGGGATCTTCATGCGTCTGCGTGCTGGGGAGCCTTAAGTTATAAAGATTTCCTCTATTATCCCCCTCTCCTCTAAAAGCCTAGCTACATAATAGGGTATGTTCACCAGGCACCCGGCTGGGTAAGGCCCGTATTCCCTCCCATCCTCCCCCACGAACCTGTCAACATCCTTTAACACTATTGCTAGGGCCTTCTTGTCTCTGTTTCTAAGAGGCTGGGAAACGAAGCGTCTTAAGTCGAGTTCCTCTGGGGCTGCAGCCAAAAACTTTGAGAGACTGTTCAAATCCTGTCTCGCCATTTTTTCAAGGCTTTTAACGTTTAACAATAGGCTTTTCATCAAGCGCGTTTTAACAGTGTCTTCAAGCATGTTTTTAACAGCATTATAATACCATTCGAGCACCCCTTTCTTGACGGAAGTCTTATCCACCAGTTGGAGCTCATTCCTTATTAAAGCCAGCAGTTCTGTCAAAGACTCTATGTCGGGACTCGGGTAATCCTGCTTCTCCCTGTTTACCCTCCAGGATTCTACCAGCCTCTTTAAAACGATTCTATCTTCCGACATATTCTCCCAGCCCTTTGCAGACAAGATATACGGCGGCGTAAGCAGGCAGCTCAACCTCCTCATCCTTAAAAGGACCGAAGACTCTCCCACCTAGGCTGAACCTGGGCGCTACCCTTACTTTCAAACAGGTTTCCTCGTCGCCGAAAGCAATAGCCACCTCCAAGGGTTTGAAGGATGGCAAATCTTCAAGCCGGATCCTTCTCTTCACCATGCCGCTACTACTGTTAATGCTTTCAGGCATCCTCATTAACCTATGCATATCAATTGTTACAACAGGGTCAATCCTCACCTTAAGCTCTTCAACAGCGTTCTCAAGCATTTTTAAAACTGTTTTTCTCCTGCTCGCTTTAAGCTTCTCCACGGATCCAGCTATTTCAATAACCCTCTTGTATACTCTTCTCTTAGCCCCCTTTAGGCTCGCGCTTTCAACGCTCGCTCCCCTTTTTAAAAGATTAAGCAGCTCTTTCTCGTCTAATCCTTGAATCAAGAGGTAGTCCACAATCTCCCTCCTTCCCTCCCCCATTATGTTTAGAAAATCTTCTTGATTTATATGCACATGATATCCTCTGTTTCCACTGTAGAAGACAAGCATGTTTTCAGAGGCTATTCCAAAATCCTCCGTCAAAACATGGATTAGCTTCTCTGTTTCCCTAAGGGCTTCCTCCAATTGTTTCTCACTAACCAGTCTAACCAGCTCCGTTGGAGAACCGCATGATGAGCATTTGTCTCTTAACCCTACGTCGTAATTGCCGCATTTCTGGCAGATCCAGGCTGACTCCTCATCGCTAACAGTGTTAACAGCCTCCGCATCTATGTCGAAGAAAAGCTCTGCATTAACCAGTTTCTTCCCAGTCATGTCCCTGTTAGCCGGGTCCTCGTAGTTTGCAGCGGAAACATAGATGTCGAGAGGTATTTCATTTAAAACAAACTCGTGAAAATCCCTCAGGCTGTTGAAACACTTATGTCTAAACATGCTTTTTCCCTTCTCCAGGAAGAATCCGAACTCCCTGTTTCTTATCGGCTCCGGCGGCACCAGTCTACCTATGTTCTCATAATAGTACTTGAAGAACTCTCTCTTAAGAAACTCTAGGCTTGCCTGCAACATCCTTCTCACCATATCTTAAAGGATGCCTCACTCCTTTACAATACTCATCGGGATAGCAGAGCCCGTTAGTAAGCATTGTCCTGCAGCTGGGCACAGAGTACTTTTTACCTCCTCCCCGGAGGCCAGCCAGGTGCTCCACCTGGTATTTCGTCACACTATACTTGTAGTCAGGCTGTTTCGAGAAGAATTCAATAATCTCATCAATATTCCTGTTTCTAGCGATCATAAACGTTGCTACAACCAGTCTTTCGAAGTGTGAAGCATTCTCCCCATTCTCCATCCTTTTAATTATCCTGCTAATACAAGGGGGCGTATCCATCCTCTCCTTTAGTGGTATGTAGCCGGGTCTACCGGCCTCAAGCTTGCTCCACACTCCAACTATTTCGTCAACAGCCTTCCTAAAGCTATCGGGCATGGCTTCCGCCGGAATAGGCTCAAGAGTCTTTTCATAAACATAATTGTTCACCTCGATTTGGAGCAGCCTTGCATACTCTGTTTTACTCATTAACACGTATCCATTATTAACAAACCTGTTCACAAGCTTCCAATGGGGTGCGTGGAAAGAGTATGCCAGCTTCAAATAAGTCGGTATCTTAACCCTTATCATGCTCCCATCATCCAGAACGCCTTCTACCCCCATTTTCCCCCCGATGTAAAGCAGTGTCTCATCACTCTCGTTCAGCATCCTCCTATAAGCACCCCTGCTCTCTCCAAAAGCATACATCCTCCTAACATACTCGTTCATAATCGTGGAAACAAGTATGATCGCTATTGGGAAGGACAGCATTTCCCTAACATAGTTCAGCTCGTCTAACGCGGTTACCTTAACCTCCTTAAAGATGAGCGCGCTTTTAACCCTCTCAACAGCCCTTTTCAGGGCTGCTTCAGAACCCGTTCTCTCCAGGCTTTCAAGCGACAGGTCGATGTTTCTGGATATGAATTCCCTAGCCTCCGGTAGAAAAGGGTATCTCGCAGCCCTAAGGACGTTCTCACCCATCATTTTTCAAAGCCTTCTCCACTATGCGTTAACCGTGAAACTTTATTAACGTTAATGCTTGAAGCTTGTCGAAG
This sequence comes from Thermoproteota archaeon, assembly GCA_049700215.1. Lineage (GTDB taxonomy): Archaea > Thermoproteota > EX4484-205 > EX4484-205 > JAAOZP01 > JAAOZP01. The sequence goes on from JBNAVT010000025.1 coordinate 20,211, forward strand.
CAAGCTATATAAGGAGTCCTCTAAGCTATAATGAATAGCCATGTCGTCTTCAAACATCCTCGCAAGGCTCGTTATAAACGACGCTAGGCTTATTCGCAAGGCTCTTAAGGCAACCGCCTCCCTGATAGATGAGGCTCCGGTTAAGATAAGCGATGAAGGCCTATCCATAAGGGCCCTCGACCTGGCGGAGGTGTCTATGATCGACCTAGTTCTTTCAAAAGAGGCTTTTGAAACATTCGAGTTCAAAAAACCCCTTAAGGCGAACATACGTTTAAGCGACGTGCTGAACCTTCTTAAGTTCGAGTCTAAGGCTGAGAGACTGGAAATGTCTTTCATGGAGGACAGGGTTAGCTTTAAGGTTAGCAACGATTTCACAAGAATCTTCACGATTCCGGTTTTCTTCTCCGAGGATAAGGATCTTCCGCTTCCAAAGGTTTCTCTCGGGAACTCTTTCGAGACAAAAGTGTCAACGATAAAACATCTGCTTGACAGTGGGAAGCATATTTCAGACTATGTTTCCATAAGCGTGGAGAACAATGTCGTCGTGCTGTCTGCGAAGGGGGAAATCTCAGAGTACCAGGTTATGCTTAAGGCTGAGGAGGGGAATCTCGTAAACCCCGTTTTAAAAGAGGGTTCGAAAGCATCTTACGATCTTAAAAGGCTTGGCAGCATAGTTTCCTCCCTGCTTTTCGGCGAAAACATGAAGCTGGAGTTCGACACTGATCTTCCCATGAAGATAAGCCAGGGAATCGAGGAGGCGCCAAATAGTACAGTAACCTTCTTCATCGCGCCTAGAATGGAGAAAGCCTGATTCTTCTAAGAATACTCTCTCCAAGTATACCCGCATTTAGTGCATTTGAAGAACTGGGTTGCACTCTCGTCTGCACCCCTAGTCTGCGTTATCCACCAGTACGCCTCTTTATTCTTACACTTAGGACAGACAGTGTTCGTAACAGGTAGTGGATTAAGATCCGTGGTTTTCCTCACCACTTTTATGGCGCCGTCTCTCCGAGCCGTCTCCACACTTCTCTCGACAATGTGTGCACGCTCCTCGTAGCCGCATTTCGGGCAAGAATATAGAAGACTATCCTTGCCTCTTTTTATCTGGAGCTTGGTACCACATTTTGGACAGAACCTTATCTGCATAGGGGGTCTAATTGGGAGAGCTGCCTTATTATAAATGTTACTGATATTGCTTACGGCTGGGTCTTCCCCGTAGCCTTATCAAGCTTTTCCTCGAGAGACTCCAAGTCTTCAATTAAGCCCCTGATTACCTCTAAAAGTAGCTTCTTAGCGTCTCCTTCCCCCGTATTTATGTAAAGCGTGGCCTCCTGTCTGAGGGGATGCTCCACCCTGTAAGCAGAGTATCCTTTAGCCAGCTTCATGTTTAAATAGCTTGTTAAAAGGTTCAGGAGGGTGTGCGTCTCTCCATATACTTCCAGCTCCATACTACCCTTCCCCGCTTCTCTACAAGCAACTCTCATATTCTGGTCACCAGCCTTTCAATCGGCTCATCGTAAAAAACACTCAGCTTCCTGTTCTCTCTTGTCCTGCACGATGGGCAGGTCAGGTATTTCTTAAAAAGAGCCAAGGGGCTCCCGCAATTCCCGCAGTAAGCCTTAACCACGCCGTACTCTTTAGCCGACAGGTCTATCAGATTCACGTTAACTGTCGACATTATTTCGCCGTAAATGAGGTCATTCTCCCTAACATAGTTTCTCAAGCTTCCCGTCCTGAAGCGGGGGTAGCTTCTTCCAAAGCTTTCTCTACCTATGAGCCCAGTATGCTCATAGTTCAGCCTATTCCCATTCATGTAAAATATTCTAACGTTGACATAGTGACTTGAGAAGCTGGCTACACTCCCAATGATCTTGAAACCAGGCTTGGGAATGAGAAGAGGCTTAAGCTCAACAACCTCAAGCGCCCGCCTGTTTCTGTCAACACCAACTCTTCCAACTCTGCTCGAATATATTACCCCATTTTTCTCAAAGGTCCCGTCTCCAGGGAAAAACTCCTCCAGGGTTGCAAGAGGCTCTCCAACAAGAACGAGCTTACTCTGGCTCTCCTTCATCAACGTTTTCCCTTCCCTTTACAACCTCTTTTTCAATAAAAGTCTCAACAGGGATTTTAGAGGCGGCTGTTTTAAGGCTCTTCTTAACAGTGTTTTCAGATTTAAGGCTTGAAAAAACCTCCATAATGGGTTCCCCCGCCTCTATCTTCGCGGCAAGCGTAGTAGGCTTCCCGTAAGCCTTCTTCATACCCTTGCTAAGCCTGTCTGCACCAGCCATAGTAAGCATCTTATGCTCTCTCAGAACAATATGGGGATACGGGATCAGCCTTAGAACATAATTGGCCTCACCCAGCTCCGCTTCAAGAATCTTGTTGGCTGCGACACGGGCTGCTTCAAGAGCCTCCTGCTTTATCAAGGCCGGCTTCTTAACCAGGAGCCGGAAGACGGCTTCAAAACCCTCAGCCTTCCCCAGTTTAAACTTGCTCACCCTAAGCTGGGGTATTCTGGATATGTATTCCTTCCTAGTGTAAGGCATCTGCTTCAACTTTTTCCCTAACCTTCTGCTTGTTTTCCAGCAGGCTGGTTTAAAAAGCTTCCCCTCCCCAGTAGGAGATAAAAGGCAGTAATGGGAATAACACTTGAAGCATGGAAATCGCGGAGAAATACTACATAGTGCTAGTTGGACCGAAATACCCGGTTAACGTGGGGATTGTAGCAAGAACCATGAGGAACTTCTCCTTCAGGAAACTGGTGTTAGTCTCCCCTGGGAAAGAGGTTTTAGAATCCTCGAAGCTCTACGCTGCCCACGGTGCAGCAATAATTGAAAACCAGCTGGTTTACGAGGGCCTCTCGCAGGCCCTGCGGGAGTTAAATCCTTCAGTAAGCATCGGAACCTCAGGTAGGAGAGCATCTAAAAGCATTCTACGCCAATACGTTTCCCCCAAGGAGATGGTTGAACTCTGCAAACCAATAGAGGGGAGGGTCCTTCTAGTGTTCGGCAGAGAGGACATTGGGCTTAAAAACGAGGAGCTTTCGCAGCTCGACTATATTGTTCACATACCTGCTTCAAGCGAGTACAGCGTGATGAACCTCGCTGTCTCCGCCTCAATACTGATGTACGAGGTTTTCACGGGTTCAGCGAGCAGGCGGAAGTCTTTCAGGAAACCGGCCGGCAGGGATATGACAAACAGGATTTATGCCGAGGCTCAGAATATTTTCTCCGCCTTAAACCTGCCTGAGGTTAAGAAGAACGTTGTGCTCAGGTCCATGAAGAACGTTATCGGGCGTTCAGCACCCTCAGCCAAAGAAGCTGGAAGCCTACTCTGGTTTCTAAGGAAGACAAGGCTGGGAATAGAGGCATTAAAAAGGATCAGGGAAGATAGCTTTTTAAAAAACGTTGCGGAGAAATATAATACGGAGGTTAACTAGATTCTGGCTAGGTTTAAGCCCTAGGAATAAGACCGTAGGACCACTGTGCTTGCTGGCGGCTAGGTTTTTAAGCCTTTAAAGGCTATTTTACTTTAGAGGGAGGATGGTTACTAATCTTCCGCCCCAAGCAGAAGCCCAGTATAAGAAGGTCGTTGCCTCGAAGAGCAAGGAGGAGAAGCTTGAGAACCTTAGAATATTTCTTTCAATGATACCTGAGCACAAGGGGACTGAGAAGCTTAGGGCTCAGGTTAAACGCCAAATATCCCGGCTTCAAGACGAGATCACTGTCGAAAGAAGGAGGCGCAGCACCCGGCCCGTAGCGTTCGAGAAAGGTGAGACGACGGTGTTGACGACGATACTGGCTGAGGATAAGAAGCTCCTCCAAGAGTTTCTCACTGGCGTTAAACGCTTCGATGAAACGCTTATTCTAGAATCCCTTAGCGAGCTTAAACCCTTAAGCATTGGCTTCGAGGACATTGTCCTGAGCTTCGCACCTCTTTCTCCATCCATGGTGGAGAGCCAGAGGTACTCGCTTATTCAAACAGTACTCTTGAAATCAGATCTGATACTGATACTTTTAAGCGTTGAAAAAATTCTTGAGAGCTTCGAACAGGTTAGAGAAATACTGAGGAGATTCGGTGTCTATGTTGCTTCAAAGGAATCGGCGGCGGTCTTCAAAAGTTTGGGGACGGGTGGAATAACTGTGTTGAACAGGTCGCGATTCCTGTCTGAAGACGAGGTTAAGCGTTTTATGAGGGAAAGAGGTGTTGAAAGCGGCATCGTGCATCTCTCAGAGTTCACATCCCTCTATACGCTTGAGAGCTCGATAAAGGGTTTACAGAGGAAAAACTTCCTAATAGTAGTTAAAAACCATGATGGTGAAGTTCCTGTAGACCAGTTGATGGTTCCAGAGGGTTCTATAGTTAGTTTGGAGCGGATTTTGAAGAACGATGTCTTAAAAACGCTTTTCAAAGCCTCGGGGCTTATCCGAGTATATTTGAAGCCTCCTTCCGCTGTTTCACCCTCCAGTAGGCCGCTGCTCGTGGATGAAGAAACCACTGTTCAGGAGCTTGCTTCAAAAATCCATAGGGATCTCTCTGAAAACCTGAAGTATGCTAGATTATGGAGAGGGGGCTTCTCGTCTAAGCCTTTGAGAGTAGGCTCCTCCTTCACGCTTGTAGACAAGGATGTGGTTGAACTACGCACGAAATAATTGTTAACGGTTTAAGAATTACAGTATACCCCGGAGTATACCCTCCTTCAGAGGATTCCTACATGGTTCTCGACGCTGTTGAAAAAGTTAAGGCTAAGAGGGTTCTGGAAATAGGCTGTGGAAGTGGCGTAGTTTCCCTGGCTCTCGCACGGAGAAGCATTGAAGTGGTTGCCGTAGACATTAAAATGGAAGCATGTAGAAACACTTTAACCAATTTTAAGAGGAACAGGCTTCAGGGAGTTGTGCATGTTGTAAACGGTGATCTTGCAACAGCCTTCAGAGAAAGCGTGAGGTTCAACATGGTGGTCAGCAACCCTCCGTATCTTCCGGTTGACCCTTCCTCTAGCGAAGACTCGTCGTGGGCTGCCGGTAAAGACGCTTCTGTATTAAAAAGGCTTTTGGAAAACACGCTTCCACTGCTTTCTGATACCGGCGTATTGATCCTCGTGTATTCAAGCCTTCTCGATGTTAACGGTTTGAAGAAGACTCTGGAGGAGAAAGGCTTCTTAGTTGAAGAAGCCTCGAGTAGAGGCTTCTTTTTCGAAAAAATCATCCTGCTCAGAATAAGCAGAAAGCCGATTAATCCCTGGTGAATATACGGTATTTAACATCGGTGGAGAGTTCTTCCACAATCCTTTGGGCCATGAGTTTAGCAATCCCCTGTACTCCAGTCCTGCCCGCGAGGTCCTCGAAGGATGTGAAAGGCTTCTTAGCTCTTTCTTCAAGTATCTTCTTAGCGTTCATCTTGCCAATGCTTGGAAGAAGCTCTATCGCGTGCATTTTAGGCGAGATGGATTGTAGATTGTTTAAGAGGTCTATAAACCGGGGTTCGTTTTTAACGATTATGAATTCCGCAACCTCAGGAAGCATGTACCTAGCCTGAGGAGTGAGCTCGCTATACCTAACTCGTCCAAGCACATTCTTAACCTGGGGCCTGTCCCCTTTCCCTATGAAAACCCTTTCCTTAAGGCCCAGTCTGACATGGGGGAACAGGGAGACCTCGAGCAGGGTGAAATAGTTCTCGCCCAGGAGCTGCGCGTAAGGCGTGTGCACGGGCCTGCCGACCCTGCTTAAAACCCTACCCTCCTCTAGAAAGTCTAGAACGTAACCGTATTCTTCGAAGACTCTTTTACCCCTTGCAAAACCCATTTAAACCGCCTCCTCCCAGGGTCTAAACAGCGTGGGGCGCCCTGGGCAACACTAAGGGTTCTCCATTTCCGCCGCACGCCCCGCCCAGGGTTTTAGATACCTCCATCACCATAATCAGTTGTTTTTAAAGCGTCAAGCGTCTCAAGATAAAGTTTTTCTTCCAGCACTGGTCATACCCTCCAGCCTATGAGGATAAGGTATTTGCAGGAAAAACATGACTTCTCAGAGTTACTCTGAGGCTAAACCTTTTTAAACCATCTTCAACCGGAAAAATAAGCGGGTAATATAAATGCTTTATTTGAAAGACCTCGTCGTAGAGCTCGGGGGCAAAACCGTGATTAAAGGAGTAGCCCTTCAAGTTAACAGTGGAGAGCTAGCCCTCCTTATGGGGCCCAACGGCTCAGGAAAATCTACACTGCTGCACGCGATAGTTGGAGATAAAAGATGTAGAGTGGTTTCAGGATCCCTGTTTTTCAACGGGACTGAGTTGACTGGCTTAACGATGGAGGAGAGGGTTAGGCTGGGCCTAGGCCTAGGCTTCCAGTTCCCGCCGAGGTTGAAAGGCGTCAGGCTCAGGAGCCTAGCGTTGAGGGTGCTTGAGAAAAGAGGCCTGCCGAGGGATGAGGCTGAGAGGGTTCTGGAAGAGTATTCGGGTCTCCTGAGACTGGAGGGTCTTCTAGACAAGGATTTCAACGTCGGCTTCAGCGGGGGAGAAGCTAAAAGGGCTGAGCTAATGCTGACCCTGCTTCAAAACCCTCGCCTCCTGCTTTTAGACGAGCCTGATTCCGGCGTCGACGTGGAGAATCTTGCACTCATGGGTTCAGCAATATCCCGCTACCTGTCTTCAAACGGGAGGGCAGCAATACTGATAACCCATACGGGTTATATTGCTAAACACGTCAAGGCTTCTGAAGCACACGTTATGATCAACGGGCGCATAGTGTGCAGCGGAGACCCTGAGGAAATGGTTTCAAACATCATGGAGCACGGTTTCGAAGCGTGCGTGAACTGCGGGAGGGCTAAACGGTGAATCTGGATGAGGCTAGAAGGCTTCTTAAGCCGAAGGCTGAGAAAGCCTTGGCGAAACCGGCTCCACACGGTTTAGACCTGAACCTTTCAGGTTTTAAGCTTGGAACAGGCTTTGGAACAGGGGTTGAAGGCTCTGAGAAGATTCTAGAATCTGTGGGAATAGACTTGGATGAGAGGAACAGGTCTGGAAGCTACTACCAGGTGGATAACAGGGCAGTTTATTCCTCCACCAGGCAGAGCGGGTTAACGGTTAAACCTTTAAGCCAGGCTCTTCAAGACCCTGAAAACCTAGACTACTACTGGAAGGTGCTTCCAGTAGACACTGACAAGTATACTGCTGCAGCGTTCCTAGGGGAAAAAGAAGGATACTTCATAAAGGTGGATGACAGTGTTAATGTTGACACGCCCGTGCAAGCCTGCCTCCTCCTAAGGACACCGGGCTTGATTCAGGCTCCGCACAACATAGTGGTGGTTGGCGAGAACTCTAGGGTGCACGTGATAACGGGGTGCGCCGCCATGAGGGAAGAGGCTGGCCTACACATCGGAGTATCCGAGTTCTACGTGAAGAAGGGAGGCACCCTAACTTTCACCATGATCCACAGCTGGGGTAAAGCTATTCACGTCAGGCCTAGGACAGTAGCCCATGTTGAGGAAAACGGCGTCTTCATAAGCCACTACATAAACACCTCGCCAGTCTCCTCTCTCCAAACACACCCTGTAGCATATCTAAACGGGAAGGGGAGCAGAGCCCACTTGTCATCCATAATAATAGGGAGAGGAGCATCCCGCATTGACGTGGGCGGCACCCTGGAACTGGGTGCTCCAGCATGCTCAGGCGAAATACTTTCCAGAACAATAGGCTTCGACGAGAGCACAACCATCGCCAGAGCCAGGGTCGCCGGCAAGGCTCCAGGAGTTAGGGGGCATGTGGAGTGCAGGGGACTACTGTTATCGAACGAGTCTAGGATAGACGCAATACCTGAGCTGGAGGCAAGGGTGCAGGATGTTCAGCTGACTCATGAGGCTGCCATAGGCAGAATAGCCGAGGAGGAACTAATATACCTCGTGGCAAGAGGCTTTACAGAGGAAGAAGCCAGATCAATAATAGTGAGAGGCTTCCTGAGCGTCGAGCTTACAGGCCTCCCTGAAAACCTAGCCAAGTACTTAGAAAGCATTCTGGACAGCTTGGCAGCTTC
>JBNAVT010000026.1:0-28050 GCA_049700215.1 Thermoproteota archaeon
CCCTCTTATCTTCAAACCGGGGGAGTGGTTTCACCGATCTACAGCATTAATGGTGAAACATGGGGTGGGCACTTGACACTGGTTTCAAAAGGAATAGGATGGCACGGATGGGTTGAAGCATACGTTCCACCATGGGGCTGGCTCCCTGTAGACATAACCTACGGATACTATTCTAACCGCCGAGACCCGTTGTCATCAATAAAGTATTCAGCCTCAGCCCGCGAACCTATGCTTGAATCCGAGAAATACTCGTCCATAGATTTTGTGGCGGAATACTTAGAGACAGAGGAAAGGATCATGGGCAGCAGTATCTTCATACGCATGGAGGAAGAGGTCTCTGAGACACCGTTTTCCGATGATGGTTCTCAAACGAGAGAGCGGCTTGAGGAAAGCATGATGCTGCTGACGCTGTTCTCCATTCTAGTAGTAAGCATAGTTATGCTCTTTATTCTGCTGAGGCGAGCGGGCCCTAGGTTTTAAATGAATGAGGCTCCCAAAAAGCTTTCCGAAAACCACATACATCCTTGACAAAAGAGTCCACAAATGGTGAGAAATAGGTTTAAATCACCCCTTCAAAGCACTATCCTCGTTGCCGGGGAAGAAGTCAGAATGGATAAGCATACTCTTGATAGCGTCAGCCCTATTTGGGGGAATGATGTTTTTCAAGGAAACAGTTTATGTTCTAACATTAACGATCTTCCTGATAATGATCATGGTCGTATACGTTTTATTCAACTCTAGAAGGAAGGACTCTTTTAAGAAGGCTGGTGAAAAGCCTGAACAGGAGAATAAGGCTAGCCCAGGCGAGGACATCGAGGAAAAAGAATAAAGGGTCGAGCTTAACATCAACATACTTCGCAGCCTTTATGTCTATAATCTGGTTCAGGAAGGGGAGGGGAAGACCGTTTCTAACATAGTGGTATGGTTCCGAAGGATCGTAGAGCCCGATTAACCCTGTTACGAGGGTTAAAGCAAGCGCTTTCAGAACCAGCACGCCTGCTTCTCGAATCCCTCCTCCACCCTTCTTCAAAGCGTTAAGGTTGAAAAACGCCAAGCATATTAATCTTGCGAGAAGCGTAAGGGATCGTGGGAAATGGTGTTTGAAGACGAGCCCAGGGGAATCGAAAGCCTAAGCCTGGATGAGACGGTGAGGCTCTGCGAAGAGGCTTGGGGAAAACTGAGCATGGAGCCCCCAGTCTTAAGGCTTAATTGTGAAAAACTCCTGGTCATCGGGGACCTGCATGGAGACATCGAGTCGTGCGTAAAAGCTCTACGCTTAGCGAGGCTAATCGGGGCTAAGGCTGTTTTCCTTGGAGACTATGTTGACAGAGGCCCGTATCAAGGCAGCGTCATAAACCTTCTCCTACGGGAGAAGAGCAGCCGCCCGGGTGAAATATTCCTTCTAAGGGGCAACCATGAAACACCCTCCATGAATTTTTCATACGGTTTCCTAGGTTTTCTCGCCAGAATGTTCGGAAAAGATTGCGAGAAGGTTTACCGAGCCTACTTGAAAGTTTTCTCAGAAATGCCTTTAGCAGGGATAGTTAACAACAGGATAATTCTGGTGCACGGGGGACTGGCCAAGGGGCTTGAGAGAATCGAGGAGCTTGAGGAATCTGGTAAAGGAGGGGTTGAGCCGGAGGATCCCAAAGTTTTCGAAACACTCTGGAACGACCCTTCTGAAGAAATCGAGGACTTCTCGCCCAACCCGAGGGGGCCTGGAGTAAAATGCTTCGGAAGGAGGGCTCTTGAAAGATTCCTGGGAAACAATGGTCTCAGCATGATGGTGAGGAGCCATGAGCCTGCTCCAAAAGGCTACCGTATACTTTTCAACGGACTCTTAATAAGCATCTTCTCCTGCAGGTTCTACGGGGTGGAGCCTGCAGCAGTAGAATTGGAGGGAGGGAAATACTTTTTAAAAAGCTTAAAATAGTAGGCTCGATGGGAACTATTGCAAACAGTTTTCAACCGTGGCTAAGCATGTTCATAGGCTTCTCCGTTGAGAAGAATCGAGTTAAGCTTATAAGCATGTGTTGAAGCAACATGCCGAGATGAGCTCTGAAATAAGCATGGATGATTTCAAGAAGGTTAAGATGGTTGTTGGAACAATAGTGTCCGCCGAGAAGGTTAAGGGTTCTGAAAAGCTTCTTAAGCTTCAGGTTAATCTTGGAGGGAACGTTGTGAAACAGTCGGTAGCGGGACTAGGAGCATTTTACACCCCTGAACAACTCGTTGGTAAACAATACGTTTTTGTGACTAACCTTAAGCCGGCTATTTTAATGAGCCAAGTATCGGAAGTAATGGTTCTCGCTGCGGTCGAGGGCAAGAACAGGGTGGCACTCATATGTCCCGACGGCAGGATTTCAGACGGCTCCCCGGTAACTTAGACTAGGCTTTCAATACTCGGTAGCCAGCTGCTTTCCTAAGCCTGTTCTGTATAGCCATGCCGATACCCTGTTCGGGAAAGCCCTCGGCCACGATTATATCCGGGTTTGTTCTGTCGAGACGCCTAAGCGCCGAGTAGAGTCTTCTTGCCACAAGGTCGAGCCTAGCCCTTGGGGCAAGAACTTCCAGCATGACTCGCTTAGGCAGTCTTCTGGCCGTCTCCTCTGAAACCAGGCACCCAACCCTCAAACCAGACTTCAAGTATTCCTGAACCGTCTCAACTATCCTAGTAGTCTTCCTCTCATAATCATCCCCCTCCACGACGATCATGTCCGCCCTAGGAGCGTAATGCCTGTACTTCATGCCGGGGGAGGCCGGAACCCCTTCGAAGCCGCCTGAAAGTATTGACGGATGAACCTCGACTTCACCTAAGTACTTCCTAAGTATTTCGAGAGGGATCGGGCCAGGCCTAAGTATGACAGACCTGTTCTCAGAAACCTGGATAACCGTCGACTCAACCCCTATGAATGTTTCACCAGCGTCAATTATCATGTCTATTGAGCCGTTCAAATCCTCGTACACGTCTCTAGCGTTAGTTGGGCTTGGCCTGCCTGAAAGATTAGCGCTGGGGGCAGCTATCGGGGAGCCTAGGTGGTTGATCAACCCTAACGCAACATTGTGAGCAGGCATTCTTACAGCAACCGTTTCAAGACCCGCCGACACGGCGGGAGGAACCTTCCGAGACCTTGGAACAACTATGGTCAACGGGCCGGGCCAGAGCTCCCTAACCAGTTTCTCAGCTTTCTGAGGAATACTGTTTGAAACCTCGTCAAGCATCCTCATGCTGGAGATATGAACTATAACAGGATTGTCCGGGGGTCTTTTCTTGGCAGCAAATATTTTCAGAACAGCATCCTCGTTGAAAGCGTCAGCCCCAAGGCCGTATACTGTCTCCGTGGGAAAAGCTACGAGCCCGCCTGACTTTAGGACCGCCGCCGCCTCCTGAAGCACCCTCTCAGAGGGACGATGCTTATCCGTCTTAAGAACCCTTGTCAGCAACCAGCACTATATGTACAGGCAGGCGGGTTAATAACGTTTTTCGCTAAACTTTGCCTTAATAGAGCGCTTACGAGGAACAGGAAGGAATAAGAGCATGGTAAACAGATATTGAGCTGTAAATGCGCGTCGAGATTGTCAGCCTCACGGATGAGAACCTCGTTGAAGCCCCAGAATGGGGGGAGCATCCTTTCAGCTGCAAGTACTGTCTATACTGGGAGCTTCCGGAAGAGTGTTTAGACCCTTCCAGGGAAAGCAGGGAAGACATGCTGGCTAGGAAGCTCAACTGGCTGAGAAGAGTGAGAAAAGCGTTTGGCGACTGTGGAAAGATAGTTTATGTAGACGGGAAGCCCGTGGGCTACGCGCAATATGCTCCCCCAAGGATGCTTTCGCTTTCAGCCGAGTACTCGTCTGGACCGCCCAGCGGGGATGCAATGTTGATCTCATGCCTTTTCATCGCTCAGAAGGAATACAGGGGGCGTGGGCTCGGAAAACAGCTTTTGCAAAGCATAATTGAAGATTTGAGGAAGAGAGGGGTCAAGGCTGTTGAAACCTTCGCTAGAAGGAGCAATCCTAACAACCCGTCTGGGCCGGTGGAGTTTTACCTGAAGAACGGGTTTAAGATTCACAGGGATGACTCGGAGTACCCATTGATGAGGTTCGAACTATAGTGTGAAAAAGAGTTTCCCCGGGGACGCCAATACCTGTTTTAACTCCAGCCCCGCTTAAGTATGTGGAAAACGTTTTCAGAGCAAGCAGGGTTTTTAGCGTTGGTTTAAAAGGTTTTAGGTTTAAATGCAGCCTTTAAGCCAACAACGTAGCCGGCGTAAACCGAATGAGGGTGAGAGTGTTCATACAGAGGCTTCGCGAAACCAGGATCATAGACCTAGAGGATGACAGCAGGATTGAAGACCTCCTTAAGATGCTGAAGATAAGCGCTTCCGAAGTGGTTCCGGTTAGGAACGGGGTTATAGTCACCGAGAAGGAGCTTCTAAGAGAAGGGGACGAGGTTAGGCTCCTAAGTGTTGTCTCAGGCGGTTGAAGCATGGTCTGTGAAGACTGTGAGAAAAAGGCTGTCTACATTTCTTTAAGCGGGAGAGGCCTCTGCAGCAAGCATTTTAAAAAGTATTTCGAGACGAAAGTAATGCGGACAATTAAGAAGCATGGCTTAATCAAATACGGGGAGAGAGTCCTCGTAGCCTGCTCAGGAGGCAAGGACAGCACAGCCCTGTTAAGCTTCCTCTGGAGGCTTATGAGGAATAGGCGTGAAAACATTGCGGCAATAGCTGTCGACGAGGGCATAAGCGGCTACAGGGATGTGAAGCTCAAAGGTCTGGTTGAATTCTGCGGGGAGAACAATATACCTCTGCATACGTACTCGTTTAAGGAGCAGTATGGCTTCACACTAGACGAGGCTGTAAAAATATCTAGGGAGAACAGGCTTAAAATAAAGCCGTGTTACATTTGCGGAGTCCTGAGAAGGAGCCTGATAAACACTCATGCGAGGAGACTCGGCTTCTCTAAGGTTGCTACAGGCCACAATCTGGATGACGAGGCTCAGACAATCCTCATGAACTATCTTAGGGGTAACCCGTCGCTCCTAGCTAGGCTCGGCCCCAAGACGGGTGTTGTTGAAGACGAGGGTTTCGTCCAGAGGGTTAAGCCGTTCTACTTCTGCACGGAGAAGGAGGATACTATTTACGCGATCCTAACTGGTGTTGAAGTAGACTTCGTGGAATGCCCCTATCATGTTGAGAACTACAGGCTTGAGATAAGGGATTTCCTGAACAGGCTTGACTCAATCGTGCCCGGGGTTAAGCAGGGCCTAGTGAACAATTTCCTCAAGATGCTTCCACTTTTAAAGAGGGAGTACTCGTCCCGCAGCCTGGGGCGCTGCAGGGTTTGCGGAAACCCTTCGGCGCGAGAAGTCTGCAGAGCATGCATGATAATGGAGAAATTAAAGCCATTTCTCGGGGGTTAGAAGCGTGAACCCTGAGGTAAACAGGTCGCTGTTCATCCTCCCGGAGACCAGGCTTAGGCTTGCATATCTGCTTAGGAGAAACGGTTTCCGCGTGAGGATGCACGGGTACGAGTACCTGGTTTCCTACGGCAACAAGTTTCTATGCTTAATACTCCTCCAACCCTTTGAAGCCACTGTTTTAATCAGAGTGTTCAAATGGATAGAAGGATCCAGCATGCTGGTTGAGAAAATAGCTGGACTGGTTAAGACCCTGGACAAGAAGTCTAGAGTAATTACCTACTAGGCCGGCAACCTTTTTAAAACCCTGCTCGGGCTCTAAGCCCCGTATGCGAAGCTTGGAGAAGCCGATGCTTCTGGACACCACGTTGAGAGAGGGTCTTCAGACTCCCGGAGTATATTTCACGCTTGAGGAGAGGGTTACGATAATGAGGGAGCTCGACAAGTCTGGTATAGAGCTTATTGAAATAGGATCCCCCTATACTGGCGATGGGGAGAGGAGAATCGTGTCTGAGCTGAGCAGGGTGGAGACGAGAGCGCTTAAAGCAGCCCACTGCAGGGCTTTAGAGGCAGACGTGGATACTGTTCCAGACGGTGTTGACTGGGTAGCCCTATACCTTTCCCCTGCCGACAGGCATCTGGAAGCAAAGTTTGAAAAGATAGTTGACAAGAGAGGGTTTGTCCTCTTACAGGTTCCTAAGGCTATTAGGTATGCGAAGAACAGAGGTTTCAGGGTAAGGTATACTGCTGAAGACGCTTTCAGAGCAGACCCCGGCTTCCTGAAACAGGTTGTTGAGAAGGCTGTTGAAGCAGGTGCCGACTCTATCAGTCTACCCGATACTTCAGGGGGAGCCTCGCCAACGGACGTTAGAAGGATATATGGCGAGATAAGCAGGCTTATAAAGGAGAAAAACCACTCCAGCCTGATAGAGGCGCATTTTCACAACGACATGGGTATGGCTCTCGCAAACACTATAGAGGCGTGGATGAGTGGCGCAAAGATACTTCACGGTTCAATGAACTGGCTTGGAGAGAGAGCAGGGATACCGGATACGCTTATTCTAGCAACATGGATGAAAGTCAGGTTTGGATACGAGTATGACTTGGCTAGCCTGATTAGGCTTGCAGAATACGTGGAGAAGGTTTCAGGGATCAACATACCCCTGAACAATCCTGTTTCTGGAAGAAACGTTTTCACTCATACTGCTGGCACTCACCAGAAGGCTGCTTTCAGAGACCCATTAACATACCAGCCCTTCGACGCGAGCATCGTGGGCAGGGAAAGCAGCTTCGCCCTTGGACCCATGGTTGGAAGCGAGGGCGTTAAAGCAGCGTTGAAGAAGAAGGGTGTTGAAATCGATAAGCTTGAGGAGAGCGTGTTCGAAGAGATAAGGGACAGGGTTAAGTCAGCATATCTTCTGCACGGCAGGGGTGCTTCAGCCATGGAGAACATAATCATAGCTGAGGTGTTGAACAGAACCGGAGTAGCGAGGATAACGCTTCCAGAGAGCATTTCAGCGCAAATACTCATCGATGTTGAAAGCATGGGGGATAAGGATTTCGAGGATTTCTGCAGGGAGCTGCTTGCGAGAGAAAGGGGAGTTAAGGAGATAATTGAACTATGGGGCTCATCCTTCGACTACATGGCTATGGTTGACAGGGTTTCCAGCCTTAAGGAACTGGATAATATTGTTAACAGTTTTAGAAGGGCTAAGGGGGTTTTGAAAACAGAAACCCTGATAACGGGTAAAAAGATAAGATGATGCCTCGAATCGAATCGTCGACACTACTCTAAAAACCTTCAAGCAAGTATCTCTACAAGTGTCTGGTTCACACGCCTTTAGAAAAATGCTCCTTCAGAAGCCTTAAGCTAGCTTGCTAAGAGGAAGTATATGGAGCGGCTTGGCTTTCCGTTGAATCCGTAAGCGTCAGGCACGCGGTGAAGCATACTGGCCGGTTTTCAAAACACGCTTAATATGGCTTCCAACGGTTGAGAACGCGAGTCCCCTGGAGCGGAGTGAGCAGAGGCTTAGAGGAGGAGGCTTCTGTCCAGCCATCCTCTTTACGGCGCGGAGAAAAAGGGGTTGGAGAAATTTAAGGAGGGCCTAGGTTTTCTGAACGCATTTCTCCTGATTCCCGTTCCCGAGGCACGTATTACGAAAAAGGTTAAATCAGACGCTCAACAGTCTTCTCAACATGCTCATCGGCCTGGTGAGCGATACGCACGACCATCTGAAAATGATCGAGAAGGCAGTGGCCTTCTTCAACAGTAAGAATGTGAGCATGGTGCTTCACGCTGGAGACGTTATAAGCCCGTTCACCGCTAGAAGGTTTAAGGAGTGCAGGTCACGGCTCATACTCGTATACGGGAATAACGATGGAGACAGGAGTAATCTTCAAAGAGTCTTCTCCGAGATAGGTGCCCAGTTCTACTGGCCTGCTGCAATACTGGAGCTTGACGGCAGAAAGACTCTTGTTCTCCACGGCGAGGACCTTAAGCTCGTTGAAGAAATCGCCGCTAAAAACATGTTTGACCTAATAGTCTCCGGGCACACTCACGAGCCGATTGTAAGGGAAATCGGTGGAACACTCTGGGTTAACCCTGGCGAGGCATGCGGATACTTAACTGGAAAACCCACGGTTGCTCTCTACGATTCCTCGAGTCATAGAGCTGAGATAGTTGAGGTTTAATCAGGCAAAATTTTATATAAAACACGTTGGAGTGAGGCTGGGAGTTGGGCGAGACAATAGTTCAGAAGATGTTTAGAAGCAGGCTTGGTAGAACCGTTAAACCGGGGGAAATAGTAGTCGTAGACATAGACCTGGCGTATGCTCACGACGGAACCGGGCCTCTTGCGATAGACGCTTTCCACGAGCTCGGCTCAAGAAGGGTTCATGACCCCTCCAAGATAAGATTCGTCGTAGACCATGCTTCCCCCAGCCCGAATGAGGGAGCATCTAATCTCCAGATTAAGCTTAGAAGGTTCGCGGGAGAAAACGGGGTTAAAGTGTACGAGGTTGGAGAAGGCATATGCCACCAAGTTATCCCGGAGAATGAAAACCTTAAACCCGGCATGATGATAGTTGGAGCAGACTCTCACACGGTTACTCTCGGAGCATTCAGCCTGTTTGCAACAGGAATAGGCTCAACCGACTTCGCGGAAGTGATGACATCCGGGAGACTCTGGTTCAAGGTGCCGGAGGCAGCGAGGATCTCCCTGAGCGGCGTCTTCAAGCCGGGAGTAATGTCTAAAGATCTAATCCTAAGGATAATAGGGGATGTTGGTGCTGACGGTATGACCTATATGAGTGCAGAGTTCCAGGGTGACGGTGTGAAAACACTGTCAATGGCTAGCAGGATGACAGTGTGCAACATGGTTGTCGAGATGGGAGCTAAGAACGGCATCTTCCCGCTAGACGAGGCTACGATGAAACACGTTGAAGCTGGTTGTTTAAAGGATGAGAGTATTTTC
Source organism: Thermoproteota archaeon (assembly GCA_049700215.1). Lineage (GTDB taxonomy): Archaea > Thermoproteota > EX4484-205 > EX4484-205 > JAAOZP01 > JAAOZP01. The sequence goes on from JBNAVT010000026.1 coordinate 8,893, forward strand.
AAGCCCGACGAGAACGCTGAGTACGTTATGAGCCTGAGCTACAGGCTTGACGAGCTTGAACCCGTGGTGGCGGCTCCCCATAATGTTGACAACGTTAAGCCTGTTAAGGAGCTTGAGGGACTGCAGGTTGATCAGGTTTTCATAGGGTCCTGCACAAACGGTAGGGAGGAGGACTTCGAGGTGGCTGCGAAAATACTTTCAAAGAAAGGTGTTAAGAAGGGTGTTAGATGCATAGCCATACCGGCTTCGAGAAGAGTATTCCTGAACCTCCTCAGGAACGGGGTTATAGACAAGCTTGTTTCATCAGGATGCACAGTGACCCACAGCACATGCGGCCCCTGCCTGGGAGTACACTTCGGAATACTCGGGTCTGGGGAGGTAGCGGTCTCAACGTCTAACAGGAATTTCAAGGGTAGGATGGGAAACCCTGAGTCAAGCATATACTTAGCCAGCCCGGCAACCGCAGCAGCCTCAGCTGCTGAAGGAGTTATAACCGACCCGAGGAAGCTAATAGGAGAATGATGAAAATGATTCTGAGAGGAAGAGTCTGGGTCCTGGGAGACCATGTCAATACGGACGTGATAATACCTGCGAAATACAAGTTTAGAACCGGAGACTTCAAGGAGCTTGCGAAACATGTTTTCGAAGACTTGGATCCGACTTTAGCATCCAAGATATCGAAGGGAGATATTGTTATAGCCGGAAGAAATTTCGGGATGGGTTCGAGCAGGGAGCACGCCCCTCGAGTGATTAAGGAGGCGGGAATCTCCGCGATAGTTGCATGCTCATTCGCCAGAATATTCTTCAGAAACGCTATAAACGTCGGGCTGCCAGTCGTCGAAGTTAAGGATGTTAACAAACATTTCAAGGAAGGAGACATAGCTTTAATAGACCTTGAAAAAGGCGTCGTCAGAAACGATACCACGAGGGTTGAGCTAAAGTTCTCACCCTACCCGGAATTCATAATGAACGTGATGAAGGCTGGAGGACTCGCCGCATATAGGAAAAACCTTAAAACATAGAGCGCCTTAAAAATCCCGAGGTTAAAAGATTGCCAACACTTCTTGACGTAGCGCGCGCTAGGAGAAACAGGCTTGTAAAACGCCTAATAGGCCAGCCTTACTTTCTAAGCTTCTCCACAGCCCTCCTAGCTATTTCCCCAGCCATCTGCTGGGTTGAGGCTGATCCACCGAGGTCGTACGTGACAACCTTGTTTTCAGCTATGACTTCTTCAGCGGCGGCGAAAACCGCTTTAGAAAGGTCTTTCTCACCAAGGTAGTCCAGCATCCATGCTCCCGCCAGGATCATCGCCGTCGGGTTAACCTTGTTCAACCCCTTATACTTGGGGGCACTCCCGTGGGCGGGTTCAAACATCGCGTAATCGTCCCCGAAGTTCGCCGAGTAGACCAGCCCAATGTTGCCTATCAGGGCTGAAGCCTCCTCCGTAAGAATATCCATGAAAAGGTTCGTCCCAACGATCACGTTCTGGTTGAACCTCTGAGGATTCTTCACGAGCTGCTGGGCAAAATTATCCACAAAATAGCTTTCCACATCTATACCCGGGTATCCTCCGCTAACCTTCATGACGGTTGGGACGAATACTCCTCCATCCGTCAGCTTCAGAATATTAGCCTTGTTGATGACTATTACTTTCCTCCAGCCCCTCAGCCTAGCCTGTTCGAAGGCGAACCTCGCAACCTTCTCTGAAGCGGTTCTAGATATTTTCCTCAAAGCTATCCCCACGTCTTCTGAAACCATGAACTCTATGCCCGTGTAAAGCCCTTCAGTACCCTCCCTAACGAAAAGCATGTCAACCGGGCCAAGAGGGCCTTCACGCCCCCTGAAGGTTTTAATCGGCCTAACGTTGGCGTAAAGGTTGAAGGTCTGCCTTATGGTGACTGCAACGCTCTTAGGAGTATGCGGGTCCGGCAGCGTCGTCACCGGCGCCTTGTAGCAGGCGTCGCTCTCCCTTAAGGCTTCCCATGTTTCCTCCGGGAAGTAGGTTGCTCCACCGTGCTGCTGCCACCATTCTGACCCAGCGTCTCTAACTAGGAACTCTAAGCGTTCCGTCGCCCCGATTGCATTCATAACTTTCATAGCCGCCTCAGTCAGCTCCGGACCAGTTCCGTCTCCCCTGATCACGACAACCTTCTTAGCCAAGTGAGGATCCCATAGGGTTTAAAAACACCAGTATAAAAACTTATTACGTTTACAGCCTAACTCTAGTATACTCCCGACCGCTCAGGTACGCTCATGTTCTCAAACATGAATCTCCCCCTGTAGAGCTCGGAGGAGCCCTCCATGCTCAACAGTATCAGCTGAGCAACCCTTGCTTCCTCCGCGATCCTGATTCCCTGCCTGTTGAAAACAACCATCAGGCCCATCCCCCTACCCTTATACCCCGGGTCCCAGACAGCAGTGTATATGGTTGCACCATTCCTAAGCAGGCTCGACCTTGGGAGAAGCAGGCCCAAGTATCCCGCCGGAATATTGACGACCTCGTGGTAGGTCACCCTGTAGCTTCCCTGCGGCAGCTCGTAGAACCCCTTGTTCGGAAGTATGTTGAGACCCTTGGAGAACCTTGGCTCAACGCTTATCTCACCCTCCTCAACGAGAACCTCTATTTTCTCAAGCGTGAGGTCGACTCCGGCTGGCTGAACCTGCTCCTCAACGCTCCTCAAACCCTCTACAACACCCATTTCAACAATTCTTCTACCGGATAAGACTGGCATTGGGATCACCCTCGGCTGAAACCCTGTATCCTGCCCCCACGGCTACAGCATACTCAGGCAGCTTAGGCACTATGGGTTTGACCCCGAAGCTTGAAAGAGCCCTCTGAATACTCTTCAGGACGGGCGGCAGCTTCGCAACCCTCCCAACCAGAATAACCCTGTCCTCAAGCTGAAGCTTTGAGGCGGCTAGGAACGCGACTGACGCCACCACCTCCCCAACCAGATTGGTTATTCCGGCTGCAAGATCCTCAGGGCTCGAAGTGTCCCCAACCCTGCCGAGGTTGGAGGCAGTCATCTCAGGCGAGAGTATGCCTATCCCGTCGCCAACTATGTCGCCCACAGCCAGGTCGACCCTTCTAGAGTCGCCTTTCTCAGCCATCTCCACCAGGATGCTTATGCTCGAGATGCCGAGCATTTTCCTCGCCAGCCCCAGGAGGGTGCCTCCGCCCACGCCGGTCCCACCAATATGCCTTATCCTCCTCCCGTTTTCCCTCACCTCTATGAGCGCTGTGCCGGTGCCCATGCTTACAACCAGGGCTTCACTCAACCCGGTTAAGACTACCCCGCCCGTCCCCGCGGCAACGATCTCGTTAACCTTAACAACTCTCAGGCCGAGAATACTGTCGGGAAGCTGGCTGCTCCTGCCGCCAGCTATTGCTAACACGTCAACATCCTTAAGGGAGCACCCCATCATGACTATAAGCTTCCCGAGAAGCCCTATTGACGTGGCGAGAGGGTCTGAAGACGGCATTTCACTCACGCCGAGAATCTCACTGCCTTTCAAAGCCACGGCTTTCGTCGTCGAGCCTCCGATGTCTATTCCGACAGCGATCTTCAACCTTATACTAGGAGCATTGGGACAGTTTTAACCTTTTACGGCACGCATCCTAGTGTTTATCCAGCAGGCTTAAGGAAAGGATAAGCCCTGTAGAGCAAATCAAGTATCGGGGGAACTACGAGTATGAATGGGATTTCTGTTCCGAAGACCCATAGGAAGAAGTAAAAAGCCAGGGCGAGGTCCGCCTTAACCCCAGTAACCGGCAGGCCGAACAGCTGGCTGTAAAACCATATGCCTAAGCCTATCCAAGCAGCCCCAGTAAGGAGACCCAGTGTCCCGCCCACGTAGTAGTTTAAATATTCTTTCCTAACCCTGCCCGCGGCTAAACCAAGCGTGAACACGACTACTCCAAGTAATAGCAGCGCGTTTGAAACCCATCCCACACCCGTGTCAACCATTCCTGTTGAAACCATGTATTCAAAGTATAAGAGAGGGCCGAAGGCCGCGACTCCAAGAAGAACCAATGGCACGGTGGTCTTTAAGCCATTCCAATTCACCCTAGACCTTCCTATTTTACCCAGTATGTAGAACCCTAGGAAGTTAGAGGGTACTCCAGCGATAAGGCTTAGAAGAGGGTTCGTCTGCCCCGTAGCGTAGAAGGTGTACAGGTCGCTTAGAAAAATGCCTATTGCAGCCCCCATCCCCCCGGTTAAAGGGCCGAAAAGCATTGAGAAGATTGCTGGAACAAATACTGAGGGCCAGAACCTTACCACGCCTACAGCAGGGGTGAAAAGCCCTAGGAAAGTGGCTATCCCGATGACTGTATAGAGCGCGGCGCAGAGGCCTGTCGCCACAACTCTTCTCGCAGCCGACGTTTGAACACTGTTCGCCGCAACCATTCTGCCCACCCGTTTCCAGGAGCCTCGTATAAACATACCGTACTGATTTTATATATTGTACATAAAAATTCAAAAAGCATATATTTTCTCTTTCTCAAACATACTGAGCATTGGTCTGGAAAAGAAGAGTCTTGAAAGCAGGCTCAGGCTCATTCCTCGTGACTCTTCCGAAAAACTGGGTTAAGCAGAGCAGGATAGATAAGGGAATGACCCTAACAATGGTGAGCAACAAGGATGGCTCCCTGACGATAATACCCGAGGGGGGTGGGAGGCTGGTTGAGGAGGCTGTTAAAATAGACTTGTCGCACCTGGAGTTGAAGCCGCAGCATGTTCTTCTCGGAAGCTATTTGCTCGGCTATAACACGATAATCATCAGAAGCGAGGAAGAGTTTTCAACAGCCGAGATATCTGAGGTGCGCAAGATAGTCAGGAGGCTTCCTGGGGCAGAGATATCTGAGGAGACTTCAAACCAGATAGAGGTCAGGGTGCTGCTCGACCCGGAGATGATAACTCCTGAGAAACTCGTCAGGAGGCAGAGCGCCCTCGCCGCGAGCATGATAGCCGACTGCGTTAAAGCATTAGTGAAAATGGATAAGGAGCTTGCTGAAAGGGTTATTGAGAGGGATGAGGAGGTTGACAGACAGTATTTCATACTCGTCAGGGTGATTAGGTCTGCCCTGAGGAACCCTGAGCTTCCGGCTAAGATGGGGATGGACTTCCTAAACCTGATGGATCTCAGGATGCTGGTGAAATACGTTGAGGATTCTGCGGACCAGTGTGTCCAAATATCCAGGGAGGTTTTAAGGATGCATGGCAGGGTCAAGAGGATAAGCCTAGGCGGGTTGAGCAATATGGGTGAAACCTTGAGCGACATGCATTCTAAGGCGATAGAGCTTTTCAGCATTTTCAACACCAATGTTCTGAGGGAGATAATGGAGAAGCATGCGGAGGTTGAGGAGAAGCTTCTAAGCCTTGAGGAGAAGCAGGATTACAGGGCGTACGCCACGAGCCTGGTTAAAGTCTTCAACAGTCTCGTGAAAATACTTGAAAACATTAAGGATATTGTGGAGCTAGTGTCGATAAAGGCTTTTTAAACACTCAGCTTTTCCAAAAGCCGCCCGTTCTGAGCCTCCCCGTTCAGCCGTAGCAGCAGCTCATCCTTCGAGTTAACTCCTACAAGCGATTTCGCAGCAGCCTCTAAAAGGCTTGAAACAGGCTCGACAACAATGCCTTTAGACTCTAAGAGTTCAACTATCTTAAGGCTCTTCATCGACTCGTAGTTGAACACGGGGACGAGAAGCTTCTTCGCATACTTGTCGGCTAAAGCAGCATCTATCTTACCCATGCCCCTGTGGTCCAGCCCTCCAACCGGCCAGACCTCCCCCTTGGCTGTTATCGCGCCAGTCATTATCACCGTGGGGTCCACCTCAATACCGGTGAAAGCAGATATCATCGCCACGCCTATTGCAAGCCCTGCTGAAGGGCCTGAGACAGGAGGATAGGAGAGGCCTGGGCGGAGCTGAAGCTTCTCCATGCCCTTAGCCGGCGTGACTAGCTCCACGAAAACATCGTGATTCTTAAACCTCCACCCGGAAATACTGTTGACGTATATGAAAGCGTCTTCAGCACTCGCCTGAATGCTTTCACCATACTCGCTTCCAACAACCTTCACAACACCCTTCCCCCTAGGATTAGTGAGAACCTCGATGACGCTTACAAACCCGCTCTGCTCCCCGGCTGCACCTATTGCGACGAGGCCGTAGCTCTTACCAACCTCAGGGCTCTCCACTCTCACACTCCTATCTATCATCGTCCTAGCCTCGCTTACAGCCTCCTCCTCCGAAAGGGTTTCCAACGCCTCTTGGAAATGAATCGGCCGCAACGGGTAGTTTGAAGCCGAGACCAGCCTGAGGCTGTCGAGAAATCCCTCGGAAGACTGGTCTAATCCAAGTATTTTAGAAAGCCTCTCCAGATCCTTAGCGTAGATCTTTCTTATCTCCTCAACCGGGCGGCCCTCGTCCACTGTTTTAACAAGCTGCCTCGCAGCATCCAGCTCCTTAACCCTGAGCCTGTTAGCCTCGTTTATAACGTCGGCAATCCTCCTGGGGCTTAAAGCCTTCTTCCTAAGTATCTCCAGCACGCTGTCCACGGTTGCTTCAGAGCTAAGGACATCCAGATACTTCTTCAAATGGATACTTATGATCTCCTTCCTCTCCTCGTCGCTCCTAGGATAGTTGAATTCGAACACGCGTGTAAACCTTTCCAACAGAGCCCTGTCGAGAACGTCAATCCTGTTCGTGCTGGCTATCACCACCACGCCTGAGAGAGGTATGAAGCCGTCAAGCTCTGTCAAAAGCTGGCTCGTAACCCTATCTATAACAGGGTCATGGGTGCCGCGCCCAGGGGCCACGGAATCTATCTCGTCGAAGAAAACTATGGCTGGAGAATTTCTCCTAGCATCCTCGAAAATATCCCTTATCGTTTTCTCAGGATCCCCGTACATCCCCTGTATTATGGAAGGCCCGTTGACAAGGTAGAACCAGACATTGTTCTCCCCGGCTATGGCTCTGGCGAGAAGAGTCTTACCGGTTCCCGGCGGGCCGTGGAAAAGAAAGCCTTTCGGAGGAATATACCTAGCCTTGCTTGCAAGCTCAGGGTTCAAAGACAAGGAGATTTCCTTTATAATCTCCTCCCTAACGCCTTTAAGCCCACCGACGTCCGCGTAACGCTCCTTAGGCCTAAGCTTAACCACAGACTTTTTCGCAGCCTCCGTCCTAGTGCTTACGGAGTAGGCCTTAACTTTTGAAGCAGCCTCCCTGAAATCGTTAAGCGTAACAAGCTCGCCAGGGTTAACCTGGCTCCCAGGCTGGTTCCCGTGTAGAAGCCTGTCGACAATCCTCTTCTGAAGCGGAGCCGCCTTATTGCTGATAACCATCTGGAAAGCGTTAACTATGTCAGCAGGAGTTATGGCCTGCGTTTCAAAAGACCTTACACTGTCCTCTATCACTGTAAGAATGTCTTGCGGAGGGAGCCTCACACCGTGAACCTTACACTGTTTCTCAACTATTTTAAGAAGCATCTGCCTAGATATGTTTTCATCAAGATCTATTGTTCCAGCAACCCCCCTCCTGCGGAGAGTATCTATAAGCGACTCATACTCGGTTGTTGAAACCAGCACCACGGTTCGGTAATCCTTCCTCTGAAGCTCGTCGAACTTCTCGAGGAGGACTGTTTGAACCCTTGTCTCCTCCATCCCAACTTCTGTCGTCGAGCTAAACTTTTTAGCAAAGGCTTGGAACTCGTCTATCAAAACTATGCTGGGGTTGTAGAACACGTTGTTGAAGAACTCGCTGAGCCTCTGCGCACTCTGGCCATACCACATGGAGTAAACCTGTTCGGGCTTAAGCCTGGCGAGGTTAACCAGCAGACCATACTCTAAGCCTTTCTCAAAGCCCTCTCTCTGAGCGATCTCCGCGAAAAATGTTTTACCCGAGCCGCTTGAACCCTTTACGACGAACAGCTTCGGCGGAGGGGCTGCTTTAAAAGTCCGCCTTATCTCTGGATCTCTCAAAACATGGTAGTGGATGCTGACAAGAACCTTGAACAGCTCCTCATCCCTGCCAACGAGGTCCTCCCTGGCGACTCTGGGAAACATCGGGTTTTTCCTGATCTTCCTAGCCTTTTTCTCAACTATTTTCTTCCTCTTCTCCGGGGGGAGGCGGAGAAACTTCCACATGCGGTATTTCCATGAGAACAGGTTGAGTAGCGGGGAGAACAATAGTCTTAGAAACGGTTTCTTATACCACCATTCCTCCTCGAACTCCCTGTCCTCTTCGAACTCGCCTGAAAACATCCTCTTGGAAACAGTATGGCACCTAGGTATAAAGCTTTATACACAGTTATTAAACTTAGGAATACGGAAAGAATAAATGCAGCGTTCAAGCATCGCTATAGAGGGTTGCTGAGGAAAACCGTGTTGACGCTATTAAGCTGGATACTACTGACCTATGTAGTAGCTTCAGTCCCCGGGAACGGTGAGGTGGCGGAATACGATTTCCCGAGGGTAAACATTCTGGAGGGAGACCTTTTCCTGGTAACGCTGAGCCCCCCTGCGGAGAACATTCAAGTATACGTCAGAGGCTCGGAAACTGGGGATTTTTCCCTACTCGTATTAACGAATAGCAGCCTCGCCATACCTGTTTTAACGGGGCGCGTTTCAATAGTTCAATTCATACCTGAGTCTACGGTGACGAACCTTACTGTGACGTTCGACTCGAACAAGACCGTGAAAATGCTCTACGGTATTTTAACGAACAACTACACGTACTACAGGCAGGTTTCCTCAGACTACTATACTTTCTCCAACGGTATTCTAGTGATTCTTCAGCCGCAAATAACGATTCCCAGAGGAGCCTCGAGAATAACTTTTATTCTAAACAGGATTAAAGCCAAGAGCCCTGGTGGTTTTCTCATAGATCTGCCTCCGCTGGCGAAAATGCTTCCGTTCGCAGCCGCGGTAGCGATACTCGCATACTTGAACGCTTACGTAATCGTCGACTCCTACTACGTATCTAAGCGGGAGGAATTGAGCAGGAGCAGGAAACTGGGCGTAGCACTTCTAATAGCTTTAAGCGCGCTCGCAATATACTGGCTGTTTAACAACTTCGTTAAATACTAAGGTAGATTTCCTCAGGATAAATCTGGCACCTCTCACAGTAATACCTGGACTCCTCAGGTTTCCAAACGAGTTTAGAGCCGCAGCTTGGACAGAGAGGCGGGGTTCCCAGGGGAGGAACTCTTACCCTCCTGGTTTCTCCAGCCCCCGTTCCAACAGGCTTTTCTAAAGCCTGGGGCTTAACGGGCTTAGCTGGGGCGGGAGGAGGCTTAAGGGTTAGGACGAGATGGGTTAAAACCCCTGATAACACTGCTACTGCAATAATGTTGACTATTGCTCCAGTAATGATCATGAGTGAAAGAGTTGCGACAGCATCATCCACCACAACGGATCTTAGAGAGAGATCATATAGGAATGGCTTTAAATCCTTATGCAAAGAGTACACGCCTAGGACGGACACTAGGGCGATGGAGAAAACAGATGCCTTGACGGCGTCGGATATGGAGTGAGACGTGATGCTTGCGGCAACGCTTATAATAACAATGATCCCTAGACATATTGCGAGCCAAACACCAGAATTGAAAAACCGTGTGAAAACACTTACGAGACTCTTACCCTGGGTTGCAACAGCCTCAATGCCGAATCCTGAGATAGACATGCCGAGAGCATAAACCCACGGGCTATTGTTGAAGCCTGTCAGGCTTATGCTTTCACTCTCGTATTGAATACTGCTTGAGGGAAGCATGGCTATTATGGAGTCGACCAAAAGTACTGGCGAGAGCGCGATGAGCGTCAACACCATTATCACCAGAATCAGCCTCAATCCTCTTTAACAGCGCCTTGAGCCACTATTTAGACTTTTTCCTTCTATCTTCACTCCCAGCCTTGACGAAAGCCAGGATGATTGAGAGCACAGCGTCAAGCATGAGAAACAGGAAGGTTAGCCACATAAGATCCCTGACGGAGCTGGTTTCAACAATAGGCGACAAGTATAGGATCATCACTACGGCGAAAGCCGCGGAGAAAACCGCTAGAAACAAGTAGGAAGGGTTGGGCCACATCGGGATCAGCTCGTCAAGTAGCCGCCTCTACGAAGCTCCTCGCAGAGGCTGCAAACATCCTCTTCAAGCTCCTCCAGCGACAAGCCTTTTTCAAAAAGCTTCTTAGCCATGCTGCTCGCATACTCGTTAACCACAGCGTTGCCGAGGTAACGCCTTATTTTAGCACTGCCCTTCCTCCTACCCATGTAGTTGCTTACGGAAGGCTGAGTAACGTTTAACATTTTAGCCACCTGAACCTGATTAAGATTGTATTTCTCCAGGAGCTGCCTTGATATAAGCATCCTGAGCGCTGGAACCACATACCTAACCATGCGCGCGCAGTATATTGTCATAGCCCTGCAAATACTGCCTATAACCCATTTTTAAACATAACTCGAGAATCAAGCGCTTTTCCACTGAGCGGCAGCTGTTTAAAAAAGCTTTGGAAAAACTTATTTAACTTGGGAGAGCATTAAAACCAGCGGGCCGGGGTGGTCGAATCCGGTTCACGCTTGAAAACGGCTGAGAGGCGGTGGGCTGCAGAAGACTCTGCCGCGACCCACAGTATGCGGGTTCAAATCCCGCCCCCGGCTCCACGTCTCCAATCCGTTTCAAAACATCATCAAGCCCAGTGTCTTCTAAAGGGTTCGGGATCAGAGAAATAAAAAGTTTGGAGGAGATTCCGGGTTAAACTAGGATCTGCGGCGGCTCATAGTCGACAAGCCTACCCTCTAGATGGTCAGCGTAGCCTTGAAGATCGAGAAGCCCGTGGCCACTCATGTTGAAAAGTATTGTTTTACCCTCACCCTTCTTCTTGCATTCCAAGGCAATATCGATAGCCGCCTTGATCGCGTGGTTTGTCTCAGGAGCGGGAACAAGCCCTTCATTCTCAGCGAACATTTTGCCAGCCTCGAAAACCTCTCTCTGATGGTAGGCTAGAGACTTCATGTACCCTTCGTGGATCAGCAGGCTGATTATCGGAGCCTTCCCATGGTATCTAAGGCCGCCTGCGTGTATCGGTGGTGTGAAGAACCTGTGGCCAACAGTGTACATTTTAAGCATCGGAGTCATTTCAGCAGTATCTCCAAAGTCATACATGTACTTGCCCTTGGTCGTTGACGGGACAGCCTTGGGTTCAACAGCGATAAACTCAGCGTCAAGCCTGCCGGCGAGCTTTTCACGCATGAAGGGGAGCGCTAGCCCAGCGTAGTTTGAGCCTCCCCCTATGCAGCCTATAATGTAGTCAGGCGTCTCGTCAAGCATCTGAAGCTGCTTAATAGTTTCTTCCCCAACGATGGTCTGGTGGAGCAGCACATGGTTTAGAACACTCCCCAGAGAGTATTTCATGCCGGTTTTCACAGCTGTCTCTATCGCCTCGCTTATCGCTATTCCGAGGGAGCCGGGATGGTTGGGATCCTGCTCAAGCATCTTCCTGCCGAAATCCGTTTGGTCGCTTGGAGAAGGATAAACCTCAGCGCCGAAGAGCTGCATGAGAATCTTCCTGTAGGGCTTAGTGAGGTAGCTGCTCCTAGTCATGAAAACCTTGCACCTCATCTTGAAGAAGGCACATCCCAGCGCTAGGGCTGAGCCCCACTGGCCTGCGCCAGTCTCCGTTGTTAAACCCTTTGTTCCCTCAATCATGTTGAAATACGCCTGAGCTATAGCTGTGTTAGGCTTATGGCTTCCGACAACGTTAACGTACTCGCACTTAAAGTATATTTTCGCAGGAGTATTAAGATACTTCTCTAAACGAGTGGCCCTTCTCAGAGGCGTTGGTCTTCCAATGGCGTAGTATGCTTGAATAACATCCTCAGGTATTGGTATGTACCTCTCCCCTGAAACCTCCTGCCTGATAAGCTCTTTAGGGAAAATCACTTCTAAATCTTGAGGTTTAATAGGTTGCTTAGTAGCGGGGTTAATAGGAGGATCGAGTGGACGCGGAAGGTCTGGCAGAATGTTATACCATTCTCTAGGCATTTCCTCAGGGTTCAGGTTCACCACTGGTGGCTTCATCTTTGAATCGCCTTAGGCCCTTTAAGACAGGGGTATATATACTATTTTGAGCAAATGCATTCTTGAACTCATTTATACAATGTGTTTCAGAAGTGGGACTGAGACTTGTTAGTGTTAATCAATTTTTAAATACATGCTTCGCACAGGGAAGGACGGAATGTGGAGCAAGGTGTATGAGAAGGTTAAACGGCATCCCGCTAAAGTGAAGGTTGCGAGACTACTTGTTGAAAACGGCCTCAGGATAGCTGATGACGGCAGGATATACTGCGGGCCGATAAACGTGCCGGATGCGAAGATTGCTAAAGCAGCTAACGCTGACAGGAGGATAGTCAGGAACACTGTTGAACTCATTATGAAGGATGAGAAGCTCGGCAACATTTTCAGAGCGATTAAGCCCGCCGGCCCAAATCTTGTGGATGCCGCCCCCTTCCTCGGCTTCGACGTCATCGAGATCTACGCGGACCCGAATAAGCCGGGGATAGTTGCCGGCGTGAGCACGATAATAGCTGAGCTCGGGATAAGCATAAGGCAGGTGATAGCTGACGACCCTGAGCTTGTTCCAGAGCCCAAGCTCCAGATCGTTGTCAACGGCAGGATCCCCGGCGAGGTTATTGAGAAAATGAGGAGGATACGGGGAGTGAGAAGTGTCACGCTTAAGTGACTCCACTATTTTCTCATAAACTCCTCTACTTTCTCGACAAGTGTTCTGACGGTTTGCGAAACTATTGCCTCACCCGCCTCAGGACTGGCTTTCGAAGCATCCCCCTCCACACCCATAGAGGGGCCGGCGTACTTAATCCGGTCCTCCTTTACCAGGCTCCTGTCTATATGGAGAAGCTGAGAAGTAAGATAGGCGCCTCCCGAGCCGGCCTTAGGCTCACCCTCAAGCGCCTGCACATCAGGATATTGCTCCCAGATGTTTAACTGAAGAAGCTCAACGTTCTTAACGGGATGTTTAGCCAAGAGCTCCTTAAGAACAGGCTCGTTCGACGCGTCCGCGTTTAGAAGAACAACCTTCTTGAGACCCAGCTTAGAAAGCTCTTCCAGCAGGTTCACTACGAGCGTGTTTAAAACCTCTGGTTTCAAAGATATTAGGCCGCTCCCCACCCCGTATGGAGCCATGTCTATGTGGAAGACGTAGGGGTGTAGCGACCCAGCTATTTTCGAAGAGTAATAGTTTGCAAGGATTGATGCTGAGCCCGCTGGAAGATGCGGACCCTGGTTTCTAACTGAGCCGAGTGGCACCAGACCCACGGTGGACTGTCCAAGCCGATACCTGATTTCGTAATACGTGGACTCGAACATGGTTCATCCACCTGAGTCAACATTATTTAAATGTAACGCGCACTAATAGCTTCACGTCTACGCCCGCATAAACCGATTTGAAAACACTAATGGTTTAAAACGTGCTTGAGAAAATCCACCAGCTGTTTCTCCGACCTCATTCCAACCATCTCGTGAGAATCGTTTACGACAAGCTTAGGAACACCTGTAACACCATACTTCTCCGCGAGCTGCGGGAACTCTGTTGCCTCAATCATCTCCCCGGTTATCATATCGCTTTCGAAAGCCAGTTGGTGAGCGTAGAAAACCATTGTCGGACAGTAGGGGCACGTCGGCGTTACGAAAACCTTGATGTTAAGAGGCTCGGAAACCGTCTTGGCAAACTCCCTAGTAGGATCCCTTAGCATTGTCTTCTTATTGCTAACCATCAGAATATCCTTAACGTACGTTTCAAACTCGTATCCCGAGGGTATTCCGAAAAACCTTATCCCGTAATCCTTCTCGGGAGACCTTATGATGGTGGCTGGGAAAAGCCTGACACTGTACCTCTCAACCTCCGCAAAACTGTTTTCAGAAGGATAGTGTTTAACCACAATATCAGGGTTTATGCTTGAAACCTCCTGCGCGATCTGAAGAGTCTCCTTACAGTATCTGCAGTCACCCTTATCCGTGAAAACCACTATGTCAACCGGATCCTTAAAATCCCTGCTGAATATTCCGCGAAGCGTCTTCCTACTCTTCTCGTCTAAAAGCGCCATTTCAACACGGAGACCAGCGTCCCCGCCTATATATCTTTTTACCGAACACGCGTGTCCACGCTGGTTGCAGCGTCAAGCCTTTCAGCCAGAGCCTTAAGGTTCCTCACCGCGTACAGCTTATCCTTCTCACCCATCTTCGCCCTCGACAGAGCGTCCTCCAGCATTCCTATCACACGGTCCATCCTCCTCCTGTTAACCGGGTACGGGACACCGTCCTTACCGCCGAAGGAGAACGAGAACTTAACCGGGTCCCTCCAGCTCGGGGGCGCGTCGAAGACTATTTGCGCAACGAGCGAAAGCGCTCTCACAGTCCCCGGCCCAATCCCCCTGATGCTTAAAAGCTCCTCGTAGCTGCCTGGTTTAAGCTCATAGACTTCGCTGAGCGCTCTCCAGTTAACGTTCCTCTCTAGGACAACCCTGTAGGCAGGAGGCTCCACGGCCCCCGGGATCCATTTCAAAATCGTTTCTGAAGAAGCCTCCCCCACTGTTCTCAAGCATCTTCTAAGCCTCTGAGGAGGCTCTTTAACGATGTCTAGGGAAGCATCCCTGTTCTCCCTGCTCTCCCTAGCGGTCAGGTTGAGAACGCTCTCATGCTTGGAGACACCTATTATTCCTGAGTGCGGCTCCTCGACGAGGCTCGTCAAACCCTCGCTGAGCCAGTGATACCTCCTAGCCCATCTCAGCCTCGTGTTCATACCCTGCTGGACAACAGCCCAGTTTCCCTCCTTGTCGAACATGAAAACATGGTGGTAAAGCTGGTACCCAGCCTGTATCATGGAGCTGTCGACCTTTGCACAAATCCTTGAAAGATAGGCGAGCCTTTCAGGGTCAGCGTTAACCCTCCGGCTGCTTACTGTGCCCTCTATCTCGCTCGGCGTCCTGCGTGAAACAGCACCCTTGCCCCCGCACGCGTAAACCCCCATGTCCCTTTTTGACAAGACTGTTTTAAGCACTCCAGCCGTAACAGTCGTCGAGCCTGAGCTGTCCCAATCATAACCGAGAACGTTTGAGAAGCCTTGGAACCAGAGCGGGTCTGAGACACGCTTTAAAAGCTCTAGCGTGCCGAACTCTAGGACTATGGCTTCAACTATAGCGCCCCCTAGGCGAATCATTCTTGAAACCAGCCACTGCGGAGCCCTGCCGCCGTGGAGGCGAAGGTCGAAGAAGCCTTTTCTAGACGACACTCCGAGCAATAGTCTCCCGCCCCCGCCTAAAAACTTTTTACCCCCTTAAGGCTGTTTAAACCAGTCATGACCAGCGTTAGGGTTGAACACGTTGAGATAAGACCCCCGGAGGGGGTGCAGCTGATAATAGGCCAGTCCCACTTTATAAAGAGTGTTGAAGACCTTTACGAGGCGGTTGTTTCAAGCATGCCTAGGGTCGAGTTTGGAGTCGCGTTCTGCGAGTCCAGTGGACCCGCCCTCGTAAGGTACGAGGGCAGTAGCGGGGAGTTGGAGAAACTGGCTGTCGACTATGCTCTCAAGATTTCAGCCGGCCACGTTTTCGTAGTTGTTTTGAGAAACGCCTACCCGGTTAACGTTTTAAACAGGATTAAAAACGTTGAAGAGGTTGCTAATGTTTTCTGCGCAACAGGCAACCCGGTTGACGTCGTCATCGCTGAAACACCGCTTGGGAGAGGAGTGCTCGGCGTGGTTGACGGCGTTAAGACGAAGGGTGTTGAGGGCGACGAGGAGAAGAAGCACCGGCGTGAATTCCTGAGGAAAATAGGCTATAAGAAGTGAGGGGAAATGAAGTATGTTATAGGTATTGACGGGGGAGGGACGAAGACTCAGGCGGCGCTCCTAAGGCTCAACGGGGAAGTGGCTTCGCACGACGAGACGGGCCCGTCGAACTATCATAATGTGGGGGTGGAGCAGGCGAGAAGAGCACTGGAGGAAGCATGCTTAAAAGTAATCCGGAAAGCGGGCGTTGAAGCAAAGGATGTCGGCGTGGTGGTCGCCTCCCTAGCGGGACTCGACTGCAGCCTGGATTTTAAAGCTGTGGAGGACGCGGTGGAAGGGTTTCCAATAGGCAGCATTACGCTCGTGCACGACTCTATGGCTGCCCTCTACGCCACTAACGCGGGCAGGGAGAGCGCGATAATAATAGCTGGAACAGGCTCTGCGACAGCCGGCATAAACAGCAGGGGCGAGTATGCTAGGGCTGGCGGCTGGGGGTATATTCTTGGAGACGAGGGAAGCGGCTTCTACCTGGCTAAGAGGGGAATCGTGGCAGCACTCATGGAGTATGAGGAGAGGGGTCCGAAAACCATGATAACAAGCCTTTTGCTGAAAAGGTTCAACGCTAAGACTCCTGACGAAATAATATGGCACGTGTACACGGGCGGGATGAGCATCACGGAGTTCGCCAGGCTGGCTCCCCTTGTGACTCAGGCTGCTCTCGACGGTGACAGTGTTGCCGTAAGCATTCTGCGCGACGCCGGAAGGGAGCTTGCAAACACTGTCAGCGGAGTCATAAGGAGGCTTAAAATGGAGGGTGACGAGTTCCCAATAGGGTTGATCGGGGGAGTCTTCAAAGCAGGTAGGCTTGTGACGGGGCCTCTGGAGGAGGCTGTGCACAAGGTTGCTCCGAAAGCCTACCTGTCCTCGCCCAGGTTCCCACCGGTAATAGGCTCATCCCTGATAGCCTTGGAGAAGGCGGGCGTGAAAATAAGCAACGAGGTTCTCGCCAACACGCAGAGGACTCTTAAGGAGCAGGGCTTACAGTAGTTTAAAGAGGCCTTTTAAACTCCAATCCTGGGGCAAACGGCTAGCGCTTGCTCTAGAGAACCATCATGTTTCCTTAAGCTTAATCTTAGCGAGGCTCGTCAGAATGTCGAACAACGCCTCGTTTATCTCGCTTATCGTCTCACACTCGAGAATATACACGTCATAAGTCTTATAGTAGTCGAAAAGAGCCCTAGCCTTGTCTGAGAGGCTTGGAACAACGAGCAGCAGCTTCTTATCCGCCTTAACATCCATAGCCTTCAGAACTATTGAAAGAGCAGACTCGTCGACAGGCCTCCTGCTCACAATAATGTCTATCACCGCGTCAACGCTCTCCGAATCCTCCCTGTAGGACACTGCGAGCGTGAAAACGTGTTCAACACCCGACTTGCCGATTATTCTCGCCGGGTAGTCAACCCTCCAGCCTTTAGCCCTGAGAGCCTCCACGAGAGGCTTCAGATCCATGATCCATTTCTCTATGAGGCTCCTCTTATCCTCGTTAAGCCTGTAGGAATATATTTTCCTAGGCACTCCCTCGCCCTCGTGGAAAACATGCTTCTCAGCAACGCAGATCAGCCTTCTGCCGAGCAGGCTGCTAACGATGCTTTCAATCACCTTAGACCTTGCTTCTGCTGAGGCTGGCTGTGAATCAGAGAGCTCCACGAGAAACCTTGTGTCGCCGCAGTGGGGGCAGGCGAGCACGGTTGTCGAGGCTTCCCTAACCAGTATCCCCTCGTCGGCAAGCGACTCAAGGGTTTCCTTAACACTCTTGGTGGACGAGCCCATTATCTTCTCAGCCTCAGGGTAGACGAACTCCCCAGCCTGGTTGAGCTCAGGCTTCAGCTCAGCGAGAACACCGTCGAACAATGCTTTAAGCAGTACTTGAACATCGCTCCTGTTTAGGAGCGGCGAGAACGGTGATTCTTCGCCGGGCTTTGCTTCTTCTCCCATGCCTTGTTCTTCCTCTCCTATACTTTCTTTAAAACAGTATAGTTAAATTTTGCTTGCGTAAAAGCATCATGAAAAATCCTTTAAAAACTTGTTTTAAAAGGGTTTAGACCGGTTTCGCCACGGAGGCTTAAAAGATATATTCTTATCCGAGATTGTTTCAACGATGAGAGTAAAGGCTTCTAAGAAAGCCATAAGGGCGCTCGGGGTGGCTGAAAGCTTCCGAAAAGGCTCAGTCAAGGCTTTTCTAGCCGGAGTAGTCATGCGCAGCGACTTCATAATAGACGGTTTCGCCATCAACCGTACAACCATCTCCGGGGACGACGCTACAGACTCCGTTATAGCCCTCTACAGTTCCCTGGGCAGGCAGGATATTAACCTGGTTATGATTGGGGGAGCAGTCATAAGCATGTACAACATCGTCGACGTTAACAGGGTTTTCGAGGAAACCGGGAAGCCGGTGTTAGCAGTAACCTACAGGCCCTCCGAGGGGATTGAGGAAGCCCTCAAGAAGCATTTCCCGGGTAACTGGGAGGGTAAGCTTGAAGCCTACAGGAGGCTCGGCCCCAGGAGGGAGGTCACGCTGAAAAACGGCTTTAAAGTCTTCGTTAGAAACATCGGCATAGATGATTATGATTCAAGGCTTGTTTTAAACAGGTTCACGCGCTTCGGAAGAATCCCGGAGCCGATTCGCGTGGCAAGGCTTCTCGCTAGAAGCCTTTTACCCATGGGGGCTACGCTTTAGAATCCTTTGAGACGGCTTTTTACAAGTTTCCCCCGGATTGCTCCTAGAGTAAAAAAATATAACCAGTGTTTCCCGAGCAGACTTGACGATGAGGACGAGGGCTCTCCGTGGAATAGTTGAGGGACCCAGGCTTGGAATGAAGAGCGTGAAGAAACACCAGTATCTAGCTAGGTTTGAGGGGGTCTCGGAAAGGCGGGAGGCTGCTAGGCGGCTCCTCGGAAGGAAAGTAGTATGCATCCTGAGAAGGGGGAAGAAGGTCTTCGGCAGGGTCACTGGGCTGCACGGGAGGAGAGGGACGGTTAGGGTAAGGTTTAGAAGAGGACTGCCGGAGCCTTCCAGCGGCCTGCCCCTCCTCCTCTTAGAGTCTTGAGTCAAGCGTAAATGTTGAAAGCAGCTTCAGCAAGCATCAGTACGCAATGTCCTGTAAAAGCAAGTCCGGTGGGAAGAGGGGGCCAGACGACCCTTGTCCCTGCGGAAGCGGCAAGAAACATAAAGACTGTTGCTGGCGGAAATAGCCTGAACAGCCAGTTTTCTTTTTCCCTGTTTTCAACGTTTAAAGCCTTCACCCAGCCTACCCCGGGCTCCGGAGCCACCCATCACCATCGTGAGGTCTAACAGGC
>JBNAVT010000027.1:0-26139 GCA_049700215.1 Thermoproteota archaeon
CAAAGGGCCAGAGCCATGCAGTGTCTATGTGCGCATGGGCGAGTGCAACCATGTCCCCCCTCTTACCATATTTTTCAACAAGATCGCTCAGCCTGCTTAAGAGCAGGCTGAGCGCCCTCCCGTATTTTTCCAGACCCTGCTCTTCAACATATATTGAAGCAATATCGGCGGACAATAATCTTGGAACGCTGTCGAGCCCTCCTATCATCGCTTTGAAAGCAGTGGCTAGGTAAACCTGCTCTTTAGAAACTGTTTCGAAAGGAGCCTCTTTAAGAGCCTCGCTCAGAACCCTTAGAAGATCCTGCTTAAGCTCCTCATCCCTAGTTGCACGGGCTAGTTCTAAAACTGACCTTCCGTATACCCAGAGCTTCAAAGCCTCCATGTTTCTGTTGACGCTCACAGGCCTGCCCGGGTGAACATCCACTTTTTCACCGAACGCGAGGAAAGGAGAGAACTCGGCCTCAATCACGTGATTTCCATCTGGAACGGGTATTGCGTAATGGTAACCGTCTAAGGCGAAATATGGTTTCGAATCCAGCTTCACTAACGCGGAACCCTTGTAATCCAGCACTACCAGCTGAAAGTTTTCCCCTGTAGCGTTTAAAGCTATTGTCGCCCTGTTGTTGGCGAAAGAGTCCCAGTCGAGGACCCTGATGTTCCTGAAGGATGCTGCGTGCAAGAGGGCGAGTCTTGCTTCAAGCTCCTGAACACTCCGCATGAAGCATTTCAGTTACAGCATTCATATAAATCTTTTGAAAGTATTTTACGTATCAAGGATTGATTGAAGCGTGGGAACGATCATTCTCTTATGAAATGGCCCGCCCCCACTCTGAACATTCTCATGGGTTCCACACATCTTCCTCCTCTTCTACCTTCCTTTCTCAAGCTTTTCACCAACTCTCCCCTTACTTCCTCCAAACCCTTCTTTAAAAGATCCTCTGGAAGGGACAGAGGTAGTTGGCTCTCATGTTTCAGGATTGCTTCAGCCTTTTTTTCTATAAACCTGGTGATGTCGATGAAGAGGTTCGGGCTGCCCGTCGCGAACAAGAGTATGGCATCAGGCTTGTGAGGCGCTATTCCTGAAAAAACCTGCTCCCTGTAAAAGTTTGGCATGCCTGCGAAAACCGTCGCCTCAGAAGCCATG
This sequence comes from Thermoproteota archaeon, assembly GCA_049700215.1. Classification (GTDB taxonomy): domain Archaea; phylum Thermoproteota; class EX4484-205; order EX4484-205; family JAAOZP01; genus JAAOZP01. The sequence continues at coordinate 1,145 of JBNAVT010000027.1, forward strand.
AGTCCGGTAACCCTGTGGTCGGGGTGTATCTCGTAGGGAAGCCAAGCGTCTAGCGTCATAACAATATTCGGCTTAACCATTCTTATTATTTCAACAAGCCTTCCCCTTAATTCTAGAGAAGGATAAAGGTCGCCGTCAGGATATCCTAGGAAGAACAACTCCTTTACTCCAAGCACGTCTGCCGCAGCCCTCTGCTCCTTCCTCCTAGTCTCGCTTAAAACCTTGGGGTCCACGTTCACGTCGAAAGTTCCCTTGCTTCCGTCAGTCACAGTAGCGTAGTTCACGACGCACCCTTCTTCAACCATCCTTGCTATGGTTCCGCCAGCATGGTATTCCGCATCATCAGGATGCGCCTGGATAACTAAAACCCTATCTCCTCTCCTCCATATCCTACTCGTCTTTACTCGCGCCATGGCTTTAGCAAGCACAGGCTAAATAAAAAATCTTCGCTAGAAAAGAACACTTATATAAGGCTGGAGAAGCAGAGCCTCATGCGAAGGCTAATCCTGTGTTGTTCACCTGAAAACGACCTTTATAAGGTGCTTGCAGCAGCCGGGAAACCACTGATACGTTATGACTGTTTAAACGAGGCTGTTAACAATGCTTCTCGCGGTGACGTTTTGCTCGCCCTAGCCGACTCTTATCCTGTTCCAAGGCTTATAGTGGAGCCCATTCTGCTGGAGAAGATTAAAGAGGAAGAATTAATGCTTTACGCAGAGTATCCGTTAGCGCTTCCCGGCATTATTTTCGGTGAGCCGCGAAGCGTGGAGTGGGAAAGGCTAGTCGTCGCTTCAAGGCTTTTCGAGCCTGAGATTCCCAGAATGAGTATATTGAACATGCATGACTGCTGGTTCCTACCTGTTGAAAAAAGGGTTTCCCATCTTGTGCTGGCGAGGGTTGCGGGATATGATGAAGCGGTTTTCGGCCTTCCCGGGGAATTCTATCCAGTCTTATTCAACTACTCTGAGAACATAATGGTTTCGACAAGTAAGCTGAGCCAATTTAAAACTGGACGGTATGCCCCCAGCAACGCTTGGAGGCTACTGTGGGCGAGGCTGCTTAAATTTTTAACCGGGGAAACACATGATTTATCGTGGACTCCAACTGTTAGAACAGCATTCGGAAAGGGTGAGACATTACCCGCGAATGTGGAGCAAGAAGCTTACCGGAGGTCTGTAGAATGGTTCCGGAAGCATGTTCTCTTCGGCGTTGAAAGAAACAGAGGAGTTATCGAGGGCTACCAGTCCAACATTGATTACGAGGGTCATCAGCTTAAGAGAGTGCTCGTGCGTTCAGACTGCTTGGCGGAAGCAGCCATGGTGTTTGCCTACGACTGGAGGATAACGGGAAACCCGAGGAGCAGGCTGATCGCCACCAGGATCTTGGACTACCTATGGTCTTTCCAGCAGTCTGAAAAGAATAGTCCCGCATACGGATTGGTAAACTGGATGGAGGGGCTTCCCGTCTTCTACGGAGACGATAATGCGAGAGTCATTCTTTCAACCCTCTCTGCCAGCAACAGTCTGGAGGAGGACCGGTGGGATAGGGCTCTAGCCCTCTGCCTACTTGCAAACTTCAGGACCACTGGCCCGCTCGGGTTCAGGAAGGACAGGATCGACCTTCCGGACCTGCTTAGAAACGGGTGGGAATACTATTGGAAAAACCCTGTCACCTCGTATTCGCCGCACTACCAGGCTTACCTCTGGGCCTGCTTCCTATGGGGTTTCCTACTAACGGGGTACTGCGGCTTCCTAGAGAAAACGTTGAACGCTATCCGCATGACTGTTGAAAAATATCCTTACTGGAGATGGACAAATGGGCTCACGCAAGAACTGGCTAGGATGGCTCTGCCATTAGCATTCTTAATCCGGGTCGAGGATAAACCGGAATACAGGATGTGGATTGATAAGATTGCCGGAGACCTGGTTTCTCAGCAGCAGGCGTGTGGCGCTATCAGGGAGCTTCTGGGTCCCGAGGGAAGAGGGCAATACCCTCCGCCGGGTTCGAATGAACAATACGGTACGACTGAGGCGCCAATAATCCAGGAGAACGGGGATCCTGCGTGCGACATGCTTTACACTTCCAACTTCGCCTTTCTCGGGCTTCACGAGCTGGCTTCTACATGCGGTAGCCTGAGTTTTGAAAAGGCTGAAGACGAGCTGGCAAGGTTCCTATGCAGGATACAGCTTCGTTCAGACGCCCATCCCTATTTAGACGGCTGCTGGATGCGGGGCTTTGATTACGAGAAGTGGGAGTACTGGGGGAGCTCGTCAGACACGGGCTGGGGTGCGTGGAGCGTTGAATCAGGCTGGATGAACAGCTGGATTGCAGCCGTGTTCGCAATGCGCCTGCTTAACGAGGGGCTTCTAAACCTTAAAAGGGCTAGTGAGTTTAAACAAAGGTTTGAAGAAGTTTCCGACGTAATGTTGCCGTCGGAAGAATAGCTTTCGAAACCAGTGTCTATCTCATGGATACTCTTGCCGCAACTATTAACGGGTCCCAAACAGGGTTGAAAGGCGGAGCATAGGGCAAATCCGAAAATACGAGTTGTTCCGGAGTAAACCTGTTCATTATTGCCAGTGTTAACACTGCAATCCTTCCCCAAACCCCTTCGTAACCGATTATCTGCCCCCCGATGATCACGCCACTCGCCTTCTCGAGAACCAGCTTAACCCAGAGATCCTTACCACCCGGATAGTAGCCAGCCCTTGACCCAGCCTTAATTAAAACACTCTTCGTTTCAACACCATGCTTTTTAGCCTCCTCTTCTCCAACACCTGTCCTGCCTATTTCAAGGTTGAAAACCTTGGTGACGGCACTCCCCACCACGCCGGGAAACTCCTCGCTTCCACCTGCTGCATTAGCGCCTGCAACATAACCCATTTTGTTAGCTGTTTGAGCCAGAGGAACGTAGACAGGCTTGTTCAAAACCACGTGGTTCGCCTCGCTGTTGTCTCCTGCGGCGAACACTCCTTTCACACTGGTTTCCATCCTGCTATTTGTCTTTATCGCCCCGCTCCCGCCCAGTTCAACACCTATTTTCTTCGCTAAGGCAACATTGGGCCTTACGCCGACAGCGATGACCACAAGGTCTGTCTCATACTCGGCGTCCTCCGTAAAAACCTTTTCAACCCTTCCGGTTCCTTTAAACCCCAGAACCCTCTTATTCAGCTCAAGCCTGACACCATTCTTTTTAAGCTCCCGGCTTACTATCTCAGCCAGCTCAGGGTCAATATTTGGCATTGGACGCGGCAGAAGCTCAAGGATCGTAACCTCTTTACCGACCCTCTTAAAATTCTCAGCCAGTTCCAAACCTATGTATCCAGCACCAATTATCGTGATTTTCTTTGAGCAAGCCATGTCCTCCTTAAGCTTAACCGCACCGTCGAGGAAACGAACAGTGTAAACCCCATCGAGGCCTAGTCCCTCCATTTTAGGAATTAGAGGCCTAGCGCCTGTTGCTAGAACAAGGGTGTCAAACCCTGTCTCCATTTCCACGCCTTTTTCAGAAACGTAAACCACTTTTTTCGAAGAAACGTTAACGTCCCTAACGTAAGAGTTTGTAAGGACTTCCACCTTTCTGCTCCTCCTAAACTCGTCAGGAGTATAGGTTACTAGTTTTGAAACGTCTTCAACAAGTCCCCCTAGGTAGTAGGGTATTCCGCAGGAGCCATAAGAAACATGTCTAGAAGCCTCTAGCACAGTTATGTCTGCAGTGGGGTTAACCCTCCTAGCGCTTGCCGCGGCAGCCATGCCGGCAGCCCCGCCTCCGATCACAACTATTTTCAAATGACTGCTCACTGACGAAGGTTCATTCAGTTACTATTAAGTTTTAATCGAATTTTAAAATTCCAAATATCTTGATGCTTAATCCTCAGTTTTTCCAAATCCGCGTGTCTCACTATTTGAGGCGCCTCCCTCTAGGCAAATAACGCTTCCACTTCCCAGAATCCCAGCCTCCACAGTAAGGTCTAAGAGCGGTAGCAAGGCATTAGTCCAAACCGTTTTCTAAACGTGCGCTGTTTAAAACTTGCGATTACGCTGCCTCTTGGAAATAAACTTAATAAATAAGCATTGACAAAATATCGTAAATGACTCCTATCGTAAGAAACTTGAAGCTTGAGGAATGGGATGACTTCATGAGGTTTCTCGAAAGATGCTATGGTCATTCTAGAAACTTTTTCCCCAATCGCTTTCCGCAGCTATACAGACGGGAAGAGGAGGCTCTACAATCATTCATGATTGTGGAGGCAGATGGGAGAATAGTTTCGCATGTCGGATTATTTCCCCTCGAGCTGGTTAGCCTAGGGGCCTGCATGACGGTTGGGGGTATTGGCGGCGTTTCAACTCTACCAGGGGAAAGGAATAAGGGCTACATGTCTATGCTATTAAAACACGCTGGCAACGCGATGAAGCAGAAGGGCTGGCCGCTGTCCGTCCTCTGGGGGGACAGGCAGAGATACTATTCCTTCGGATGGGATATCGCTGGGTTAAAATACTTGTTGACAATAACGGCTCGCTCCCTTGAAAGGGCTGGCGTTAAGCCTGTTGAAGTTGAGGAGGTTTCCCCCGAGGAGGCTGCGCCCAAAGTAGAGCGTCTACACAGCACTCTTAAAATGAGGGTTAAAAGGAAACACCATTTTCTAACCTTGAAGAAACAGGGAATAAGAATATGGTTGGGGAAAGAAGGATATGTTGTTTCCTCCGGAGAAATCGGCTCGCCCAAGATACTTGAAGTCGTCTCGACGGAGGGAAAAGAGCCAGAATTAGTTAGAAGTGTTATGGAGCGCTGTTACGGGGACTCCGCCTCCGTGGAGGTTAACGCGTTTGATGTAGAGCGGCTTGAACGCTTGCTCAAGGCAGCTTCATGCTGGGAGATAATTCCCGAGGGGCTTTTTAGGATTATAGACGTAACTGGCTTGCTTAAAGCATTCGAAAAAGTCCTCTCAAGCAGGGCGGAAACAGTTAGGGATTTCGAGCTCTCCATCGGGTTAAGGCTGGGTGACGATGTTGATACCGTTACAGTTTTTGCAAGCAAAGGCATGGTTAATGTTGAAAAAGGCAGGATTTCGAAAAACTATGTCGAGCTGGATGAGCGTGAAGCTGTGCGTATTTTTCTCGGAGGCACAGTGCCGAATGCCAAGAAATTGGGAGAATTGAGCATGCTGCTTCCCTTGCCAGTACATGTTCCGCCTCTAGATCATGTTTAAAATCGGATTAAACCCTTTCTGAAAGGCGAGTTCAGGTTAACTATAGTTTATGGCCTATCTTCCCATATTTCTGGCGGAACGGGCACGCGTAAACAGGCGGGTAGCGATGTATAGTGCTTTATTTCAGTATATGCTCGGGTTCTTTCTTCTAGCGCGTGGTCTTTACCTGCATGCCGCAAGACAATCAAATGCGTCTTTAGAGGCCCTGATTATTTTAGCCGTAATGGCTATAGCTATTAGCATCATAAGCTTTTTATCACCCGTAAGGCCTTGCTGGAGACGTTCAAAGAAGCCAGCTCGATTTCAGACTAAGACGAATCCACATCAGATTAATAAATAGGCGAACGTTTTTTGAACTTCGACATCATGGCTGCGAATACAATGAAAAGATGGAAGCACCCTAATGGTGGAGGCATGGTTGAGAGAGGGTTGGTAGACTCGATATGGTTGACAATGCAAATAGTGCTGCAAACAGGTGGCGACTTTGGATAGGGTTGAAAGAGTCTATCGGGCTTTAAAGGTTGAGGAGGCTGATAAAGTACCTAAGGGAGAGCTTGGAATACATGATGAGCTTGTCTCCGCGCTTCTCGGTGAGCCTGCGGGAAGCTCTTTCGAAGCCCATGTAAGGGTTAGAAGACTGCTTAACATGGATCTGGTGAATCTAGGGTTGGAGGGCGGGCCTAAGGTGGAGATCATAGGAGTGACGGAGAAGGGGTATCCAATATACAGGAATTGGCTTGGAGTAGAGTGGGTTGAAAGCGGTAAAACGCGGCGCTACTTGAAACATGCTCTTTCCACTGTGGAGGATATGGAGCATTTCTACATGCCCAGCGTAAATCTGTACAATACTTCAAGTATAAGAAGATGGGTGGAGCAGACTGATTTCTGCGTGTTCGCTCAAGTAGGCGGGGTGTTCGACTCAATATACCCATACATGGGGTTGACGAATTATGTTAAAGCACTCTACCTATGCCCCGATGCTCTGAAACACGTGATTGAAGAGGCCTACAGGTTCAACCTGGAAGTCATAAAAATGTTTGCTGAAGCAGGGGCGCATGTGATACTGGTTGGCGACGACCTAGCGTACAACAACGGTCCCTTCATTCCTCCGGGCCTTCTCAGAAAATACGTGTTCCCATACTTGGCCGGCGAGGCTGAGGCTGCACATAGGCTCAATCTCCCCGTTATACTGCATTCAGACGGCAATATCACGCTATTAATGGAGGATATTGTTAAGGCCGGGTTTGACGGTTTACACAGTCTTCAACCGAGCGCTGGCGTTGACATAGTTGATATTAAGAAGCGTTGGGGGGATAGGCTGTGTTTAATGGGAAACGTTGACCTAGACTCCCTACTGACCCTCGGTAAACCGGAGGATGTGGAGGCAGAGGTTAAACGACTAGTGCGTGAAGCGGCTCCGGGTGGCGGCTACATTTTAAGCACGACTAACGTGTTAACCAGATATGTGCCGCCTGAGAACGCCTTGGCAATGTACAGGGCTGCCGAGAAGTACGGTAGATACCCGATAAATATTTGACACAGGCATCAGCAGGTCAGTCTTCGTTTTAACTCAAACTTTATATATGTAGACTCGTTTTGCAGACTGATGGCTGAACTCGATGAAGTTGAGAAACTTAGGGTAAAGCTGGAAAACACTTATCGAAGGCTGGCTGACTACCGGTCTAAATTGTCCTGGAGGTTTTTCCAAGGGAGTTTGGGAGAAGCTTATAGTAAGGATTTTGACGATTCCTCATGGAAGACTGTTTCACTCCCTTTTCAATGGGATCCGTCTAAAGGTGACGTGTGGCTGAGGTGTAAAATAGTTATTCCGGATGAGATTGAGGGGGTCAAAGTATCGGGTTCAAAAGTCGAGCTGTATTCTTCAGCGATGATAACAGGCGGCGAGGTTTTCGTCGACTCTAAGCTTGTCTTGAAGGAGGACTACTGGACTGATTTCCGGGGTCCCCGGATAACCATTACGGAGAAAGCAAGACCCGGAGACACTCATGTTGTTGCTATACATGCATTCGAGAAAAGACCATTTGCAAGGGGGGAGAAAAAGGGCGTACCATTGTTCCACATAGGGTATTATGCTGTTGACGACGCTGCGTTTGAAATAGAGACTTTTATTCAAGAGTTGAATTTCACCCGAATCCTGCCGGGTGGGCTGGAGACATTGAGAAAGGTTGTTGACGATTTCGACTACAGCGTCTTTTCACGCGACGTTGAAAGCATCCTGATGGAAATAGAGAAGGCGAGACAGAAGCTAAGAGCAGTTTCCAAGCATGCTAAAGAGTTTAAAGTTCACCTCGTGGCGCATGCCCATATTGACATGAATTGGCTCTGGCCCTGGGAGGACACTGTGAAAGTCATTGAGAGAGACTTCTCGACGATGTTGTCTCTTATGGACAAGTATCCTGAGTTCCACTTCTCTCAGAGCCAGGCGGTGACCTACAGGACCATGGAGGAGAAAAACCCTGCTCTATTCGAAAAAATAAGGCAGAAAATCCACTCTGGAAACTGGGATGTCACGGCTTCAATGTGGGTTGAGGCAGATCTTAACATGATAGGAGAGGAAACACTGGCTAGACAAATCCTTTACTCGAAAAGATACGTGAAGGAGAAGCTCGGCTTCGAAACAAGAGTAGGATGGGAACCGGATACTTTCGGCCACATCTGGACTCTTCCACAGGTCTTCAAGAAAGCAGGAGTGGACTACTACTATTTCATGAGGTGTGGAAGAGGATACCCGATGTTCTGGTGGGAGGGCCCCGATGGCTCAAGGCTACTGGCTTTCAACAGCGTCTACAATAATACTGTTACTCCTAGGAATATTGTTGAGACCGCGAGGCTCTTCTATGAGAAATATGGTTTGAAGACGAGCATGTTCGTCTATGGGGTTGGGGACCACGGGGGTGGTGCGACTCTTGAGGATATAAATTCTGCTTTAAAAATGAGGGATAAGCCAGCCATGCCTGACGTGGTCTTCAGCTCGACACACCGGTTTTTCAACGAGGTTTCAAGCGAGAACCCTGAATTGCCAGTAGTCAGGGATGAGCTTAACTTCACTTTCGACGGGTGCTACACGACTCACGCCGACATTAAGCGTTACAACAGGCTTTGTGAAAGATACTTGGTTGACGCCGAGAAGCTTTCAGCAGTCTCAGGGCTTTCTGCGGGAGAAAAGCTTAAAGAAGCTTGGGAGAAGACGCTGTTCAACCAGTTCCACGATATTCTGGACGGGAGCGCGTTCCACGAATCATACTCCTACTCAGGCCGCTTGGCGGAGGAAGCGCTTGCGGCTGCAAAGGAAGTGTTGGAGCAATCCATCAGGGAAATAGCTGGCAGGATAGGGTTCTCTCAAGAAGGATTAGCGATAATCGTTTTCAACACTCTAGCCTGGGATAGAAAAGACGTAGCAAGGGTGAAAATACCCAGGGAGATGGTTCCGAGAAACCCTGTGGTTAAGGATAGGCATGGGAAGCAGCATCCTGCTCAGATTGATGGCGACGAGCTTGTTTTCATCGCAGACGTGCCTAGCCTAGGCTACTCTACCTACTACCTTGCTGAAGGGCACGAGGGCAAGCGTAATCAAGCGGAAGGAGGGGAGATGGTGCTTGAAAACGAGTTTTTCAAAGTTGAAGTTGATCGTGATTCTGGAGCGATAAGTTCTGTTTACGACAAGACAGGCAGGTTTGTAGCAAAGGCTTTCAGGAATGAAGCCACGCGGCCGGAGTTCAGCAACCTGTTTCAAGTGTTCCATGAGGCTCCACACGGTATGTCGGCTTGGATAATAGGGCCGATAACTAGAGTGGAAAACCTGATCACCGGGGCCGAAGTCAAACCGGTTGAGAAAGGCCCCGTGGTGTCAAGGATTAGCACTGCACGAAGATACAGAGATTCAACCATAACTCAGGAAATAGTGTTGTATACAGGGATTCCCAGGATTGATTTCAAAACGACGATTGAATGGCGGGAAGTGTCTGACGCGTTCACAGATGCCCCAATGTTGAAAGTCTCTTTCTCCCCTGTCTTAGGCTCCTCGGTTGCAACTTTCGAGATCCCCTTCGGAAGCATTTCTAGGACTGCTGACGGGAGAGAGTTTCCGGCTTTAAGATGGATTGACCTCTCGGACGGTGAATACGGAGTTAGCTTGCTGAACGATTGTAAATACGGGTTTGACGTGTGCGGTAATACGATGAGGATGACGGTACTCAGAACAAGCTATAGTCCAGATCCAACCCCTGATCAGGGCCGTCATGAACTTAAATACTCACTGTACCCTCACGCTGGAGACTGGAGAAAAGCCCTAGCCTTCAGAAAAGGCTACGAGCTTAACCATCCGTTTGAAACTGTTGCGGTGCCTTCGAGAATATCTCAAGGGGATCTTCAAGAAGAAGCATCATTCTTAAGAATAAAGCCTGAAAACATAGTGTTGTCCTGTCTAAAGCTGGCTGAGGACTCTGATGACATTATAATCAGGATTTACGACGCAACTGGGGAAGGAGGCGAGGCGGAAATTACTCCAGGTTTTCCAGTTGCAGAGGCTGTTGAAACCGATTTGCTTGAAAGGGATCTGTCGAAAATTAATATTCAAAACGGGGCTTTAAAGGTTAAGATGAATCCGTGGGAAATAACTACGATTAGGCTGAAGAAGTTAAGAAAATCGGCATTTTCCTGCAGTTAGACCTTTTACTGAACAGGATGTTGGATCGCATTGAGAAATTAGCCGTCTACTAGAGTTTTCTCTTAATGATTTATAAGCTTCTCATAGAAGCTTCGTTATTGAAAAATGGATCGTATAGTGGTTTCAAGGTCTGAATACTGGGATAAGGTATATGCTTGTTGGCTTGGCAAGAATATTGGGGGAACTTTGGGTGCTCCATTCGAGGGCAGGAAGTTTGTTAACGATCTTGATTTCTACGCTACGTCTGTGAGCGAGGCTGCTCCAAACGACGATCTTGATTTTCAACTGGTCTGGCTGAAGATGCTTGAGGACCATGGGATTGAGGTTAAGCTTGAAAGGCTTGCAGAGTACTGGCTTAAGCATCTCTCAGCATATCCTTGGAACGAGTACGGGTTCTGCCAGCGAAACCTTAGAAGAGGTCTTCTACCCCCGGTTTCAGGGTGCTTCGAAAACTATTATGTTGACGAGATGGGTTCACCGATAAGAAGCGAGATATGGGCCTGTATTGCTCCAGCTAACCCGCAGCTCGCTGCATCATACGCTTGGAAAGACTCTTGCATGGATCATTCAGGTGGAGAAGGCATGTATGGCGAGATGTTTTGGGCTGCTGTAGAGAGCGCAGCCTTCGTTATAAACGATGTTGAGACGCTGATAAAGATAGGTTTAAACATGATTCCAGTATACTCTCAAATCTCAAGGGTTATTAGGGAAGCCCTATGGTGTTACAGGAACAACGTGAGGTGGGCTGAAGCCAGGGAGAGAATAGTCCACTGGTATGGGCATAACAGTGCTTGCCACGCTGTTCAAAACCACGGGTTCACCATACTGGGCCTGCTTTACGGGAAGGATTTCGGCGACAAGCTTTGCAAGGCTGTGAACTGTGGTTACGACACTGACTGCACGGGAGCAACACTGGGTGCTCTACTGGGAATAATGCTGGGGGCTAAAGGCGTCCCGGATAAATGGAAAAAGGGAGTTGGAGAGAAGATAGTTCTTCACAAATACACTAGGCTTGATGATGCGCCAAAGACAGTGGCTGAGCTGACGGATAGGGTTATGGCTGTTGCGGAAAAAGTCTTGGAGAAAAACCGGGAAGTCAGTTTCGGAGACCGCACAGTGATTCCTGAAAACTGTGTGACATTACTGATGAGAAACGAGATGGCGATTGGCTTCTTGAAAAACGATGCCCATTCCTCTGTAAGAAGCATCGACGACTATGAGGTTTGGTTACACTATGATGGGGAACCAGTCATATATCCGAGGGTTGGAAGAACCTTGGGCGTGAGAGTTTTAAAGGGAAATAGGCAAGTTGAGCCAGCCATCAGGCTAAGGGCTCCGCAAGGATGGCGGGTCACGGAGCTAGAAAGCCTGTTTGGCCAGAAGCGTTTCCTGATTGAAGCTCCTGAGGTTGAAAACATAAACAAGCTTAGCGTCGAATTTGAAAACAGGGTGGTGCAGTTTATAATCCTTGGACCCGGGGAGGCAAAAGGATATCCGAGTGGGCAAAACGTGCCTACGTGTCCCGCTTGCCACGGTTACCGTAGTCACTGCATATGCGGTAAAGAGTAGAACCGGCGGGCTTGAAAGAAAAGTGTTTTCACACCGTTTTTATTAAGTGTTCAAGCAGTTTCTCCGCTTCTCTAGCGAAAACTGTTTCAAGCAAGCCTTCAGCATTCCCCAAGTTTGCCTCAATCCTCGGATCATAAGGTATTTCCCCTAGAAACTTGACGTTGAGTCTCAGGGATTCCTGTCGAATACTGCTTGACCCGGCTTTCATGTTTTCCACAATGCCAACTATCGGGATGTTTAGCTCCTTCAACATGAATACTAGTTTCCTAGCTGTTTCAAAGGCCAGTGGAGAGGATGTCGTGACTATTAGAAAACCCGGCTTCTTCATTAAACGTATTACGTCGAGCGTAGCATCCCCGATCCCAGGCGGCATGTCTAAAACCATAAAATCCAGCTCGCCCCAGTTTGTGATGGAAAGCAGCTCGATAAACGCGTTTGAAAAATCCGTTCCCCTTAAGGGTGTTGCACGCCCGCCTGAATAGTGGATTATCGACATGTATCTTAAGCCGTGGACGAGGGGCGGGGTGATCCCCCTGTCCTCCACGGGACGGGCTTCTTTAACACCAAGAATAAGGTGCGTGGAAGGGCTTGTAAAATCCAAGTCGAATAATCCAACCCTGTAACCCTTTCTAGCCAGGGTTAACGCGAGCATAGAGGACAATAGGCTCTTACCAACCCCGCCTTTACCGCTTGAAACAGCGATTATTCGGCTAACTCTTCTCATTCTTTCGTCAATAATGCTTATCCTCGGGTCGACCATTCTTCTCCAACCCCTTTATGCTCTCGATCCAAACACCCCTGCCCTCGATTATCTCGAAATCCGGGCTTCCGCACCTGGGGCACTTAACGTAAGCGTGAGAAACCTCTGGAAGAAAGTGTATCGCTTCCAGCGTATCCTCGCCCAGTTCGTCCCTTTGGAAAAACCATTTGAAGCCGCAAGCCCTACATTTAAACTCTGTCTTAGCAGTCTCTATTATAAACTCCGTATCCTTTAGTTCAACCGGTTTCAACTGTGCCAAGGCTGTTCTAAATATTTCATGCTCCACCTGCTGCATCTCGCCAATTTTAATTTTAACCTCAATGATCCTCTCAATCCCTTTTTCCTCAACAATTCTAAGAATCGTCTTCACCACTGATTCTGCTAACGCCCACTCGTGCATTAAACCGTGTAGCGTCAACACTGTTTAAAAACGTTTCAGAGACAAAAAGGATTAGAAATAGCGAATACGGCTAAACCTTGACCATCTCTATACCAAGTATTTCACAAGCATCCTGAATAGGCTTCGTGTAATCACCATGAATCATGCTTGCGTGATGAATGAAACCGTTCTTTAGAATAGTTTCATAGAGCTTCTTCAAATCAGGTACTTCAACCCAAGCCCAAGTGCCTTGGAGGCTCTCTCGAGTATCTAAAATCCTGCCTGTCGTAATCAGCATTTTGAATTTCCCGTCGTACTCTGCCAACCTGTTGATTGTCACGACGCCAGGTTTAAGCTGGAAGGCCCCCATGCCCATTTTGTTAATCTCGGCTCTGTCTCTCGCTAGAGATGGCGGAGCATTTCCACAGTGCCAAGCTAGGAAAACATTCTCCTTCTCCCGGTGCTGCACCGTCCAGTCTATGAAATGGGGAGGCGTCTTTTTAAACGAGGCTAAATACTGTATCAGCATGGTTAAAGCACCCAGCACATCCGCCTCGCAGGCCACCATGATGCCCCGGTCTACAAGCCTACCGCTCACGTGACACGGCGCAACCCCAAAGACGTGGTACATTGGCCCCCAGCACTGGATTCCCATAGCGTCCAGCCTCCACCTATCAGCCAGCGCAAGCAGGGCGTACTCCAGCCTCCCGATCTTGATTAAGGTTTCTTCATTAACGGCAGACGCGTCCACCTCTCTTCTAATTGACTGGGTAATCCTGTTTATCTCCGAGCTGTCAATATTTTCCGCCACAGCGCCGGCTTCAACCAGGGAAATAGGGATTACTCTTTGGTTAAATACTCTTATTAGAGTAACCTCGTCCAGCGCGCAGGTTTCGAAGCTCTCCGGCCTGGGACCTACTAAACCTATCCTGGCTTTTAAGAACCCGTTAACCACTATGCATGTTCTAGCAAAATCCTCAATAGTTTTAGCGAACCCTTCCTCCTCCGGGGAAACCACTCCTCCCCAGACGAAAGGTATCTTTCTCCTGTAAAGCGCCGACCCTATTGATATTGTTCCGCAGAACGAGTCTGATATACGCTCCCCCTCGGCAGTGAACGGGGGCTCTTTCGTCGCGAACAGTATGACGGGTTTCAATAGGGAGGATGCTATGCGTGCCGCAGACACTTCGTCGCCGAAATCTACGGCCATAATGATGATTCCATCCACGCATTCCTCTTTGAACAGCCGTATCACTTTCTCCGCATCATCCTCGTTCTGAACAAGACCGTTTCCAGTTAGTTTTTCGTCGGGGGCTACACCTCCAAGAAACCAGCTTCCCCAAGAGTCTTCAAAGCTCTGTCACGTAGCTCCCTCGCCCACGGCTCAGATCTCTTGAACATCTGCCTGTGAGAAGGGACAAAACCGAGTTTCACTTTAACATCCTTATTCTCCAATCTTAAATAAACCTCCTGAAAAATATGAAATCAGGTCATATTTATGCTTTGTTTAAATTTATGAATTCCTCAGCCTCTCTCAAAGAAGGTATGCCGGCTCTGCCGCCGAGCCTTCTACATTTTAGGGCTGCAACAGCACTCGAAAACTCCACAATCCTGTGAAGACTCCAGCCCTGCATCACTCCGAAGCAGAACGCTCCGTGAAACACGTCGCCAGCACCAGTTGTATCTACGACTTGAACCTTGAAGGCTTTCTGCCTCACTAATTCTCCCCTCCCCGTCATGAATACCGCGCCTTCTTCACCGAGCGTCACCCCCACTACTTCAGGCCCAAGACTGAGAAGCTTTCTACACATGGCTTCCGGATCAGTTTCTCCAGTGAAATTGGCTGCTGCCCTCCTAGAAGGTATGCAATAGGTTATGTTACGGAGAATATTCAGCAGGTTTTTGTGAAAATACATGTCGAGACAGGTTTCAACATTATTTCTCCTAGCAACTATGGCTGCGTCTAAACACTCAGGCTGAAAGCAGTCTAGCAGGAGGACCCTTCCTTCAGCAACGGAGTCAAGCTCATCCTTCGCATATTTCCTTGAAAAAGTATTTTCAAGCCAGTTCTTCCCTTCAGCTAACTTAACCATGTGCTTTACTGGCTCAGGAAGAACCCAATCTTTCAACGTCTTAACATCAACCCATCGAGGGTTACCGTTGGCATCTACCAGTATGAATAGTATTGGAGTGCTATATCTCTCCTGCACAATAATTCTACTCGTATCCACCCCGTGCTTTTTAAATCGGAGATAACGAGTTCTCCAGCCTCATCCTGGCCAACTCTGGTCATAATCGAAGTCCTTGCGCCGAGACGTGCAGCAGCCACCATGGCTGTAGACGCCTTACCGCCTCCCTGGATGCTCCAGTCAAGCACATTTCCACGGTTTAAATCCGAATTGTTTTCAACTTTTAAAATGCAATCGACACAACTCATTCCCAGCCCAATTACTTCAAACTTCCCATGCAATCCCCTTTTCCAGGCTCTTTTTCCGTATATAAGTTTTCTTACTACTGCGAGTACTGCTCGCTAAAGTGTTTTTCTCTTAACATAGTTTATCATGTGAATAAAGTTCTCCACGTTATTGTTGAGTGCAACGCTTGCTGAAGCTGAAAGAATGTAGCCTTCCCTCCCCCCTTCCCTTAAGCATCTTTCAACCTCTTTCTCCACGTCCTGTTTAGTTCCGTATTCTATTATTCTCGGATCAACATTTCCGACAAGGCAGATTTTATCCCCGAATCTTTCCTTAACCTCCCCCATCTTCATACCCGCTATCACGTCAATACACTGGTAAGCACTTATTCCGGCGTCTACGATTTCCGGCAGGATGGGCATAATGTATCCGTCGGAGTGAAGAACTACAAACGCGCCTTTTTTCTTGAAAGCATCCACCTCTCTTCTCAAAGCCGGTTTAACAAATTTCCTAAACATTGCCGGAGACATCCATGGGCCATTTTGGTTCCCGTAGTCGACACAGAGCTGAATCGCATCAGCGCCTTCATCAATAGCCCATTTACCGTATTCTATTGCTAAATCAGTATTACGGTTGATTAAGGCTTCCACGGCGTCAGGCCTCCTGTAAACCCATAGTAACACGTGTTTAAGCAGATTCGGATTGGACACTATTGGCTCCCATGTTCCATCAGAATCGAAAGACAGGAACATGTTTTTCCTCACTCTAGCCGCCAGTTTCCTAAGCACTTCAAAAACCAATGGGTCCACCTCAACACTACTGTTCCTGCACGCTCTTATTACCTCATCCGGGTCATAGGTTTCCGGCTCACTTAGGTTCCAGAGTGTTTCACCAGACCACAAGTATGTTTTCCCATCCACTTGCCACTTATGCTCCCCAATCCTCTTAACCTCCTTGGGCACACTATTGTACGCCTTTACCACGCGAACCCAGTCTATCCCGATTTTACTGTAGAGGTTTAGAAGCTCGTCCGCAATCTGCTCGTTAACCTTGCCTAAATCAACCTCTCCCTTGGAAGCAACCAGGTTGAAAAAGGCCTCGGGATTATGAGCCATGATCCCGCTAGTACCCCTACCCAACACTGTTGAGAATATTTTCAAGGAGGGGTGTAACTCATATGTCGGGATCCTGTCCGGGGTTGAAAGCTGCATAGCTTTTACGACTCTTTCCCAAGAGTTCATTGAGAACGGCGAGACTTAAGCCTATAAAAAATTTAGTGTCTTGAATAAGGCTTAAATATGTTGCAGGATTCTGGGAGACATGCTTCACTCCGGCGACAGTTTTAAACAGCATAATGAGATGGTTTCCAGCCTCTGGAAAGATTTCAGGATTAACAGGCACAAGAGGATACCTGTCACCTGGGGAATGACCGATAGGATGATAGTGCTAAACAAGGAGCTGAACGTTAAGAACTATACTTATGAAAGGGTTTTCAACAATCCTGAAACAATGCTGCAGGTTGAGCTTGAGTTTGAATACTGGAGAAGACATAATGTTTATGCTGATTGGGAAATGGGGCTGCCCAAGGAATGGTCCATAACGGTGCAGTTTCAAAACATCTACGAATCAGCATGGTTCGGAGCACCCCTTTATTTCACCACCAGCAGTGTCCCAGACGTATATCCCTTTTTGAAGAACGAGGACGATGTAAGAACGTTTATTAAAAAAGGCATGCCTGAACCCTTCTCTGGATTCATGGCTAGGGTAAGAAGCTTCTACGAATACTTCTTGAAAAGGAAAGAGGATGGGTACGCCTACTTTGGAAGACCCATAGGAAGCATTTACGCACCGATCAGGACTGACGGCCCCTTCACTATTGCGACTAACATAACGAATGGCTTCGTTGTCAAACTGCTCTACAAAAACAGGGGCTTAGCTGAAGAATTCCTCTGGTTCGTGGCTGAATCCATAATTGAGAGGATGAAGTCTTGGCATAGGTTGCTTAAGATCTCTTTCCCGTACGAGGGCTTCGGGTTTGCAGACGACTCCATTCAGCTCCTATCTCCCAGAGCCTACAGGGAATTCGTCCTCCCTCTTCACAAAAAGATAGTTAACACTTTCTGCTCTGGAAGGCCAAGCATACACTTGTGCGGAGCAGTTATGCAGCATCTGAAAACCCTGAAGGAGGAGCTTAACATTTCCTCGATAGACACCGGGTTTCCACTAGATTTGGGGAGGGCGAGAGAGATACTTGGAGAAGACGTGGTTATACAGGGTGGTGTCAGAGTTACAACCCTGAAGCAGGGTCCCTTAAACAGAATTAGGGATGAAGTTGAAAGCATACTGGCCTCCGGTGTCACGAAAGGGAAAAGATTCGTTTTCAGAGATGCTAACAATGTTGCTCCAAATACCCCTGTCGAAAATCTCAACTTCGCTTATGAGCTGGTGAGGAAGACCGGACGCTACGAAGAGGATTAAGGCTGTTTGATGGCTTAAGTCTTAACGCTCGCTAGAGACTTTATCCGTTTAAACTTCTACCTCAGGCGGATAGATGAAATCAATATACTTGCTTTTTATGTAGCTAGCGTCCCTGCCTTCGTGCACAAGAACCCTGTACCTAAATTTCAACTCCTCTCCCCTAGGCAGGACATAGTCTCCCCTATTCTTAGGCATATTCGTGAATACTGAGACTCCGAACATGTTTGCAGTCATCAAGCCGTAATTCCTCACATGCCAGTAGGTCGGATACCTGAAGTTGTCAACATGGTCGAAAACAGTTATCCCAACCCTCTCTCCATCAACAACCCCGCTGTAATCGCACCATGCCGCCCTCTTTCCCCATGTTTCCGCCTCGTTTATCCCGCCGAACGAGTTTTCAATCTTCCCGCCGTTATCAACCTTAATATTCTCGTTGACCCTTATTGAAAGTATTCCACCCTCCTTAGTATCTCCGAATTTAACATCCTTCTCACGGCTAAAAATGGTTGTCACAACGTCTAGGAGCAGATCTCTTTTAAGCCTCCAGAAACGCAAAATCCTCTCTTCATGCAGCTCAATGCTTCCCGATTTAGCAATCCATACATTGCTGCTGCTGAGCTCGAGGAAAACCTTTCCGCAACTATTCACCTTAACATCTCTTGCTTCAATCCTTCCACTGTCTTTGAACTCTGCCCAGAAATCATGCCCATTTACATCTCCATGTGCAACCCATAGAGACCTGTGATGCACATGATCCTTGGGCCGGTCTTCAGTAACCCTGACGCCATTCGTGCTGAAGACTGGATACAGATACGGTTTGCTAAGTGTTTTCCCATAATTATAGCTCGCCACGCGTTTTCTCCCATAGTTTATAGTCAGAGAATCCTCCTTCAAGTCGTATGAGAAACCGGTTTCCCCCTCTCCCTCGCTTAGAATAATGTCTCCTCTTAAGGTTCCTCCCGCCTTCGCGTACGGGAGGATGAAGCAACCCTGAAGCGAACCTCCATACTCCATCACCTGTAGAGGTGTTTTTACACCGCCTATCTCAAGGTAGACATCCTCATGGTTCTCCAGGAATGAAACCAGTTTCTGCAACGGGAAGCAAACCGGGGTTTCAACTCTGTCGTGAAAACCGCCTTCTATTTTGACTTCAGCTATCTTCCTGCTCATTTTAATTGGGTGAGTTGGAACAAGGCTTTTTTTAAATATTATGTGATCTTTGAAACCTACTAATCTTGATTGTAGAGAAAACCCCTCTTGGTTTTCCTCTAGTTATCAGGCTTGACATGAGGACGTTTACGTATAAAACACTTAAGAGCGTTTAGCCATCCCGTATTTCTGAACTCCTCCCATAAATCTTCCTGTACAGTTCCAAGCTTATTTCAATTAATAGCAATTAACAATAGCGCGCGCGCTCTTTGCTAAAGATATCGCCACATATTAAATTAAATGGATTTCCTGTCTTATAATAAGCTTCATATAAGACAACCACCATTACAAAAGGGTAAGATACTGCATCCCCTACATCTTTGAAGGGTCTGCTGTATTCTCATAACAAATTCGTAAAAAGTAGGTTTATATTCTTCATCTATATTGCCTACGGCAAATTCTTCCTTACCTACGAGAGCCCAGCATTTGTATATTCGACCCGTAGGATCTATCAATTGTGAATTCTCTCGTATAGCTGAACATATCTGCACACCTGGTTCTATATGAAACCCAAATCCCTTTTCTATAGCCATTTTCCATATTTTAAATACTCTTTTACTGGTTTCTTTTTCGCTAAACTGAGTAATTGTACAATAAGGAAACACCCCTCTCGGAATGCCTATTCCCAACTTTATTTTATCTCTCAAGCCGATGCTAACCAAATAGTCCAAGAATGAAGGAATCTCATTGTAATTCATTTTGTCTATATTACACCGTATTATTATAGTTTTTGGGGGCAAAAGGTCAATTGTATTAAGCGCGCGCTAAAAACTTATTAGCTTAGTTCAACTTTTTTGCCGCAAATGAAGCTTTCCATATGCAACGAAGTGTTTTCGGGAATGGGGGTTACTGAAGTCTTTCCCCATGTTAAGCGATTCGGATATGATGGTGTTGAAATCGCTCCTTTCACTATAGCTAGCAATGTTGAGAAAATTTCTATTGAGAAAAGAAGGGAAATAAGGAGGAAAGCGCTTGAAAACGGTATTGAAGTCGTTGGCACCCACTGGGTCTTGGTCTGCGACAAGAACGTGAACTTTTTTAAAGACTCCGGAGAAACGAGCAGAGAGGCCGTAGGTTATCTGGCTAGAGTGATAGAGTTTACGAGCGAAATAGGTGGAAGAATAGTGGTTTTCGGGTCTCCGAAGCAAAGAAGCATCCCATCCGATGAGGTTTTTAAAAGAGCCTGGGATTCTGCCGTCTCGGCTTTCAGGGATATAGGGGATTCTGCGAAGGAAAAAACGGTAGTCCTTTGCATCGAACCCCTGTCTAAAGACCAGACGAACTTCATTAATAATGTTGGTGAAGCAATCAAATTCTTAAAGGATGTTGCCCATGAAAACATCAGACTTATTCTCGATGTGAGAAGCATGTGCGACGAAAAAAGATCCTTCAAAAACATGATAAAAGAAGCGGGGCCCTACCTGAAGCATTTTCATGCAAATGACTGTAACGGGTATATTCCGGGATCCGGCTCTGCAAACTATAAAGAAATAGTTCAGGGTCTGCTTGAAACCAACTATTCCGGATACTTGTCTGTTGAAGTCTTTGACTTTAAACCGAATGCGGAAACTATAGCTGTTAGAAGCCGGGATAACTTAAAAAAGTTTTTCAGAGAATACGGAAACATTGCGCTTTAAAAATGCTAGTGTTTTTCTGAAAAGTCTTTAAACATGGAACAGTCTTTTTAAAAACATAGTATGAGCATCAATGTCAGAGTCGGGTCTAGAAATGATATAGATGCCCTAGTGGAGGTTGAATGCTCTGATGTTGCAACATGGTATCATTACTCCTACAAAGGCAGAGGGGAACCGGCCAGATAAGAGGAATTAACTCCTTTGGAGAGGATGATGCATAGAGGTCCATGGATGGACCGTTCAGAATTAGCTAAATACTGGCAATACATGGAACAATTGGGCATTATTACTCTCGTCGCTGAGTTGAATGGGAAAATAGTTGGGCACCTCGACGTGCTTTTCAGCGACGAGCTGCCATTAGGAAGCTTCCTCTATCTCGATGTGTTGAGGGTTCATAAAGCCTATAGGAGAAGAGGTGTCGCAAGGGCTCTGATCTGGGAGGCGGAGAGAATAGCTAGAGAGGGGAAGGTGAATTTCATGCTGGTCAACCCCAAAGAATATGAGGGCCCCTCGGGTTTAACCTATAGGAGCTGCAGTTTTGAAAAGGCCTTTGACACGTATGATGTGAAGATGGTGGCCGGCAACACGGTTATCCCGCCGGAAATCAGACTCGCCCCAATTACTCTTGCAAAGAACCCCCTGTTAAAACCCATTCCATGATCTGCGGATGGCATAATATCAGCATAAAGATGTGGAGTAACTTTACAAATCCAAGCTTAGAATCGACACGTTTCATCCGTGAGCATCAACTCGCCACTTCCCTTCTAGTGGAAGAGGACACGTATTTTCTATGCGTGTGGGCGCGTCTCTTCGATCCGTCGACCGGCAGTATTGCCCTCTGGGCTCCAGAACCCTCGGGTAAAAAAGATTTAAAACAAGTCTTTCAAGCATGTAGAGCCTTGGCCTCACGCATGGGTATGGAAAAATAACAGCCAGAACCATTGAGTAATATGTTCTCATGCTGGGGGATGTAGATCTTAAAATAAGATTTAAGGGAGAACCATTTCTGATTAAAAAGCTGGTTATTTAAAAAAACTGTCGCAGTTACTTGCTTGAATCTTCGCTTCGTACTTTAAAGAGCTTTTCACTCTTTTTTCCTTCTATTACATCTACAATCCCTAGCTCCATTAATTCTCTAAGCTTCTTTGCAACCGTTTTCCTAGAGGCCTTTCCTCTAATTTCTCTCAGTAGATTAGTCAGCTGAGATATGTTTAACGGCCCCTCAGCCATCAATATTTCAGCTATATCTCTGGCTAATGGTCCTGCTCTCAGGCTTTCTGAGAGCAGGCTTATTTTCTTAGAAGTCTTATAGGCATCTGAACTTAAGGATAGGATGCTTCGAACGACAGCTAACTCCCGCAATACATCCCTGTTCAACTCCCTTTCTTTCCTAAGCTCTTCTTCAAGAAGATTGATCTTCCTGACAAGCTCGTCTATCCTGCTTTCCAACCAGTTTTCCCCTCTTTTCTTCCGCCATGTTCTCCTCCACTCATTATGGATCTAAGCCTCCAAGGGGAAAAATCCATTTTAGGAAACATATGTTCAGCTATCTTGATCGAAGTATGCTCCGGCAAGCCTTCCCTCCTCAACATCTTTGCCATCTTCTTCCTGTTCTTCCCAATCCTGTAATTAACGAGATAAACATTCAACAAAAGCCATAAAAAAACGGGGGTTAATACAATGAAAGTTATTAAAGCCTCCACTACGATCAGGACTATTTGTAACGCCTTTCCCATTTCAAATCTCTTACTTCTCTAAAACCTTCTCTTCTTCTCTTCTTATCTTGCCGGCTTGCCCAAGCACGTTTTTGATTAATTCTGCTGGGCTGATAAACTGGTTTTTAACCAGCTCGATAGCGACATCCTCCTTCATTCCCGCCGCTACTAATTCTTTGTAGAAAGTCGCTATCGCCCTAGCCCTTTCCCTCGCCTGCTCCTCTGTTAACGATGTACCCATCAACTCCTTAAGAGGACCGACAATATCCTTTAAGAGCCCAGGTACTTCTTCTCTAACAGTCTTCAAAACTTCTCGCAATTCTTCAACATCCTCAGCGTGATGCGTCATCTCTCTTTTCTTCTCCGTTTCAGACAGCTCAACTTCTTTTCTCTCTCCCTCCATTTCACACCACCGTCAACTAAGGTAACGCCATGGTTTATAAGACTTATGCGATTTTTTACCCATTTTTTTACCCAGCAAGCCAGTAGCCAACCTCAGCAGTCTGATTCTTCCTGTCAATGTGCATCAACCCGATCCCGCCAATCACCTCGTTTCTGTTTTTTAAGGAAAATAGAGAATTCGTAACCGACTTGTTTCTCAAGGTTTCTTCTAGCCTTCCTTATAGCGCACGCTCGCATGCTTCAGCCTGTAGGGACATGGGATGGTTGTGTATAGTGCGCACTATCGAACTTTCTACGCACATTGCCTAATCCTTTTCTTTAAAGGTTGAAGATTTCCCTCCTCGCCTTTCTGATTATCGTAGCAAGCTCTGCATCATGCGTCTCGAAATAGAGGGGCAAGCGATCCAAGGGTGATTCGCTGGATGCTTCTACCGGGCCTTTCAACTCCCTACCGTTCCAGAAGTCGATCCATGTGCCTTCCGGTATATAGACGCTTCTTTCATTGCAACCGCTTTTTACTACTGGGGCCACTAAAAGGCTTCCTACCAAGTATTCATCGTTTATGAACGCGCAGTTCTCATCCTCAGGATATTTCAGGACAAGCGGGCACAGTACAGGGTCGCCTGTTCTCATAGCCCTTTCCGCCAGCGAAATATAGTAGTCTCCAAGATAAACGTGAAGAAGCGAGTATCTCCTGGCTATTTTAACTGTCTCCTCGTCAAAAGTCCACGGTGTTATCGAGTATTCAACAACAGGCATGAGAGATGCCGCCTCAACCCATCTTATGAAAAGCTCCTTGCCACACCTATACTTATACTGGTTTCCCCCTATCATGTCCGGCATGATATACGGGTAACCCACCATCGAAAGCGTTAACGCCTGTGTAACAGCTGCATACAGGCCGTTGTCAATCCCCCATGAGGACTCCTTGTCTCCCTCGCGCGCAATAATCCCGAACCTCTGTGCTAAGTATCCCACTCTCGACTCTGCAAGGTCATAATGGTTCTCAAATATGTATCTGAGCCATTCGTCAGTATACTGGTTTGGAGTAATGTTCCCATAGGTCCGTCCTATTCTTATTGGTCTAACAATGTTACCGTCTTTCTTAGCGAAGGGGAAGAAGTAGGCATCCCCACCGTCGAACTTGAAACCGTTGAAACAATAATTTTCCTTCAGCTCCCTCAGCTTCATGTCAAACCATCGGCAGGCCTCAGGGTTGCTTACGTCAAGTAGACCAGCTTGGCCATTCCACCAGACTATTTCCGCCGGCTCGTCTTTCTCAGGATCCCACACCAGGAGCCTTCTGCTCTTTGCATACTCATAACTGTCTGAGTCACGGTTTATGAAGGGGTGTACCCAGAGTGTTGCTAGGAAGCCTGTGTCGTGTATTGCATCAACCATACTCCTTGGGTCTGGAAACTTCGATTTATCGAAAGTGTATTCACCATACTTTTCCTCCCACTTATCATCTATCTGAATAACGCTGCAAGGGAAATCATGCTCCCTTATGTCCTTCACAAACCTTAAAACCTTCTCTTGGTCAACACCCTGTTTGTACTCAACCCACGTGGTGAATATCGGCCGTGTTAAAACCCGCCTATCCGGCGTCCTCCTAGGGAGACCGATTCTCTCAAGTGTTCTTCTACGCACGTCAACAAGGTCCTCGCCGACAATTATACTGTAACTGAAGGACTTCGTGTTCAACCCCCTTATAGTTATCCCTCTGTCGAACCTTGTGTCGAAAAGCTGATAGTCGTCAACAAGAACTGCAACACCCGTTCTCGTGAACCATAAAGGCGGCTGAATATTCCCCGTTATGAAAGGCTTCATGTCAATAACGTGGTTATTAAGAGGAAACGCTTGAATGATTAGCTGACCCTGTCCATACCACTGGGTCTCCCCTATGGAAACCCATGTGTCAGATATGTAGTCAAATGCTGATTCACACTCCCAGTTAACTTTCAGCAAACACCCATCTATGGAAAGCCTCATCCTTGCAAGAGACTTTGTGGAACTCCAGTAGTTTCCCTCGCATCTTAAGACAATAAGTTTTTCACTCTTATGCTCCACCTCCACGTTGCAGAAATTCCCTGCAATACCTGAATGTTCGTAGTCAACCTCATTACTCAACCTCTGTAAAATAGGCTTATCGCCACGATAAACCCTGACTGTCAGAGGCTTAGTATAAGCCTTGACTAAGATGCTGTCCCCACATATAGAGGCGAAATCCATGTTAAACACCGTTTTTATGACGCAGCAGAGGCATATATTTCTAGCGTTTCAGAGTCTTAGTCACGAACCGTTTTTGAAAACTCGCTACCGGGTTAATGTGTCACAATAATATTTCCTTTATGTGCCCATTTACACTCTTGATGATTTTTAGCACGCACGCGCTCAAGACTTCGGAGGCTCGGAAAACTAGGTGAAGCAGCTAAGCATACGATATTTTCTTAGCGTACTCCACCATATGTATGAAGTTCTCAGCATTCGTGTTAATAGAAATGTTGGCAGATGCCGACAGTACATATCCCTCTTTTC
>JBNAVT010000028.1:0-24893 GCA_049700215.1 Thermoproteota archaeon
AGTGCGGGGGGTGGGATTTGAACCCACGAACCCTTCCGCGCGCGGTGATTCCGCGTCTGCGGGACTGGAGCCTCAGTCCAGCGCCTTTAACCTGGCTTTGCCGCTGCTTGGCTTTGGCGACCCCCGCGACCTCGCTTTCATTTTTCCTTGTGTGGCGGTGGATTAAAAGTTTTTTGATTCGTCTAGCTGTGGTAAGTGGGTTTACTTGTTAGGAATGCATGGGGTTTTGCCCCTTATGGTTGGTCTTTTAGCTCCGGGGTGATGACTTTCTCGTTCTATGGTGAGAGGATGGTGAATAAAGTTTATTTAACATGCCATAAGGGTTTTTAAAGAGGTTAATTGGCGATAAACGTGAATCAACTTCGGGCATACCCCGTCCCGAAGCAGAAGATAGAGATTGTGGAAAGGAAGGGGCTCGGCCACCCAGATACTATTTCAGACATGATTATGAATGAGCTTTCAGTAGATCTCTGCCGGCTCTATCTTAAGGAGTTTAACAGGGTTCTTCACTATAATCTGGATAAGAGCCTGCTGGTTGCTGGGGAGTCTGAGACGAGGTTTGGAGGAGGGGTTGTTAAGAAGCCGATGAAGCTTATTTTCGGAGACAGGGCAACCTACAGTTTCAACGGCAGGGAGCTGCCCATAGAGAAGCTCGCTGTGGATTCTGCTAAAAACTGGTTTAGGAGGAACCTTAGGTTCGTTGACCCGGATAAGCATGTTTCCTACGAGGTTCAGATAGGGAGGAGCGCGACGAACCTGGCGGACATTTTTAAGCGGGGTGGAGAGTTTCTGGGTGCTAACGATACTTCCGCAGCCGTCGGATATGCTCCTTTATCCCCGCTTGAAAATCTTGTTCTAGATGTTGAGCAGCATTTGAACAGCAGGGAGTTTAAGAAGGAGTTTGAGGAAACCGGCGAGGATGTGAAAGTTATGGGTTACAGGATAAACAGTATGGTTGACCTGACCATAGCGATGTCCTACGTGGACCGCTTCGTAGATGGTGAGGAAACTTATTTCAGGTCTAAGAAGGAGGTTGTTGAGCATTTGAAGACTTATGTTGAGGATAATTATGATTTTAAGAAAGTAAGCATCACCTTAAATAGTCTGGATACTCGAGGGAGAGGGGAAGATGGTATATATTTGACCGTTACCGGTACATCCGCTGAGGCAGGGGACAGTGGGCAAGTGGGCAGGGGTAATAGGGTGAATGGTGTTATAGCTCTGCTGAGGCCCGCGGGTTCTGAGGCCGCTGCTGGCAAAAACCCTGTTAGCCATGTTGGAAAAATATACAACCTTCTATCGTTTAAAATTGCCAACGATATAGTGGAAAAGGTTGACGGTGTTGAAGAGGTTTACGTGTGGCTTCTCAGCCAGATAGGAGTGCCGGTTAATAAGCCTAAACTGGTTTCAGTACAAGCAGTTCTGGAAGAAGGGTTGAACATGGATGTTTTGGAGAAGCCTATAGCAGAGGTTGTTGAGGAAAACTTGAGCGATGACTCGCTAAGGAGCTTCATAAACGACTTGATAGAGGGAAAACTTAAAGTATGCTGAGCCAAGAGGAAACCGGCAGGCTTAAGATAGGGCTCGAAATCCACGTTCAGTTAACAAATCTGAAAACCAAGCTTTTCTGCCCTTGTCCTTCAGACTATCGCGGGAAGAAACCGAATGAAAACGTTTGCCCAATCTGTCTGGGGCTGCCCGGGACACTGCCGCAGGTAAACAGTAAAGCTATTGAAAGCGCTATAGCTGTTTGCCTCGCCTTCAAAGCACGAGTACAACCATATGTTGTTTTCAGCCGGAAGAACTATTTCTATCCAGACATGAATAAGAACTATCAGATAACACAGTACGATAAGGCTGGGGGGGTGACGATAGGCGTGGGAGGACGTATCACGATAAACATAGAGGGGGAGAGAAGAGAAATACCTTTTAGAAGAATACAGCTTGAGGAGGACCCGGGTAGACTGGTTCATGTTGAAAAAGGAAGTATTAGGAAAACCTACATAGACTACAACAGGGCGGGTATAGCCTTGGTAGAGATAGTCACGGAACCGGTTATGCACCAGCCTAAAGAGGCCCGCCTAGTATTAGAGAAAGTGCAGACAACCCTGGAGCATCTTGGTGTTCTCGACCCCTCTTTCGAAGGATCAATGAGGTGTGATGCAAACGTCTCCTACGCCGGGGGGGCGAGGGTAGAGATTAAAAACATTAACTCCTTTAGAGAGGTGGAGCAGGCTTTGCGTTTCGAGGAGCTCAGGTTAGCTTATCTTCCTAAGCTTGAGAGCACTGTTACGAAAAGGTGGGGCGAGAAGGAGGGAGTTACAGCAACATCTAGGGAGAAGGAAGCCGAGGAAGATTACCGCTACTTCCCTGAGCCCGACATCCCACCGATAATGCTCAACGAGAAGCTAGTTGAGAAGATTAAGAGAGGCTTGCCTGAGCTGCCTGACGAGAGGCTAGAAAGGATCATCAGAACCTATGGACTACCTGAAAAAATAGCTTCAATCCTGGTGATGGAGAAACCTATTGCGGACTTCTTCGAGGAAGCGTTGCAGTTTTCAAACGATCCAAAGGAGGTTGCACACTGGCTTACTAACGAGGTTGTGAGAAGATGGCGGGAATGCGGCGTAGACTATAGGAATAGCAGGTTTAAGCCTGAAAATTTAGCAAGGCTCGTCAACATGGTGAAAGAAGGCGCTTTAAGCCCGCGTATGGCGAAAAACATTCTATGGGAAGTAGTTTTAACGGGAGAGGACGTTAAGGAGTATATTGAGCGCAAGGGCATCAGTATAATAAGGGATCCGAGCATTCTCAGATCAGTGATTCTGAATGTTTTAGAGGAAAAACCGGGTCTTAGAGAAAATGTTTCTAAGAATAGGCGGATAGTCGACTTTATATGTGGAGAGGTTCAGAAGAAGCTTGATGGAAGAGCGGATCCTATTATTCTCAGAAACGAAGCTAAGAGGCTGGTTGAGGAAGGTAATTAAAAATGCTTGAAAATCTTTCAGAGAGGCTTCAGAATGCGCTCAAGTTTATCACGAGGCAGGCTTACATAAGTGAGAAAGAGGTTGCAGAGTACTTAAGGGAGATTCAGCGGGCACTGATAATGGGGGATGTTGACGTGAAGCTTGTGAGCCAGCTTACCGAAGAGATTAAGAAAGAGTTTAAGGAATCGAGAGAGGAGTACGGAGTATCCTTAAAAGACAGGGTTGTATACGCAACTTACCAAGGGCTCATCCGAATTCTTGGAGGCGAGAAGAAAGAGCTCCGCATAGCGCCTAATCAGCTCAATATCTTCGTATTTATGGGAATACAGGGTGCAGGGAAGACTACAAGCGTCGGCAAGGTTGCTTATTCTCTAAAAAAGAAGAATAGGAAGGTGGGAGTTATAGCTGGTGATGTTTTCAGACCAGGAGCCGCAGACCAGTTGAGACAACTATTAGAAGGCACCGGTATACCGCTTTATGCAGAGCCCTTAGGAAGGTCGTCTGTAGAAGTCATAAAAAACGGTTTAAAATGGGCTAAGGGGCTCAATCTTGAAGTTGTACTTGTGGATACTGCTGGAAGACACAGGTCAGAAGAATCCTTGATGAATGAAATGAAGCAGATAATAGACGAGATTAACCCTACTGCGGCGATACTTGTCATAGACGCTATGATAGGCCAACAGGCGAGAGCTCAGGCAGAAGCCTTCAACAAGGTTGCGAAAGTAGGATACGTTATAGTTACGAAGCTGGATGGCTCGGCGAAGGGCGGTGGGGCTCTATCAGCAGTAGCCTCGGTTGGAGCACCAATAGTATTTGTGGGAGTGGGCGAAGGCCTGGAGGAGTTTGAAGAGTTCGACCCGGTTAAATTTGTTTCTAGACTACTTGGAAGACCTGATCTAGAATCCATAGTCGCTAGGATTCAGCAAATGTCTAAGGAGGAGCGGCTTAGAATGCAGAAAATGGCTCAAGGCAAGTTCACTATTGAAGAATTCATACAGCAGCTTGAGTCTGTAAGGAAAATTGGCGATCTTCAATCGTTCTTATCGAGTATTCCCGGGGGGAAGAAGCTGGATAAGAAGGATCTGGAGGAGTTTATGGGGAAGTTGAAAAAGTGGAAGGCGATTGTAAACTCGATGAACATGGAGGAGAGGAGTGATGTTACTATAATAGACTCCTCGCGAATCAGGCGTATAGCAAAGGGGTCGGGGACTTCTGAGAAAGATGTTAGAGAACTTGTAAAACAATACACTGCCACGAAAAAGGCCATTAGGAAAATGTCTAAAGGAGCGTTAAGAAAACTCCCATATTTGAGGTTTTAAAAATGGATTTATTGAAGTGCTTGAAAAAGCTCGTATTATCTATCCCGCTTTGCGATAGATGCTTGGGCAGACAGTTTTCAAACCTTATGCCGTCCCCTGACAATGAGACCAAGGGCAAGGTTTTGAAAGACTTTCTTTTCATGAGCGAAATGCTGGCTAGGGAGGAGAAAGCTCCGAAAATAGTTAAGGCCTTAGCCGAGTCTGGACATGAACCTTCGTCAAGTTTTCTGAAGAAGAATCTAGGTTTAAACGTAGCCACCAAGCCCTGCTATATATGCGGAGGCGAAATCAATTCTTTAATAGAGAATGCTGCTGCCCGAATCATCGAGAAATCGATGGAAGTAGATTTTAAAACTTTTTACGTGGGGCTTACTCTACCGGTTTCGATTGAAGAAAAAGATGAGGAGGTGAAGTCTTTCTTTAAGCTGAAGTTTGGGGAGGCCTTGAAAAACGAGCTTAACAGAGAAATAATTAGGAAAGTCGAGAAAACGTTGCAGAGGAAACCGGAGATGAGGAGACCAGATGTTCTCTTCATATACGATGTGGCAAAAAATCATGTTTCGATGCAGATAAACTCGGTTTTCCTCAAGTCAAGCTACAGAAAGCTTGTTGGGGGGATCGCTCAAACAAAGTGGCGGGGAATTAACGATGAGGATTCAACCCCCTCTATAGAGAAAATGTTGGAAGAAGTCCTTATACCAGCTTACAATGGCAGCGGTTTAAAATTTCACGGAGCGGGAAGAGAGGATGTCGATGTAAAGATGCTCGGGGAGGGAAGGCCCTTCATAGTTGAAATACTTGAACCCAAGACTAGGAACGTGGATCTAGAGAAACTGTGTTCAGAATTTAATAGAAGATTTGGAAAGATGGTTGAGATAACGGAATTCCTCAACGCGACCTATTCTGAAGTACCCAGACTTAAGCTGGAAGCGGAAATCCATAAGAAGAGTTATAGAGTTGTGTTTGAAACTGAAAGAGAAGTTTCGGAGGAAGAATTAAGGGATTTATCTGGAAAGCTTACTGGGGCCGCGATTAGCCAGAGAACCCCCTTAAGGGTATTGAAAAGGAGGAAGGATAAAGTTAGGAGAAAAGTCGTTTACAAAGCTGCTTTTAAAAGACTTGGAAGCAACCTTTATGAGGCTTCTGTAACGTGCAGCGGTGGGCTCTATGTTAAAGAGCTTTTCCATGGAGATGAAGGGAGAACAATTCCTTCTGTAGCTGGGCTTCTTAACACTAAGATTAAAATAGTGGAGATGGAAGTGACGGGTATTGAAGGTGGCTAGGAGAAAATGCCTCAAACCTCAGGGAGAAGGATAAAGACGAGAAGCCTGCTCAAGAAAAGGGTTAGAGAAAGGGGAATAAAGCCTCCATCATACCTTTTGCAAGACTATAAGCCAGGGGATAAAGTAGTCTTAAAATACGACCCCTCGGTTCATAAGGGAATGCCTCATAGAAGGTTCTACGGTAAAATAGGGACTGTTATAGGAAAAAGGGGAAGAGCATACGTTGTTCAAGTAATAGACGGGGATAAAACAAAAACTTTAATTGCAAGGCCAGAGCATTTGAAGAGGTTGTAGACAATGGGGATTCAAAGGATATCTGAAACAGATATAACGATACCTGAGGCACTTGAAATCCTTTCTGCACAGGAGGATCTGAAGCAGTACCAGCGACTAGTCTTAGACTATTTGAAGGAAGCGTCCAAACTTTCCGCGGACAAGGCTAAAAAGCTGCTGGAAGAACTTATGAAGGAGGCGGGTCTCACTAGGAAAGAAGCTGTTATGCTTGTCAACATACTGCCAAAGAGTAAACATGAGATAATGGCAATCCTGTCGGGCGGAAGAGATAAGGAGTTTTTAACACTAGAAAAAGTTGAAAAGATCAAAAGCATTATAGACAAGTATGCTTAAATCGGTTGAACCTTTCTTAGAAAACTCACTTTACTCGCATTATTTTCTGTCTTCCACCGACTCGCCAGTACTCCACAGTTACCCCCTGAACTATACTGTTTTTAAGACTCTGGTCTTGAGGCAGCGGTATTTCGAAAACCTCGTATGTCTCAAGATCCATTACCTGTGCGTTGTCACCTATTAATGCGAGCACTTGGGCATTTCTCTTCTCTATCATGGGAACTTCCACCTTAGTGTCAACAGGGCTCAGCAGAGTATGTTTAGACCCGTCGAACAAGCCTATACCTACGACACGCGCCTTAGCGCTGCCATGTTTACCGGGCTTAGAATGTGAAACCTCCACTATTTGACAGGGCTCGTTATCAATCATAAGCCAGGATCCCTCTTTTAATTCTCCTAGTTCAACCACTTTACCCATTTTGGGGAAAACTAATAAGCCGCGTATTTAAAAAACTTATGCAACAGGAAGATGGTGGAGGCTAAGAAGATAGCGGTAGTCTATAAAACTAGGGAGGAGGGGGTCCTGAGGGTGATTGAGACTGTTAATAAGCTTTTGAAGCCAGAGTCTATTTGGGAGCATGCTTTGTCAAGCCTAGTGGGAAAAAGACTAGGGGGTTTTGACCTAATCGTCTGCCTCGGAGGAGACGGAACCCTAGTTAGAACCTGCCGGGTGGCTGAAAACGGAAGCATGATCCTGCCGGTGAACATGGGTAAGAAGGGCTATTTAATGGAGGTAGACCCGGAGAAGCTGCCTTCATACCTGGAAAAGTATCAAAACGATGAGTTTATAGTTGAGAAATGCTTCAAGCTGAAAATAGACTACGGTGGCAAGGTGCTTAATGCGGTAAACGAGGTGGCGGTTAGAAACATAACAGGCTTAAAACAGGTAACGTTATCCGTGGAGCTTGAAAAGGGAAGCTTCATAGTAGAGGGGGATGGACTTTTAGTTTCAACTCCGATCGGCTCCTCAGCCTACTCTCTTAACGCAGGAGGACCGTTTGTTTTATCCAATGTAAATGTCCTAGTATGCACTCCATTGTGCGCAAGGAAACCCCTAAGGCCACTAATAGTTAATAGGAACGCGGTGATAAAAGTGAAATATTTAAGTGGAGAGGAAATACAGATGATAATAGACGGGGAGGAAGCATTCAAAGTGGATCCTAGGGAAACTATAACGATCACAGGAACGGGTGAAATAGTCAATATTATACGCTTCTCGAGTTCTTTCAATATTAAGCGCATGGGTAGGTTGATAGGGGGTGTTGAAAACGGTTAAGCAAGGATATGTTCTAGACTCTACTGCCATAATACAGGGTGTAGACCCAAACTCCCTTAAAAAAGAATCATTCACCATAAGAGAGCTTCTAGACGAGATTGGCGAGATAGGTAGGAGATGGATAAGAATAAAGACGGCGATGATGCTGGGTAAACTAGTAATCCGGGAACCTTCCTCCGGGGGCGTGGAGAAAGTAAAGCAGGTTGCCAAGGAATACGGAGTATATGATAAACTTTCAAAGCCAGATATTAAGATCCTGGCTCTAGGCTATGAATTGCACAGCGAAGAAGATTACGATATAGAGATAATAACCGATGACTATGACATTCAGAATACTGCTGCCATCCTGAATCTGAAATATATTTCCATAGGTATGAAAGAAATAAGAAAAACGTACCTGTACGTCAAGTATTGCCCCGCCTGTAAAAGGAAATACTCTGGATATACTGGAGCAATCTGCCCCGTATGCGGATATAGACTGACAGGCGTTAAGAAGGTCGTTGAAGATAATACCTATTAAAAGTACTGCTTAAGCTTCTTTTGAGTAAGAAACACGTTATCTTCTTTAGTAAGAAACAGTGAAAGTTCCTTCTCTAGCAGCTCGAGACTGCTTGAAAAATATGGATCTAAAGAATAAGATGCTAAAACTTTTTTCCCAAGCATCAAGTATTTTTTGACACCGCTTATGTAAACTGTTGGGAGAAGCTCCCCCCCACAAGAGGTGCATCTAGAAACCAGTGGGAGCCTTCTGAATTTTTTACCGCACTTTTTGCACCGGAATTTCTGAATATGAAATGTCTTAATGTTTCCAGAAATGTCTTTCAATAAGTGAGAATTTAAAAGGTTTTCTGCAAAATCCTTCTTATCTATCCCAGTCAGGAGAGAAGTAACTTCAAGCTGTAGTTTTAATTTTTTCTCCATAGAGCCTAGAGTACTATACACGTTTCTTTTAACGCCTTTCACAATACTACTCGTACCATGAGACCAAGCTATGTTAAGATCATCTTTACCAACTAATCGCATTTTGCCTAAAAGCTCCTTCGGCTTCGCACCTTGTTCAGCCAGCAAGTAAACATCTTTACCATATCTCGCCATATTCTCCATATTATAGACCTGATCGTCTATTTCATCAGGTCTTAAAACAGGCATTATTATAAGCGGAGTATCCATCAATCCTCCTGCAGCATCGGGAACATAATGTCTTGAGAAATTTAAGAAGGCGTCTAAAAGAAGAATTATGGAGTCTCCGTCTCCATCGCAGTCCCTTCTTTTAGCCTGATGCCAGAATGGGTGTGCAAAGACTACCTGCGAGTCGGTGAAACCGATTATTCTACCCACTACAGCCCCAAGTGTATGAGGAGAAATCCCCAGGATGAGATGCCCAACAAGGTCCTCCCTTGTTCTAATATTGTAGTATGGCTCTACATGATAGAAAAGCCTGAGCTCCTCGTCGATAAAACTAGCGACTTCAACAAGAGAATCACCCATTTCCTTAGGAAGAACCACGTCCTGAGGATAAAGGTATAGGAGTTGGCTACTTTCTATAAGGGGATTACCATCTACATCCATATCATAACCCAGTTTCTTCAAAACCTCTACAGAAACCCCTATTTCCTCAGGCTTGAAAGCGGTTAAAGGAGCATTGGTAGCGTCGAAACGGATCGTTCCATCCTTGTATATAGTCAAGCCATGCTTAGCTCTCAGAATGCCTTTTTCAACTGGTTCAGGAACCTTATTCTTATTCATTAACCCTTTTACCCCCTTGACTTCTGAGCCTATTGTAGTACCAAGCAGCTTCTCAACATCTTTTAGAATATTTTGAAGTGGAATATTTGTTGCGTGAAAGGGGCTGCATTTGCTCCTACATCTTTCACATTCTTCAAACTTAGAGTATGAATTGCACTTGGCGCAATAGTATACAGGCACCGTAGTAGACTTACATTGCGGGCAATGCAAATAGAAAGTAAGTTGGTTGCATTTTTCGCAGTACCTATTGCAAATATTTACGACTATGCTTCCACGCGTTGCCGCGGCAACAATGTTCCTTTTCGGACCACCCTCTAGACCCACTGGAAACAGTACGTGAGAAGGAGGGTGCATCTCTCTGAGTTTCGCCGCCTCGGGCCTTCCGAGCCTAGCGGATATGAAGGCACCTTTCTTAGGCTTGATTTTAAACTGAAGAACAGAATTAAGATAATCGATAGAATTTTTTTCAGAACCTGCCGGAGGTAATGTGCATCTTGAGAGATACACTAGGAATTCAGCACTGATTTTAGACAACCTTATGTATCCGTTTTCAACCTGAAAAGGTAGACACATCTTTTCTAACTCATTTAAGAGAACATTATCCTCTACCGGAACCGTAACATGATCCTCCTCAGCCTTAGCCTTCTTGAAACATTCGACCACGTGGAGAAGCTCGGAGGCGCTCAGGTTTTCTATGAAAAAGTAGAAAGTAGGGTTAAGCGGGACATCTAGAGCCAAGCTTATCTGCAGAGCCGTCCCAAAATCAATATTAATAAACGGATTATTAACTATTTTCCAGAGGAAATCAGCTTCCAAAGGGAGGCTCTTAATTTTACTCCCCTTATCCTTAAGAGCAGCTTCTAGTTCAGCGGCCCACTGTTCTTCAGTGTACCCTACCTTGTCAAGAGGAGTGTTACCCTCAATGTAATCGCCGACAGATATGAGGATATCGCCAAGAAAAAGAATTTTGGAAATATCATTTTGAATCGTTTTAAGCTTATCGTAGTCTTCAACAAGATGCACTGAGCCGTCCTTCGTCCTAACTATAGGAGGCATGATCGCGTCTACAGGCATCACTATGGCTGATTTCCCAGGCCGATCTATTCTGAGCTGAGAGCCTATTGATAGGAAGCCGCGTAGAAGCTCCATCGCCATTGGATGTATACCCATGGCCATTAGGCC
Source organism: Thermoproteota archaeon (assembly GCA_049700215.1). GTDB lineage: Archaea > Thermoproteota > EX4484-205 > EX4484-205 > JAAOZP01 > JAAOZP01. The sequence continues at coordinate 10,421 of JBNAVT010000028.1, forward strand.
AGTGTTCCGCGCTCTTCCATACCTTATTCTAAACCCTCCGAAAGACTCGGAAGATGAGAAGAAAGGTCTCCCGATCAAAACCTCTTTCAGATATTCTGACTTTGTGCTTTCAACCTCGATTCTAGATATCCAAGACCATCCAGATATGTTGAGCTTGTTAATTATACTTTCAAACTTTTTAACCCTACCAATTATACCATCGTTTATAATCCGTAAAGCACCTCCCCTAAGCCTGTTCGTCTCTACTCTCGGAAGATCCCTGTATATAACTACCTCGGTTTCTTCAGATGGCGGGCCAGTGATCTCTACGGGAAGATTCTCTATAACCTCAGCAATTTGATCCTTGGCAACTTTATATTGAAACCTGTTTTTCCCCCTCTCATACAACCTCAATTCCTCTATGTAACGCGAAACCTCTTCCTTCGTAGGCTTATACCTATCAAGTTTCAATACCCTCCTTATAAAATCCGCGAGAATTATAGAGAGAGCTTGCTCAGTACCTCCCGCAGACCTCATCGGCCCGGAGAAATAGACAGCCAAGTATCTAGTATTATCAGGATTCTTCTTTACCAATACTTTCTCTATGCCCTCTATGGGTGCTGCTGTAGTTCCAGGAGGCGTCAACGAAGCAAGCGCTGCTTTTAACGCTAGTTCCGCCGCTTTTTCTTCAGAAAAAGACCCGAATCTTCCCAGTATGATGTCTTCAGCTATTTTAAATGGTATTTCAATGGGAGGAAGAGTTTTTTTAAGCTCTTCAAACCTCTTTTTAAACCCTTTCAACCCAAGTATCTGCTCGATGGTTTCAGCCTGCGAGAAAGAGATTATGGACTCTGGTTTCTTCTCCGGATCATACCCATTTTCTTTTGCGTGGACAGCATACTTATATGCTTCCCAGAATTTTTCCTGTAAAAACTGGTTATATTCTCCAATACTCATTTCAACAGCTTCAGCCAATGCTTTTAACGCCGCCTTTCTTTAACGCGCCTTTCCGCCCGCCTTCTATTATCTCGGAAAGCTTCTCCCGGAGAGTGCAGGCTTCCTCCAAAATGTCGCCTGTAACAATTATGTCGGCACCCGCGGAAACAACATTCTCAGCGGCTAAGCCGTCCCTTATGCCTCCGCCAACAACAAGCGGAACAGTAATACACCTTTTAACCATAGCTATCAGTTTTTCAGGAACATGAGTTTTAACACCTGAACCTGCTTCAAGATAGACAAACCTGAACCCAAGGGCCTCAGCTGCCATAGCATAACCGGCTGTCAACTCAGGTATATCAAAAGGAAGGGGCCGAGCATCGCCTATGTATCCAGCCGCCCCGCCGGTTCCAAGTATCAGATAAGCCATCGGAATAATTTCTAATCCTAACTCCCTTATGGCTTTGATTCCGAGGACCTGTGCCCCGATAATATAGTATGGATTTGACGAGTTCAGCAAAGACATAAACCATATTGCATCAGCGCCTCGGGCTATGCTTGCAACATTACTGGGGAAAATTATCACAGGCAGTTTTGAATTAGATTTAATTTTGACTATAGCTTCCTCATAGTCAGAGGTCCTGTGCGAAGTACTTCCTCCAACCATGAATGCAGATGTACCAGAGACTTCGGCAGTCTTTACTACTTCCTCAATCCTGCTCATTTTCTCAGGGTCGATTAAAGTTATATGAATGAACCCACTCTCCTTAATCCTCTCGTACAAGTATTTTTCAGTTTTACCTATCTGCAACCTGTTTAAGGCAAGTTATAGGATATATAAATCTAAAAAGGCCCCTCTAAGAAATCTCGCCGCTGTGATATTTGTCTACAAACTTGTTGAAGTAATCAACGTTCCCCATGTTCTTAACATAATCTAGATTCGTTGCCAAACCACAATTACCACAGACAACTCTCACGCTTTCCGAGGCCTTGTCTTCAATAACGGAGACAGCCTGTATGCCGCATTTCGGACATGGAAAAATCTTTGGAATAACCTTGCGAATAACCTTGGCCTCTCTCCTCCTCCGTCTAGCCATATTTCGGAATAAAGGAGTTTGCCGCATGTATTTTTCCCTTTCCCCGCATAATTGGAAACGAGTAAAACGGCTACCCTCACCAATAAGGTATACAAAAAAGTATAACTACAAGCCGCCTTTAACAAAAATAGAAAGATGAGAGAAATGGCGCGGAAAACTGACATTATGCTAGAAAAACTCGTAAAGGAATCAAACCTCACATCGAAACAGCTTAAAGCCCTTTTACTGTATTCCGACAACATTGAGCAGAGAATTGTTAAGAACGGGTATGTGGACTTCGACGGAAAGAAGATCCCAAAGGGAGTGTTCTACAGAATCTTAAGCCAAGCCAAGGAAAATGTTAGAAAATCGGTTGTTACCCTGATAATAATGTCATATACAGGCCTAATGGACACTAGTCAATTTAGCGCAATCATGCAAATTACAGACATAATGATGCAAATCAAAGGTCAAGATGAGGATGTGACAAATGCTCTTCTAGAAAAACTCAAAGCCATCGTTAACATTAGGAAAAGAGCAAAGTAAAAATACCTAGGCCGGATTCAAGGTAGGACGAGGAATGGATTTGCTAAATCTTCTAAAACGACCTGGAGAAGAGATACGTAAGGAGCGAAAAAGGAGGGGTTTAACACAGAGTTTGCTAGCTAAAAAAGCGAAAGTAAGCCAAGCATTAATAGCGAGAATTGAAAAGCAACAGGTAGATCCGCGTCTTTCAACATTAAGAAAAATAGTTGAAGCATTAATAGAGGAGGAACAGCAGAGGGGGACAAGGGCTATAGACATAGCTGTACGTGACGTCATCGTCGTAAATCATGATGATACTATTGAAAAGGCCGTGAAACTAATGCGTAGATATGGCATATCACAGTTACCTGTACTAAGGAATGGAACCCCTATAGGAGCAGTAGAGGAATTAGAGCTCCTGAAGGCGTTTTCAAAGGAGAAAGATGTAGAGAGTTTTTACAAGAAAAAAGTCGTAGAAGCGATTTCTTCAGTATACCCCATGGTAGAACCGGATGCGAGCATAGCGGATGTTATAGATTATCTTCTGAAAGGACATAATGCGGTTTTAGTGACCAGAAATGGGCAATTAGAGGGCATAATAACCAAGATTGACGTCCTGATGAAAAGTAAAAATATAATAGCATCAGTTTAGCATCAAAAATAAATGAAAACGCTACTCGGAAGAGGGAAAAAAGAAGAGGAAATTGAGAAAAGGCTTTCAGAATTAAAAGAGAAGAACGAGCTCCTAGAGAGAAGACTTGATGAAATGATTGAAAAATTAGAAAAAGTAGAAAGAGGAACACGACTCTTAACGGAAGCGGTCTATAAGATAATTACTTATCTGAAAGACTTTGAATGGCCAAAGGAAGAAGTAAGACAAGTGATGGTAGACAGACCCATAGAAACAATCAGAAAGAAGGAACCTCCAGCAGGAGAATATCTTACTGACACCGAGAAAAAACTTGTGGATGAGATCAAGAAGAAAGGAATGCTGACAGTAGGCGAATGCTACATGCATATTGGAAGATCAAAGGAGCATGTAAGCAGAATGTTAAAACGACTTGTTGAGAAAGGAATCTTAATCAGAGAGAGAAAAGGAAAAATTTTCTACTATAGGCTTGCTGGAGAATGATTACCCATTATTCATTTTTGAGAAGAATTGTTGCAGCCTGATAAATGTACTCTCTTCCTCTCTTCCTTCTGACTAGAAGCCCCTTGTCGTGCAGCCTCATGAGATAGGTGGCAACTGTACTTAGTTGAATGGGTTTGCCGATTCTTTCCTCATACCTATTCTTAATATCTTTAGAACTGAAGTCCATATTTCTAAATTCCCTTATAACTTTCAAAATATTGTTTAATGTTTCTCCCTGTTTGCGCAAAACTTCAAAGACTTGCTCGTCGTCAAGTTTTTTCATTGTTCTTTCTGAAGGCAGATAAGAAACAGCCTCTTGAGAAAGCATCAACGGAAGAAGCTTTGAAAGCACTGTCGCATATTTGTCGAGACCACTGCCCTCCAGCCTAAGAGATATAAGTGTATCTGAACCATCTGAAAAACGGATCTCAAGTTTTTTCCCGCTATCTCTGTTAATCACAGCAGTCTAGGGATTTTTGGCATAACTCTGGCAAATAAGTGTTAACAAGCAGTTTTTCCAGTGGAAATCTAGAAGCCTAAAATGCAGCGCTTTTGACGAAAGCAATAAAATTCACAGATTTTCCTCTACAAAAAGGAGAAAAACGAGAAGATCTTTCCATTCCAGTAGAAGATGAGGGGTGTGGCTAAATCTATGAAAAGGATGGAGAATATATGGAGAAAAAGAGAAAAAGAGAAAAAATAAGGAGGAAGAGGATTTGTTTTTTATGAAAAGGAGATTTAAAAGACATTTACAGAAAAAAGGAGTGAGACAGGGACATACACCCCTCTGTTTCCTTTGGAGGAACCCCCGGCAGGAAAGGCAGGGAGGAAAGAAAGTTTATCTTTTACTAAAGGATGATGAATGAAAACCTTTTATCTTTAGACGATTGATACTACATAGTGTGGGAAATAATTTATATAAATTTTTATTCTCTTTTTAAAAAGAATAGTGTGGAGTGGAAATTATGGGGTGTGAGTGACACGTTTGCTCCTTATTATTTTTCTGTATTTTTTTCTCTAAACAATTCTCCAATTCATTTTTCTTTTGAAAGAAGTCTTCAGCTCTCCAATGGAGGCTGCGAAGGGAAGTACTGAAATACTGAATAAGGTATTCAATAATATGTTTTTAAAGAGTAACATTTTCCGCAATAGAGATGCCTTAAGGCATGATTATATTCCAGACCATCTGCCTCACCGTGAAAGCGAGATAAGGTATATTGGTGAAGTTGTTGCTCCTCTCCTCCTCCATAATAAGGCTTCTAACCTGTTTGTTTATGGAAAACCTGGAACAGGGAAAACAGCTGTTGTAAGATTTGTTCTAAACACTCTTTCTAAAAAAGCCACTGAGCTGAGAGCAAATATAAGATGCGTGATGGTTAATTCAAGGATGGAGGGCTCCGAATACAGGATCCTTGCATCAATATCTCGCCAGATAGGGCTTTCTGTGCCTTTCACAGGGTTAGCAACTGCAGAAGTTTTTAGAAGGATAGTAAATTACGTAAAGGGTAATAACCTCTATCTTCTTATCGCTTTGGACGAGGTTGACGTGATAGTTAAAAAAGAAGGAGAAAACTTGCTTTACGAGCTTTCAAGGATTAATGAAAACTTTTCTTCTCACAGGGTTTCCTTCATAGGAATTTCTAACGAAATAACGTTCAAACAGATTCTTGACCCAAGAATATTGAGCGCTTTAAGCGAGGAAGAGCTTGTCTTCAAACCATACACTTCAGACGAGCTTTTTGACATCCTTACCGAGAGAGCTAGAGAAGCGTTTTTTGATACTGTTTGCGACCCATTGGTAATCAAATATATTGCTGCGCTCTCTGCTTCTGAGCACGGAGATGCAAGAAGAGCACTTGACCTACTTAGAGTAGCCGCTGAGACAGCGGAGAGAGATAGTAAATCAGTGATAACAACAGAGTGCGTTCAAGAAGCCCTAAGGAAAATCGAAAGGGACCAGGTTAACGAAGTTATCAGAACGCTTCCGATTCAGAGTAAAATCCTGCTGGTTTCCGTTTTAAGAAATCTTAGGAATCAGAGTGCTCAGCACACTAGCGGGGAAATCTACGCCGAGTATAGGAACCTGGTAGCAAACATTGGTTTAGAACCCTTGACTGACAGAAGGCTTTCTTCCCTGCTTAACGAGCTGGAATCTGCAGGTATAATCTCTTCAAAACTGGTCAACATGGGCAGGTACGGGAGAACTAAAAAATACGGCCTTTCAGTCCCTCAAAACCATGTTTTTGAAGCCCTTAGGGAAGACACCCTTCTAAACGGTCTTTTATGAGCAGTGAAACCATTTGCATGAGTTTTGATTCAAGTCTACAGAAAACATAATAAGCAATTGCACGCGCTGAGAAATGGTGGGCCGGCCTGGATTTTCAGTGCTTATAATACTCTTGAACCAGGGCCCCCGCCTCGTAAGAGCGGGATCCTACCTCTAGACTACCGGCCCATCCTGAGATAGCTTTCGAAGCTTTATATTCTTTTCTCCCGGCTTTTTATTGCTCGCATTACTGAGAGAAGGGTTGGCCGGATTTGGTTGTATAAAGTATTCTCATCTGCGCAAGCCCTTCTGTGACTGGCCTTTAAGATGTACCCACCATCTTATTTCTGCTACATCTCCCTTATCTGCCCGGAGCCGTAAACCACGTATTTCGTCGTGGTGATTTCCCTCAGGCCCATTGGCCCCCTTGCGTGAAGCTTCTGCGTGCTTATTCCTACTTCCGCACCTAAGCCGAATTGGCCTCCGTCGGTAAACCTGGTTGAAGCGTTAACGTATACTGTCGACGAGTCCACTAGCCTCGTGAATAGTTCAGCATCCTGCAGGTTGCTCGTTATTATCGCGTCGGAATGCTTTGAGCCATACTTGTTTATATGCTGTATGGCTTCCTCAACATTGCCGACTATTTTGACAGCGAGCGTCAGATCCATGTATTCCTCGTACCAGTCTTCCTCAGTGGCTTCAACCAGAGTTGGAACTATCGCCCTGCTTCTTCCGCATCCCTTGATAACGACATTATATCTTCTTAAAGTATCAACCAGCTTTGGAAGATATTTCTCCGCTATCTCACTGTGCACCAGGACCTTCCTGACGGCGTTGCATACCGCGGGTCTTTGAACCTTAGCGTTCACTATTATCCTAGTAGCCATCTCAAAGTCAGCGTCCCAGTTCACGAAAATATGGCAGTTGCCGGCTCCGGTTTCAATCACTGGTATCAACGAGTTTTCCTTGACGAACCTGATGAACTGGGCGCTTCCCCTCGGGATTATGACATCTATGTACTTATCCTGTTTCAAGAGTAGGCTAACCAGCTCCCTGCTGGGATTCTCTATTAGTTGTATCGCCTCAGGATCGATGAGGTTTTTCACAGCATCTTTCATTATTTTCACCAAGACTTTGTTCGAGTTTAACGCTTCCGAGCCTCCTCTAAGAACGACAGCGTTTCCAGCCTTTAACGCTAGGCCAGTTATGTCTACTGTGACGTTCGGCCTAGCTTCATAAATAACGCCAATAACCCCTAGGGGTACGCGAACCTTCCTTATCTCTAAGCCATGTCTGGTCCGCCATCCTTCAACTATCTCTCCAACAGGATCCGGTAGGGAAGCGATCTGTCGGAGGCCTTCAACCATTTCTTTAACGCGTTTTTCGTTGAGCAGCAGCCGGTCTATTAACGAGGATGAGGCTCCTCTACTTTCCGCTGCTTCAACATCCTTCCTGTTCTCCTGAATTATTTCTTCCCTATGTATTTCAATGTGTTCAGCCATCTTTTCCAATGCGGCGTTTTTAACAGGCGTTGGAGCCACCCCGAGCTTTAGAGAAGCCTCCTTAGCCTTTCTGGATTTTTCAACTACCTCCTCCATGCTCAACGCAGTCTTGAAAAAACCCTTCTTAAGACTTAAACCTTTTCCGTACTGGCCGAATTAAGGTGCCAGCGTTTTCACCGCTCAGTATTTTCGCTATAATATTCCTCTTCAAACCGTTGGCTATTATAGTGGCGACTCCTGATCTAGAGGCTATTGCTGCTGCCTGAAGCTTAGAAAGCATTCCGCCTCTACCCAGATTCCCCGGAGACCCGGCGAAAGAAAGAACCTTCTTGTTAATCTTCCTAAGTTCCCTGACGACTCTAACACCGTTTTTAGCAGGCATCATGAACCCGTCGACATCAGTCAGCATTATTAGCAGGTCTGCACCTATTTTCGACGCTATGATAGCGGACAGCCTATCATTATCTCCAAACCTGACGGAGTCAGGCACATAGGGGTTCACTGGGACAAGTTCTTTGACAGAGATAGCGTCATTCTCATTTATAATGGGGACAATGCCCTGCTCCATAAGGGCGGATAATGTTCTCCAAAAATTCTTGTAACGATACTTGTTTGCTAAGTCCTCCTCGGTAAGAAGTATTTGCGCAGTGTTTATGCCATACTTATTGAAATATTTCGTATATAGTGCCATAAGGGTTGGCTGCCCTATGGCTGCGCAAACCTGTTTCATCGTAAGCTTCAAACTGCTTGGAGACGATTCTATCTTAAGCCTAGACAAGCCTGTTGCAATAGCACCGGAGGTGACTATAACTATTGACTCCATCCTGCTCCTGTTTTCCGCAATCTGCTTCACTATTTCCCTGACTCTCGCTTCGCTGATCCATCCTCTAGAGTTCGTCAGCACGCTCGTGCCGATCTTAACCACTACCTCTGGTTTACGAGTCAATCAGCGACACTCAGTGACTAAAAGGGGTCTAAAACCCTATATTTAAGGAATACGCATGGAGGCATCTATTTCCTTGCCGTAAAGCTTGCAGTTAAACCTCCTACAGTCACCACGAACACTCCTTCTTCAACGGTTTTCTCCGGGCCATCCGTGTAGAACCCCAGCTCGGAAACAGGGATGGTGAAGCTTACCGTTTGCACCTCACCCGGCTGAAGAGTTATTTTTCGAAATCGATACAGCTTTTTCACGGGCGTCGGTAAACTGCTTTCAACATCGCTAACGTAAACCTGGACCACCTCGCTACCACTATGAGACCCCACGTTCATAACGTTCACGCTAATTGAGATAGTATCTGTTAAAAGCGGCTCAGCCGGGGTAACATTGAGACAACTGTATTCAAACGTCGTGTAGCTGAGCCCATATCCAAATTCGAAAAGGGGATCGTACTCCTCACCAGGCCGGCGGTCATAGTTTATCGGTTCTTGAGCAGTAGATCTAGGCCATGAACGCGACAGCTTGCCACTAGGATTATAGTCGCCGAATAAAACGTCCGCCACACCCTGGCCTTCCGTCCCTGGAAGCCAAGCCATCAGAAAAGCATCCCACTCAGGCAACCTGTTTTCTATGCCTGTCAAGGGTCTGCCGGCAACCATTATGACGACTGTCGGGGTCCCGGATGCAACCACCCTGTCTATTATTTTAAGCTGCTCCTCAGGTAGGTCTAGGTTCTCCCTGTCGCCGAGAAACTCCGCGTAAGGAGTTTCCCCCACTACGACTATCCCCACGTCATATGGACCGGCTACGTTACTAGCATTTTCATCGAATACAATCACGGTGCTCGGAGAAACTGTTTTCCTAATGGCTTCGAGAATAGTTGTCCCGATCGTAATGTCGCCGCTGCTTCCCTGCCAGGTTATCGTCCAGCCGCCGCATTGGTTCCCAATGTCGTTGGCATTAGGACCTGCGACAAAGATCGTGCTTACGTTCTTAGGTATTGGAAGAATACCGTTGTTCTTCAGTAGCACTATGCTTTCCCTGACTGCCTGGCGGGCGACCTCCCTGTGTGCAGCACTGCCAACAACCGAGGAAATGCTTTCATCCACGTAAGGGTTTTCGAAGAGGCCTAGACGGAATTTCACTAGCAGAATCCTGTAAACAGCCTCGTCTATTTTGCTCACCGGGATCTCGCCACTATTAACAAGGTCTTTAAGAGCCTCTTGAAACATTTTCCAGGTGCTTGGAACCATCGCCATATCTATCCCCGCCTCGATGCATTTCTTAACCGCGTTCCTGTAGGAAGGGTCCACTTGGCCTATTGCCTCCCAGTCGGACACAAGCAGGCCTTTAAACCCTAGCTCCACCTTTAAAACATCAGTCAGGAAGAACCTGATGCCGTGTATCTTCTGCCCGTTAATACTGCAGTAAGAAGCCATTACTGAGCCTACTCCAGCATCGACTGCACCTATGAATGGCTCGAGATGCTGTTCCCGGAGTATTCTCAGTGGACCTTGAAAGTCCCCCTGATCCCTACCATCCTTGGTTCCGCCTGAACCCATGTAGTGCTTAGCGGTAGAAAGAACAGTATCATCCCGGTCAAGCCCATCACCCTGGTATCCCTTAACAGAGCTCATCGCCATGATTTTAACCAGATACGGGTCTTCGCCGAACGACTCGTACGTTCTGCCCCAGCGGTCATCCCTAGCAACGTCGATGCACGGTGAGAAAGTCCAGCGGATTCCTGTAGCCCTCACCTCGATCGCCGTTATTCGGGCACACTCCTTGACTAGTTCAGGGTTCCATGATGCTCCCATTCCAACGTTATGAGGAAAAATTACGGCTCCGTAAACATTGTTATGCCCATGGACGGCGTCAATACCGTAGAGAATCGGGATTCCTAGACGTGTCCCCTCAACTGCCTCTTTTTGATACTCATTGTACATCTTGGCCCAGTTAGAAGGAATGTTGGGAATAGGACAGGATCCTCCTCCGCTTAAAAGCCCGCCTAGATTGTAAGTAGATATGTCTGAGATACTGCTTATGGATTGCCGGTCCGGCAGGGTCATTTGACCGATTTTCTCATCGAGCGTCATTCGGGAAAGGAGGTCGAGAGCTCTCTCCTCGGGCGAGAGGTTTGGGTTACGGTACGGCGGGGGTGTAGGAGAAGGCGGAGGCAGAGGAGGCCTAGTTATGAAAACAACTGTGAAGTAAACACATATCACTGTTACCATTAGAATTATGACCCCTGCTATAACCTTTCTAGACCTATCCGCTTCCTCCGACGTCTGCGTTAACACTGTAATGATCGGTACCGTGGGAAAAATGAATAATGGTGTTTCGAGCCTCCCTTGGGTTAAACTGGTTTTCAGGAGGCTTGTCTGTAGACCTAAATAAACCATGCATAGTGCTGAAAACATTTTGAAGGCAGGGAGGCTTCTTTCCAATCTTCTCACCAAGACTCCTAGAAAACCCTCCCTTAAAACCCATATTTAAACTATTTAATGCAGAATTGAAAGGAAACGATAAAAACGGCTAGGATGCGAACGGGTGTTACGGTTTCCTCCCTACAGGGATGACGTAGAGCGGCTGCTCGTCATCTGGGAGGGTTAAGACAGCCTTAACCTGCTCATCGTTAAAGGCGCCGACGGTTACAAGGCCAAGATCCAAGGCTGTTGCTTGCAGGCATATGTTTTGAGCGGCGTGGCCTGCCTCTAAATGCAGTACCTAATCCCCCTCTCGCCGTATTTCCTCGCTGTCCGTTCATACACTGCAGTTATCACGATGTCTACAGCAGCCTTCCCTACCCATGCTTGACCCAAGGCAGCATCCGTCAATTGAGCCCTCTTATCACCATCCAGAACCCTAATAATCTCATGGCCATCCGGCACATACTTGTATACTCATTGCGCAAGACCCTTCACGCTCCCGACCACCAGGTAGACCTTAAGAGGATAGAGGGCTCCGGCTGAAGGAGCGGTTCTTAACCCCTGGGGACCAGTTATGCCTTGAGCAGCCCAGAGTAGTTGAGAAACCTCCTCCAAGGTTAAGCTACCGGCGGCATATTCCCTAACGGATCTTCTTTTAAGTAGAGCCTCTTCAACAGAAACCCCGCTCTCATGGCGAGGATCAGGCAGCTTCAGCCTCGACGCGTTGGTGAAAACAGGAGCCTTGCTCGGAGCCGGGTTTAGGAAAAGGTATACAGATAGGGCAGCGATTAGAATTATTGAGGAGAATATTGCGATTATTAAAACACGTTTCCCCTCACAATCATCCTCATGCCTTATTTCCAGTAGAACGCTAGTTAAATGTAACGCGCACCCAATCCCGACAGCAGGATAAGGGACTACACAAGTTTTTAGTCGGCATGATCAGAGAGATGATTTCCGTGCAGCCGGATTAGGTAATCCAGTATGCATGAACCGTAGATACTTGACTAATCGTCAGAAGAGCGATGCGGAGGATGGGATTTGAACTTGGTTGCAAGTACTTACTAGCAGACGATTTTCAAGTCTTTTTAGCACTCTTTAATATGTATTTTTCCAAGATGGCCTTGCGGAATTCTAAGTATTTTTCATGATATTCCTTTTCAAGCTCTGAAGGATATCTCTTTTTATAGGCGCCGTCCGCAAGCTTATATGCAGCTATAATTGTCTCAACCCTCTTCTTAATCTCCTCGAGCTTCTTCTCCTCGCTCATGCTGCTTCCGTTAAACCTTGATATTAAGCAAGAACCACAATCGGTATCGTCAGCAATTTTCACTTTGACTTCCACTCCATATTCCTCCGATATCCTCTTCGCCACTTCGTCAAACCACAATAACCTTATGAAAACATTCTTATAACTCTTCTTAAGATGCTTCTCGAAGTTCCTCCTGTTAAGGTAGTCTTCACGCGTTTCCTCCTCTTCCTTATCAAGTGCTCTCCAAACCTTTTCCTCTTCCTCTTTGCCCTTAGCCTTAGCCTTTCGAAGCCTGCGTCGATATTTATTAATTAAGTGTTTGCCAATGTCATAGCCGGCCCTATCTATCCCACAGGAATACGCACTTATTATTCCGTCGATGGATTCTGCAACACTCGCGACGGCAGCAGTCCCTCCTTCACTGCTCACCATCCACTTCTCCCTAGGAAATGGACTGGGTATATTTATTTCGAATGGCTTAAAAAGTCTTTCTTCTTTTTTCAACCTCTCATTCAGGTAATCCCTCAACTTCTCGAGGAAGCTCTGGCTCATTTCTTTAGCCTCCTTCTCTGCTAATCCATTCTATATACGGGTTATTAAATTCCCCCACCTTAGTGGGATAGGGCATATTGCTAAGTATCCACTCAGGAGGCCAAGCGACGATAGCTATGACCCCATGGTCAGCCTTCCATTCTGGATCGTTAAGATATCTCTGAACATCCTTTTTGGCCTCATTGAGCTGTTTTCCAAAGTCTTCGACATCCTCTGGATCGCTTACGTATTTAACTTCCACTATCACTATTCTCCTATCAGCCTCAGCATTTTTCATCACTAGATCGGGTACCTCTTCTCCTAACCTCTTTTCTCCAAACCACTCTATTTTAATCTTCTCCTTGGGTACGCCGCTTCTCTTTGAAGCCTCTTCAAGAAGAGCATTTATAAACTTCTCATTTATTATCGCCTCCCCAAGCATTCCCTTCCAATACGTGTTCTCGGGATTATCAAGGGCATTCACTGCAAGTTGCTTCAGACTCATGAGCTCCTTGTAGGCGACTATCTCTATAGAGGTTATGCTCCTTGCTTCATTCTGCACGCTTACCCTAAGCTCCTTACTTCCACAATAGACTACTTTATTGTTGTCGAAGTGCACGAGAAGGATAACTCTTCTATCCTTGCTAATCTCCTTGCTAATCCTTTCTTTAAGTTCCTCTAATGCATCGTAGCCCAGCAACCTGAACAGCCACTCTTTTAACCTGATACGATCCTGACCTTCCTCCAGCAATATTTCGCATGATATCTTACCCATCTGTTCGCTAAGAGGCTTAGAGTTGAAGCTGTACTCGGCCATCTTCTCCTCACTCTTGAGATACTCGATCCTCATCAAACTCCTCGTTGCATCCACCTCAATCTTTTCAATGGGACGAGCTTCATAACCATATTTGATTCTGACTTCTCCATCTTCATAAAAGGAAAGCATTAGGTTTTTACCACCTATGTTCTTTCCCTCAAATTCCACATCTACGCGTATTCTCCCTTCGTGAACGTCCGGGTTTGTACTAAACTTATAGTGCATTCCATCGATCTCCATCTCGTTATTAAAGAGGTCTATTCTTATCCTCTTACTCTTAACGAAAAACTCCGTTGGAAAGAGCAGCCTGTAATCGAATAGCTCGGCCTTAGACACAGATACTTGAGCTTCGTAGCTCCCTATTTGGCTCAGAATCTGATCCACCTGTTCCCTCGGTATGCTAATTCGCTCCGATTCAACATCCTTTACAATTGAGAACTCTATTACTCCATCCTTCTCACCGTACTCCCAGTAAACCTTGACCGCATACGTTCCAGGCCGCACCTCATTGCCTTTTCCCATATCCAGAGTGCCTTCCTTTCCCTTCCTCAGCATAACCCTGTGCTGCTCTTCTTCGAATTTGAAGCTATTCAGCTTAGTGAGGACCTCCTCTAACGCATCCGGGTTCTTCAGCACGGTGTCAAGAAGAGCCTCGGCAACGTTTTCGCCATACTCGTCCTTAATGTTGAGAAAGTTGTCCGTAATATACCCTATTTTAACCCCGACTCCTTTCGTCGCATCCCCTCCTATCTTCATTAAGAGTTTTTCAAGGGCACTCATCTTACTCAGGTCTTTCGCATTCCTGCTGAGCCATCTGTTCAGCGATTCTATTGCACCATCACCATCCTCTATCCAAATCGACACTATGCTCCTGACAATTGTTTCGCCCTTATTTTCCAATTCTTTCGGAGAATAGCGCTCTATAATTGTACCAATTACATCAAGTATTTTACCTGAGCTCTCTCCGCGTTGGCAACTTTAGAGTGTCGTTGGCTTCTTTTACTGTTCGTCGTATCTCCTCCTAGCGCGCGCGCTTTATCCCTCAACTCGACTAAGAAGGATTTTTCGCCCTTGTCTATTGCGAAGCC
>JBNAVT010000029.1:0-16703 GCA_049700215.1 Thermoproteota archaeon
GTGACAAGCAACATAGTGGCCAAGCTCTATTTCGATTAACTCCGGCTTCTCGTAGCGCGCGCGCGCGCTGCAAGTAATGCTACCGTTGTGAATGAAATAAGTATAATGAGCCCGATTATGGCCTTTCTATCGTGCAGAACAACCCTCCATATTTCGAGCCAACCGCTTCTTTGATCACTCCATGTCCATGTGTTTCTTGAACCTGATTTACGAATGCTCTCAGGTTGATTACTAGTTAAACACGTCTTCATTTAATACCGGACCCTCGGATCTATAATTACGTACAGTATGTCCGTTATGTAGTTTGCAATAATGACCGCCACAGTTATTATGTAAAAGAATCCTTGGATCAAAGGGTAGTCTTGATTAAGAATTGCGTTAAAAAGCAGTAGCCCTACACCGGGATAAGAGAAGACGGATTCGGTTACGATCGCGCCACCTACCATTGTCCCAAGGTGTAGCGTGAACAATGTTAAGACCGGTAGTAATGCATTCCTTGCAGCATGCTTAATAATTATTGTCCTTGGCTTCACACCCTTTGCTTCAGCCAAAGTTATGTAGTCCTCACCCATTGTTGAAACCATGTTATCACGCATAATGATCGTGTAGGAAGCGAAATTGCCTGCAACCAGCGAAAGCGTTGGAAGGACGGCGTGTCTTAGAACGTCTACGATGAATTCTAGGCTGAAGAACGGTTTTGAAGCAACATGGCTCGAATATGCTCCTGCAACAGGAAAGATGGGTATGTAAACCCCGAAGATCATTATCAGAATCATGGCGATCCAAAAATACGGAGTTGAGAGAAGGAATATTGAGATTGTTGAGATTACGGCTTCAAGTTTGGTTCCTCGCTTCCAAGCCGATAGCATTCCTAAAAAAATTCCCAGAGTAGCTGTCAATACTGTTGACAGAGTTAGAAGGAAAAGTGTCCAAGGAAGATAGAGCATAACCACATTCCAGACGGGAGCAGGATAATAAGAGTATGAAATCCCGAAGTACGGTGGAAACGTGAAAACTACGTTCTTCATATATAACGCGAATTGTTCGAGAAGCGGTTTGTCTAAGCCGAACCTGGTGCGGAGAGCTGCCGCCACCTCACCTGGAAGCCTGTATGAAGAAGCCATCAACTCCTCAGGGCTTCCTGGAATCAATCGAGGAATAACGAATACAAAAATTAGTGCAATTACATAGGTCAACAATGCGTTCATACCACGTTGAAGAAGGTACTGCCAAGACAACAAGAGATTTTTCACCTTTTTCTTAGAATGAGGTCATAACCTATAAGGCTTTCCAGGTCATTAAGTAAAAAAATAGGTTTAAAAACGCTTTCTTTAGCGTTTACGAAGAACATAGTACAGAACCACTATCAAGACCACTAGCAGGGTAATTCCTACGGCATACAGCTCTATAGGTGGCCCGGGTGGAGGAGTTACTTTTTCTTCAGGAGCTACTTTAACCGCGGGAAGATGAAGATTACAAACTAGGTTGCTCATCGGCCAGTTAAAACCTTCTTTCATAGGCTCCCACCCCTCAAAGGTGTCAGTCCTATGAGCCCATATATGTTTCGCATAGTATAAGGATAGGAAGGGTAGTTCCTCCGCTATGATTCGTTGAGCCTCATTGTATATCTCGTGAAGCCTCGCTGGGTCAGATTCCTGACGACTTATTTCCATCAATTCCTTGTAACGATCGTTAGCCCACCGGGTCCATCCTCTATAGTAAACACTTTGTCCTATTGGAGTTACCCGAGGATAGAAGAACTTGTTCAACACGAAATCCATTGAAAGCGGATGGTTAGTTAGTATAACTCCCATGTCATAGTAGCCGTATCCGTAATTATTAACGTAGACTGAACTTGAAAAAGTTCTAACAGAGACGTCAAGCCCTATGTCCTTCCATTGCTGAGCCACTACTGCGGCAATAAGTGTTTCTCCACCTGCTCTCGCCATGAGCTCTAGCGTCAGTTTTGTTCCGTTGGGATAATACCAGAAACCGTCGGTTCCAAGTACGAAACCCAGGCTCTCAATAAGTGCCTTAGCTTTAGTAATGTTGCGCGGGTATGTTGGAAGCCCGGGAGCGAGCCACTCCGTGAAGTCGGATGGAAGGAACCCATAGCTTGCTACCTTGCCATAACCTCCTGCAGCTAAATCAACTATTTGCTGTCTATCTAAGCCATAGGCCAAAGCCTGTCTAAACTCTTTTTGTGAGAGAGGATATCTAAGGTTGTTAATAAGTATTCCAGCCCATCTGGCCATCTGCCAAGCACCGTAGGGGTGGGTCGAGAAGGTTTCGACAGTAACGTTCGGAAGACCGACTAGCCCAGCCACTTGAGCCGTGGATGGAACCTCTATTATGTCAAACTCTTTACTGGCCATTAAGGCAGGAATATTCGCGTCTGGCGACAGAAGGGTGACAGTTATGTTCGTTACATATGGCTTTGGTCCCCAGTAATATGGGTTCTGCACCATCTTGATAACAGTCGCTCCTGGAGAGAAGTCAATTATCTTAAATGGTCCTGTACCTATTGTTTCAGTGAACCTCGTGGAGTTTGGAGAGAGGAACTCGTCAACGCTCTTCCAAAAATGTTTCGGCATGGGTGTTAACGCTAACCAGTAATAGAGAAACGGAGAAAACACTTGCTTAAGATGAACTTTAAAGTTTTTACTATCAACAACCTCTATATGGTCAATATAGGGGCTAATTCCCCACTCGTCGATTTCTGGAAGAGCTTTAATAACGTCGTAAGTAAAGAGTATGTCTTCTGTTGTAACATCAGTCCCATCCGACCACTTTGCGTTTTCACGAATTGTGAAAGAATATGTGAGACCGTCTGCCGAGGACGACCATGAAGCGAATATTAGGGGGATTAAGGAGCCGTTTGGGGCTTGACGTGCACCTGTCTCATGAGCCAGACGAAGTAAGTTCTCTAGAAGTATAATGGGGCCAGCCGAAGTAGCTCCATGCCCCTCTATATACATTACTGGTCCTGTCGTGATCAACCCGACTCTCAGGTTGCCACCTGACGGGATAACAACTTCTTCTTGCGCATTCCCCATCCTTAACAGTGTTGGAGTAAACAGGCCAAGGATTATCAACAGGAGAAGTAATAGCATGCGACAGCGGCATGCATTCATATGCATATTATTCATAAGCCAGGGTTTTTAGTAGCATTATTTAAACTTTACGCTCGCGAAAAACATATTCTTCAATAAGCGATGAGTTTGAACCGGCAGCTAAAATTTTTAAATAGACAGAGCACGTAAATAGAACGATAAGAATATTGAGCAATAAGTTTGAGATTGGAGTATGGGCCTATATGGATTTTAGGGAGAAGCCCTATGGACAGGAAGACATTAAGAGGTTTGTAGACTGGTGTGATAAAGTAGGGATAAAGAAGGTGCTTATGTCGATAAGAACCGGATTATTTGCAAACTTCCCCGGTAGCAAGATGCTTCCTCCGCTTCCGAAATTCAAAGGGTGGAATGCCTTGGGTGAAGTCATCAATATGCTTCATGATTCTGGAAAAGAGGTTCATGCCATGATAGTTGTGGCTCCGTGGCTGGAACTCGAAGGGACAACTTCCATTCGAGACGTCGACTTAACACCTAGGCCAGCTGTCCTCGACAATCCGGAATGGCTGTGCACCGATAGGTATGGCCTTAGAGAAGATAAAGCGCCCTTTTTTGGAACTAGGATCAACCTTGACATAGGTAAGCCTGAAGTTAGAGAATATATAGCAGACCATGTTGAAGACGTCCTCTCAGCAAACCCAGATCTTGACGGAATCCATCTAGACTTCATAAGGTACAGGTACTGGAAATCAACTATAACAATGGATATTAGGGAGAGTGCTGACTTTGGAAGGCTTTTAAACGAAGGAGATATATTGTATTTAACTAAGGAGGGGCCCGGTCCTACAGGACGTGCTGCTGTAAAACTAGCGTATTATCTCAAGTTTAGCGATAGAACTAAGTATGCACCCTACAACGGGACTAGAGCCGTTTTAGAAAGGGAGTATGCCTACTGCTTCTGTGAAAGCTGCTTGAGAAGATTCCAAGAAGAGATGGACCTAGAGATTCCTAGGCGATTGAGAAAGACTATAGAGAAGGCGGATTGGATATTTTCAAACCATCCATCAGAATGGTACCTATGGAGAGCAAAGCAGGTTAAAAAACAGGTGAAACTGATCCGGGAGGTAACGCGTAGGCTCTCGGCTAGATACAAGCTTTCTGCAGCCACCTTTGCCAGGTTTCCACCGCACGGAATCGTCATCAATGATGCACCTCCTAGTGTAGATGATTATGAGTCAGTAGTTTATGCGCTTGGGCAAGACTGGATTTCTTGGGTTAACGATGGTCTCATCGACTTCGCGGAGCCCATGCTCTATTGGACTAAGCCGAGTGATTTTGGTAAAATCGTTGAACATTTAGTAAGCAGGATAAGGGACAAGAATTTTCCGCTATACCCCGGAATCTTAGTTTCGAACGAATACATCATCGAGCCAAGCGAGGTGGAGAAGTATGCTAAGAGAACTATTGATTCTTCGGGTTCAGGAATTACGCTATTCCAGTATGCCACGTGGTGTGCCTCTTATAGAAGGGCTCTGGGGTTACCTGAGATAAGAGATTATGATCAAGAACTTGTTAAGCTGAAGGATCTTCAATAGTTGCCCAAAATTAAGTTTTTACCGCTAATTAGGTATAGGAAGCCAGCGGATACATAGTTTAATTACAGATACAAATTCGGCTTCTTTAAGCCTTAATTCTTTTAATCAATAATTAGTCTGTTTACGAGCCTGATGTCTCTCGACGAGGCGCCCACCCTTACCTCGTACTCTCCCTTCTCTACAACCCATTCTCCACCGTCGAAGCTTGCGAGCGAACTGAAGTCAAGCTCAACCCTAATCTCCTCCTTCTCGCCAGGGTTTAAAAGCCTCGTCTTATGGAACTCCTTAAGCTCCTGGAAAGGCTTATCCAACCTACCCTTCGGCGCCCTGATATAGATCTGGGCAACCTCTTTCCCCGGGAGGCTCCCAGTGTTCTCAACCTCGAAGGAAACAACCACCCTATTGTTAACCGTCTCAACCCTTAAATTCCTGTATTCGAAGCTCGTGTAGGACAGGCCGAAGCCGAACTCGTAGGCAGGCTCAACCCCGAAAGTGTCGTAATACCTGTAGCCAACGTATATCCCCTCGTCGTACACGACTCTCTGCGGGTTTTCTCCCGGCTCTCCTGGGAAGCTCCAGGATGGAACGTCAGAATAGTCCACGGGGAAGGTTGTTGGAAGCCTACCCGACGGATTTCTCTCCCCGGAAACAATGTCGGCAACTATCCTCCCCGTTTCCTGGCCGGCTTGCCACGCTAACAGGATTCCGTCAACCATGTTCCTCCAGCTGGCGACCTCTATCGGGGAGCCTATGTTCAACACGGCTACAACCTTTTTACCATGCTGATGAAAGGCTTTAGAAACCCTCTCCACCAGGGTTCTCTCGTCATCGCTCAAGTAGAAGTCTCCCTTCTCAGGCTTCCTATCGTAGCCCTCGCCCGATATCCTGCTTATCACGATGACCGCGACATCGTTCCTCTCAGAAAACCTCCCTATCTCCCCCTCGCTTAGAAAGTCCTGGGGAACTGGTTTAAAGACCTCGCCGAACATTGTTTTCTCTATCCTGTATTCAGCCCTACTCCTGATCTCAGCCAAGTATCTCGCGTATGCCTCCGCAAGCTCCTCGTCTATCCTCAGGCGTCTCTCCCTCATCCCGTCGAGTATAGATATTACGTACCTCGGGTGAGTGTCGCCGCTCCCAGTACCGCCCTTTATAGTCTCTATCTGGCCTGTTCCGAAGAGAGCTATTCTAGCATCCTTGCCCACGGGCAACGCCCCATTGTTCTTAAGAAGGACAACGCCCTCCACGCCGGCCTCATAGGCGACCCTAGCGTGAGCATCGAGATCAGGCTTGTTAGAGTAAGCGTACCCTTTGAAGGAAGGCGAGTTGACCAGAACCCTCAGAATGTTCTTCACATTCCTTATGAGGACTTCCTCGTCAAGCCTTCCTTCTCTAACAGCATTAATTATCGCCTCCACCTCGTCCTTCCTATTCTTGTCAACCTGATGCGCCTTCCCAGGCATTATCATATCGTTGCCAGCCCTCATCATCTCCACCGGGTCGTCTCTAGCGAACCAGTCTGTCATCACGAAGCCTTCAAACCCCCAGTCGCACCTCAGAACCCTCGTTAGAAGCCACTCGTTCTGCGAACAGTGTTTCCCGTTCAGCTTGTTGTACGCGCTCATCACTGTCCACGGCTTAGCCTTCTTAACAGCTATCTCGAAACCCTTAAGATATATTTCTCTAAGCGCTCTTTCAGAAACAAGCGTGTCGATCAGGAAACGGTTCGTCTCCTGATTGTTGGCTGCGAAATGCTTCAGGCAGGCTCCAACCCCTTGAGACTGAACACCCTTAACGAAGGCTGCAGCCATCTCCCCGGTGAGGAGAGGATCCTCAGAGTAGTACTCGAAGTTCCTGCCGCAGAGGGGATTCCTGTGAATATTCATCGCCGGCGCTAGAAGAATATCCACCCCGTACTCCCTAACCTCCTCGCCGACACACCTGCCGACAGCCTCAAGAATCTCCCTGTTCCAGGTTGAGGCGAGCATCGTCTCAACGGGAAAAGCCGTAGCATGATACGTTTTATCATCGTTCTCCCTCCTAGGGTTTATTCTTAAGCCAGCCGGCCCGTCAGCCAGCACGGCTGAAGGTATTCCAAGCCTTTCAACAGGATGAGTCTCGCCGGCAGCACCCGGGACTCTGGGCAAGGGGTTTCCAAACATGCCGGGTATGCCTACTCCCACGACGATCCTGGCTTTCTCCTCAAGAGTCATCTTAGAAACGGTCTCGGGAACCTCCTCCAGCGTTACCAATTCTAATCCCCGGGAACGAATAGTTTAAAGATTATTTAAGCTTTTCAATTAATACGTAGCGCGTAAATTAAGGGCTTGCTACAACAAATTAAACAATATCGATCCTGGTATTAGAGTAACCGTTTCCCGGAAACGTGGGAAAACCTGTCTTCACGCCAACCCTAATCATAACCTATAAATTTAGACTCCCCGTTAAGACTCATGCAGGTCAAGATCCGCCCAGCGGAGGAAGAGGATTCGGAGCCGGTTGAAAACATTGTGGGAGACTGGCTTAGCGCGCGCTAATGCTTGAACTTTCTTTAAACAGTCTTCAAAAGTAGAAAAAGTATTACGATATTATTCTCTTCTCTCCACGATTATCTTGCACTTCGTCGCTATTGCTGCAATCACACCTAGGGCAGCCATCCATGGTGCTAAGATGGCGCCTATCACTCCAACGGTAGCAGGAATCTCAAGCAGCGTTTCATCTTTCTCGCTCTTAACAATGATTCTCGTAACATTCCCTTCATGAATAATGTTTTTAATCGTTTTAACAAGATCCTCGGAAGAAACGGAGTATTCCTCTCTCGAAACATTATCCACTGGAGAACCGCATGCGGAACAGAAGGCAGCGTCATCAGGCAGTTCCCTGCCGCACTTCTGACAATGCTTCAAACACTCTCCACCTCACTATATGTCTGGCAGCAAGTTTTTAAACGTTTTAATGCTGAACCCCGATTTCTGGAAGCAGGCTTTGAAAAACGAGGATCCGGCTGGTTTCAACCCTCATAGTCGGCGTAGACGCCTGGGAAACTTCATAAAACTACGTTATTAGAGTCCCGTTCTTTTTATCAAAGAGATGAAGCTTCCTTTTGTTTATCGACACCCAAACGGTGGCTTCAGGCTTCCATTCCTCAGCCGTCTCCACCTTAAACAGTATGTCTCCTATGTGGAGGCTGACTATAGCTTTACCCCCCAGCGGCTCCGCCACATAGACCCTGGCCTTAATACGTTCCCCACCGGGTGTTTCATGCAAGGATATGTCTTCAGGTCTAATCCCCAGTATGACTTCACTCCCCACGTGAGGCGCTAGAAGACCCTTAAACTCAGTCAGGTCAAGGCTAAAGTGTACCGCATCCACGTACAGCTTATCGTCTTTCTCAATCAGCCTACCTTCCGTCATGTTCATCGGCGGGCTTCCTATAAAGCTCGCTGTGAACACGTTAGCCGGACGATAGTATAGTTCATCGGGGAGTAGCCTTCTTCCTGACGCTGATCTCCCTCGTCGTGATCCTTTGCCATTTCTACCTTAACCCTTACCCCGTGACCCCGTGGCAAACGCTCGGCTGCTTCCTAGCCATGACTGTTCTCACGTTTTGCGCTAAGAGGCTTAGAGGCTTGAAGCTAGGCTGCGCCGAGAGCCGTGTGAGGAACAGGTGGCTTTGGCTGCTCGGAGCATCAGGCGGGTTCATGTATTTCTTCATCGTGTTTGGGCTTCTGCCCTTGGTTGGCATCCCAGTTTTGCTCACGATCTCTATCGGCATCGCATTAACCATCCTTATTACAGTAATCGTCCTCAGGCTCTCTAAGAAAGGCATGGGCGAGCTAAACGCACTTGGGCTTGCATCCGGCTTCCTGACTCCCCTGATATTCCTCGACCCCATTTTAGAGGCTTCCAGCCCAACCCCCGAGGATTTCAGAGGGCAGACGGCGGTCGGAGTAATCTTCACTCTGTTTTTAATACTGCTCGGCCGCAAGACCAGCCGCAGGGAGGCGGTGACGCGGCAGGACAAGCAGACTGGGCAGTCTCTCATGCTCAGCCCCTAAGTGTCGCGCTCTGCAGACGAGGATTTTAAAAGTTTAGCATGCGCCCTCCTCATTCGAGCGTTTCGCTACCGAGAAAGACTGCGGCTTCAAACATAGTCTAATCAGTAGCGCGCTGAGATTTTCCAACTGCCCAGCTTTCTATCTATCGTCAGCCGCTGCATGAACAGCCGCCTGAAGAACTGCCGGAAGCACGCGCGCTCCATCTTACTCCAACTACCTCTGAAAACTATGAGCCCATGCATTATCCGCGGACAGGATGGGAAAACATCGTTAACGTCTATGCCCAATATCCCGCAGCACTTGGCAACGTTTGCCGCGACTGGAAACATTATGTCCCCGTTATCCAGTACTTCAATATTGCATCCCGCATAGGCTTCGTTAAAATTAACATAGTCTTCACGCGCCCAATCGTCTTCGCTGAAATCCTCTCCCTCCTCGTATTTCACCTGCTGCCATTTCCAATCCCTCAGATCCTTCGAAACCCAGATGAAAGAGTGGTCGGTGAAAGTCTTCTCACCCTTCCCCCAAAACCTCCTGTAGCTTTCACGATGATCCTCCAGGACAGCCTCTGCATA
Organism: Thermoproteota archaeon; assembly: GCA_049700215.1. GTDB lineage: Archaea > Thermoproteota > EX4484-205 > EX4484-205 > JAAOZP01 > JAAOZP01. The sequence continues at coordinate 9,300 of JBNAVT010000029.1, forward strand.
TTCAGGGCAACATAGTGGTCGTGAACAGGATTATAGACTCCTGTTTCAGGCCTCGACCAGAGCAGCTCCATGCCGCCGCGAACCCTGTAGGCATCACGGTATATGTCCACCCAACCAGTCCAGGTTCCACCATTATCCTCCGAATAGCGAACATACATCTCGTTTTCATAATCCGATTCGCTTGTAACGCTTCGGATCTCCATCCTCTTCAGACCCTTGCCGACGTAGCTCTGCGTCCGGCTTACGCATTTTGAGGGGCCGGGTGACTTTTCAACGATCTCTCTGGTAATTTTGACTCGCGCCATCTTAGCCAGTATGGTTAACACCCGGTTCGAGTTAAACGTAGCGCGCGCTTTTCGAATGGTTTAATCACTGTTTCCCTTCCCGGGTTTTCCTCAGCTTTAACCGCTTCTCCCTGCGGAATGGGAATTGCCTCCGTGCCCAGGTAGGAGTTCAAATCCTCGGATGTCAGCAGGAGGAACAATATGCCCGTGCTCAGTATCCCTGTGAGCAACCCCATTAAATGGGGTGCTGCCCCAATAGCAGCGGTTTCAGTATCGATCTTTTCAGACAAGACGTCTGTAAGAAGCGGGATAAAACCGTAGAGAGAGAAGAATATCCCTAGGACGGCGAAAACGGTGAAAACCAGCAGGGAAACCATGAACGTGACCACTCCCCGTAGCTTGTAAAACATTATTATAAGCGTAATGAAGAGGGGAAGGAACAGCAGGTCCCACACTATCCACTGTTTCAAGAAAAACCATTTTAGAAGCCAGTAGACAAGCCAGGAAACCATTATCATCAAAACGAGTATGACTACCCGCCGGAGTTCCTTGGGTTTCTGCTGGGACAACCCCCTTGTAATGAGACTAGTGTTTAAAATAAAAAGCTTTCTTTAATTGAAGAAAACATCCGGAAGGAGACGTAACCTTGTTAGAATGCTCTCCACAGGCTTGGACGCGTCGCTGGGAAAAGAAAAATTTATTATTTAATCAAAACGCGGAGGAAGGTGATGAAAGAAAGAGCGCTGGAAGCTTTAAACCTGAGGCGCGTGAAAGGCCTTCTTCTCTCCGGAGCCCCGACGTGCGATGAAACGCTTGTAGAGAGGCTGACAGGGGTTAAAGTGTACCGGGGGAGCCAGAGGGAGAAGATGAAAGCGGTTTTCGAAGCTCTCGACGTAGACTTGTTCTACCAGCTTGGAGTTAATTTAAACGTCGTGTGGAGCGATAGTAAGCCTAGGCTCATCGAAGGGTTTTTCGAAGAATTGAAAGAGGACTTCCCGTTTACGGATGCTTTCCACGTAGCCTATAAAAACCTCAGGCTGAGGAGAACAGAAACAGCCTCCCAGCTTTGGGTTGTAGAGAGGCCTTTTAAAAACTATGAGGAGCTGGTAAGCTACTTGAAGAAGCATGATCCTCGCGAGGATGAGCCTAGGTCCGTGAGTGAAATAACCAGCGAGTACAGGAGGGTATTCCAGGAATATGAGGAGCTGCTGGGTGAAACCACGTTATATGCCGGAGAATTCTACTTAACGCTCTTCACGTATCTAGATATTCACATTGGTCTGCAAATGATAGCTAGACTAAGTCGTCAAAACCCGGAAATCCTGGATGAGCTCGTCTCCAACTATGCTCAGGTGGCTAGAAAGCATGTTGAAGCCTGGTCTAACACCGGGATAAAAGTTTTCGTTTCGCACGACGACGTCGCCTGGAGGGGCGGCTTGTTCTTCCCAGCGGAATGGTATAGGAAGCACGTTCTACGATGGTGGAAACATATTTGGAAGCCTGTTAAAGACAAGGGTATAAAACTGATATATGTTTCAGACGGAGACTACAGGGGTCTGATGGAGGACCTAGTTGAATTAGGGGTTGACGGCTTCCACGTGGAATGGGACCCCAGGTTTTCGAGAAGAGACGTTGAAAACCTGGTGGAGAAATACGGTAGTGAAAAGACGTTTCTCCTCCACCCGAGTTACGAGGTTTTGACCCGTGGAAGCGTTTCTGAAGTGGAGGAGGAGGCTAGATGGTTCACCGCCCTATCGAGGAAATACCCCTCAATATTCTTTGCAGGAACCCCGCCCGGCAACCCCGTAAACGAGGAAGTCTTCCTCAGAACATGGTTTTCCGAAAGACACGGTGAAAACTAGGCTCCTGCAATCCCGGGTAACCAGCATTAAAAAAGCGGGTCGCCTGAGCAGTGTTGTTTTTTAATTATTCGAGTGGTGAGAAACAGTCCGAGAGCAAACAGGAGTAGCGACAAGGTTCCTAACGCCCCGCACTGCACCCCTTTCCAGAAAACGTCTGAGTGAGTTGGGTACTCGCCTGTAAACAGTTGCCAAAAAAATAATGGCGGAGGAGAGGAAAAGCAGAAACGAGAAAACAGCGTAAAGCAACGCTTCAACGTTTTCCGAAAACCCGCAGGCATGCTCTACCCACCGTCTTCTCTTCTAAAAGGCCGCTTATAAACCCGATGTTAATGTTGACGCTGGAAACCCGCCTCCCGCCGGAATTAAACTTTTAAGCCCGGGTTCAGTTTACAACATGGATGAGAAATGTGGAAGATTATAGATTCTGAAACGATCCCTTTCACGCCTTATCCCAAGGGGGTTTCAAGCATAAAGAGGATTGTCGAGAAGGAGAAGATTGGAGCCGAGCGTATAAGCGGGTTCGGCCTAATCCAAGTTCCCCCGGGGGGAGTCTTCGGCCCCCACGAGCACCCTGAAAGAGAAGAGATATACTATGTTCTCTCCAACACCGGGACACTCATAGTTGGGAGCGAGGAGATCCCTGCCAGGGAAGGTTTAACCCTCTATGTTTCAGGTGAGGAGCCTCATGGAATTAGGAACCAGGGTGACAAACCGCTCCTCGTAGTCTTCGTAACCGTCTACAAGTAGTTGGGCCTCGGGGTGAAGGTGTAGCAGGATGAAGGCAGTGGTATACCATGATTTCAACGATTTCCGGTGGGAGGAGGTGGAAACCCCTAGCATCGGCCCCGATGAGATTCTAGTTAGGGTAAGGGCATGCGGCCTCTGTTCAACCGACGTGTGGAAAGCAATGTATCACGAGGCTAAGCCCGGCACGGTGCTGGGCCACGAGGTCTCTGGAGAGGTGGCGGAAACCGGTTCAAACGTTTCAGCAGTAAAGGTTGGCGACAGGGTGGCGGTGTACCACCGTGCTGAATGCGGAGCATGCTACTACTGTAGGCGTGGCGATGAAACACTCTGCAGCGAGTACCGTCAGCAATCGATTTTCCCAGGCGCGTTCGCAGAGTATATTCGCGTCACATCGAGGCTTGTCCGAAAATCCGTTTTCAGAATCCCTGACGAGATGACGCATGAAGAGGCAGCGATGATAGAGCCGACAGCCTGCTGCGTAAGGGCGGTTTCAAAGTGTGGAATATCTCCGGGAGACAGTGTTCTGGTAATCGGCGACGGCCCCATGGGGCTGCTGAACGCTCAAGTCTCAAAGTCAGCCGGGGCCCTCGTGATGCTCAGCGGCCACCATGACAGCCGCGTCGAAGCATCTTTAAGACTCGGAGCAGACTACGCGTTCAACTCGAACAAGACTAGCATTAGGGAGAAGGTTTTGGAGTTGACAGGGGGGCGTGGAGCCGATTTCATCATAGTGGCAGTCTCTTCCACGGATGCTGTTCAGCAATCCGTGAAGCTTGTTCGAGAAGGCGGCAAGATATGCGTCTTCGGCGACTTTAGAGACGTTCCCCAGCCTAGTCTCAGCCTAGACCTTAAGCCAGTGGTCCACGGCAGCATCAGCCTTTTAGGCAGCTGGGGCTGCTCAACAAAAGACTATCATGCTGCCCTCAACCTGGTGAAAACCGGGAGGGTGAGGGTTAGGGAGATAATAACCCACAGGTTTCCGCTGGAAAGATTCCCAGAGGCCCTCAACGTGTTCCTAGGCAAGAACTGTTTAAAGATCATTCTCCACCCTTAACCAGTGTTAACCGCATGTGAGGAGGGTTTCTAGAGGAACCGCAGTATTTAACGCAAGATGTGAAACGTTTAAGAGGAGGTAAATGGAGACACGTATTTTCCCCATAGAGAGCTCTATGCTCCCGGGCACTTCGGAAACTGGTAGCGCGCGCTAACATGCTTGCCGACGAAAGGACCAGGCTGCTGAGTTTAAGCTTGACCTGCTAGCCACTCCGAACCATATTTACGTAGCGCGCGCTCAGGTTCCTAGGGAGATTATGGCTAGGGATCTCTCGGACAAACAGGCTGAGCGCCGCAAGATGCGTGCGCTAGTGTTAATAAATACTGGGCGTGAACTATGCGAGACACGGGTTGCATCGAGCCACGTTAGCGTGCGCTAAAAAATGCGGGAGCCAGATAGTTTTAAAAACGGCTTAACACTTCTCAGCTTAAAAAATGGAGAGTAGTGTAGATACCGTGCTTCTCTATGTTGCGCCTAACGGTAGTGATTCTTGGTCGGGAAGAATGCCTGCGCCAAACCAGTTTAAGACGGATGGACCCTTCGCCACGCTTCATCGTGCTGTTGAATCCATCCGTGAGTTGAAGCATCAGCAGGGTGGAACCCTTAGGCAGCCCGTTACAATTCTAATCCGCGGCGGCACATACTTCTTAACCAAGCCGCTGGTCCTCACCCCTGAAGACTCTGGAACATTCAGCTACCCAGTCTCCCTAGCGGCATACCCGGGTGAGAAGACGGTTGTAAGCGGTGGAAGAAGGGTGACTGGCTGGGAGGAGAAAATCGTAGACGGAAGGAAACTGTGGGTGGCGGAGGTACCGGAGACAGCTGAAGGCAAATGGTTCTTCCGACACCTCTGGGTAAACGGGCATGATTGCATACGTGCCCGCAGCCCTAACAAAGGCTACTTTAGGGTTGCAGGCGTTCCGGATGCAGCTTCAGGAGCCAAATGGGATGAAGGACAGTCTTGCTTCCGGTTCCACGAAGGGGATTTGAAGGCTTGGAATACTGTCAGAGACGGGGAGATCGTGGTTATGAACCGCTGGGTTGAATCACGCCTGCCCATAGCTAGTGTAGACGAGAAGGAACGCGTCTTGTACTCAACCAGGAGAAGCGTCTTCCGCCTTGACCCGGGTGATCCCTACTACGTGGAGCACGTTTATGAGCTTCTGGATTCTCCGGGAGAATGGTTTCTAGACCGTGGGGCTTCAACGCTCTACTATATGCCGTTGCCCGGTGAGGAGCCTAGTAAGGCTGAGGCCATAGCACCCGTGCTCAATGAACTCATCCGGCTCGAGGGTGAGCCCGAGTCAGGCAGATTCGTGGAACACCTCTTTATCAATGGCTTAACATTCGCCCACACGGAATGGTGTTTCCCAGAGGACTCGGCTTCGCAGTCTAAGCCGGATGCAGGAGGGTTCCCACAGGCTGCGGTAGGCGTGCCAGGCTGTGTGCACGGGCAGGGTGTCCGAAACTGTCTCTTCGAAGACTGCACCTTTACCCAGATTGGCAACTATGCTTTAGAGCTGGCACGCGGCTGTCAACACAACCGTGTCACGGGCTGTAGGTTCTTTAACTTGGGCGCTGGCGGTGTTAAAATAGGGGAAACCATGATCCGCGAGTCTGAGAACGAGCAGACCTACGGTAACGAAGTATCTCGATGCGATATCTACAGGGGAGGACGCTTCTTCCACAGCGCTGTCGCGATTTACATTGGGCAGAGCTATAACAACCGTGTCGTCAACAACCATATTCACGATTTCTACTACACGGGTATTTCAATCGGCTGGACATGGGGCTACGGGAGATCACTGGCAAAGGGAAACATTGTGGAGTCGAACCATATTCACCATATTGGCGTCCTGTCTGATGGAGAAGGACCCATTTTAAGCGACATGGGTGGGGTCTACACGCTTGGGGTTCAACCTGGGACAGCCATCCGGTTCAACTTGATTCACGATGTCGCCGGCCTTCGCTACGGGGGCTGGGGTATTTATTTCGACGAGGGAAGCACGAGCATTACAGCCGAGGGAAACACGGTTTACAGGACTTCTCACGGAGGCTTCCACCAGCACTATGGAAAGGAAAACATTGTCCGTAACAACATCTTCGCTTTCGGACGGGAAGCACAGATTCAACGCTCACGGCCAGAGCATCATGTGAGCTTTATCTTTGAGCGTAACATTATTTACTGGCGGGAAGGCGTCTTGCTCACTGGAAGCATAGATGATTTCAACTTTATCTTCAACCACAACCTTTACTGGAGAAAAGACGGTGGCGAAATATGTTTCGGAACACTATCATGGGAGGAATGGCGGAGGCACGGGATGGATATAAACTCTTTAATTGCAGACCCGTTGTTCATCGCGCCCGATAAGGATGATTTCCGCCTGAAGCCGGACTCGCCAGCGTTCAAACTAGGCTTCATCCCACACGTCTAAGCAAGAACTTCATCCTGAAACCCTTGCTGGAAGAAACTGAGATTTACGTTGGCTTGAAAAGGATTTATCCCGCCCCACTGCTACCCGAAGCGCTTATTAGCGTTCACAGTCTAAGTCTATCGTGATAAGAAGGCTGAGGCTGTGGAACTTCAGGGGTGTGAAAAGGGGGGAGGCTAGGCTTGCACCCTTCACGATTATCCTAGGCGGCAACAACTCTGGCAAGACGACTCTTCTCGAAGCCCTGTTCCTCGCTCCAAACCCTTTCCGTAGAGCCCCTTATTCCGGAGTCGACGTGGCGGTTAAGATACTGCACGAGCTGCACAAGGTTTTCGAAAGCACAGGCTACTTCTTCCTTTTCCACAACTACACTTCGGGCAAAGCAGGAATCCAGTGCGACAGCCACGTGATACGTTTCATCAGGGATAATGAAATGATTTACGTCACTACGAATAAGAGCGACACTGGCCAGTGCATAATGCTTAACGGTAAGCCGACTCAGGTTTTAGGAAAACTGTCTTTCACGCTTACCAACATAGTATTCATGTACGTTAACGATAAGGTGACCAAGGAGGATTCTCTGCTTCTCAGCCCGAGCCTTACAAAGATGAGCTACAATTACCTGAGGATAAACTGGCCCCTTCTTGCTCACAGCGATGTTTGCAGCAAGATTGCTGAAGAATTGTCTCAGCTTGTTGGCGAAAAGTGCGTCGACATAACTATGGAGCCCTTCTTCAAAGGAGGAATGTCGTTGAACCTTCTTCTCGAAGACGAGAGGAGGATAAGGCTCAGCGACGCTGGAACAGGGGTTCAGAACTATGTTACGGCGAGAATCCTATATGAGTTGAATAAGCCTGGGATACTGCTCTGGGACGATTTTGAGAACAGCCTTGATTCAGCCACGCTTTCAAGCGTCTCAGGCTGGCTATCAAGCCTTGTTGAAAAAGGCGTTCAAGTCGTTGTAACCACCCGCAGCCCGGAGGCCGCGGGAAGGATTGCGGCAGCTGCCGGAGGCAAACCGATGA
>JBNAVT010000029.1:16713-23916 GCA_049700215.1 Thermoproteota archaeon
TAAGCACTCTAAAGGAGGGCACGCTCAAGACTATAAGGCTGTCCCAGAAGGAGCAGGATGAAGATGGATTACTGGAAGCGAGAACCATCGGATGAGGAATGTTGAAACGCCACTGGCGTCTAAACGCGTGTTTTAAAAAAAGCGTGGCCGGAGGCGAGAAACAAGGCTGGCTCCGGCTATTTCCTCCCCTCTTCTTTAACCCTTGTTTCTCCGGGTCTCAGTATAGATATGTGGGTGAAGTCGCTGTCTTCTGCAGCTCCGTGCCAGTGGTATTCTCCAGAAGGAATGTAAAAGACCATGCCTGGAACCGCTATAGCCTGCTCCTTCTCCGTCGCGACAACGCCTTTCCCGCTCAGGATGTAAAGAACCTGCTCGTGTGCGTGACTGTGGAAGACGTTCCTAACACCCTTCGGAAAGTGTACGATAGCAATGTTGAAGTCTTTCGACCCCAGCGCTTCGCCGACTAGATTTCTAATCTTGACGGCACCTGTAAAAAGACCCCCTGCAATCTCCTGCTCAGGAACATCACCTATCTTCACTACCTTCAACCCTCCCCACTTCAGATAAAGACTATTTGAGCCATACTATAAAACTTTTCAGGATGTAAGCGATTTCCACATCATTTAACCTGTTAAGAATCTGTAAACCAGGTTAGGCTTGAAGCATGTTTGAACATTTCTGGAAAACCTTCTTTTAGGAAGTCCATCTTCAAGCCACGCTAGTTTAGCTCACTCCACTACCTTGACTCTTATCGCTAGCTTCCTGGCTTTCTCAGCCTGCTCCTCATCCAGCGTGTAGAGCACGGCATCCCTGGTTTCCGCCAAAGATAGGAAGAGGGCGTCGTATACTGATAGGTTTTCAGAACACGCTATCTCGAAAGACCTTTTGAAAAGCTTTCTCTCATCCACAATTTCCAGGCCTGATTCCGCCAATTCTAAAAGGGCCTTAGCCTTAGCCCTAGCACTCTCCTCGCCTATACGGCCTCTCGCATAGGTTTTCCAAACAGCGTTCAGAACCTCCTTGATCGCCATGTCAACCGTGGCGGCACGCGCAAGCAGTTCAGATAGTTTCTCCCAGCCTGGTTCCTTAAGTATGTAGGCAGCTATAACTGTGGTATCAATGACTTTCACGGTCCTCTTTCACCAGCCTCACTGAAAACCCTTTCGGAACCTCTTCAGTATTCTCTATTTCTCTTGTAATCCTTTCTATTGTTTTCTTGGCTTCTACCTCTCTCACTTTCTCCTCTATGAAACGCCTTATTTCCTCCGGCCAGTTCACCTCCTTCCTTAGAGCTTTAGTCTTCTTCTTGAGCTCGCGGGAAACCTTAACCGCTATAATTTCACTCATAGTTAAACCATAAGTTAAACCTTTATTTAAACTTTTTAAACGACAACGAGCATGCTCCCCAAGAATAGTAACAGCGTTTAGAGCAATATTAAGCCCAGCCTTCAGAAAAACAGCCTGTTAAACGAACGGACACGTCTCTCTAAAAAACTCTTTTCACCATTATACGTGAAGGAAAAGTCTGGGTTAAGTCTTTCTACGCTTCTTTCTAATCTTCCTACTACGGCGGCGATCATCTCTCGCCATCAAGCAGCTTGAAATGAACAGCATTCTCGTCGCGTAGTCCGGGTTCTTAATGCCAGCGACATCTCTGAGGAATTCTTCAGCAAACTCCTCTACTGTCGACACCATCATCCACCCGCTAGGCTATTAGATAAACCAGGCCACTACTAATAAACATATGCCCAATTGATGCAGCGGGCTTTCTGGCGAACACTGCAGCGTCAGAATTGTAAGAGCGGGAGAAACTTTAAGCGCTCGACCCTTCCTTTTCTAATCCGCATTTCTACACCTGAGCGGAACATATTCTCCGGCGAAAGGCCTCCTCCTCCGCTCGCACCCTTCCCTCGGGCAATACTGGCAGGCGACGTATTCGTTCAGCGTTGCAGCGAACACGCCGGAGACAGATTTCCTCGGAACCATCAGGCAGCTGGGCGTGAGGCGGACACCTATGTTTTTCAGCGGGTTCAGGATGCTGAAGATTACCCTCTGCTGCTCGATTCCGAAAAGCCTGCCGGAGCCTGTGCCGGGCCCGAAGCCTGAGACCGGGGCCCCCAGCCTACTCTCGACGAGGCGTCTCAGTTGAGCGCCGGCCTTGCTCACAGCATAGTCCCCCACCTTCTCCAAGACGAATGCTCCAAAAACGTTTGACACCCCCAGCCTGGAGGCCTCCTCCTCGAGTCTAGACCCTATGGTGACCACGTAGAGCGCAACCTCCTGTCCCCGGGTCAGAACATCCCCGAGCACGACGCTTTTCAACGTGTGGCCACTCTCCAACATAACCTCATCACCCTCTATGCCCATAACCCTGGTGAACGCGTATACTGCCCTGGGCTCTATGAGGCTACGGCTCTTATTCACGAGCGATTCTATCTCCCCTCCCCTGCTCCTCAGCCTCCCCAGCCGTATGCTCCTTAGAACCTCCTCCATCACGATTTCGACAGCCATAGGGTTAACGACCTCTATAGACAGAGGGTTGTTCCGCTGGTTGTGCATATCTTGTTCCGGATGCGGTCGTGCTAGATAAGGTTTTGCGGCACACGAGACATAGTCTTCCCATCTCCTCAACACTGTTGATAGAGGCTGTTCAAACAGGAGCCCCTCCATTTTTAAACAGGGAGTTGATGGAAACAGGCTTGAGAGTCTGCCTTGTTAAGAGACCCGACTCAGTCCTGATCCTATAGGATAAGAAAGCATAGCTTCCGTAGATAACAAGTCTTCCAACAGCTCAATGCTCTATAATAACCTCATGCCAGTGTTTTAGGCGTGTGCTATTTACTAAAAAATTTAAAATACTTTGAAAGACCAGGTTATATGAGCATGGAACCCAGTGTGGTTCTTCGTACAACAATACCGCTTTCCCTACTCATGGGGCTAGGCTTCTTCTCTAAGAAAGCTGGCTTTCTAAAGCATGGGGATGAAAGAGTACTGAGCGCCTACATATACTACTTTGCGCTTCCAGCATTATTCATCGTGGACCTATCCAGAATAAAGTTCACTGAGGAAAACGTAAGATTTATAGTAGCTGGAATCCTGCCCATGCTAATAAGTATCACAGCCTTCATCCTAGTATACTTTATACTTCACCTATCTAAGGAAACCCTATACCTGCTTACATTAAGCACTAACTTTGGAAGCACCGTTTTCTTTGGAATCCCTTTTATTGCATTTGCTTTCCCAGTTGAGGGCGAAACCCTTGCAGCACTATCTGCCTCAATGATAGGCGTGGTTGGAGTAACAGCTTCTATTACGGCTTTAGAGCTTCACAGGATGAGTTGCGCCCCAATTACAGATGGTGTTAAGGCTACCCTACGTAGGCTATCTAGAAACCCTCTTATCCTCTCAATATTAACGGGTTTAATCCTCTCGCTCGCCAACATAACTATACCGGACATTATAGCTATTCCACTACACATGCTTGGCAGCACGACGGTAACCGTGGCGGTCTTCATGCTAGGCGTCTTCCTTCATGGGAGAAAATATGCTGATACATCTAGAGCCTTTAAGCTCAGCCTAACAAGAATAATTCTTCTCCCATTTTTGACCGTGATACTTTCACCAATCTTTAATCTGACGGGAATACAGCGGGCTGTACTGGTTGTTATGAATGGATCTCCATTAGCAGTCTCAATGATGGTTCTAAGCGAACGCTACGGCTTCTATGAAGATACAATAGCCTCACTAATCCTCATAGAGTCCATCGGGGCAGGAATATACCTAAACCTCTGGCTCATACTGCTCTCCTTACTGGGAGCTTAAGCGTATATTTAAGATTGCTGCACCCTATTTAGCAACCATGTCTAGAACCTCTTCCTTCTTCTCAAGTATTTCCAAGCAGTAGGTTATCGATTCGCCGATCGCCCTATCTATATCGTCCTCACCGACGCCAAGCTCCTCCCTAATCATCTTTCCATCTATGTAGGTGTAGGATGCCATTACGTCTGCGAATTCAACCGGGTCAAGCCCAGGCTCCACGCCCTTCCTCCTATACTCCTCCTTAACCTTCCTCATGTAATGCTTGTATAGGAGAGTTGGGATCGTAATTATCATCTTGTTGGGGCAACCCATGTACTTGTTCACTATTCTCAAGAACTCTTTCCAAGTCATGTTGTAGTAGCCGACTGGATAGCATACCCCGCCTCTGCCGCGCTCAATCGCCCCCGCGATGCATTCTCCAACCTGCCTTAGAGTAACCATGCTGGTTCCACCCTTAGGCCAGAAGACTGCTCTCCTCATGTTGAGAAGCTGTTTAACGAAAATCATCCAAACCGGCTTTCTGCCAGGCTGCTTCCCGAAAATATACGGTAACTCTAGGACCATAACGCCCATTTTATCGTCTGAGAAGGAGAGTGCTACATTCTCCTGGTCAACACGGCTTCTCACGTAAGGATGCTTCTCGTAAAGCTTTTTCCCAGGCCAAATCTTAGCGAAATAAGCGAAGTATGAGCCGAGGACAACTGCTTTCCTCACTCCGCATTCCTTAGCTAATCCGAGCAGCCTCTTGACGGGTGCAATATTATACTTATAGTAGGCGTCGTAAACCGGTGGGGGGAACTCCACACGCTCGTCAACTCCCGCGGCGAAAACAAAGCCTTCACAACCCTCGATCAGCCTCTTAACCCCCTCATCCGTCATCTCGTTAATATTACATAGTGTCAGCTCCATTTCACTCGGAAGATCTGCACCCTTGGGAATAGGCGGCAGCGCGACCGACCTTACTGAATGTCCACGCCTAATCAGCTCCGCTGCGCCGGCTGCTCCAAGAAGCCCAGTGCCCCCAACTATGAAAACCTTCATCCCTCACTCTTAACAGTCTAATTCTAGGCTAATAAACTTTGAAAACATTCTGGGAAACCTCCTTAAATAGCGCGCGTATAAAAATGTTTTCGCGAGGCTTGGGAACGGAAGTATTCAACTCGATTTAGCTATACTCATTCAATAAAGAGAACGTTTCCCAGGTTTTTGAAATGCTCGTCGCCGGTCACTACCCTAGCTTTTTTAAGCTCGTTAGCACACCATCTTTCCAGAAGGCTTGCTCAAGTAATCAGAGAATGTATACAGTAAACGAGAAGAGGAACGAGTTTTAAAACCATATTTAAACCTGTAAACTGCTATAATGAGTCCTATTCCAACTATTATACATCGATGCTAGCCAGAAAAAGAGGTATGTCTGACCGTGTCAATACCAGTGAGTCTTTGAGATGTTTCGGCTTAATCCAACTCTTAGAAACAGTCTTAACCTCGATTCCAAACTGCTTATTGTCGACCATAATTATGATATCTATTTCCGTCTTATTTCTCCAATAGAAGAGAGGGTATTTCCTAGCTAGATGAGCAGCCACTACTGATTCAAGCTTATCGTCTTCGATCGGTTTCATATTCACCAGTTCGCAAATAGTATCGTAGAGAAACGGGTCAGTTATGTGTATCTTCTTATTTTTCCTATAAAGAATCTTGGAATCCACATCTAAGAAATTCAGTATTTTGACTACGAACAGCTTCTCAAGATCCTCAACGTAAGCCTGCGTCGTGTGAGGAGAGGATACGGATGTTTCTCTAGATATGCTCAGCCAGCTTATTGGGGCTAGCCTAGCACCCACTATGTATGCGAGGATTTCCTTCATGTATGCTTCATTCCTCCCTAATTTCATAAAATCGTTCTTCAACCAGTCTATGTATGTTTTCCTGGTTTCGAAAGATATTCTGCCCCTAGTGTACATCTCTTCAATAGGAAGTGGGAACCCGCCGGTTAGCAAGTACTTGTTGAAAAAATCGTTGAGGAGACCCTGATGCACCCTGTTAGTTTTCATCGAATACTCTATTTGAGCAATATCCCTCTTAACAGTTTCAAGATTCTTCAAAGCCCTAACATATTGAGAGAAACTTAAAGGGTGAAACACGATGTCTTTCCCCCTACCCCTCCTCCCGGGAAAATACTCCTTCTGCTTCAATATCTCCAAGCTGGCAGATCCGCTGACCACGATAACATCATTTCTGAAAACACCCTGGTCGATGCGTAGCTTAAGGGCCCTATGCCATTCCTCAACAAAAGTAATCTCATCCAGAATTATGAAAGAAGACCCTATACCGCTACCGTTCCTAAAACTCACGTAGTTATCTAAAACCTCCCCGAGCTCCCTGAAGTCTGTAAGCTCCTCGCAGGAGAAGTAGAACACGGCTTTCGGGTCAACCTTAGGCAGGAGAGTCTCGTTAACCCATATCTTCAAGGCGGTAGTCTTCCCCACCTGCCTAGGCCCGACTAAAAAGTTCAGGGAAAAAGGCTCGAAAGAAAACTGCTCAACCACCGGCGAAACCCACTTAACCTCCTTCTTCTTCCACTCCTCGAAGGTCCTATCCGACTCCCGATACCACCAGGGGTTCTGCGATTCCATTGTATTTCCATTGCAAACGATTATTTATAAACATTTGCAACAACAATGCCTTTTTTTTAAAAAAAAACTGGAAGCTCGTTAAGCGCGCGCTAAACTAATCGGTATAGCAGGTGTTTCAAATTTCATCCATTCATAGTTTGATGTTTCATTTTTTGGAGGCTCTAAGTCTTTATTTTGGTTAGTTGAATAGCGCGCGCGTTATGAAATATAATTCGAATAATAATTCGCTCAACCTAGCCTCTAACAGAGATGATTGTCTTTTAGCTTATGGGAGATTATAAGAAAAAGGCGGAATCATAATTCTGAGAAGGAATTAGGAATGCTGTGCATGCCAGGTGGTAAAAATGGATGAAGAGCTTATTGAACAGGAAGAGGATACTTGGGCAGCATGGAATGATATTCTAAATAGGTTTTTTGAAGAAACAGGGGTTCAAATAGTTGAGTTTGAATATAGTTCTCAATCGCCCTTTTGGAAATATGCATGTGCAAAAATCAACTATCCAGATTACCGAGAATTGGAGAAAATTTTCGACAAATTAAGAGAGAAAGATGCCTACATTATTATGGTTCTCTATAGAGCAGAGTGGGAGAGTAGTGAAACCGGAATAGTCGCTTTCGACTCGACAGGATATCCCGTCTTTTAGATTATTCCGCCCTATAGTTAAGAAAATCCTGTGGAGAGAAATGTGAGTGCTTTTCACCGGGCGCGTCCGAAATATTTCTCAGCCGGGTATTTCTCCTCGTTTTT
>JBNAVT010000030.1:0-17725 GCA_049700215.1 Thermoproteota archaeon
CTGAGGTTGCACAGTACATTAGCTTGCATGAGTTGAAGGAGACTATTGAGCCTAAGAACTACCTCGGTAAGAATATGGAACTAATAAGCAGGGCGGTTTCTTACGCGAAGTCAAAGCTTGAGAAAGACACGGTTTAGCGGAAGGTGCTGGAAGGAGTTGAGCCTGAGCCACGGTGCTCTTGTAGAATCCATAAGGAGGGAGGCTGAAAAACACTATTCCGACGATCCTTCCCATGATTGGCTTCATGCTGAAAGAGTCTGCAGGATGTGCGTGAGAATATGTGAGAAAGAGGGTGGGGATCCGAAGGTTCTTGTCGCGGCAGCGCTCCTCCACGATGTTGGGATGAAATACGAGTTGGAGCAGGGTGTTGAACATTCTGAGAAGAGTGTTGAAATCGCGAAGGAAATTCTTTCTAGAATAGGTTTTCCAAGCGAGAAGGTTAGCATGGTTCTTGAAGCAATCAGGGCGCACAGGTTTAGAAAAGGCGTTAAGGCAGTTAGCATAGAGTCTAAGATTCTTCAAGATGCTGATCGTTTAGACGCGATGGGCGCCATAGGCGTGGCTAGGACTTTCGCACATGGCGGCAGGAGAGGGATCCAGATGTATTCAAGTGGCAGAGGCACCGGCTCGACTATAGATCATTTCTACGAAAAGCTTCTTAAGCTGAAAAACAGTCTGAACACCGAAACCGCGAGGAGAATCGCGGAGGAAAGGCATGCGTTTATGGAAACGTTTCTTTCAAGGTTTCTGAAGGAGATTGAGGGAGAAGCGTAGGTTCCCCCTTGTCTAGATGCTTAGATAACTCGCAGCTAGTTCCGTTCACCCTCCACTGCTTTTTACAGGATTATACTCCCGGCAAAGAGCATGTTTAAAAACTTCTTCTCACGGTTTCTCACCGGCAGCCTTGCCTATACAGGTAGTCTTCATAGGGCCAGCGGGATCGGGAAAGACGACGCTTGTCAAAGCCTATGGAGACTGGCTCTCTAAAAGTGGCGGGAAGGTTTCTTTCATAAATCTTGATCCAGGTGTTGAGAAAACACCGTATCCTCCATCCTTCGACATACGTGTCTTCTTCACGGTTGATGAGATAATGAGGAGAGAATCACTCGGCCCCAACGGGGCTATGATAAGAGCAATGGATATTCTAGCTGAGAGAAGCGTGGAGTTCGCCTCCCAGATAAGTATGCTGGAGGGAGACTGCAGGCTTATAGACACGCCTGGTCAAAGCGAGCTTTTCGTTTTCAGAAGCGCCGGGCCGGAGATAGTGAGAGGGCTCTCCGCGGTCGATAGGACGATAGTGGTTTTCCTTATAGACGGCCAGCTCATATATTCTCCAAGCGACCTTATAGCGGTTTTTTCACTCGCAGCGGCCTGCAGGCTTAGGCTCAACGTGCCCTTCGTCCACGTTGTAACGAAGGCTGACGTTTTAAGCAGGAGCGACCTTGGAAAACTGATGCAGGAGCCGGAGTACCTGGAGGGGAGGATTGCGGAAGAAGAGGCTGGCCTCCTCCAGGAATACGTGTTGGAGTATTCCAAGATAGTTCACCCTCTTATAAGGAGGCAGAGGACGGTTCTGGTTTCAGCCTTATCCGGAGCTGGGCTGGACTTTATGGATTCTCTAATTCACGACGCTACGTGCGAGTGCGGAGATCTTCGCTGAGCTTTTTCTCATGTATTTTAACGAGCTCCTCATAGTATTCCCCTGAAGCGATAGCGTCTTCAATAAGCTTCATCACCAGGTATACCTCGGTGAAGAAAACAGTATCATCCGCCAGGAGAGCCCTGTTCTTCAACTCTCCCACCCTGTGTAAGACGCTTAACCCGGCGTCCATCAGCGTGAATACGAGAACCGTGTGCTTCAACTCTTTTAGCGGGTCCCTGAAGCACTCCGCCAGGAGAATAAGCCTGTTGCCAAGACTATTCATATCGTCGAGATTCATGTTCAAACCATCATCGATACACTTCTTCATAGAAACGTTTATCGGAGTCAAGGATCCCTGAATCTCGGAAAGAACCCTTCTCAAACCTTCCGTCAAGCCTTAGCAGTAATATTTGGCTTTAAGCCCTAGATTAATTTTTCCCCAGGGTTTGAGAGAGGTTTATAAGTCTCTTCAACATGGTTAACAAAGGAATGAACGATGTCTTCGAACTCTTGAAAAAGGTTCTCGACTATGCTGTTGCAGCAGGCGCCTCCTATGCTGAAGCAAGGTTCCACAGCGATTCTCACCGCGGAGTATCCCTTAGGAACGGGGGGGTGGAGGGCGTTATGGCGAGCTACGAGGTGGGAATGGGGATCAGGGTTCTGGTTAACGGTGGACTCGGCTTCGCCTCCACCAACATGCTTAAACCGGAAAACCTCACCAGGGTTGTGGATAAAGCGGTTAAAATGGCGCGGGCATCCTCATGCTTGAAGTCAAGCAGGATATGTTTCTCGGAGGAGGAGGCTTACTCGGTTGACTGGCGGGTCTCTGAGAAAAAGAGGCTTGAAGACTGGTCTTTAAGCGGCAAAATCGACTTCCTGAAAAACCTGGATAAGGCTGCGACAAGCCAGGGGGTTAACGTTTCATCAAGACACATAGGATACTCTGAGAGGAGGACTGAGAGGGTTTACGCGAACACGGAGGGCGCACTGGTCTCAGCAGTGGTTCCACGACCCTCGTTTTTCGCGCTGATAACCGTGACAGACCCTTCCAAGGGAGTTATACAGAGGACCATTCAATTCGGAGGGTCAGGCGGCGTAGAAATCGTCGAATCCTGGAAGCTTGAGGAGAAACTGGGTGCTGAGGTCAAGACTCTTCACAAGATGCTTACAGAGTCTGTCAGAGCCCCGGAGGGAGTTATGGACGTTGTAGTCGGCAGCGAGGTCGCGGGAATAATTTCTCACGAGGCCTCGGGACACCCTGGGGAGGCGGATAGGATACTTGGAAGAGAGGGGGCTCAGGCTGGTGAATCCTACTTGAAAGCAGAAGACTTGGGCAGGAAAATAGGGAGCGAGGCTGTTAACGTGGTTGACGACCCCGCTATACCGGGGTCATACGGGTTCTATCTTTTCGACGACGAGGGTGTTAAGGCAAGGAGGAAATTCTTGATCAAGGAGGGGAGAATATGCGAGTTTCTCATGAACAGAGAGACTGCTGCGAGGCTCGGCGTTAAGAGTAATGGTTCAGCCAGGGCCTCAAGATACGGCGTGGAGCCGATAGTTAGAATGTCCAACACCTTCATTCTTCCTGGCGACCATAGTCTTGAAGAGCTTTTAAGCGACGTTGCTAAAGGCGTTTACGTGAAGAGCTTCATGGAGTGGAACATCGACGACAAAAGGTGGAACCAGCGGTACGTGGGGCTGGAAGCCTACATGATAGAGGAGGGTAGGATAACTAGGCCCGTGAGAAACCCTGTGATAGAGATAACTACTGAAAGGCTTTTCTCAAGCGTTGACGCGGTCGGGAAGGATTTGGATTTCGTCGCAGCGACCTGCGGAAAGGGAGACCCGATGCAGGGCATGCCAGTATACATGGGTGGGGCGAGCTTCAGGATGAGGAACATCATGATCAGGGGGGTTGGTTAAAGATGGTTGAGCTGCACGAGAAGGCTTTGAAAATGCTTGCCGACAGGGGTGTCGAGGAAGCTATAGTGACTCTTTACGAGTCTGAGGAAAACTCCGTGAGGTATGCTAACAACGAGCCTACTATAGCTCTTTCAGAGAACATCAGCACCCTGACGATATACAGCAGCATTAAGGAGAGGTGTTTCGCAGGGAGTTTTGAAAACGTGTCTGAGGATTTCCTGGAGAAGATCGTCGACGACGTGGTGACCCTCACTAAAAACACTCCTCCAACACCTTTCTACGCGCCTCTTCCAAGGGGAGTATTCAACTACAGGGTTGGGAAGAGGGTGGAAAGGAGGATTAGACAGCTTGACGAGCAGCTTGTTTCACTTGTTTCCGAAGCCGTTAAGGCGAGCAGGGAGGCGGGTGCGGAGAGAAGCGCGGGAATACTCTACTCGAGCCACATGGTTGAGAAACTCGCGTCTTCAACAGGCTTAAGCCTTCAAGAAGAGTTTGCATCCCTCACGCTTAACCACCGCGCGTTCGCCAGCCCGGAGGCGACAGGACAATGGGTCTCATGCTCCACGAGCCTCGAAGGCTTCAACCCTTACGATGCAGGTAGGAAGGCTGGGGAAATAGCTGTGGCGAGCCTCAACCCTGTTCTCATCGACGAGGGGGCTTACGATGTCTACATGGGGCCCCTAATATTTGCAAACATTATGAGCGAGGTAGCTGGCTTCGCCTCAGGCTTCCTCGTACAGATAGAAATGAGCTTCATGACAGGCAAGATTGGCCAGAAAATCGGCTCTGAGAAACTAACTATCCGCGACGACCCCACGATGCCAGGTGGGCTTGGCGAAAAGATTTTCGACGACGAGGGCATACCGACTCAGAAAACAATCATAATTGAAAACGGTATTCTCAGAAGCTACCTGCATAACAGCAGGACAGCCAAGATCGCTGGAGCATCGTCAACCGGCAACGCTGGAATAATAAGGCCCCACCCGTGGAACATCGTGGTTGAACCCGGAAACACTAAGGAGGATAGTATGCTGCAGAAACTGGGGAAAGGACTATACCTAACCAACTCGTGGTACCAAAGGTATCAAAACTACAGGACTGGAGACTTTTCAACCATCGTGAGGGACGGAGCGTTCTACGTGGAGGACGGGGAGGTTAAGCACCCGGTTAAGGGGATTCGAATAAGCGACAACCTCCAGAGAATCATCTCAAACATTGAGGAGCTCTCTGACAGGCTTTACGGAATACGCTGGTGGGAAGTCAGTACCCCTACGTATGTTCCCACAGCAATAGTCAGGAACGTTAGAATAACCAAAGCCTTTGGTCAATAGCTTAGATAGCGCGCGGCATTATCGTGACACCATTGGATTGATTGCGAAGAACCGGCTCTTCAACCGGCTTAAATGATCCAGTTCATTCTTCAGGATGCTTGTGACCTTAGATAGGAAGTTAAAACTGTTATTACGTGCTTCTAGAGTGCCTCTTCCTCTATTCCCTTGCTCACCAAGAATTCGTTCATCATCTTCTTGCTCAAGATCATCTCTCTGGCTTCGGCAATGGCATCGACCCTCCTCACGATCTCGTCGATCAATTGCTCATCGCTCATCCTCGTTGAGTCGAAGGTCGTCACGAAGCCTGATTCATAGTCTATTTCGAACTTAACATCGAGTTTATGCTTCTCGCTAACCCTCCTAGCTACTTCATCGGCCCACATGTGCTCCTTCTCGAAATCATAAAACGAAACTAGGATAGCTCTTATGCCGAGCTTGTTCCACTTAAGCCTTATTGGCTCCTCCAACCGGATCTCAGGTATAAAGCGGGGCAAATCAATAGCGGAGGGCACTATGCTCCAAGGCTCTAAAAGGGTGCGGAGCTCGCGAAGCTGTCCGCCTTCGGCGGCGAGTAAGAACCGGATTTAACACAGACTGAGGCGTAAACACAGGTCTTGCAGCTCACCGTGAGGTCCCTTACCCTCAAGCCCCTGGAGACGCACAGGTTAACAAGACAGGCATCCATCCTCGAAGGAGTGCAGCCGCCGCATAATTGGTATAGTTCACAACCCCTGCATGGCTTCCAGCATCGTCCAACTCCACCCATCGGTTTACATAAATATAGTGCTAAGGAGATATTTAACTAAAACCCTTGAGTATTAGCCTAGATCAACCCGGTTATTATCGCGACGCCTACTATTAAGAGTAGGACGCCTGCCAGGAGTCTCATGTATCTCCTTTTCTCAATCCTCCAAGCGTCGATCTCAATCACGCTTCTGCCGAAGTATACTGTTAGGAGTATTGCTACGAGCGGTAGTATGAATACCAGATTGTAAAGGAGGAGTAGGAGGAATACTTCAAGCGTCAAGCCTATTTCAGAAAGCAGGTATAGTATTGTTATGTATATTCCTCCTGTACACGGGAGTTCAACCATTGAGACCGCCATGCCGACTAGAAAGCCTCCGCCAATGCTTATCGTCTCCGAATACTTGCCTAGGATTCTGGTTAGGGCTCCGGGCTGCTCAAGGCTGAAACCCCTTCCATAGTAGAAGAACTCTTTAAACTCTAGAATGCTGAACAGGATGGCTGCTGAACCAACCAAGTAGCGTAACAGGCTTCTGAACGAGGCTATGCTGATCACGTACAGCAAGCCTATTCCTGCAGCCAAGTAGGACGCCATTACGCCCGTAATGAAGGCTACGCAAGTGGTCAGCATTCTTCTCGACGAGCCCGCTTGAAGAGAGTATGTGATGAGTAGAATAATCGTTGCGAATGCGCATGGGTTCAACGAGTCTATGAGGGCTGCGACGATCACGCTGACCAGCGGGGGCAGGGTGACAGTAGGCTTATGCTGCTCAATAAAAGCCATTATTATTTCTCCAGCCTTATCGTGGTATTCACGGCCATGGCTGTACTCAAGTATGGTTTCCTCAAGGTTTTTAGTGATCTCTTCCTCGCCAACCAGGCACGTGTCTCCTATGAAGACCATCGGAACCTCGCGAAGCTCCTCCGTTATGTTGAAGCCTTCGGTGAGAGCAATGAATAACTCTATATTTGTATCGTTGCTGGATATGTCGAACCTTTTGAAAACTACTTCAGGATGCCTCGTCTTAATGCTGCTGATGTAGTCCTCAACCCTAGCGCAATGCTCACACCCCTCGGCGACGAAGCAGTAGACAGTTATGGTTTGAGGCGTGGCGAAGACTGTTAGGCGAGCAGCCAATAGTAGAGCCGTTAAAACAGTCAGAAACACCGGAGGATTTAGGGAGGAAGAATGAGCCAAGATTAAGACCCTTATTTTAAAACGAATGTTTTAGTCACGTTTAGGCTCAACGTGTTGTATCGAACGACGCATGAAAGATTGTTCAGCCCGCTTGAAATCCCGTAGCAAGGCGAGCATGGAATATCGATGCTGAATGATTTAGAGTTGAAGCCTTTTTCAACATTAACCTGTAGAACTCCAGACGGGTCAATCCATTTATTGTTCACAACATACCCTCTGTAACGGCTCTTAAAGCCAAATATTTCGATATTGATGCGGCCAAGCTTCTGACTGCTGAGCACAATTATCGTGAAGTTAACCTCGCCTTTAGACAACTGGTACTCTTCTCTATCAGTTAGAGCTGAGAGAACAATCGTCAAGTCTTCTTGAGAATAAATACTGGTGGTATAGGAGTTAAGCTTTGAAAGGTATTTGTTAGCACTCTCAACCGCCCCTATGATCTCTAAACATGTTTCAGCCAAGCTACGGTTTACGAGCCAGTAGGAGAAGAATTCTAAAACGCTTTGATTATAACTATTGCCATCAGCCATGTGGCTATACTTGTCGTCGAAGAGAAGAGCACTACCATAATCAGCCGCGTCAACACGCTCCATTAGAAAAGAGATTCTTTCAAACCTCTGTTGCTCACGCAAATACTGGGTATAGTCTAGACTATTGTTTAGCAGCCAGTGTGAGAAGAAGCCTAGGACACTCCGGTTATATTCTCCATCAGAAGCCAGATAACCGTATTTCTCGTCGAACAGGGAAGCCTTAGCGTAATCAGTCGTGTTAGCATATTTCATGAGTGAAGAAATCCTCTCCGACCGTAAACGCTGCTCAGCATAGTATTGATAACCGAAATAACCCGCCGTGACCAATATGGTTACGATCGCCAGCGTGACTATGGTTCCATGCCGCATTCCTCTCCTAAACATCTTCCACATGAATTATAAACTTTTCAAATTCCGCTCGAATTTTCTGGAGTCAAGCCTTATCTACACCCGTTTGTATAAAGTTTAAATAATAGTTGGATAAAACACCCAAGTACCTAATGACCCATACTCAGTCAAGGCTTCTAGCGAAAAGGGTTGCCATGCTAGCCGTATTGACGGCCCTAGCAATCTCCTCAAACTATGTTCTGATAAGCCTGCCAAACGTTAAGCTTATGGATGCGATAGTTTTCGCGTCAAGCATGGCTATGGGTTTAAAGTTTGGAGCAATACTCGCAACACTCATATGGATGGTCTACGGGACCTTGAACCCCTACGGGTTCAGCCTACCGACGCTAATAGTCGTTACGCTCAGCGAAATGATATACGTATTGTCCTCAAAAATACCACCAGCATTAGGATTCAAGGCTGATGGAGTAAACATCCATAATTCTTTAGTTCTTGCTTCAATAGGGCTGTTTTCAACCCTGATATACGATCTTGCGACGAACGCCTTTGTAGGATACTTGTTCTATGGATCTGTTTTAATGGGGCTAGTCACGATGAACTTCCCCATCCCCATGGGTATTATTCACGAGCTTTCCAACGCATTATTCTTCCCGATCGCTGTACCAGTCATATACAGGGTTTTGAAAGGCGGTACCGCTGCTCCTTAAGAAATTGCTTACGTTGTAAAAACTTCATGAAAAATACGCGCCGGAGGAGAATGAAAGAGGGGAAGAAACAAAGAGAACTTTTTAGAGCACAGACAAAACAACCTTGTGCACTTGATAGGGACGCGCATCATGATTCATTGTATAGCGCGCGATTCGCTCGTGTTCCGAATATTTGGAGAATTCATAAAGCTTGGTAAAGGCGCGCTCTTCCGTATGTCGCGCAAACCCAGTATTTCACAACCATGAATTTCAACTATAACTTTATATGCAACGCTCTTTTCTACCTGCGTTTTGCGCATCGCAAAGCGCGCACTATTATTATACTCCTGGAATTGTAGTACGTGCGCGCCTACTGGCTCCAGTCTCCGTTTGTAATAATAACTCGGAGTAAAGCTTAAATAAAGGTTGGATAAAATGACCAACCAGCGCTACGGAGGGTGTGGGAACAATGTCTAAGGAAGCTCGACATTACAAGAGGCTTTTAATAATCGCAGTTATCATTTTTGTAGCAGTACTCGTTGGAGAAACCCTCTACCTAGTTGGTCTTATGAGACGGTTGAACACGCTTACGGAGGAAATGGAGACCCTCGCGAGGAGCGTTGAAACAATAACTCTAAGAGTAAGCCTCCTCGTAAAGTATGACAATGACACCGGAGTATGGTTCAATAACACTCTTGTACCCGTCGGCTGGACCCTGTTCAACCTGACCCTTTATGCTCTGGGAGGAAAAGTAGATTATCAAGTACACCCGTTCGGCGTGTTCGTCACGGGGATAAATGGCGTGAGCCAGCATGGGAGTCACTACTGGTTCTGGTACAGGTGGGATCATGAGACGCGGGACTGGATTCTTGGGGAAACGGGTGCAGACTCATATGTTCTCAGGCGTAATGACGTTTTAGCATGGTATCTTGCAGACGCAAGCAGTTGGCCGCCGGCTAAGCCTTAACGTTTTTTTATAAGCCCCGTTCAATCTATTATAGTTGTCGACGCTGGTGTCTTTAAGAAGGATTGCCCAGGAATGCATGAAACACCCTAAGCACTATACGCCTGGCCACGTTCTCCTAACCATTCTACACATAGGTGAGGGCTCTGTTTCACGGGCTAAGCTTCAAAAACTGCTCGGCCTAGGAGAGGCCTCTGTCAAAAGCATGGTTAAATGCATGAAGAAACATGGTTTAATCTCTACTTCGGCCAGCGGCAGCAGGTTAACCAGCAGGGGAATAGGGGTTTTTAAACGCGTTAGGCTTCAGGTTCCAGAGCTTAGGAAAATCGGTTTGGACTATTTGTCGGTTGGAAGGGTTAATTACACGGCTGTCTTGAGAAACATGGAGCCCCTTGACGCTTTGAAGATCAGGGATATGGCTGTTAGACTTGGGGGGAGTGGGGCGGTGCTCCTCTCCCTGGAAGAAGGGGGTCTTAAAATACCTTATGTCGCGGAGGACCTTAGAAGCATCTCGGCTAAAGACTGCAAGGAGCTTAGCAAAATGAGCCTTAAAGACAAGGATTTCATACTTGTTGTGGGTGGGGAGGATGACCGTTCAGCCCTGGGGGCCCTAGGGTCGATACTTCTGGAGCTGCTTACGCGTCAAGCTTAAATCTGGGCGTGGAGCATTAGCAGCAGGTTGACAATAGCCGTTTTAACGCATAAGCCATACTCGTACTCATCCATACGCCTTATGGAGGAGGCGGGCAAGCATGGCGTCGGCTGTCAACTTGTCTCGTTCAGCGACACGGCGCTCCTTGTGAAAGAAGGCAGGGTTGAGCTCAGGGTTTTCCAGGATAAGGGGGTTCGAAGGGTTTTCTCAAGGCCCAAAACCCTGTTAAGCCCTATAATGATGTACGCGCTCTCGTTAACCAGGATTCTTGAGGAGGAGGGGCTTTACGTTGTTAACCCGTTTAAAGGGTTCATGAATACTCTAGACAAAATGATTACCTATAGGAATCTTTGCCTTAGGAATCTTCCAATACCTGATTCGCTGCTCACGCCTTCGCGGGAAAGAATTCGGGAAATGTCCCAGCCCTTCTTCCTGAAGCCGATATACGGCTCAAGGGGGAGAGGGGTTAAACTCGTTGAAAACATGAACGCCATGCCTAGTCTGGAAGCCCACGGCGCATGGGTTGCTCAAGCCCCAGCTAGGGACCTGGACTGGGACCTCAGGGTGCTCGTCCTAGACGGCCGTGTGCTTGCAGCGATGAAAAGAGTTTCGAATAAGCCTGTTACGAACATATCTCAAGGCGGGGTTGGGGAAGCCTTTGGGAAAGAGGGGGAGGTGGCGGAGCTGGCCGTAAGGGCTTCCGAGGCTTTAAACTGTGTTTTCGCTGGTGTCGACATGTCTTTCAAGCAAGGCGAAGCTTTTATACTTGACGTTAACCCCCAACCGGATTTCATGGGTGTTGAGGAAGCAACCGGTGTGAACGTGGCTCGAGAGATAATCCGCCACATGTTTTCCAGGGTGGGGGGATAGTCTTGAAGACGATTGGCCTAGTTATAGCGCTTGGACATGGGGAGGAGGGTTTCGTAGAGCTGAACCAGCTTGAAGGGTTCCCGGTTTTCCTCCACGTCGTCAGGAACATTGGGGAAATAGCTGAGGAAGTAGCCCTAGCAGTGGCTAGGGATTCTCAGAGCCTTTTTGCCGAAGCCGTTTCCCAATACGGCTTCGAGGAGTGCAGCATCCTAGGCTTAAACAATACTGAAGACCTGTTCAGCACTTTTAAAGAATGCTTGGAGAAGGTTTCGGGTGAAGTGGTTGTAACCGCTCCGGCTAACGCTCCCCTCATACCTGTTGACATACTCGCCCTTCTAGCGGAGCTCTGCGAGAAGAGGGATGCTGTGCTGGTTAGGGATGTGAAGGGGGGTGTGGACTGGCTCCTATCCGCCTACAAGAGGCGGAGCTTCATGGATGTTGTTGAAGCAAGGAGGCCGGGGGGCTTCGAAGAGCTCGTCGACGGGCTGAGGAGAGTCATGTACATAGCATACTCCAGTTTGAAAGACATCGACCCTATGCTTTTCACTAACATAAGGGTTACGCGTGCCTCCGACATACCTTTCGTAGAGAAGATCCTTAAGGGGTCGAGGAGGCGTTAGGATGATCAGGATATTCGGGATAAAGTACGACGGCTTCATTAAAAAGGGCGATAATCTTGCTAAAATAACTATAGAGTCGCTCCGGAAGGATGGTGTGGAGGTTGAGAACAGGGACGTGGTGACGCTCACCCATGTTGCGGTTTCCAAGGCCCTGGGCTGCACGATTAGGCTTAGCGAAGTCAAGCCGAGCCCCCTGGCGGTAGCGCTTGCAGACAGGCTCCGCAAGCCGCCTGAGGAGGTGGAAATCATACTTAGGGAGAGCAGGGAAATAGTTAGGCTGTCCAGAGGGCGGATAATAACTAGGAACAGGGGTGGAATAGTCTGCGCCAACTCGGGAATAGATTTGTCGAACGTAGACGGGGGCTTAAGCATGGCTTTCCAGCCGAGAAACCCGGACAGGATTGCTAGGAGGATAAGGAAGCAGTTTCTAGACGAGAATGTTGATGTTGGAGTAATAATAACGGATTCTTTTGAAAGGCCATTCAGGATGGGGCAGGTTAACATGGCGATAGGATGCTCCGGTTTAGCCCCCATTAAAGACTTGAGGGGTAGAACAGACCTGTTCGGATACGTTTTAAGGTTTAAACGGATGGCGATCGTCGACGAGCTTGCTGCTGCAAGCGAGCTTGTTACAGGCAGCTCTTCAGAAGGCTTCATAGGCGCGTTAGTAAAGGGGTATCAGTATGATTTCTCAGACGACGGTGTTAAAAGCATTCTGAGAAGCAGAAAAACAGACTTGTTCCTTTAGGCTTCGAAATCTTTTAAACCCGTGAAGAAACTGTTAATAACCCTCCTACCATTTAGGAAGCATGGTTGAAGGCGCCCCGGTTATGCACGAGGGAGAGCTAATCGGGTTTGTTAAGAAAGAGTATGAGACTGCTAGGCTGATAGAGGTTATTCTTACGCGCGACCCCGGGAGGCAGATAGATCTTAAGGCTCTTAAAGAGGATTTAAGAAGGCTCTCCAAGCCATATAAGGCTCTTTCCCCGGAAGCCGCTGAACTACTGGATGAGGATTCAATACTGGTTAGCAGGGCCCTGGCCAACTCGGTGGCACTGCCCTTCGTTAAACCTGTTATGAAAACCCTGGTTCCGTTAGAGATGTTCAAGCCAATAGCCGGGACCCAGCACATCCTTCAGATGGACCTGCCGGGCCAAGACCTGACCTTCGGCATTGAAGACAGGCTTGCAGGCATACCTGGGTTGGCTGGCGAATGGTTTGTGGGCAGGGTTGACGGGATAATAATCAGGAGGAGACACGGGTCTGTGGAAGTGCCTGTTAGAACCGGCATGATGGCTCCGCGCGCTGAAGGGGCGGGAGAGTGCCTCACCATCTTCGACTTAAACAATGGTTTGAAAACGTTCAAAACGCTTGCTGAAGCGAACATCCCGATCATGCATGGTGACGTCATGCTTGTAGACGGGGCTCTGGATGAAAAGAAGGCTGTTTTAAGGGCGAGGCTCATCTTCCTTATAAGGTCTAGAGAGATGTGGGTTTTCGACTAGGAAACCGGTTTAACCATTGTCGCGACGATTTCAGGGTTTTCAGAGAGCACCCCTATTTTCCAAACAGGCAGGATTAAGCAGCCCTCCAAAACCCTTGCCTCAGAATCTAGAAAAGTAACCACCACCGGGTAGACAGGCTTCCTAGTGTTCCTCCTTTCCAGTAGGTGGCGAGATAGTTTCCTAGACCTCTCAAGCTGAAGCCTACAGGCTGAATGAATATTATAGTTTCTCTTAACCCACTGCTTGCAGTCTATTGAAATAAGCATCCTCGGCGCCTCGACTAGGACGTCAACCTCCCTAACAGTCTTTTCAAGGTTGAACCTGAAGTGCTCCATGACTCTGAAGCCCTTAACCCTGAAAACTTCAGCGATAATTCTTTCAAAACCCCTCCAGTTAACCGATTTTAAAACACTTTCAAAACTGACTCCGGAATCAACCGCGTGTTTAACAAGCATTAGAAAGCCTTCGGGAAGCACTTTAACCCTCCCTCCTGACTCCACGGCCCCGCCTCCTTCGGAAAGCAGCCTTAAACACTCCAAGTACTCCGACGCTTCCCTCCTGCCTACCAGCGGCCCCTCCTCCAGAAGCCTCTTTAAAAGCCTGAGGCAGAGTGTTCCTCCACATTCCCCGGATGACATGCGAGAGAGTAGGATGAGGAAGAATTATATTTATGGTTTGGAGCGTAGAACAGTGTTGAACACGGCCTGGGCGATGATAATCATAGCCCTGTTGACCTGCCCTCAGACCACGGGAAACGGGGAGGAAGTCTACGTTACTGTAGTTTTGAAGATAACCCCCTTCGAACCGCCGGGAAGACACGATTTCAAGGTATACGTGAACGGTTCTTCAAACCCGTTTGGAGCGGAGCTTAAAGTAGATGCTTCTCAACCCCTTGTTTTCAAAGTCCCGAAAGGGAGCTACCTGCGGATAAGCGGTGAGCTGGAGATAGCTGGCGACTATGGCTTCTGGTTCAGGCTGGAGAACGTTAACGGTACGGGTCGCTCCATAGAGTTCAGGGCTGACCGTGACTCCACGGTTTTTCTAAGCTATACGACTAACCACCTTCTTGCATCACCATATTTTATAGCTGTCTACTTGCTTTTAGCACTACTTTTCATCAGGAGACTAGTCGCATCGCCGAAGCGGGTGAAAACTTTAAAAAGCAGCGCGTGAACAAACTGTGGAAATGAGCAGGAGTAAGCCTATTATTCTGATCGCTGGAGAGCTTGGGGCTGGTTGCACGGAGGTTGGGGAGCTTCTTTCCAGAAAGCTCGGCGGCGTAGAAGTTTACAATACTGAGAAATTCATAAGGAGCATTGTTTCCTCCCCGCACCTGAGTTTCCAAACCCTCGTGGCGAAATCAATCTCGGGTGAGATAGAGATAGAGAAGGTTTTGCAGAGCCTGGTTCTCGACGTGGTTAATAATGGTCCCGCAATAATAGAGGGTAGGAGCGCCCTGTTCGCGTTGGCTCGCGAAGTTGATCTGAAGGTCTTCCTGTATAGTGATTTCGACGGCAGGCTGAAGCATATAGCTGATAAAAGGAAGACTGACGACTTGAAGCAGATAGAGGAGGATATTAAGGCTTCAGACATAGATAGGAGCAGCCTTGTTGAAAGGCTTTTTCACAGGAATTGGAGAGACCCCTTGCTGTACGACGTTATGATAAACACTTCTAAAGTGCCTTATGAACAAGTCGCTTCATTCATAATCGAGGCCCTGAAGCTTACGCATGATCGTTATTAGGACTCATGCTAAACGTTAAAGATTTATATATGACTCGACGGGAAAATATCATCATGAGCGGAGCCAGTACTGGTGGAGAAGCAAAACCTGCACAGCCTGCGCCTGCACCTGCACCAGCGCCTGCACCTGCGCCTGCGAAGCCTCCAGCAAAGAAGGCTAAGAAGCCTGCTAAGAAGGCTAAGAAAGCCAAGAAAACCAAGAAAACAAAGTAATAAAGATAGCTCGCGCTAAATCGTATTTTTTCTCTTCGCATGCTTAGCACACTAGTTTGACAATATCTTTAAGATTGCTTACGACGAACATGGCTTCATGACCATCCGGCGGAGGGGCGCCGGGTTTGGCACAGAGGATGGATGTTTTAACAGCTTTAAACATGCTTTTATCGTATACCGTGTCCCCGACTGCAGCAGTCTCGTTCAAAGGAATAGAGTATTTTTCACACACCCTTTTTAAAACATCCACTTTTCTAGAGGGATCCACGTTGATTTTCACGATCCCCGTAAAACAGCCACGGCTGTCGAAAATCATCTGGTTGGAGACGCATTCATCAGCGGCAAGTATTCTGCACACCCTTTCGGCAAGCACATCCAGGCCGCTCGTGACAATTACTCTCAACACCCTTTTTTCCCCAAGCTGGCTAAACACCCAGCGAGCCTCCGGCTTCACCCTAACCTTGGAGAAAACCTGCTCGAAAAAGGCTTTGGGTAGCCCCCGGGGCCACAGGCTGACGTCGTGCTTCACGAATTCCTCGTAGCTTATTTCCCCTCTGGAGAATTTTTCAAGCGCCCTCCTAGCAATATGGTCAGTCCCCAGGAACCTGTGTACAGTACGCCAGCTGCTCTCATCCTCGACAAGCGTACCGTCCATGTCGAAGAAAACTATCCTAATCATATGTAGCGAGGCTCATTGTTTCAACGAAGGCTGCTGCGAGCAGGAGGCTGCCGACTATTAGGAGGGTTGTCAAGTATCCTCTGAGCTCCCTGTTAACCCTTTTCTCGATTATGGCGAAAAGGCCGGCTAAACCTTGGGCTGAGGCTAAGCCGTATGCTAGGAATTCAAGTATACCGGATGGTGTTGAAAGAAGCCGGATGGCGAGCGAGAGCGAGTTCAGGCTTCTCAGAGTTGAAATAGCTGATACAGCAACCCCGGTTGTTGACGAGGAGATTATGCTGAACCCGAATCCAGCCACAGGTATCATCATTATGATGCTTAGGGCAAGATTATGCGCAAAAATATCCAGCGGCCCAGTGAAACTTATGCTTCCCGAAACAGAGGCATATATTTCCTCGGCTAAAGACTTGTCAAGGGGGATTACGGAGGAGAGGAGGAAAACAGTTGAAAACAGGAAGACCGTTATCGGGAAAAGACCCCACTTTGTGTGGAGGAACGGGGGGAACGCTCCACTGTCCCGATTACCCCTGTAGCTAAAGCTTAGTTTTTCAACAGTCCACAAACTTGGAGGACCCTTGCACCGCCCAAAATATAAGGTTTACTGAAGGATTACACTCTTGCTGCTTTTAAATAGCTCAGGCTCGACGTTTCAAAGCATGGGCGGTGAAGACGTGGTTAAGGCGGAGACCCTGTACTGCGGAACCGTAATATCGCTCCTCAGGTACCATGTTGTGCTCGAAGGCAGGAGGCTTCTGAGAGAGGTTGTCGAGCACCCGGGTGCTGTCGCAGTAATACCTGTTAGCGAAGACGGTAGATTAATAATGGTTAGGCAGCATAGGCTTCCGGCTGGAAGAAGCCTTCTAGAAATACCGGCTGGGACGAAGACAGCCGGCGAGGATGATGAGGAGTGCGCCCGCAGGGAGCTTCTGGAGGAAACAGGGTACAGGGCGCGTGTCCTTAGGAAAGTCTTGAGCTTCTACCCTGCACCCGGCTACTCAACCGAGAAAATAACGTTGTTTTTCGCAAAAGGCTTGGAGAAAGCTGAGCAGAGGCTTGAGGAGGACGAGGCTATAGAAGTGGTTGAGAAACCCGTGGAGGAGGCTTTGGAAATGCTTAGGAACGGCCTGGTGGAGGACGCTAAGACGATCATCGGGCTATACTGGCTGGCCGAGCAGCTGAAGCAGTCGGGCGCGCCGGATAAGGCTGTGACCAATACCCATATATTTGAGCGTTAGAAGGCGTTTTCTATGAGTGGGAGAAACATGGTTTTGCCGACGCTTGATTACGCTAGGGTTGCAAGCCACATAGTGGCGAGGCTCAGGCAGTATTTCCAGGAATCCGGGAGGGAGACGGGAGTAGTGGGATTATCTGGAGGAGTGGACAGCAGCGTAGTAGCATACTTGACGACGATGGCTCTCGGTAGAGAAAGGACCAGGCTCTACCTCCTGCCTTCAAGCTCCACCCCCAGGGAGGACATGGAGGACGCTATGAGCGTCGTCGAGAGGCTTGGAATACCGGAGGGAAACTGGAGGACAATAAGCATAGACGAGATTGTTGAAGCCTTTGAGAGGAAGCTTGGGCAAATGGGCAGGGTTGAGAGGGGGAACATAATGGCGAGAAGCAGGATGACGATACTTTACCACGAGGCTGCTGTGAACAACGGGCTGGTTATAGGGTCGGGGGATAGGAGCGAATACCTCGCGGGATATTTTACGAAACACGGTGACGGTGGGGCTGATGTTCTCCCGATAGCAGGGCTATACAAGACTCATGTGAGGCAGCTCGCAGAGTATTTGAAGATTCCCGAGAGAATATGGATTAAACCGCCTTCCCCAGCCTTATGGCCGGGGCAGACGGCCGAGGAGGAGCTGGGGGTAGACTATAAGACTCTGGACACCATACTTTACCTAAGGTTTGACAGGAGGCTTAGCGGGGAAAGGATACACATGGTTTCCGGAATACCCTTAGAGACTGTTGAAAGGGTCCTGCTAAGGGTTAGGCTTACCAGGCACAAGAGGAGACTCCCGAAAAGGTTCGAGATAGACTACGAGGAAATGAGGGTTTAACGTTTTAGACG
>JBNAVT010000030.1:17825-23213 GCA_049700215.1 Thermoproteota archaeon
AAGAATTATTAATGGAGAGTGTGGAAAACAGGGTGTTGAGCAGCCTGGTGGAGATAACCCTGACATCCTTCGTCGTCGCCCTCTCAGGAGCCCTGGCTCCAGGCCCTCTCATGGTGACGGCGGTCAGGGAGTCTTCAAGCAACAGGAGTAGTAAGCCAGGATTGCTGCTTTCCCTTGGACATGCTTTGGCTGAAGCTCCCGTCACAGTAATACTGGTTTACGGGCTGCTGAGCGTCGACGAAAGCGTCTTCCCCTTCCTGAGCCTTATAGGCGGAATTTTCCTTGTCGCGACAGGGCTCCTAGCGGTCCTCAAGCCCGGCTGGGGGAACGTTGGCGAGGGGAGAGCAATCGGGACGCGCGGGTTCCTGACTTTCATCATGCTCGGCGCCGCAGTGTCTTTTTCAAACCCCTACTGGGCCACGTGGTGGGTCACGATAGGAGCCGCCTACGTTTCCAGGTCGCTCGCAGTCGGAGGCTTAGGGGTCCTACTTTTCTATCTAAGCCATGAAATGGGGGACCTGCTGGTCCTAGGCTTGATATCGAAAGCAGCGGCCAGCGGCGCCGGAAATATTGGTGAAAAAGGGTTCAGAATCCTGATGATAATTTGTAATCTGGCGATCATGATGATAGGGGTGTACTTTGTTTTCGAGGGGGCGAGAACCCTGGCTTCACCAGCATAGGGTAGGCAAGCCTTTTAAACCACTTTCCGACTAGGCGCTTCAAGCCGAAAAGGGTTGGGAAGAGCCTTAATCCGTTTGGCTGACTGTTTTACAGCTGGAAGAGAATGTTTTTCAACCATCATGATGCTTAATGCACTGTGGAAAGCTCGTCAAGCGAGACTGTTGTTTCGATGCTTGCGGAACCAGTGGCCAGGCTGGTGGCTGAGAAAGGCCTTATCCCGCTGACTGAGCCTCAGCTAATGGCCATACCCAGGATACTTAGGGGAGAGAACGTTTTGATAGTGGCGCCAACCGGAATAGGTAAGACTGAGGCGGCAATACTCCCGGTTCTCAGCCTCATGCTGAAGGACAGGGCTAACGTTAAGACAGGTATTTTCCTCATCTACATTACTCCGCTGAGGGCTTTAAACAGGGATCTTGTAGGCAGGGTCAGCTGGTGGGCCAGCAGGCTCGACTTCAAGCTCTCCGTCAGGCACGGAGACACCTCCTCCTCCGAGAGGAGGACTCAATCTTTAAGCCCGCCTCACATTCTTGTAACCACTCCGGAAACCTTCCAAATACTGTTAATAGGGTCTAGGCTGAGGAGCCATCTTAAAACCGTCAGGTGGGTTGTGGTCGACGAGCTTCACGAGCTCGCCTCAGACAAGAGGGGAAGCCAGCTCTCACTCGCCCTGGAGAGGCTTAAGAAGATCACGGGGGAGAGAATACAGATAATAGGTCTTTCAGCGACTATAGGCGAGCCGGAGCTCCTGGCCCGGTTCATGGTTGGCTCAGCAGGAGATTTCAATGTTGTTTCAACACCTGTTCCTCGAGACATGGAGATAGGCATGGTTCTCCCCGACGTTGTGGAGGAGGACTATGTTACTGCCGAAAAGCTTTTGACAACGCCTGAAGTATCTGCGAGGCTTCGAGTCATAAAGGAGGTTCTTAGAGACAGGCAGGCAGTCCTCCTCTTCACCAACACTAGGGCTACTGCTGAAGCATTGTCGAACAAACTGCTCGTGATGAACCTTCCTACGCCGGTTTCAATCCACCATGGTTCGCTTGGCGTCCAGGCCCGGGTTAAGGCTGAAGAAGGCTTGAAGGAGGGGGAGTTGAGGGGACTAGTATGCACCTCCAGCCTTGAACTCGGGAT
This sequence comes from Thermoproteota archaeon, assembly GCA_049700215.1. Classification (GTDB taxonomy): domain Archaea; phylum Thermoproteota; class EX4484-205; order EX4484-205; family JAAOZP01; genus JAAOZP01. Next base: position 19,641 of record JBNAVT010000030.1, read on the forward strand.
AGACGTTGGGCTCGTAGACTTCGTCGTGCAATACGGCTCCCCGAGGCAGGCCTCTAGGCTTGTTCAGAGAATCGGGAGGAGCGGGCACAGGATAGGCTTGACTCCCAGAGGGCTGATCATATGCATGGATGAGGATGATGCTGTTGAATCAATGGTTATAAGGAGGAGGGCTTTAAGCAATGTTTACGAGCCTGTTTCCCCCCCTGAAGCGCCCTTCGACGTATTGGCGCATCAAATCGCCGGGATGCTTCTTGAGAAACCGAGGCTAACCGTGGAGGAGACCCTGGAGCTGGTTCGAGGAAGCACACCGTACGCGAGGCTTTCAAGAGAATCCTTGGAGAGAGTCTTAGAGTTTCTTTCGTCACAGTACCCTAGGCTCCTGACTTTTGACAAGTATAGCGACGCTGTCAGAGCTGGAAGGAAAAGCGGGCTTATAAAGTTCTTCTTCGAGCATGTTTCAAGCATCCCTGAGATCAAGCAGTATCCTGTTGTGAACGAGGAGGACAACACGGTTATAGGAAACCTGGACGAGGAGTTTGTCGCGGAGAAGGGGCTTCCCGGCACGAAGTTCGTAATGGGGGGTCTAGTGTGGTCGATAATCCAGGTTTACGAGGGGAAGGTTATTGTGAAGAGGGCTGAGGACCCGCTTGGAGCCGTGCCTTTCTGGACGGGTGAGGAAATACCCGTTGCCTATGAAACAGCCATGGAGGTGGGTGCTTTAAGAAGGATGGTTGAGGAGAAGTATTCCGGGGGCTGCAGCCTGAAGGAGATTGTTGAAGCCGTTTCACAGCAGTATGGGGTTGACGAGGATCTTGCGTTTAAAACAGTTAAGCCAATCGTGGACTGCCTTAAAAGAAACATCCCTGTTGGAACAGACAGGAGGATTGTTTTCGAGAGGTGGAGAGACTACACTGTTATACACGTGTGCCTGGGGGACCTTGGTAACAGGGCTCTGTCAAGAGTCGTCGGCCACGTAGTGCTCTCCGAAATAGGCTTAACCGTCCCGGTCAGCAGGGACCCATACAGGGTTATGGTTGAGCGAGCAGTCTCGCCCTCAATCATACTGGAGAGGGTTAAGAGTCTCGGCGAGAAGGATGTTGAAAAGATACTGCTTGAAAACGTTGAGACAGTGGGATTGTTCAAAAGAAGGTTTCTACACGTCGCCAGGAGAATGGGGATAGTGGAGAAGGATGCTGACTTGACCTCCATAAGGCTTGAAACCCTGATAAGGAGCAGTAGGGGCACCGTGGTTTACGATGAGGCTGTTAAAGAGCTTTTGTCTAAAGACTATGAGACAAGACCCCTCTTGCAGCTTTTAAGAGGCCTGTCCTCCGGAAGGGTGGAGGCAGTGGTCTACGAGAATCTTGGCGAGCCCTCCCCGTTGGCTCAGCCGATTCTGAGACAGGCTGAGAGGCATCTCGATGTTTACACGCCTGAGAACGTTGAGAAGATAGTTTTAATGTATGCTTCCGCAAGGCTTAGAAACACTCCTTTAGAGCTTGCCTGCAGCGAATGCGGGCTCATACACGGCACGGTTAAACCCTTGGAATACAATCCGGGAGCCAGGTGTAGCAGGTGCGGCGGCAGGCTTGGAGTAAACCCTACCCCGGGCTTAAGGATCAGGCGTGGAAAATCCAGGAGGATGAAGGCTGTTTTCAGAAGGATCGCTAAAACCGCGGAGCTTCTTGAAAAATATGGTTGTGACGCTGCACTAGCCCTAGCTGGAAGAGGATTAAGCCTGAAGACTGTTGAAAAAATACTTGCGAGGAGAAGCATAACCGGGGAGGATCTTCTTAAGATGATTGTGGACGCTGAGAGGAGAAGGCTCCAGGCCGATTGAAAAGTTAAGCGCTTAAAATATAATGGATGAACTTTTCAACGTCAAGCTCAGCGAACGTCCTCCAACCCAGTACAAGATTACTCCCGTCCTCAGCAATATAGCCTCTTTTAATATACTTAGATATGTTCAGCCTGACCCGCCACTCGGGAAACTTTTTCCTAAGGATCTCCTCAACCTCCTTAACCGGGGCTGAACCCTTTCTAGAGACTATTGTGGATATCACTACGGCAAGGCCGGCTATCTCGTCTATCGACCAGCCCATGGTCTTAGCCGCGGTCAGGCTGAGCTCATCCCTTAGCGTCACGTAGAACCTTGCTGTTGAGAGCCTGCTCTCATCCTCGCTCATGCTGAGCTCCCTACCGTCGTCTGAAACAATCTTTATCGTGAGCCCCAGGTCTTGGAGACGCGTGTTTAGAAACTTTATTATTGAGAGGTAGCCTGGCCCAAGGTTCTTCTTCAGCTCCCAGCCCTTGACGCCCGGAATCCTATGACTCTTGAAGAACAATAGTTGAACTGCCCGCGCAACCCTGCTCCTAATCCTCTCCTCCTGCTCCAACCCTTCGACACTCCCTAGACCGGCAGGGCCACAGAGTGCCTGACAATGTTTTTCGGCCTCGACCTGAATATCCAGACCCTGTTCTTCAAAGGATCCTGAACAACCCCCACCAGCCCTCTCATCATGAGAAAGCTCAACACTAGTGCTCTAAATACCTTCCTGTCCTCGCCATCCCTCTTTACGAAATCATAATAGTCGATCATTCCACGTCCAATCTCGCTGAGAAGCCTTTCCATCTCCCTCTCCAAGTCAGCCTCCTCCATCGGAAGGATTTCAGCAAGCGTGTTGAGAATCCCAGCCTCAGAAGCCCCCGCCTCCTCAGGCAGGCTGTATTCCCTGAGGTTAGCCCAGTAGCCGTAGGCTAGACGCATACACCCCATGGTGGCCTGCTCGTTCTCAGCAACAGGCCTGAAAGCCTTTAGGAAAGCCTCTGCAAGCCTCTCCCTGTCCAGCCCCATGAGCCTAACCTCCATCAGAAAAGGGTCCAAGTATAGCCTGCTAGCCCTCTTCTTAACATCCTCCTGCTGAAGAGCAATAACATAGATTATTTTAAGCAGTGCAGCCATGTTCATAACCAGGGTCTTCTCATCCATCTCAGACAGGCCCTCCCTGAGCCTCTTGAGGCTCTCCCTGACGTCGACGACGAAGGGATCAATATTCTTCCCAATAACCTCGTCGCATAGACGGATAATCCTTTCGATCAGCTCAGCATGTCTACTTGACGACATTCATTCCAACCCGCTTTCCAGAGCAGTGAGACAACCAAAAGAAGGGATATAAGTGTTAACTCTAGGCTGTTCGCAGCCTCAAATCAATATCCTGAATGCGCCGGGTCGTTTAACCTTCCGATGGCGAAACAGAGTGTTCAAATGTTCTCCTAAGATTCTGCTTTAAACTTTTTACGCTTCGCGGGGAATAAGTCAGTCAGGGTGATGTTGAATTAGACGATAAACGAACCAACCTGTTTAAGGGGCTGGAAAACAAGTTTCCTTAGAGTTTCAGCCTATTATAGGATTGCAGTGTGTAAACTTTTGCTTTGACAATTCTTTAATTAAAAGCGCGTGCTAATCGGGGGACGGGAAAAATGGAGGACTGTCGAGTCGTGGAGGAGGGGTTTGAGGAGCTTGTGTATCAGCCGCAGCCTGGTGAATACTTTAATCCTTTAAACCTTGGCAGG
>JBNAVT010000031.1:0-21790 GCA_049700215.1 Thermoproteota archaeon
AGGATAGGCATCCTGCTTAAACTTGCGCTAGATACTGCTGAAACCGATTTGAGCGGGGCAGAATCCTACGTGAGGCTCGCCTGGAGGATCGCTGAGAAGTTCAACCTTAGGAACAAGACTGTTTTAAGAAGATATTTCAGGTGTAGCAGGTGTAAGAGCTTCCTTATACCGGGCCGCAGCCTCAGAATTAGGGTTTTAAAAGGCAGGGGGATTGGGCTTATCTGCCTGAAATGCGACAGCGTCAAGCTTATCCCTGTTTTCGACGAAAAAAGATAAGAACCCTGCGTGTCAAAGCCTATTCGATCAGGCTTGAGCCTAGAGCTCGCAGCTGAAGCGGAGCGTTTCACGAAAGCATTCATACTGTTATTCGTCATACTTGATTCCGTTGGAAACATTCCAGTCTTCCACACTTTCCTAGAGTCTTTTTCAAGCGAGAAGAAGAGGAAAATAATCAGGGAGTCTGTTGTTGCTGCAACAGCTGTGCTAGTGTTCTTCGCCCTGCTCGGATCCCTAATGTTCAGCTTCCTAGGAATAAGGCTGTTCGACTTCTACATTGCTTCAGGAATGGTTCTCGTAGCAATATCCTTAAAATACATACTCGCAGGCGAGGAGAGCGAGCTGAGGAGAGAGAAGGCTGAGGAGATATCTGTCTTCCCCCTGGCGACGCCGCTTCTCGCAGGGCCGGGGAGTATTTCCACGGTCATAATAATATCAAACCCCCCGTACAACATTCTAATGTGCATACTCGTGATACTGCTGAACGCGGTTTTAGCGTACGTGATTCTAGTTAACGGTGAGAGGATTATGGCGAGCATAGGTAAAACGCCTTCAAAGCTTATTGCGAAAATATTCAACCTGATAATAGTGGCTTTCGGAATGGTTATGATCAGAAACGGTTTAGAAGGGTTTCTGCATACAGCCGGCTGAGCTTAGAAAAGTTAATATAGTAGTTGGGTGGCCTCCGTTTAGGAGGTGTGTCGTGCACACATGATGCGTAACGCCCAAAGGGGGCGAGACTACCTGCGTTCCAGCGCAAGCAACACCTCTATCAGATACTGTTGAAAAACAGTGTTGTTTTAAACCTGTTTTAGGAGGGGTGCGTAATGGTTTGGAGAGGATACCTTACTGAGACGAAAATACCTGACAAGGTGGTTCTTTTCGACACTACTCTGAGAGACGGCGAGCAGACCCCGGGAGTTGCGCTTACGCCCGAAGACAAGCTTAAGATAGCGAGACAGCTGGACTTGCTTGGAGTACCCGTATTAGAGGCAGGCTTCCCGGCGACATCGCACGGCGAGGAGGAGGCTATTAAGCTAATAGTCAGAGAAGGATTGAACGCGGAGATAGCCGCCCTATCCAGATGCGTGAAGCAGGATATTGAGAAAGCCGCTTCAACCGGTGCTGGAAGAATACATCTCTTCATAGCGACCTCGGATATTCATTTGAAGAAGAAGCTCCAGATAAGCAGGGATGAAGCTATACGCAGAGCAGTTGAATCCATCGACCTAGCTAAATCCTATGGTGTTAAAATAGAGTTTTCAGCTGAGGATGCGACTAGGACAGGCATTGACTTCCTAGTGGAGTTCTACAGGGCGGTTGAAGAGGCAGGGGCAAGCATGGTTGATATTCCGGATACTGTAGGCGTCGCTACACCCTTAGCCATGAGAGAGATTGTTAAGAGGGTTTGCGAAGCCCTGAGGATCCCGGTTGCTGTGCACTGCCACAACGACATGGGTCTAGCGGTTGCGAACACGCTGGCGGGCATCGAGGGGGGAGCGGTCGAGGCTCACGTAACCGTGAACGGGCTTGGCGAGAGAGCAGGCAACGCGAGCCTGGAGGAGGTGGCGGTTTCCCTGAAAGTACTATACGGCGTGGAAACAGGCTTGAAGTTTAAAGAGATATACAACACCTGCAGGCTGGTTTCACTCATAACAGGCATAGCAATACCTGTGAATAAGCCGATAGTCGGGGAAAACGCTTTCTCCCATGAGAGCGGAATCCATACTCACGGCATAATAGCGTCTCCCGAGACATACGAGCCTATAAACCCTGAGTTCGTCGGGGCTAGGAGAAGACTGGTGGCTGGGAAACACGCAGGCGTCCACGGGATTTCAGCGCAGCTTGAGGAAATGGGTTACAGGCTGAGCGAGGAGGAGTTGAGACAGATCCTTAAAATAGTTAAGGATATTGGCGACAAGGGTAAGAAGATTACTGACGCTGAACTCGCCTCGATAGCTGAAAGCATCATAGGATACGGGGTTGGCGAGAATAACCGTATTGAGCTTGAAGAGCTTCTGGTAGTTACAGGCTTGAACACTACTCCCACTGCAGCGATAAAAGTAAAGTGGGGCGAGCAGGCTTGGAGGGGTGCTGAGTTCGGCGTTGGGCCGATAGATGCTTCGATGAAGGCCGTAAGCAGAATCCTCGGCGATCTGGTTAAGATAAAGCTTGAAAGCTTCCGGCTGGAGGCGATAACCGGAGGTACGGACGCGCTTGCGGAGGTAACTGTCAGGGTTTCAGACGAGGAAGGCCGGAGCGTTACTGCGAAAGGCTTCAGCGAGGACATCGTGCTGGCTGGGGTTTACGCGATACTGAACGGGGCGAACAGGCTTCTTCAAATCAGGAAGAGGGCTGGGAGATGACTGGTTTAACAGCGATACAGAAAGTTATATCGAGGAAAACAGGTAGGCCTCGGGTGGAGGCGGGTGAAATAGTTGAGGCGAAAGTGGATTTCCTGATGCTGCACGAGGTTACTGGGCCGCTGGCTGTTGAAGAGTTTGAAAAGATCTCCGGGAGGATCTGGGACCCCAGCAGGGTTATTGTAGTTTTCGACCACGATACTCCCCCGAGCACGATAGACCTAGCCAGCCAGATGAAGAGGATGAGGAGCTTCGTTAAAAAACACGGGGTAAGCAACTTCTTCGAAATAGGTAGGGGAGGCATAGCGCACCAGGTTCTCTTTGAAGAAGGCTTCGACACGCCAGGCTCCCTGATAGTGGGCGCTGACAGCCATACTTGCACCGCTGGAGCAACCGGCGCAGTTGGAATAGGAGTCGGCTCCACAGATGCTGCCGTAGTCCTAGCCACTGGGGAAATATGGCTAAGAGTCCCTGAAACACTTCTCGTCGAGGTTAAGGGGAGGCTTGGGAAAGGTGTTTTCGCGAAGGATGTTGCTTTAAGCATCGTCGGGACGATCGGCAGCAGTGGCGCAACATACAAGGCGCTGGAGTACTCCGGCGAAACAGTAAGCCTGATGACACTGTCTGAGCGGCTTACCCTGGCGAACCTCTCGGTGGAGACTGGTGCTAAAACCGGGATTGTTCAAACAGACTCTAAAAGCATCGAGTATGCTGAGCTCTACGGAAGAGGCAGCGGGTTCCTGGAAGTCAGGAGTGATGCTGACGCAGACCTGGAGAAGATCGAGGTGGATGCTTCGCGCCTTGAGCCTGTTGTAAGCGTGCCGCACAGCGTGGACAACGTTAAGCCCGTCACGGAGGTTGAAGGACTGGAGATAGACCAGGCTTTCCTAGGCTCCTGCACAAACGGGAGGGTGGACGACCTACTAGTAGCCTTCAGAATCCTGAGGAACAGGAGGGTCGCGCCGGGTGTGAGGCTTGTAGTGAGCCCAGCCTCAGTCAAGGTGTATGAGGAGGCTTTGAGAAAAGGCGTTATCGAGGAGATTGTGAAAGCGGGCGGAATCGTGACCAGCCCTACGTGCGGCGCATGCCTAGGAATGTCTAGAGGTGTTCTCGCTGAGGGCGAGGTTGCGATTTCAAGCAGCAACAGGAACTTCATAGGCAGGATGGGTGATAAGAGGAGCAGGGTGTTCCTGGCTTCTCCAGCTACTGTCGCCGCGTCGGCGGTGGAGGGTAAAATAACCGACCCGAGGAGGGTGCTGGCTTGAAAATAAGCGGCAGGATTATTAGGCTTGGAGACAACGTTGACACCGACGTGATAATACCTGCAAGGTACTTGGTGACTCATGATGCCGACGTTCTCGCTAAGCATGTTTTCGAAGACTATTATCCTGAGTTCAGGGTGAAGGCTGCTGGCGGAGCCATAGTGGTTGCCGGGGAGAATTTTGGACTGGGGAGCTCCAGGGAGCATGCGGTAATAGCGTTGAAACACTCAGGTGTGAAAGCGATAGTCGCCAAGTCTTTCGCAAGAATCTTCTATAGAAACTCTATCAACCTTGGTCTCCCAGTCCTTATCCTCAGGAGTAAAGAGGGTTTCGACAGGCTTAAGGATTGGGAGGAGGCTGAGCTTGACGTTGCCAACGGGGTTTTAACGATTATTAAAACCGGGGAGAAGTTTTCCTGCGATAAAATGCCTGAATTCATGCTGAAAATAATAGAGGCGGGAGGTTTAATAAACTATTTTTTGAAGAAGCGTGAGTGAAAAACCCAGTGGAAAATGGGGCCGATAACTATTTATAAACCGGCTCCTCATAAAACTACTACTGTTGCTGCGTCGGAGAGAGGCGGTTAGGAGGGAGGCAGTTGGCAGTTACTCGTGTGAACAGTGTGGACACCAACTCAGCCCTGAATACAAGTTCTGCCCAGTCTGTGGAGCGCCGCGGAAAGGAGTCTCTTATGTGAAGAGGGTTTCAACAGGCAACCCGGCTATAGATGAGATCCTGGAGGGCGGTTTCGAATCCGGTAAAACATACCTGCTCGCCGGCGAGGCTGGAACCGGGAAGACGATTTTCAGCCTACAGTACCTCATATACGGGGCTAAGAGCAATGAGCCCGGTATCTATGTGACGATAGACGAGAGGCCGGAGATGCTTGTGAGAGACGTGAGGAACTTCGGCTGGGATCTGCAGCCACTCATAGAGACTAGGAAGCTCGCAATCCTCCCGGTTAGAAGATACTTCACCTCTAAAATGTGGGGCAGGGAAATGGACGCTATAGTTAACAACATAATAGAGGAGCTTGACAAGAGGAGGAGGGAAATAGGAGCCAGGAGGCTCGTCATAGATCCGATAGCCCCGTTGGTGACTACCTACTCGAACGAGGTTGCCTGGGTTAGAGAGTACATCAGGAGCCTCATATTCTCAATCGAGGAGAAGCTCGGCGTGACCACCGTGATAACCTCAGAGGTTCCCACTGGGGAGAACATGATGAGCAGGTATGGTGTTGAAGAATTTCTGGCGAGCGGCGTCATAATACTCTCACTATCCAGAATCGGCAACTCCATCATAAGGACAATGTTCATAAGGAAGATGCGCTGGACCGCGGTGAACCCGACGATCTACAGGTTTGAAATAGAGAGGGGCCGTGGAATAGTTCTTAAAGAACCATTAAGCTAGGTAGGCAGCCTGGTTCCGCATCTGAAGCAGAATTTGTAGCGCGCATTGTTTATAGCTCCACACTTAGGACAGGTTTTAGTAGCTCCTGCACCGCCAGCCGCCTCCTCGGTGGCAGGCCGCTGCGTAGCAGCCACGGTTTCAACCTGCTCTGGTTCCGCCTCCTCGTATTCAACAGGCTCCTTGAAAGAAGGCTGCGCCTCAGGAACAGTGGCTGCGCCACTAGTTGGAGCAGCCTGAGCCTCCGGCTCCCTCGGCGCATAGACAGGCGGCTTCGCTGAAACCTGCTCCCTAACCTGGGCCTTCGGCTCCTCACGGGTTTCGACAGCAGGCTTAGCCGGCACAGGGGGCGCGGCTGGAACAGTAACTTCCTTCTTGAGTATGACGATGTCTTCAGCAGCGTCAACCTCGCTCCAGATGAACTCCATCTCCCTATTGTCTCTACCGACAACAACTATTCCAACCAGGTTCTCGCCCAGGACGAACCCTATGTCTTTCACAGTGCCGACATACCTGCCTCTCTTATCGTAAACCTGGAGGCCTATTATCTTGTCTTTTCTAATTAGCAACCCGTAGAGGAATCCTTCCGAGGTGACTTTTATTCTTTATCTCCACATTAGTATACAATGCTAACGGCTGACACATGGTGTTTAGCTGGCAGTGAAGCGGTTTTCCAAGCTCTAGGAGTCGCTTAAAGTCGTTTTTCCACGGCGGGGGAGAAAAAGCCCTTCACAAGGCTGTTGACGGAATCCTCGAGAAGCATCCTAGCCTCCCTGTCCCTCTGAACCATCAGGCCCAGCCTAGAGAAACACTCCTGCAAAACTTTCTCCCTGGCTGCAAGCATCATCGCATCAGCCTCAGGCGAGCCCGCGCCCAGTGAAACGCGCTTCGAAACGAGAACACTAGTGTCAGCTTCCCTCAGGATCTTCACGAGTAGACTGCTAATGTCCCTACTCAACACGCGCAGGGAAACCTCCCTTAGATCATCCCCGGTAAGACTAGTCATCCTCCTACCCGTCTTGACGCTGAGCTTCACAATCTCCCCGACAAGCCTGTGGGCAAGCCTGAAAGGAACCCTAGCCTCCTCAACTATTCTTTCAGCAACGTCCAAGGCGATGATGCTTGGCTCAGTTAAAGACCTTATTCTCTCACGGTTCTCCTCAAGGTTTTCGAGAACAATCCTGACGATTCTAATAGCCTCCCTGGTTGTTTCAACCGCCTCGATCAACGGGGGCTTAGTCTCCTGAAGATCCCTCACGTAGCCGCTGGGAACTGCTTTACAGACCATTGAAAGCTGGGCTAGGCTTGAGAAAACCCTGCCCGTTCTAGCACGGGTCAGCTCAAGTATGCAGGGGTTCTTCTTGTTAGGCATCGCGCTCGACGGGAAAGCCAGCTCATCGGGAAGCGTGAAGAAACCATACTCGGAGGAAAGCCAGATTACGAGGTCCTCCATAATCCTGCTCAGGTTAAGCATTAGAATGTTAAGGTTTGAAACGACTTCCAGCGCGAAGTCCCTGGAGGAGACAGCGTCGAAAGAGTTCTCCACAATCCCGTCGAACCCTAGGAGTTTCGTAGTGAGGCTCCTGTCTATTTTAAGCGAGGAGCCGACTATCGCAACGCTCCCCAGAGGATTCTGGTTAACCCTTTTCAACGATTCGGAGAGGCGGTTGAAGTCCCTCAGAAACATGTCGAAATAGCCTAGGAAGTAGTGTGAGAGGGGAGCGGCCTGAGCCTGCTGCAGATGAGTGTAGAACGGGAAAACTACGTCGAGAGTCTCCCTCGCCTTCCTCACGAGAGCCGCCTCAAGCTCGAGAAGCTCCCTCATGATGCTTAAAACCTCCCTCCTCGTCTTAAGCCTCACCGCCGTAACAACCTGGTCGTTCCTTGAGCGAGCCGTGTGAACAAGGCCGCCGACTTCCAGACCAGCCTGCTTCACCACGAACGACTCTATCAGCTCGTGAACATCCTCATACTTTTCGAGGTCGAGCTGGCTTAAACCCTCGTCACGCAGCCTTCTAAGAGCCTCAAGAATCTGTTTAAGCTGCTCCTCAGTAATGTAGCCCTGCTTCATAAGCATGAAGTCGTGCGCAACCGTGCACTCAATATCCTCTTCGAATATCCAGATGTCCTCCCTGATGCTGGACACGTACCTCGTGGCCTCTGAGGAAACTGGCCCAAGCCTGCTCCGGTATATGCTTCCACCAGCATCCTGCTCCCCGGACAACCCTAAACCAGAACTAGCGTCCAGAAACCGGCTAATAAGGGTTACAATCTCCTGGCGAAACCCGCTGAAAACTTAAAAATGGCTTTGAACAAGTGTTTCAGCAAAGGGTTAAAGGAACCTAGGTCATGATGGTTGAGGAGAGGCTGGAACTCGGGAGGCTTGTAACCTTCACGCCTAACAAGAGCATTCCAATACACAACTGGTTCCACTATAAGGAAGGCTTCTCCCGCGACTTCGTAGCCCTAGTGAGCAGGCAGCTCGGGCTTGGGGAAGGCTCGTGGGTGCTGGACCCGTTCTGCGGCGTCGGTACAACCCAGCTGACTGGGAAGGAGCTTGGAATAAACACTGTCGGTGTCGACGTTGCTGAGCTCCCTGTTTTCGTCTCCAGGGTTAAGACTGCGGACTACGATGTTGAACAGCTTAGGAAGGTTTCCGAAAGGGTTTTCTCAGAAAAGTTCCGTAGGCCCAGCCTCAGCGGCTTGAGCAGGCTTGCTAGAAGAGCCTTCCCCAGGCATGTTCTGGAGGACGTGGTGTTCTTCAGAGAGATTGTTGAAAACATTGAGGATGAAACAGCAAAGGGGTTTTTTAAACTCGGCTTAATGAGCGCCGCTATGAAGGCATCCTACGTTGTGAAGGACGGTGGCATTCTCAGAATAGTCAGGGAGAGAAACGTACCGCCCTTCAGAAAATTCTACAGGAGCAGGATTAAGAGGATGATTAAGGATGTTAAGGCCTACAGGATGCTCAACCCCATAGTGGCCACTTTCAAGGCTGACTCGAGGAGCCTAGGGTTCCTGGAGGATGAGGCGTTCGACGCGGTCATCACCTCCCCGCCCTACTTGAACAAGATAGAGTACACCAGGGTTTACAGCGTTGAAAACGAGCTTTTCTTCAAGGGCTCCGAGCCCATGTTAAGGTCGTACATTGGCGACAACGTTAGGCGAGAGGAGGGTTTTGAAAACGCCGGGGGCATGCCTGCGGTAGTTGAAGCCTACTTCCAGGATCTGCGGAGAGTCCTCTCAGAGATCCACCGTGTCCTCAAGAGGAAAGGGATGGGCGTGTTCGTCATAGCTCAAGGAGTCTTCCCTACTGGCGTTGTGGAAGCAGAGAAAATATTCGTTGAAATGGCTGAGGAAACCGGTTTTGAAACCGAGAAGCTCTGGCTTGTTAACAGGAGGGTTGCGACGAGGAACCGGGTTGTCAAGATCGGTTATGCCGACGAGTATGTTGTTTTCACCCGTAAACCGTAAAAAGCTCTAAATCCTTAGACTGTTTTCCACGCTTGGACGTACGGGGTGGGAATCGTAGCCGAGCCTCTTAAGCTCCCTGGAGAACTCCTCTGGGAAACCGTGGACTGTGAAAACCTTCTCCGGACTGGTTTCCCTCACGATTTCGATCAAGCCTTCGAAATCAGCGTGATCGCTAAGGGGGAAAGCCTTGTCTACGCCAAGCGTCTCACAATACCAGTTGAAAAGCGACCTGCCTGAGAAGCTTATGAAGACGGCGTCATACTTCCTCTTGATCAGCTGCATGAAAGCATTCCTGCCTGAGACATTAGGATAGTAGAGAGCCCAGGAGCCGTTGGGCAGCTCTGAGGACTGGGGCGTGAAAACCTTCTTCCCCCCTATTCCTATTGAGAAGAGCCTGTACACGTTGTTATACTCCGCTATTGACGGGGAAACGTATGTTTCGACAACGCCTTGGAGAACAGGATCCAGGATCATTTGAAGATGTTGAGACTTCCCCAGTGGATAACCCATGAGAACCATTGGCCTGCCCCTCCGGACTGTTTCACTCACGTAGTCAACAATCTCCCTGATCAGCTGCCTCCTAGGGGGGAAGACAAGGCTGGGACGCCCATAGTTCGACTCTATTATCAGGGTGTGGACCCTTGGGAAGCATTGCCTAAGTATGCCTTCAACAGGGGAAGTGTTAACGTCCCCCGTGTACAGTACCACACCCCTATCGGTTTCAACGAGGAGCGCTTTAGACCCTAGAATGTGGCCTGAGTCGAGGAGAGTGAAAGGGTCGGGTTCAACACGTTTAACCTCAAGCCCCCTGAGCGTTGAAAGCAGCAGGGTTTCCTCTGAGCATACTGCTAAAGCCCTCCTCGCGTCCGACTTACCAAGATGGTCGAAGTGAGCGTGAGATATGAAAAGATAGTCCATCGGCTCGAAGCCCGTTTTCAGAAACGCCTCTCCTTCTCTGAAGCATAGGGTTGCGAAACGGTCCAGCTTAATCGAAAAACTCCTCGGGCATGCTGCAGACATTTTCTAGGTGAAAAACCTGTTTTCCCTGAGCTTAGTCAGGAACCTGCTTTCAAGCCTCCTAGCCGGAGGAGCCCATTTCCTCCTCCTCTCTTCAAGCTCATCCCTGTCGACAAGCAGGTCCAGCCTCCTGCCCGGCACGTCTATAAGAATCTCGTCACCGTCCTCCACTAGCGCTATGGGTCCTCCTGCATAAGCCTCTGGAGAAACATGGCCTATCGCGATGCCCTTCGTGCCGCCTGAGAACCTTCCGTCAGTAACCAGAGCAACCGTTTCAACAAGGTTCCTGCCAACTATGAGCGAGGTGGGCATTAGCATTTCCCGCATGCCGGGGCCGCCTAGAAGCCCCTCGTAGCGGACAACAACCACAGTGTTCACGTTGAAAACCCCCTTCCTAATGGCGTCTACAGCCTCCTCCTCAGAGTTGAAAACCCTAGCCTCGCCCCTGAAAGCCCTCAGCTGAACAGGCGTACCGGCGAGCTTGATCACAGCGCCCTCCGGCGCTAGGGAGCCCCAGAGCACCGCTATCCCTCCTTCACCCCTGTACGGGTTACTCGGAGAACGTATGAGCGTGCCCTTCGGATCAGGGAACGCTTCGACAAGCTCCCTGAGGCGCCTACCAGTGACAGTCAGAACATCCAGGTTAAGATAGTCCCTAAGAATCCTCATCAGCGAGGGGACTCCGCCAGCGTTGTAAAAATCAACCATGAAGCTCTCTCCGGAAGGCCTTATCAGAACAAGCGTAGGTATCCTCCTGCTTATCTCGTCGAAAGCCTTCAGCGGCAAGTCGTAGCCAGCCTCCTTAGCGAGGGCGTTCAGGTGTAGAACAGTGTTGGTTGAGCCTCCGAGAGCATTGTCGACCACTATAGCGTTAGTCAGGCTTTCAGGCTTAACAATATCCTTGAACCTTAAGCCCTCCTTCCAGAGCCCAACTATCCTCCTCCCGGACTCGTAGGCAAGGGTCTTCTTACCCTCGTCCTCAGCGTGGGTAGCAGCCATCCCCGGGAGCGACATACCCATTGCCTCAACCAGGCACGCCATAGTGTTCGCGGTGAATAGGCCGGCGCAACTCCCAGCACCCGGGCAGGCAACCCGTTCAAACCCCCTAAGCTCCTCAAGCGTAATCTTCTCCTCACTATACTCTCCGAGAGCCTCGAATACTGAAACCAGGTCCACCCTCCTCCCCTTGAAAACCCCGGGGTACATGGGCCCGCCGGTAACGAATATCGACGGAAGGTTCAGCCTGGCGGCTGCCAGCAGGTGGCCGGGAACAATCTTGTCGCACGAGGAGACGAAGACCAGGGCGTCGAACATGTGTGCTGAAACCATTATCTCAACCGAGTCCGCAATAACCTCCCTGCTGGGGAGGGAGAACTTCATCCCCTCATGGTTCATCGCAATACCGTCGCAGACAGCGATCGTATTGAAGACGAAGGGAACCCCGCCCCCATCCCTAACGCCTTCGGAAACCTTCTCAGCAATCGCGTCGAGGTGAACATGCCCCGGGACAACGTTAGTGTAGGAGTTAACTATGCCTATGAAAGGCTTGTCGAAGTCCTCGCTCCTCAAACCTACGGCGTGGAGCAGAGCCCTGTGCGGAGCCCTGTCCACACCCTTCTTTACAGCGTCGCTCCTCATCAAGCCTTTCTCAACCGTATATCATCGACCTTATTTTCCTACCAACGTTCTCTATCAAGTGGCTCCTCTCCCTTTCGACAAGAGTCTTCAGAACAACCTGGTTTGAACTGTTCTCCAGTATCCACTCTCTTGCAAACACTCCTGTCTGAACGTCTTCAAGCAGCTTCCTCATTTTCCTCTTAACCTCCTCGTCTATAAGGTAGGGGCCGCGCGTAAGCCCCCCGTACTTAGCCGTGTCGCTCACAGCCTGCCACATTCCGGATAAGCCTTTAGACCATATCAGGTCGACTATAAGCTTCAGCTCGTTTAAAACCTCGAAGTACGCCACCTCAGGCTGGTACCCTGCTTCAACAAGGATTTCGAAGCCGCTTTTAATGAGTGACGAGACTCCTCCGCACAGCACAGCCTGCTCCCCGAAGAGGTCTGTCTCAACCTCCTCCTTGAAAGAGGTCTCTATCAAACCGATTCTACTCAGCCCGACGGCTTTCGCAAGCTCCCTTACGATTCTCGAAGCGTTCCCAGTGTAATCCTGGTGGACGGCTATCAAGCCCGGAACTCCGGTTCCGCGAACATACGCATCCCTTAAAGCAGGGCCCGGCGCCTTAGGAGCCACGAGAACAACGTCGAGCCAGGGAGACGGAACTATCTGCCTGTAGTGAATGTTGAAAGCATGCGCGAAAACAAGCGTCGAACCCTTTGAAACATTAGGCTCAACATGATCCCTGTAGACAGCTGGCTGAGCAGGGTCAGGAATAAGCATAAGTATGATGCTGCTCTTTTTAACGGCCTCACCTATCTCGTAGACTTCGAAACCATCTTCGGAAGCCTTTCTCCACGACGCTCCCCCGCTTCTTAAGCCTATTATAGTCTTGACGCCGCTGTCCCTAATATTCTTAGCCTGAGCCTCACCCTGGGAGCCGTAGCCTATGACTGCGACAGTCTTATTCTTAATCAGCTCAATACTTATCTCGTCGTCTCTTATTATCCTAGCCATCCTCAGTCACCCCTACTCCTCAGCGGTGATTTCTTTTAAGCTTTTTACTTTCTGAAACGGTTTAGAGTGTGAATCATCACGCCGCTCCTTGAGAAGCTTTCAATACGGTCTTTAAACTCCTCCTTGAAATCGTCAACCATCCTGGGGTCGGCCAGGAGCTCGACGAGAAGCCTGGAGCCGCTTAACAGGGTTGTCCTAGCCCTGTACCTAACCCTGATGTAGTCGCTCACGCTCGTGTCGCAATCCTTCAGCACGGCTATGAAAGCCTCCCTTATCACGTCGTACTCTAGAGAACCTATCTTAACCTCGGAGACGCAGGGGTTTTTCTCAAGAATCTTAACTATGTTTTCAAACTTCTCCTGGGGCAGGCTGAAGGTCAGCGATATCTCGGATGTCTTCCCGTTCACCATGCCAACAGTAATCGTGTCAATGTTTATCGCCCTCCTCGCGAATATCGACGAGATTCTCTCCATCACCCCCGGCATGTTGACAACCCTGAGCACGATGAACCTCTTATTCTCGTCAGAAGCCATTCCACTCTACCTCCCCACGATAACGCTGTCGAGCGGGGAAGCTGGAGGAACCATTGGGAAAACATTATCCTCCCGCTCAACAATCACGTCGATCACAGTTGCCTCATCCTGCTCCAGAGCAGTCTCGAGAGCATCTTTAAGCTCGCTTATCCTCGTCACCTTAAAACCCCTGGCGCCGAAGCCCTCTGAAACCCTAGCTATGTCAGCCCTACCCTTCAGGTCCACGGCGATATACCTCCTGCCGTAGAAGAGCTCCTGCCACTGCCTAACCATACCCAGGAAATAATTGTTGAGAACCACGACTATGATCGGCAGGTTATAGTCGACTGAGACAGGAAGCTGGTTGCAAGTCATGAAGAAGCTGCCGTCCCCAGCAATGTCGAAAACACGGCTCCCGGGGAAAGCCGCCTTAACCCCGATTGCAGCCGGAAGCCCGAAGCCCATTGTCCCCAGGCCACCGGAGGATATGAACTGTCTTGGGCGCCTAACTGTGAAGTGGAGTGAAGCATACATCTGGCACTGGCCCACCTCGGTCGTAACGAAATCCTCAACCCTAACGTAGTCGCTAAGAACCCTGACGGCAGCACTAGGATCCACGGGGACAGCATCATAGTCGTAAAAGAACTCTGACTCCCTCCTGAGCTGCTTCACCCTCTCACCCCATGCGCCAGCCTTACCCTTCTGGAGAAGCCTGAGAACCGCCTCGCGAACCCTGTTTAGAACCTGCTTAGCGTCACCGGCGATGCCTAGGTCTGGCTTAAGCAGCTTCCCGATCTCAGACCTATCTATGTCCACGTGTATCTTCCTCGCCCTCGGGGCGAAGCCGTTCAGCTTGCCCGTAGTCCTGTCGCTGAACCTCATGCCTACTGCGAGAACCAGGTCGCTCTCCTGAACAGCCTTGATCGCGCCAAGCCTCCCGTGCATCCCGAGCGTCCCCAGGGACAACGGGTGGTTCTCAGGAATGCTCCCCTTACCCATGAGCGTCGTCGCCACAGGAGCGTTCAGAAGCTCAGCCAAGGCGATGAGCTCGCTGGACGCGCCTGATATTATTACTCCTCCCCCGGCGATGATCACAGGCCTCTCAGCCTCAACCAGCATCCTGGCGGCGGAGAGAATCTCCTCGTCAGAGGGCGTGGGCGGCTCATACGAGTAAACGTAGAAATCATCATCAGGTTCACCCTCCATGAGCTGAACATCCCTGGGAACATCTATGTGAACAGGCCCAGGCCTTCCGGACAAGGCTATTTTAAAAGCGTTCTCGAGAGCAGAGTTAAGCTCATTCAAATCCCTGGGCAGAAAGTTCATCTTAGTCAACCCTATCATCATCGAGAAAATATTAGCCTCCTGGAAACCGTCGTAGCCTATGAGCGGCGTCGCAACCTGGCCGGCTATGCTTAAAACCGGCGAGGAATCCAAGTAGGCGTTAGCAATTCCCGTGGCAAGGTTGGTGGCGCCAGGGCCTGATGTCGCGACGACGACGCCCATCCTGCCGGTTGCCCTAGCATAGCCGTCAGCCATGTGGGCAGCACCCTGCTCGTGCCTAGTCAGAATGAACTCGATGCTACTCTCCTTATACAGCTCGTCTAGGAACGGGAGCACAGCGCCACCAGGCACTCCGAAGATGGTTTTAACCCCGTTCTCCCTCAGCTTCTCCACTAGCAGTCTAGACCCTGAAACCATTTAAAACACCTCTCGCAAACAGCCTTTTGAAAACTCTTTCTTCCCCTATTGGAGGTTGAGCTTGCAGCGGGGCCTCTGCAGTTGGTGGACGGTGTCCCGCCCCCTTGGAGCGTGAATACTATGGTACACTCAGCGCACCTCCTAAGCAGTGGGCCCCCCACGAGGCATATATTAATCTTTCCCCCTAAGCCGGCTAAATATCGTCGATACGAATATTCCTAACCACCAGAGAGCACACGAATAAGGCTGAAAAGTAGAGCGCCACGGAAATAATTAGAACGGCCACGATCAGTATGAATGAATAGCCAGACTTAAACATGTCGAGGAAGAAAGATGGAGACGACTGGCTTTGCTGCTGAGTATCAGGCGCAACCGTCGCGCTGAAAACAAGAGTCGTCAAGCTGAAAACAATCATGCAGAGGAAGACTGCCTTTGAGCTAGCGAGCTTTCTAAAAACCTCTTCGGAGAAAACAGATCCAAAGGATAATGAGAAGAGCCAGTTGCCGTGCGTCACTAAAAGAAAATACATCAGGCTCGCAACTGTTTCACTATCTAAAACCCGGATTGAAGGCGTTAAAACTATTAGTGTCTTAAGCTCCAAGAGAATAAAGGAAACCAAGGAGTGTGCCAGCAACGGCTTGTACTCAGAAGTGTTAATGTAAAGCCCTAGTTTAAACCCCCTGTTTAAAAACTCTCTGCGCCATATCTCAAGCTCGAAAAACGTTGAGAAGAGAACTATCACTATCCATGTTGCTGGAAGCAAATGAATAATGGGTTTAAAGGAACCTGAATGCAGTATAACGTAAGCGACCAACGCGGCTGGAGCAAGCTCTAAGACTATTAAGAGCGGTGAGGTGAAGAAGAACTTCAGCTCCCGGTCTATCAAGTTGGCCAAGACGCGTCACTCCTCCATGAACCTGCTGGCAGACTCAAGCAGGTGCTGCCTGCTGCTAACTATCTTGTTCACCGTAGCGTTGTTCTTAACGAGGAACTCCAGCATGCTCTGGATTTTCTCCGGAGTATTGTCCAGCTCGATTATTGCTTCACTCTCGCCTGTTGCGTACCAGCTTACACCCATTTTCTCAAGATTTTCAATATTGTTTTCAACGTTGAAGCTCGAGACGTGTATTGAAAGCGTCCCGGGGCCGCTTACCCCGGTGACGAAGCTCTCAGTATGGTCCAGAACAGCCTGCTGCCCGTTGTGAAAGATGAGTATCCTGTCGCAAATATCGTCGAGGAGAAGAGGCACTGTTGAGAACACTAGCACAGACTTACCTAGGTCAGTCGAGGTCTTTAAAAAGTTCCGCATGAAGGAGGCGACGTCGAACGTCGCTCCCCTGAAAGGGTCGTAGAGAAGCATCACGCCCGGGTCGTGGACGAATGCTGAGGCGAAGCAGAGCTTCCTCTTGAGGGAGAGGGAAAGCCTGGACCATTTAACCCTTGAAAAGCCGGCTGCTTCCAATAGGGAGAGCAGCTCCCCAATTCTTTTAACAGCCTTCTCCCTGGGCATTCCGTGCAGGGAAGCGGCTAGGAGGAAGTTCTCCATGACCGTTAGGTCTTCAATAAGGTTCATGGTGCACGAGTAGAACCCAACCCTCCTGCTGAAATCCCTCCTGCTGAACCTCGGGTTGTTGAAGTATAGTATGCTGCCTGAGGAAGGCCTCTCCAGGAGAAGCAGGAGTTTGAAAAGGCATTCGACGGGCTCAGTCCTGTTTGAAACAATCCCGAGTATTTCAGCACTGTCAAGGACGAAGCTCGCCTTCGAAAGCAGCGCGTGCTCACCCTTTTTGAACGAGACGTCTGAAACCTTCAGCGGCGCGCCAACGGGTTCAGCGAGGCTCAATCTCAAACATCCTCCTTAGAACGGTGGAAGCTCATAACTCAAGATCACGAGCACACGGCTCAAAGGCCAGAGAATTCATCGTCTTCCACCGCGTTAAGAGTATTCGAAAACAGGGGCTTTTAAGCTTTCCCATGCGGGAATAGAGCCAGGGGCGTAAAGATAAGTCTTATCCAGAATAGGCTTCTACCCGCATCGCCCGATTAAAACTGTCTAATGAAACGCTGATACTCTCCCGGCAGCGTTAACACTAGAGGGGATAAAACTTTTAACCGTCCATCCTGTTTCACTCCAGTGTCTGCGGCGCTGGTCTAGCCTGGTATGACACCAGCCCCCCAAGCTGGGAATCCCGGGTTCAAATCCCGGGCGCCGCATTCCCCACTCTTGTAAGCCGCTTAAGGGCCTCTAGGCAGCTCCAACGCTCGCCACCGGAAAACCTGGCGTCAAGATTGTTTTCACACGGTTAAAAAAAGAATATATGCGGGCAGCGGACACCGTTAGCATGCTGAAGAACCTGAAAAGGCTCTGCAACTCCAGTAATACGGTCAAGCCTGCTAAGGGCTTTCGAAACACCCGCCTAGGATGAGTCTGAGATGGCGAGGAAGCCCGGTGACAGGGTTCTAACATGCGTCGACAAGGGTTTAAGCCGGCTTGGAGAAACCATTAAAAACGTGATATACTGGTATATTGAGAACGAGTATGGTTTGAAGAGGGAGGAGATACCTGAAAAGCCCGAGGAGTTTCTGAAGGGCCTTGAGAAAATGTACGGTCCAGGAGCCAGGGTTATAGAGAGAAACATACTTAACGAGATGAGCCAAGAATTTGGAATAGCTAGTGAAAGCCTTACAGAGGCTTTTAGGATAATCCAAGGGCTTAACTGTAAGGCAGACTGGTGAAGCCGGGGAAAGATTGGGAAAAAAGTTTGAAAAAGATTAAAGGGGTTTTAGTCTAGTTCTCCAGCGCCGCC
This sequence comes from Thermoproteota archaeon, assembly GCA_049700215.1. Taxonomy (GTDB): domain Archaea; phylum Thermoproteota; class EX4484-205; order EX4484-205; family JAAOZP01; genus JAAOZP01. The sequence goes on from JBNAVT010000031.1 coordinate 17,452, forward strand.
TTCCTCAGACGGTGGCTTAGGAGCCTTCTCCTTCTCCTTAAGCTTGCCTGCGGCAATCACGTCGTCAATCCTCAGGATCATGCTTGCAGCCTCGCTTGCAGACTTCACTATCTGCTCCTTCACGAGCAGCGGCTCAACAACCTTGGCAGCCCAGCTGTCGGAAGTCTTCTTGGAGACGATGTCGATGCCGTACCACTTGTTCCCAGCCTCATGCTGCTTCCTAAGCTCAGCGATTATGTCTATCGGATCCATGCCGGCGTTTTCAGCGAGCGCTGAAGGAATAGACTCCAACGCGTCTGCGAACCTTAGCACTGCAAGCTGCTCCTTCCCAGATATTGTCTCAGCCTTCTTCCTTATTCTCATCGCAACCTCTATCTCAGGAGCCCCAGCGCCGGCGACGATATACGGGTATGTGACAACGTCCCTCACGACGCAGAGAGCATCGTGGAGAGCCCTGTCAGCCTCGTCAACCATCTTCTCAGTCCCACCCCTTATCAGGATTGTTACAGACCTAGGGTCCTTGCACTGCTCGATGAAGACCCACTTGTCCTCACCGACCTTCCTCTCTTCCACAAGCCCAGCGTAACCAAGGTCGTCCTTAGAAAGCTCGTTCACGCTGGTAACGATCCTGGCGCCGGTTGCCTTAGAGGCTTTCTCAATGTCAGACTCCTTAACTCTTCTAACTGCGATCACCCCAGCCTTGGCGAGATAGTGTTGAGCAATATCGTCAATACCCTTCTGGCAGAGAACCACGTTAGCGCCAGCCTCAACAATCTTGTCAACCATCTCCTTCAGGATCTTCTGCTCCTCGTCGAGGAACGCTTTAATCTGTTCAGGCCTCTCAATGCTTATCTTAGCGTCGAACTCAGTCTTCTCGATTTCAAGCGGGCTGTTGAGAATAGCTATCTTAGCGTTAACGATCTTCCTAGGCATTCCTGAGTGGACGATCTCCTTGTCCAGCACGATGCCGTTTATCAGCTTGGTCTCCATCACTGAGCCGCCGGCCTTCTTCTCAACCTTAACGTCGTCAATCCTAACGTTGAACTTCCCGTTCTCCTCCCTCGCCACCTTCAGAATAGCTTCGACAGCAATCTCCGCAAGCTGGTCGCTGAACTCCCTGATAACCTTGCTCCTGAGGGCAGTCATAGCTATCAGCTTAAGAGTCTCCCTGTCCGTCGGCTTAACCTCCTGAGCAATCTCCTTCAGGAACTGGAGCGCCATGCTGGTGGCCCTCCTGTAGCCGTCGACTATGATCGTCGGGTGGACATCCATGTCTAAAAGCTCCTCAGCCTTCTTCAAAAGCTCCCCTGCCAGGACTACCGCCGAGGTTGTTCCGTCACCAGCCTCAACGTCAGTACTCTTAGCGACTTCAACCATCATCTTGGCAGCCGGGTGCTCAATCTCCATCTCCTTCAGAATCGTTGCACCATCGTTGGTTATCGTAACGTCCCCGAGCGAGTCGACGAGCATCTTGTCCATTCCCCTTGGGCCGAGGGACGAGCGGACTATTTCTGAAAGGGTTATTGCAGCGTTAAGATTGTTCCTCTGGGCTTCCCTGCCCCTTGTCCTAGTGCTTCCCTCTTTAAGTATTAGTACGGGTGTTCCTCCCACTGTTGCAGGTATAGCTGTAGCCATTTCAATCTCACCTCAAAACCCCCCATTAATAAAAGGGGTATAAAAACTTTATTTCAAGGGTTGAAAAGTGAAAAACTTAAGTCTAACCTCCTCCTGAAGAAATAGAAATGAGCCCAGCGTTAATCTGCCCCTGCGGCAGGAGTATCGAGGACGCTTCAGAGTTTAAACTCCTCTACCTTAAGAAGGAGCTTAACGAGATAGATATCCTGTGTCCCAACGACAACTGCTACCTGAGGGAAGTAGGATACATAAAGTTTGAAATAGTCGACGGGAAACCGAGGTTCAAGGAGGCGAGCTTCTACCCCCCCTTCGTAACCTGGAACGCCAGCCAGATGGGTAGGGAGGCTGCGCTCGCGGAGTTGAAGGCTACTCTTAAAAAGCTTGTTGAAAGAATAGACTGGAGCATGATAAAACCGGTTGAAGCAAAATCCTAGTTAACCAGGCTGTCTAAGGCTACTCCACCAGGTCTTCGACTTTAGGAATCTCAGCCGGAAGACCCTTCCTCTTCCTTATTTCAGCGATAACGTTGGCTAGAAGCTGGCTTGGAACAGGCTCCCATCTGGCGAAGCTAGTGTCCCAGAAAACCCTGCCCCCGGTTGCGCTCCTCAAAACCTCTGAAAGGTCAAAGCTCTCAGCAGCAGGAATCTCCCCGACGATGTAGGTCATCAAGCCCTTCTGCTCAATACTCAGAACCTTGCCCCTTGCACGGCTAATAACCCTGGTCACGTTCCCAACCTGATCCATACCCGTCCTAGCGTCCAGCCTGAGAATAGGCTCGAGAATCACAGGGTCAGCCAGGAGTATTGAAGCATGTGTAGCCCTCCTCACAGCCGGGATAATCTGCGCCGGACCATGGTGAGCAGGATCCTCGTGGATAGTCGCGTCGAGAAGCTTAACCTTCACACCCCTAACCGGCTCCCTGGCTAGAATACCCTCGTTCATCGCCTCGATGAAGCCCATCCTAATGCTTCCGGAAACCTGTTCAAGCCTCTGAACACCCTTCGTAGCGTCAACCAGAAGGCTGAAGCTCTCGCTAACCGCTTCAACACCCCTAGCCTCGTCAGCAGGCCAGCCGCACTCCCTCAGCATCCTAGCAACCTCCCTCCTGTCAGTGAACTCCCCTATCTTACCGGTGGCGATAAGCTCTATAACCCTAGGCTCAAGAGGCTCAACCTCGATCAGAACCTTATTATGACCGTTTGGAGACCTCACCATCACCGGCCCACCCTTCCTACGAATACTCTCACGATAGATCACGATTGGACGCGAGGTAACGATTTGAATACCAGCCTCCTGAATAAACGTCGTGGCAACCTCAAGATGAAGCTGACCCATCCCCGAGAGAAGATACTCGCCAGTCTGCTCGTTAATAGTCACCTTAAGATTAGGATCCTCAATGCTAAGCTTATGCATCGCGCCGATAAGCTCGGGAAGCTGAGCAGGATTCCGGGGCTCAACAGCAATCGTCATAACAGGCTCAGAAACATACCTGATGCTTTCAAACGGGACGAGATCCTGAACACTAGTAATAGTCTCGCCAGCCCTCGCAGCCTCCAAGCCGAGCAGAGCAGGAATATTGCCCGCAGACATAGCGCCAACAACCTCCCTGTGCGGACCCATGTAGATGCAAACCTGCTGAACCCGGCCCCTAGTCCTAGAGTTAACAAGATAAACCTCCTGACCCTCGTAAACAGTGCCTGAGAAAAGCCTACCCGTAGCAACAACACCAGCCTGAGGATCAACACGAATATGCGAAGCAGCCATCACAATAGGCCCATTCGGATCACACTTCAACATCGCCCTCCCAACCTCACTATCCAAATCACCCTTCCAAATCCTCGGAATCCTATAGGCCTGCGCAACAACAGGAGGAGGATGAAACCTGACAACCATGCTTAAAACAGCCTCGTGCAAAGGCAAAACCTTAGAAAGCTCAGCCTGCCCACCCCTCTCGTAAGCGGAAACAATATCGCTAAACTTCAACCCAGCCTTCTGCATCATGGGAATAGTGAAGCCCCACCGGTCCCTAGCACTCCCGAAAGCAACCATACCCCTCAAAGCGTCAACACGCCACTCAGACCTAAACTCCTCAGGACCATAAAGCTCAATAAGCCTGTTGAAATCAACAATAATGCGAAGCAACGTCTTCTCAACCTCCTGCGGAGAAAGCCTAAGCTCACGAATCAAACGATCAACCTTATTAATAAACAACACAGGACGAACATACTCCTCCAAAGCCTGACGAGTAACAGTCTCAGTCTGAACCAAAACACCCTCAACACTATCAACCACAACAACAGCACCATCAATAGCACGCAAACTACGAGTGACGTTTCCCGTGAAGTCTATGTGACCTGGCGTATCGATTAAATTAACTATATATGATTTTCCATCGATTTCATGATATAATGAAACATTTGCAGCCTTATACGTGAACTGTCTCTCCTGCTCTATCTTCAAGTAGTCTAGTGCTAACGCTTCTCCCGCGACTGTTGGTGATAATAATCCTGAAGCTGCGAGCAGAGAGTCTGAAAGAGTGGTCTTCCCATGATCTACATGAGCAATGATTGAAATATTTCTAATGTTCTCTAGATTCCTCGAGAGACGCAATACTTCCTCCGTTGTCTTGTATCTTGGCAAGGCTGTTTAACACCTTTGGCTTAACCAGGGTTTCTCTTAAAAAAGGGTTATTAAGCCTTTCCTT
>JBNAVT010000032.1:0-20307 GCA_049700215.1 Thermoproteota archaeon
CTGACTCCTTGAAGACCCATGAGCATATGGTGGCTAACCACAACAGGCTTCCAGTATCCCAGCCTGGGCCCAACCTCCCTGGCAAGCATGTTCGCCCTCCTCTGGTCCAGCCCCAGCTGACAAATGTCTGCGCCAAGCATGAAGATATCAGTGACCTGCATCATAGGGTAGAAGTATTGGGCAACGTCTTTCAACTCGCCCTTCTTCCTACCCATTATTGTCAACGCTCTCTCAGCCCTGGAAACCGTGGTAAGCTTAGCAACCTGTATCACGTTCCTCCAGTATTCGCTTGAATCAACAAGGTCGCTCGCCCATACTGTTTCAACACTGCTGAAATCAACCCCCGCTGCCCTCCAAACCTCTAGGAAATATTCGCCGCAAACCCTTATCTTCTCCAGGTCTCCCCCGAGCTTCCTGTTTATCCAGGCAAACCAGTCGGCGAGGTAAAGCTTGAACCTTACTCCAGCCTTAATCAGGGGCTCGAGGAGAATCGGCCTGAACAATCCGAACGCGATGTGTGCAAGCCCGGAGGGCTCGAAACCGTCATATGCCACTGGATGCTCCTTTGTTTCGAGAAGCGTCCTAAGCTCCTCCAGCGTTATGATCTCCTCTCCAACGCTTTTGATAAGCTCGAACCTCTCATCTATATCCAAGCTGAATCCTCGGGTTCACGCTTTCTTTTTAAATATTTTAGCATGCGGTTAGTCCTCTTAAAAGATAAAAACAGGCTTTTCAACCCTTCTTGGAAATGCCCCTGTCGAGCAATGATTTACAGGTCTTCCTTAAAAACCGGAACGTGAAGCATAGGGTACTCTTCCACGGGGAGACCTACTCCGCTGAAAAAGCCAGCAGGGAGCTTGGGATCGGTCTCGAGCGTGTTGCTAAGACTGTCGTGTTCGTCAACGAGAAGAAGGAGCCGCTGATAGTGGTTGTCCCGGGCGGCCGGAGGGTTAACCAGGATAGGCTTGCGAAAATACTCGGCTTCAAAAAGCTCCGGCTGGCCACCGGGGAGGAGGTTTTAAGCCATACTGGTTATGAGGCTGGGGCTGTTCCCCCTGTTGGCCACTTGAAGCAGCTGCCTGCTGTCGTCGACGAAGCCCTGTTAAGCATGGAGAAGGTTTACGCGGGTGGAGGAGCTGTCAACGCTACTCTCGAAATATCCCCCGTGGACATTGTGAGACTGCTCAACGCTAGGGTCGTGAGTGTTCCATAGCGTGCTGAGTGTAGAGGTAGTTTCACTACTGGGAGTGAATAAGGCAGTAATGTCTTGGTTCGGAAACGTCCAGTAGCTTTAAAAGCTGTTAAGGGAAAGAGGCGGAGGGTGGGGACGTTGAACGTGTATGAGGCTGCGGTAAGCCGCAGAACAATACGCAGGTTCGCTCAGAAGCCGATACCCATGCAGGTTTTGAAGAGGGTTCTTAACGCTGCTAGGCTCGCCCCCTCCGGTGGAAACGTTCAGCCGTGCGAGTATGTTTTGGTGACTGAGAAAAGCCTGCTAGACAAGGTTTTTAGAACTCTCGGATGGGCTATGTACATTGCTCCACAAGGCACTCCTAAAGAGGGCGAGAAGCCGGTTGCATATATCGTTGTTCTAGTAAATACAAGGAGGAAGGCTGAGGGCGGAGAGGTTGATTGTGCAGCTGCGATAGAGAACATGATTCTAGTAGCATGGGAGGAGGGGATTGGAGCATGCTGGATGGCTTCGATAGACCGTGAGAAGCTACGGGAGATCCTCGCGATACCGGACTACTGTAAAGTTTGCTTTGTAGTGGCCCTCGGCTACAAGGCTGAGGAGCCTGTTGTCGAGGACATGAAGGGTGAAGACGTTAAATACTGGAGGGATGAGAACGGTGTTCTACATGTTCCTAAGCGCAGGCTCGAGGATATTGTTTTCGCCAACGCTTACGGGAGCAGGATTAGCTGGTAAGCTAGCGCGCGCTCAGAAACAAGCCTCCTAAGACTTAGAAGCCTCGATCAACAAGGGCTAACCTCGAAAATTAAATTTATTTGGCAGAGAGTATTTTATTCCCCTACTCATAAATAGTCTTTCTGAGACCTACATCCAATAAGATTACTGTTTGAGATGCTAGTTCAACCCTATATATGATTCTGTATTTGCCTACTCTCCACCGCCATCTTCCTTCGAGCTCTCCCTGCAATCTTAGACCTGAAAAAGGATTTGCGAGAATTCATCCGCAGCCCTTAAAACCCTTGTCCTCACGTCTTCAGGAAGCTTCTTAAGCTCTCTCAGAAAACTCTTGGTTAAAGCAGCCTTATAAGGCAAGACGCCTACTCACTCAATAAGCTTCTTAATCTCCTCGCTATTCTCCACAATCACGTAATCTCCTCTCCGATACTCATCCTCCGCTTCCCTTATCCTCTCCAAGCCCTCCTTGTCCATCAACTCCTCAAGAGTCGCAAGCACCTCTTCGACTTCAGTTAGCCCCTTATAGAGGTTTTTCAACAGCTCTTTAGGAACAGAAACAGATTCCGCCAAGCCTCATCACTATGATTTTCTCATCCCGCCCCTTAATTAACTTTTAATAAAGGCCTCTTCAGGGCCACTATCACTATATCATTAACAGAAATTAGAAATAGACAACTTCAAGCGTGCGCATCTATATCCCTCTTTAACTTGGCGAGGAGCTCCTCGCTAACTTTAGCCGGAATCTTAAGCGCGCGTTACACGCCTAGAATAGTCTACTCCTCTGCCTATGTCTTCCGAGACGAATTTTGCCATTAAAGAGTTTATTCCGTTCCACAACTGTCCGGACTAGCCAACATAGGAGCATAGCCGAGTTCGTGGCGGAGCTAGATATGGAGCATCTAGACCTGAGGCATAGAGAGGCTTTCCGCCACGCAGAGAGCCTTCACGTAAACTTCTACGAGGACCACTTGCCGGAGGACTATGTCATTGAGCAAGCAGGTAGTCTCGAGGGCTATAGAGCAACTAGCGCGCGCTATCAGACGAACATGGAGTTGAGGTTGAATTGGGGATTGATGAGATCGATTGCGATTCCGGTATAATATCGGAGTTCAATGGAAGCAATATGAGCGAGGAGGAGAAGCTTGAAGAGATCAAGAAGAGGGTTGAAGCAGTCATAGCTGCATATAGGCTGGCGGAGCAAGCCTATGAGATTCATCGTAAGGGAGAGTCGAACGAATATCTAGAATTCCGTAAAAAAAATCTTAGAGAAGTATGGGATCAAGAAGGCGAGGATGGTTTGATTCTTAGTGCAGAGCTATGCTCTAATAATGCTTTATGGATGATAAAGCTTATATTGCTGGAGAAACAGGTACTAAGTAGTGTAGCGCATATCTTTCGTGATGAATGATGAGGGATGATGTATTCAGAGCGTATGACATAAGGGGAATCTACGGGAGCAGCCTTTTTGAGGAAGATGCTAGACTCGTAGGATTGGCTTTCGCCTCCTACCTCGGCGGCGAGGGTAAAAGAATCGCTGTAGGATGGGATGTGAGGAGGAGCAGCAGTAGCTTAGCGTCAGCCCTGATGGACGGTGTTACCTCAGCCGGTGTCAATGTTCTGAACTTAGGGCTCATACCGACTCCGATAGTCTATTTTGCCATTACACACTGGAACCTCGACGGCGGCATCGTAGTTACTGCAAGCCATAATCCGCGTGAGTGGAATGGCTTCAAGCTCTGCAGGGAGAACGCCATGCTCTGCGGCTGGGGAATGGGTTTAGAAGAGGTTAAGAGAATAATCGACTCAAAGGCTTTCCATCTTTCCCCCTATAAAGGCACGATTGAGGAGGTTAGGGAAAGGATTCTGAATGAGTATGAGGATTACCTGCTTAATAGTTTCAAAGGTAGGATCGGTAGGCTGAGGATTCTAATAGACCCTGGAAACGGGTCCTGCTCAATGCTGGGTAGAAAGATTCTTCAGAAGACAGGCTTGAAGGTTGACTCAATAAACGATTATCCTGACGGTGACTTCCCGTCCAGGTCGCCTGAGCCGACTGAAAAGTCTCTAAGCGTCCTAAGGAAGAAGGTTCGGGATGGGGGATATGATTTGGGGGTTGGCTACGACGGTGACGGCGACAGGGCTCTTTTCGTAGACGATGAGGGAAACGTTATCCGGGGGGATGTGGTCCTAGCGCTTTTCGTGAAACACTTCCTCAGGGGTAAGCCGGGTGAGAAGATAGTTTACGAGGTCAGCTGCTCCAAGATTGTGGAGGAGGTCTCCAGGGAGAACGGTGTGATACCGGTTATGACCAGGGTGGGGCATGCTTTCGTCCTGGATAGAATGGTGTCGGAGAAAGCGTTCTTCGGCGGCGAGATATCCAGCCACCTGTACTTCGGGGAGATATACGGCTTGGACGACGCTATTTTCGCAACGCTTAAGGTCGCCCAGCTTCTCACCTCAACAGGCAGGAGTCTTTCACAGCTTGTGGCTGAACTACCCAGATACGAGCTTCTCCGGAGGGATTACGAGGTTCCTGACGATGTGAAGTTCAGGGTGGTCAAGGACCTGGTTTACATGTTTGAAAAAGAGGGTTGTAAAACCATAACTCTAGACGGGGTTAGGGTTGAGCTTGAGGAAGGCTGGTTCATCCTGAGGGCTTCAAACACTCTTCCACAGGTCAGGCTTATTGCTGAGGCGAGGAGCAAACAGGCTCTTGAGGAAATAGTCTCGTACGCGGAGGCAAGGTTGAGGGAGACGCTTTCAAAATACGGTTGAGAAAGTTCGTTAAAAACTTTTATCATCAAACGCGTATGATTGTTAGAGAAAGACTGGTTTGAAGCTCATAACTCCCTTCGACCCGTGGCGTGGCAAGCTGTGCACATGTCCCCCCAAGTATAGTTTCTCACCCTATCGGGGATGCGGACACAGGTGCGCTTACTGTTATATTACATCCTATATTCCCGGGGCGTTTAAACCTAGGGTTAAGGAGTTCACTCTTCCGCAGCTTGAGAATGAGTTGAAGAAGCTTGACAGGAGTAAGCCGGTATCGATCGCTAACAGCTCAGACCCATATACCCCTGGGGAGGCTCAAAACCTTCTCATGAGGGAGGCTCTTCCAGTCTTCGTCAGGAACGGGTTTAAACTGCTAATAGTTACTAAATCAAACCTGGTGGCTAGGGATATTGACATACTTTCGAGGGGAAGGGTTTGCGTAAGCGTAACTGTCACGACGCTGAACGAGCGTGTTGCAAAGAGGCTTGAGCCCTTCGCCCCGCATCCTGTTAGCAGGCTTAGGGCACTTGAAGCCTTAAGCAGGGCAGGAATACCGACGATGATTAGGCTTGACCCCATTATTCCCGGGGTTAACGATGATTCGAATACTATCAGCGCAATTCTTAAAGCGGCATCTGAGGCAGGTGTCAGGCAGGTCACAACCTCAACCTATAAGGCTAAGCCTGATAATTTCAAAAGGGTCTTAACAGTATTTCCAGAGTTGGAGGAAGACCTTAAGAATGTTTACTCGCGCGGTGAGCGCGTAGGCAGGTCAACCTACCTGGATAAGAGGCTGAGGAGAGAGCTTGTTTTAAAAGTAAGGGAGGCTGCTGAAGAGCTCTCCATGGGTTTCGCATCCTGCAGAGAGGGTTTTCCAGAGCTGCATACCGCAGAGACATGCGACGGCTCGCACATGCTTTGAGCGCACGCTAGGCGGGATGGTTTATCAAGAAGTAGGGCCTCAATGGCCGTTCTATCCCGGTGTCTTCTCTAGTTACCTATGTGCTACTCTCGCGCTTAAGGGAATCAAAGCCAACATAAGCGTGTGCTAAGGATCATAGGAAAATAGCGTTTGTCCATGCTTTTCTACCGTTCGAATCAGTGACTTCAAGCCGCACATAGTTCTTAAAGTTGAACCCTTCCAGCGAGATGCTGCTTAAGCCGTTTTTAGACACCTTGAACACTGCTTTCCTACCGTGGATCTCCGCTGAAACCTCTTCTCCATCCCCGTTCCCCTCTATTCTAGCGATCCTGATTTTCGGAATCTCCACCCCTTTCCTCGCAGCATTGTAAACATCCGTCGAGATGCTGAAGCCGGCTCCATTCTCAGACACCACGTCCACCCTTCTCGCAGGCGAGAACCAGGCTTCAAGCCTGTCGGCAACGCGTGAAAACCACTCTATGGTTGGGCCTGTTGAAGCGTAGAAAAGTCCTTTCCTCATGGATTTCACAAGCTCGCTTAGGCTTCTCTCCCTAGCCTTAACGGAGATCCATCCTCCCGGAGCGTCTAGATTATTATACCAGTGGGCGTCGTCGACCGCGAACCCGTAAACACTCATCCTTCTCGTCAACAGGTTGTCCCAGTGAACCGTTGAGAAGCCTTTCGCAACCTCAACGTCACACCCAGTGTTGTATATCTCTATGCCCAGGTAACTGGTTACGCTAAGCAGGTCCTGCGTTGTGAGCTTCGACCAGTAGGGGTGGGCGATCACGGCGAAACCATTCTCATCCAGATAATTCAGCAGGGTTTGAACAGAGTCTTTCGCATGCTTCTGCAGAGCCTCCTCGTCCTCAACGTTAACCGCTACAATATGGTAGTCTCCCTCCAGGAGGCTTCTCCCTGAAACAAGTTCAACACCCGGTATTAAAAGCAGCTTATCCGAGGAGGCTTTCGTCAGCTTCCCGTGGTCCGTCAAAGCGAGGAAATCATAGCCGTAGCTAGAGTAGTAGTCCACTACTTTCTCTGGAGACAGTAATCCGTCGGAGTTCGTAGTGTGAGCGTGAAGATTACCCTTCATCCAGAAGCCTGGTGATTCGAACGGGTTCCCGCCTGTTCCGCCCAATGGACACACCTTAGCCGAGGTTGACCAGGCTCCGATTTAAAGTCTTTCGCATGAGTTTTACCGGCCTAAGAGATTTTGCCCCGGTTCCTCGGCATCTTTTTCGGTGAATGCTATGCTACTCGGGCCTCAATATCTTGAGAATATTCTCCCGCGTTATTTTCTTAAAAGCCTCCTCGTCGAGACTATAGCTTTCCAGCAGGGAGATGTGGGACTTGTCCGGGCCGAACTGCAGGCCCTCCGGGTTTATGCAGGGGAAGTCAGTCCCGTAGATTATCTTCCCGCTCAGCTCGTTTAAAAACCGTCTGCCGAAATCCCTGTCCCTCGAGATCGCGTTCAACCCTGAGAAGGCAGAGATGTCGGCGTAAACATTCCTATGCTCCTTAAGGATTCTAACGGCTTCACCCGGCTCGCCTACTCTCCCCTTCGGATATACTTCACCCGTCTGCTCGCTGCTTACTTGAGCCCACCAGCCTGGGCCGTGGACTATGAAAACAGTCTCCTCAAGCCTTGAAACAACATCCTTAAAGCCTTCGAAACCAGGGTTGAACCTGCTGTCGATATGTATCAGCACGGGAAGCCCGTGTTCACCGCAGATTCTGAAAAGACTGATGTTCCGCTCGTCGTCAATCCTGGTTTCAACCTTATGCTCGCCGAACCCTCTGCAGCCACTCCTAACCGCATCCCTTATTTTCCCCTCTAGACCACTTTCCTCAGGGTCGAAGGCGCAGAAAGGAATTATCTTCTCCGGGTGCTGGGAGTAGGCTTTAAGCACGCCGTCTGTTTTAACAATGTCCTCCCCAATGTCTAGGTAGCTTCTCGCCACCGGGAGAAGGACTACTTTCTCCAGGTTCTCGCTCTCAACGTATTCCAGCAAGTCGGGTAAACCGGTTTCAACAGTCCCTATCAGCTTTCTACTCCAGGATTTAACCCTGCCAATATGAGTGTGGGCATCTATCAACCCGGCTCAAAGCGTTTCCAAACCTTTTTAAACATTCTTCAGACTCTTTCGCGGCGGTTTTGAAACATCTTTTTAACCCTCTAGTCTTTAAGCGGGAGGGAAACCGGCTTGCCGCTTCTAGAGGACTCGTATGCTGCCAGCGCCACTTCCAAAGCCTGCCTCCCATCGTGCCCTGTGGCCCTTGGCACGCCGTCTGTCTCGACGACGTGCACGAAGTCGAGAATCATGTTTTTATCAGCGTCCGGCCCATAATACTGGTGGGTTAACGGGGAGCCGGATTCAACGAGTGAAACATTAGACCTGAACGCGTCTAAAACCAGGTAGCCTTTTTCACCGAAAACCCCCATGTACACGTCTCCCCAGACTGGGTAGGTGTCTGGCCTAGACCAGCTGCAGTCTATGCTCACCTTAACCCCCATCCTAGTTTCACACATGATGAGAGCATTATCCTCCACCTTAAGCTCCCTCCTGATGTTTCTCCCAATGCGGCAGAACACTCTTGAAAACTCGTCCCCAGTATACCATCTAGCCAGGTCTGCCACGTGCACAGTGTGATCCATTATGGCTCCTCCCCCCGCGAGCACCGGGTCTCCAAACCATAGGTCCGGGTACTTCCCGTGGTTAGTCGCGGTTATCGCTATGACTCTGCCCAGGACTCCTGAAAGAATCGTCTCCCGAGCCTTGACGGCTGAGTCGTGATACCTCATTACGAACGCTACTTGAAGCTTAACACTGTTCTTCCCCGCTCTCGACACTATTTCATCAGCGTCCCGAAGGGTTGTTGCAATAGGTTTCTCGACAATAATGTGTTTCCCAGCTTCAGCAGCGGCCAATGCGAGCACACGGTGCTTCGAGTTTTCAGAAGTTATTACCACCGCGTCAACTTCCTCTGCCTGGAGAAGTTTCTCAACGTCGCCGTAAAGCCTCTTAACACCGTAGGTTTCACCCGCTATCTTAAGCCTTTCAGGAGAATCATCGTAAATCGCCACCAGCTCCGTGTCCGGGTGCCCCCTCAAGACTCTAGCGTAGCTCCAGGCATGTATGTGCGCGAAAGACAGTATGGCGAACCTGGTTCTACCCAATCACATCAGCCTCCAGCGGAAGCTTCACAGGCTCCCCTGTCAAGACTGATTTTAAGGCTGCGAGAACAACCTCCAGCGTCCTGAGACCCTCCTCGCCGCTCACCGGGGGAGGAGTATCGTTAACCACGGAGTCTGCGAAAGCCTGCAGCTCAAGATAGTAACCATCCTTGTCGAACGGGGTGAACCTTTCAACCCTCCCCCTCCTGTGAAGCGAGACAGTTGCGGTAGACTGGTTGTCAACATGCAGTATCCCCTTCGTTCCGGCGACCTCTAGGAAAGTCGTGAAAGGATAGTCTTCAGGCATTATCCAGCTGCCCTCGACATACGCTATTGCACCGCTCCTGAATTTCAACAGGGCGTGAGTATAGTCGTGCGAGGAAGCGTTTCTCCTAACGTATGTTCCACCCTGGGCGTAAACCTCTTCAACCTCGCCCAGCGACCATCTCAGGAAGTCGACGTCGTGTATACTCATGTCGACGAAAACCCCTCCCCCCTTCTCTAAATAGTCGTGCCAGTTTTCCCAGGCCCAGCTTGGAAAGGCTGACTGCCTGTAGGCTCTCGCTACCGAAGGCTCCCCTATCGCCCCCTCGCTTATCAGCCTCTTAGCCAACGCGTATTCACCCCAAAACCTGAGCACGTGCGCAACCATAAGCTTAAGACCGCTGTCCCCTGCTTTTCGAATCATCTCCCTAGCGTCGGATAGTTTTAGAGAAATCGGTTTTTCAACAATAACGTGCTTACCGTGCTCAAAGCATCTGAGAACAATATCCTTATGCGTGTAGGTCGGTGTGCACACGTCCACAATATCAACAGCGTCGAGGCTAAGGAAACGGTCAAGATCCTGCCCCCACTCCGGAAAGCCGTATGCTTCCTTGAAAAACTTAGCCCGCTCCTCCTCAAGGTCGACGCAGCCGACGAGCCTCGCCCCCGCTATCCGCCTCCATCTCTCAGCGTGCGTGAAGCCTATGAAGCCGCATCCAACCAGGCAGACGCCGATTCCCCTGCTGCTCGTTTCCAGCCGGCAACACCCCCGTCTGCTAAACGTTTTCCTCCTTCCCGGTGCTTGCAGACCTGTAGATGGCGTCTATCAGCCTCATCACGGTGACACCGTGTTCAGGCAGGGGTCCCGGGCTAGTGTTCCGCTTCACGCACTCGACGAAATGCTTCATCTCCTCCAGGTAGACGTTTGCCTCCGGGCATTCTATTCCAGTCTCAACCCACTTGCCGTCGACCTCAGTGAATTTAGAGGGCGGCGTTAGAGAGGCCCCGGCCTTGTCTCCAGACAGTATGATGTTGAAAGTATCCTCCTTAGTGTAGAGCGCCCAGCTTGTCTCCAGATACATGACTCCACCCCCCTCCATCTTTATCAGCGCGACTGCAAGATCCTCAACGTCGAAAGGCCCTCCGGGCTCAGGTATCCCCCATCCTCCTAGACACTTGTTCTGCGTCCCCAGCTTTGAGAAAGTATACCCTTTTGCCGAAACCGGTTTCGGGAATCCTTGCAGCCAGAGGGCGAGATCCAGGACGTGCGGCCCAAGGTCTATCAGCGGGCCCCCGCCTGAAAAAGCCCTGGTTGTGAACCAGCTGCCCATTCCCGGTATGCCAGCCCTCCTCAGAAGGGTTATCTTGGTGAAGTAAACATTGCCGAGCTCGCCCCCGAGAACCATGCTCCTAATCGCCTTAGAGTCGTTTCTGAACCTCTGGCACATGCCGAGCATGAGTATTTTCCCAGACCTGTTCTTCGCCTCAACCATTTTCTCAGCCTCGCCCGCGTTAATAGCCATGGGTTTCTCGCAGAAAACGTGTACACCCCTGTTTAACGCGTCTATAGTCATCCTGGCGTGCAGATAGTTTGGTGTAGCCACGACCACAGCGTCCGGCTGCTCCCTGTCAAACATCTCAAGATAATCCTCGTAAACCTTCTCCACACCATGCTCCTCAGCAAGCTCCCTTGCTCTCTCAAGCTTTACGTCGACTATTGCGGAGAGCTCAGCCTCCTCGATAGACTTTAAACTGTAAGCATGCACTCTCCCTATGCATCCCGCCCCTATAAGCCCGATCCTCAGCCTGCTCATACAGTTAGGCATCCGCAAGATATATTTATGGATTATCTTGACGCTTGCGCATTCTGATTATGGACGGCATGCCTAGGCGTGTTTCCGCAATCGTCTGAATACTCAGCCTGCTCACGGGACTCGGGGGCAAACTATTTAAACAGTTGGAGGAACCCTCTAGCCTAGCATGAGGATTCACAGGCTGCTGGGGTTTTTAAGCGCTTTAGCAGCATACCCCTTCATAGCTGCTTCAATAATGCTGTCGCCGTGGTTCAACCCGTATAACAATGCTTTAAGCGACCTCGGGAATATTGCTCGAAACGGCTGGGTCGCCCACCTTTATAATCTCGGTCTGGTTTCCTCAGGTTTTCTCGCAGCGTTTTTCGGCGCGTTAACATCGATGAGATGCCGCTCATGGAAGTATCTCTGCTGGTCCATCCTGCTTACGATAGCCGGCTTCGACCTTGCGCTCATCGGCTTCTTCCCGGAGGACGCTGGGAGAATCCACGGGTTAGTGTCAACAATATTCTTCGTAACAATAATCCTTGTGATGCTTGCCTACGGCTTCTGCTCAAAACACCTGGGTTCGCCGGAGACGGGTTCAGCCGCCCTCCTACTCGGCTTCGCCTCAATAATCGTCTGGATGGTTGAATGGCCATGGCGGGGTGTCGCCATACAGGAGACTGTTGCCTCACTAGCAGCCTCCGCGTGGCTGATAATGGTTTCGCTACGGGTTTTCAAGCAGGATGAGAAACCCGTTAAACCAGAACGTTAGGGTATTGAGCGTATTCAGAAAGGTACTCGGGTATCGCGTTGCTCTCGACGATGTCGCGGTAAACATAGGCGCTCGGCCTAGGGTACCTCATCTTAGTATTCATGTCCACGTATATAAGGCCGAATCTCTTGCTGAAGCCTGAAGCCCACTCCAGGTTGTCTATCAGGCTCCAGTGCAGGTAGCCGGCCACGTTTAAACCATCCTCCCTAATGGCTTTCAAAAGATTGTGAAGATGGGAGACGATGAACCATGTCCTGTGTCTGTCTCTAGAGTCCGCAACACCGTTCTCCCCGACTATAAGCGGCTTCCCATACTCCCTGTAGATGCTTAAAGCCCTCCTTATTCCTTCAGGATATATCTCCCAACCTGTTTCTGTAGTGGGTCTTCCAGCTGCAGACCTCGAATCCGGCTGGCAGGCGAACCCGTAATTACTCTCAGCCTTAAAGTAAGGAGGATTATCAGTATGCTTGACAACGTTCCTCGTATAATAGTTGACCCCTATCCAGTCAACCCTGTTCTCCAAATCCCTCCTTTTAACCTCTTCCCCCATTGCCAAGCCTCTTTTTAAAACTCCGTCAACCACTGCTCTGAAAAACCATTTCGTCGAATACTCGTCGCATGCTTCAGCAGCCTTCCTGTCCTCGTCCGAGTCTGTAAGTGGTTCCGCAGGGCTCGTAGCATAGATTACCCCGACCCTCGCCTTTCTTCCAACAATCCTTTTTATCTGGTCGTATGCTCTAGCATGCGCCTGAACAAGGTTGAAAGAAACTCTGGCAGACGCGTTCACATCCATCAAGCCGGGTGGGAAACTGCCGCCTAAGTATCCTACGCTCCACGTGACGTTCGGCTCGTTCAACGTGCTCCACATGTCCACGGTGTCGTGGAACTTCCAGGCTATGTAGGCTGCGAACTTTGCGAATTCAACTACCGTATCCTCGTCAAACCATCCCCTCGGCCCTTCTTTAAGGCCAGTATTCCTCGTCACTATAGGATTGTGGATCCATGTTGGAAGCGGCCAATGATAGAGGTTTAGTATCAGCTTCATCCCCCTCTCCTTCAAGTCCCGGAAAATCTTCCCGTAGTGTTTAACCGCCTGCTTGTTAGCGAGAGCATCCAGCTTTCTAAGGCTTTGCTCAGTGACCTCCACGTCTCTTACTCCCTCGCCGTCTGAATCCACTGAAACCTTGACTTCGCGAGTAGGCCTGGGGAAAATCCTGCTCCACTCCGGGTTTGTGCGCCAAGTGTTCAGACCCATCCATTCAGCCCAGCCGTGGTCAATCTTGTAGAGGTCCCAGTAGCCGGGCCCGTTCTCAGGCAGGTCTCCGCTTACAATCTTAGACTCTATGTTTTTCTCGTCGTGGAGCCAGACATACCAGTCACTGTTCGGGTCAACAGACTCTTTAGAACCGCCCATTTCGTATTGGAAGGCAGCCATGGATATTCCCCACATGAATCTTTTCGGGAACCCGTTCATCTCGAAGACTCTAATGCCTTTCAATTATAAAAGTTTATTGGTGTGTCGACAACCAGTTTCCAACAGTCGAGTTTTCCAGATGCTTGAAAAGAATAAGGGAAACGCTCCGGGAAACAAGGTCTGTAAAGCAGCTCCGCAAATACTTTTGAAACGCGATAACTCTTATATGCGGGGGTTGCGTAGGCTCCGTCATGAAGGCCGCATGCCTGTTCGGAGTAGGAGACTTAAGGGTGGTTGAGAAGGATGCTCCAAAGATATCTGAAGACGAGGTTCTCATAGAGGTTGGCGCCTGCGGAATATGCGGCACCGACCTGCATTTCTACAAGGGAGAGTGGAGGGTTAACCCGCCCCTGGTCCTGGGACACGAGTTCTCAGGCACTGTTGTTCAAACAGGCTCTCGAGTAAGCACTATTAGAACAGGGGACCGTGTTGTCGCGGAGCCGAACATCCTGTGCGGGAAATGCAAATACTGCAGGATGAGCGAGAGAAACTTTTTCTGCGAAAACATTCAGGCAATAGGTGTTACAGTCGACGGCGCCTTCGCCGAGTATGTTAAGGCTCCTGAGAGAAACGTGTACAGGGTTCCAAGCTGGATAACGCTGGAGGAAGCTGCCTTAATCGAGCCCTTAGCATGCATAATCAGGGGGCTTGACAACGTTAAGATCCCGGTGGCGAGCAGCGTTGCGATCGTCGGAGCCGGGCCGATTGGCCTGCTCATGATTCAAATGGTTAAACACTATGGTGCGGCGCGCATTATTGCTTTAGACGTCGTCGAGGAGAGGCTTAGGCTTGCGGAGGAGCTTGGAGCAACCCGCGTGGTGAACATTGGGAAAGAGGCTCCTGAGAAGGCTGTTCTGGAAGCCACTGAAGGAATGGGGGCTGATGTTTCAATCGAGTGTGTCGGAAGCTCCACGGCAGTAGACGAGGCGTTTAGACTAACCAGGAGAGGAGGTAGGCTGCTAATATTCGGCGTTGCTCCGGAGAACGATGTCTGGCATGTTAAACCGTTCGAAATCTACGATAAGGAAATATCCATATTCGCCTCCTACCGTAGCCCATATACTTTTCAAAGGGCTGTTAACATCGCGTCCTCAGGGAGTCTGAAGCTTAAGCCATTAATATCTCATATCCACAGGCTTGACGAGATAGGTGAGGTTTTCAACGGCCTGGCTAGTCGGAGGAAGCAGGCGGTAAAGGTTCTGATAAAACCCTGAGCCCGGGTGAAAATGCCCTAGCTCGTCGAGCCTGGTTGGGGGCTAGTGCCGCTGGGTTCTGAGCCTTGCTGCCCGCTTTGCTTTAAGCCTTCGAACCTGACGTACATGGGGGATAGGATTTTAATTCCCCGTTTACTGAACACATCCAATATGTTTTTATGCAGGTTCGAATATATTTCAACCATTCTATTCGGCTTATCCGTGAAAGCGTTAAGCTCGTAGGTTACGTAATACTGGTCTAGCGACCTTATTAGGACAAACGGCTTACGACCCTCCTTGACTACCCCCCAAGTCATGTTAGCCGCTTCAAGCAACGCTTCCTCCGCGATGCGCCTGTCAACATCGTAGCCCAGCGTGACGTTCGTGTGGAGAATAACCATGGGCAGCCCGCTGTAATTAATTATCCTGTTTCCAATCACCTGAAGGTTGGAAACATGTATGATCTCGTCTTTAATAGTCCTGATCTTCACGTATGTCAACGTTACTTCCAACACGTCGCCGAAAACACCCCCGCCTACTTCAACCCTGTCCCCCTCCTTGAACGGTCTCCAGGACATTAACAGTAATCCTGCCAAAAGGTTTCCGACGCTGCCTGTTGCGGCAAAGGAGACCGCGATACCGATGAGCACGGAGAATATTGTAACAACCGTGCCTGCTATCTCTGGAAGACCTATTGCGGAGAGAACAACCTGGATAAGTATTACGGTCACGATCGCGTAAATAAGGAACTTCACAGCAATACTTGTTATGTTCAGTATTCTAACATCTAGGCGTGCATAGGTTTTGAAGCTCTCGAAGAACACGTTGGCCAGCTTGATCAGAATCCAGCCTACCAGCAGGATCCCGATTATGAGTGCGATAACATGTCCCTTGGCTGTAATGAAATCCCTAGTTACTCGTATTAATTCTTCACCGTAGCCCAGTGGAATGAGAACAATGATGAAGAACAGGATGAGCAGAGACAAGTATAAGCCTGTTCTTAAAAGCAAGTATAAAGCGTTTAGAAACTGTTTCCTCTCCGCCTCCTTCTCCATCCTCCTGTAGAAATACCTGCGCATCCATCTGGAAACAGCGTATCCTGAAACAGCTATGGCCACCGCGATCACAACGTCGACTAATATGGAGACCGTTTGCGCATCGGGGAGGCTGAGGAACATCTTGTTTTCTCCTCAAGTATTGTTTTTCACGAGTTTTCCACGTTGTTCAGAGACCCAACCAAACCATGCATGGGTCTCGAATAGTTTTCCATTCTATTTCTAATCATCTTTTCGCCTGCATGACTGAGGAAAAGATTATTTAAAGATAACGACGCCTCAATTTACGACTGTAAATAACTCGCGGGGGACCGTGTTTAAACCCATAAAATCATTCGTTTAACGCTCGATTAGACAGTTTAGGAAAGTCGTAAAGCAGGAGTATGGGGTCAGACGCCGCGCGCGCCTAATCGTTAACAGCTGAGACCCCTGTGCCCGTTGAGCTTTCGAACAAGGTGGAAAGCGTCCTGAGAGTAAGCAATGAAAAACTTTTATTTTAAAAACCAGTGTAAGTATCATGAGGAGAAGGGTTGCAATCCTGGTTGAAAAAGGGAGAATAGAGCTGGTTGAGGAGGAAATCCCCCGCTTGGGTGAGGAGGATGTGCTGGTGAAAGTTAGGGCTTGCGGCATATGCACCGGCGACCTTTACGGTTTCTCAGGGTACCCGGTTTGGTTTAAACTACCCTCCCCGCTGGGCCACGAGCCCGCGGGGGAGGTTGTTGAAGCCGGCGCTAAAGTAGCCCGGTTTTCAAAGGGAGACCGTGTCACCGCCTTAGGAGGCCCCGGTTTCTCAGACTTCGTCTTGGTGAATGAAAGCCAGGTGGAGAAGATACCGGGGAACATTCGCTTCGAACACGCGATAGGGGAGCCGCTTGCCTGCGTAGTTAACGCTGTGAGGCTCGTCAACCCGAGGCTCGGCGACAATGTTGCGGTGGTCGGCACTGGTTTCATGGGGCTGCTTCTCGTTCAGGCTTTAAGCCGGCTGGGTTTAAGAAGACTAGCCGGCGTCGACGTGAATAATGAGAGGCTTAGGCTGGCTGAAAACTATGGGGCAAACATCGTCTTGAATCCGGGTGAGAGGGATGTTGTCGAGGAAACTCTTGCCGTAACTGGGGGTGAAGGGTTTGACACGGTGATTGAGGCTACTGGAAACCCGGGGGGAGTCGGGTTGGCGACTAGAATGGTGAAGCGGAGGGGCAGGCTCGCGATATTCAGCTACCATCCCAACCCGGTTTCAGTAGACTTGAGAGAATGGGATTCGAAAGGACTGGAAGTAATAATGACAAGCCCCTCGAGAGCAGAGGACATGAGGGAGAATTTTAAAATAGCTGTAGAAATGCTTTCAAGAGGAGTTTTCAACCTTGAGAAGCTTGTCACTCACAAGTGGAGCCTCAACGATATTCAGAAGGCTTTCGAATACGCGTCGAAGAAACCGTTAGACTACATAAAGGGTGTTATAGTCCCTTGAGCACGAGCGTTGAAACACCGTGGTTCAAAATTGGTTAAGGATGTTAAGCCGAATGCTTGAAACACGCTCCGAAACTCAGCTTAAAAGGCTCCTGCTCGCGCCAATAGTTTTCGCTCCTAAACTCCTCTCAAGCTTCCTCCTAGACGGGCTATGCTTCCTGCTCAAGGGTTTGGAGAGCCCAAGATATTTTCTTCTGCAGAGACTTGGAGTATATTTTGCTCCAGTCGAAGGATGTTTTCCTACTCCACTCCAAGTATATTCTCGGATCTATATAGCTGTTCAGGCTGGTGTTTAGATTGTAGTCTCTCGTTCTCCTCATGAGTTCAAGCTTAATCCTCTCCTTCTGAAGCCTTTCCCTAAGCCTCTTCAGCCTTCTCCTACGGGCCTTAGTGGGCTTCTCCTTGAGAATCCTCTTCACCTCCTCTATTTCGCCAAGGACTTTCCCAACCCTTTCAACCTGCTTCTCGAGACGCTGAGCCCAGTTCTTAGGCAGGGTTCTCTTATGGTTTAGAGTCTTCGCCGCCTCAAGGTTCGCCAGCTTAGCTATGAAGAGCTTCTTATACTCCGGGTCCTCCGGGCGCGTTTTAAACTCGTAAAGTTTTTCAAGAACCGCTTTCGAAGCATAGTATGTTCTGAAGATTTTAGAGGTTAAGCCTGGCATGGCTTTTGACAGAAACTCGTTAACATGCTCAGACCTGAGCTTTGGAAAAAGCCTTCTGCCAGGTGTCTTCTCAATCAGCTCCCTAAGGTTCCTGACTACAACCGGGGGAAGCCTAACCGTGCGGTGGAACCTCACAGCCGCCTTCCCGAGGAAATTGAACTCGACAGTATCCTCTCCAAGTATCTTAACGTTGCTCTTAGTCAGGGTTGTAACCCCCTTAGTGTCCAGCTCATCCTTATCCTTCTCGTCCCCGACCCTAAGCTTCAAAAGGTCTATTAGGAAGATTGCTGTCGCAACCTGTCTTTCAAACTCGTCCCCAGACTCTAAGCCCTTCTTGACGAGCGTCTTTATCTTGCCCAGATTATCCTCGAGGCTCCTAGCCATGTCAAACTTGCTTCTCTCCCTCTCCTGCTTAACGGGAGCTGTTTCGCCGACCCATATGTACTTCATCTTCCCGGTGAGCCCGTCCTTCCACCTCGCTATCCAGAGGGCGTCTGGATCCCATACTCTCCCGCCCCATGCCCCCCCGTCTGGAGCAGGCGGCGTAGGAGCGTCTGGAGAAAGGTTTAGAGTAATATCCTCATACTTAACCCTTGGCTTCCACCTCCCTCTTAAAGGGTGTTTCCCCTTCCCGATGAATATGCAGGGCGGCTCAACAGTAAACCTTGTCTCCACCTTCTCCCCGTCTATTATAGCGTAGCCATACTTCTGTTTAAGCTCCTCTCTCGCGAGCCTCCTCCTCTCGCTCAAGGCTTTCCTCTCCTCCTTAGTCATTGTTTCCCTCGACTGTTTCTCCTGCTCAACCCACTGCTTGACCTCGGAGAAATCTATCGCGTCGTTCTGCACGGAGCTGTTTAAACCTAGTGCGGCGTAAAAATCTTTGAGAAAGTTTTTCACGAACACCTTGTCCCCCAGCCTCTCAGGAGGCTGCTTTGCGAAGGCGACGGCCATCTCCTCCTGCTCAGGAGTCAGCCTAATCCTCTCCCCGTTCACCTTGATGAAGAGCCCCTTATACTCGTAGGGCGGTATGAATACTCCGTTGTGAACCAGTTGTCTCATGAAGCTTGTTTCGGTCATGGCTTGCGAGGGGGTTAAAAAGTTTCCCTGAAACACGGGGTAAAACTTTTATACAACTCTCTTAACTTTCCGGAAAACTATTTAAGGCTTTTCACAACCATTCCTATTTGCAGCCAGTCCTCAACCATCACTTCAGACGCGCCTGGATTATAGAGAGCGGTGGCAGGGTGGTACGACGGTATGAGCTTGAAGCTCCCGTAGGACAGAGTGTTCACGTTGAAAACCTTCCCGTGGATGCTTCCCATGGACCCGGGCTTAATGCTGAACTTCCTGAAAAGCGTGTTAGTAGCCACGTTGCCCAGCGTGACGATCACCCTGGGCCTTATGAACCTTATCTGCACGCTTAAATACGGGAAGCAGGCTTCAATCTCGTCGTCAGCAGGCTCCCTGTTACCCGGGGGGCGGCATTTGACAACGTTAGTCACGTACACGCTGCTCCTCTCCAAGCCAGCTGCCTTCAACAGTTTCTCGTTCAGAAACTTTCCCGCCTGGCCTACGAAGGGCCTGCCCTCCCTGTCCTCGTTGAAGCCCGGGGCCTCCCCTATGAGCATCACGCTTGCTTTCAAATCCCCGTCGCCGAAGACTACGTTGGTCCTGGCCTCGCTGAGCCTGCACCTGGTGCAACGCAACGCTTGCTTCAATGCTTCTTCAAGCTCGTTCAACGCTTTTTCAACCCTCAAAGCGAGATATGAATTTTACGAGGAACCCTGGCTCCTGGAGGCCGTCAAGCCTTTTTTAACGATTGAAGCATACTCTGCAAGCCTTTCGCCGAGTAGCCTGCAGGCCTTCAAAGCCTCCTCACCCGGCTTGCCGACGGATACTGCACCATAATGCAGCGTGACGCCGGGGGCAACATAGTCTGGAACGCCGAAGACAAGCATCCCGTAGTTCAGCATCGCCAGGATGATTGATAGGCAGGCAACCTCGTTCCCGCCTCCAAGCCCTCCTGAGCTGCTGAACGCGGCCCCGACCTTCCCCCTCATCCTGCCCCATGCTGGCATACCGGTTTTAGTGAAAAGCTCGTTCATCCTTATGGACATTGTTCCGCAATGCGTAGGGGTTCCGAAGGCGAAGCCATCGTTCTCCAGAAGGTCTTCAACAGTCACTTCCGAAACCCTTTTCAGAGAAACCTGGGCTCCAGCCTTTCTAGCGCCTTCCGCAACTGCTTCAGCCATCTTCTCAGTGTTCCCAGTATGGCTGTCGTAAGCCACCAGTATCCTAGTTTTCTCAGGCATGCCTCTGGTTGGGGAAACGTTTTTTAAAACTTTTCGCAGCATGCTTACGCAGCCTTCGAAAACTACCGGCATATTGCTCCACTTATCCTTATGAAGGGCGCTCCCTCCGATATTGGAAACTCCTTCTCGTAGCCGGGTCTCAGCGAGAGGCGTTTACCAACCGCGTCGATCCTGGAAATGTCTCTCAGTCTACAGATTATTTTCAAACGCTTAACCGGAGTAGTCAGCTCCTTGTTCTTTAAAACGTACGCAAGCTCCGGCTCAATCTCTATCCTCCCGTCGTCAAGCCTGCACTCCGCCCTGACGAGGCCCTCCGCATAAACCCCGTTCTGAGTATCCTGGAAAATCTCCTCGTCACCCCAGTCGGAGGGCTGAATATAGATGTTGCTTACGCAGGGCCTCGGCTTACGCGTGGCTCCACGCGCGTTCCCAGCCTCAGCCCCACTCCTCGCGGTGAGCCTGGTGTGAAGCAGGTTCACCCCTTCTTCTGCAAGCAGGTTTTTAAACCTCGCC
>JBNAVT010000033.1:0-17739 GCA_049700215.1 Thermoproteota archaeon
GTTTGTTGCAGCGCATATGCATTCGTAAGCCATCGTGAGTCTACTCCTCGCAGACCCACCGAGGAGGGGGTTCTCATAAAGGGGAGGCCTTCTCCTGAGGAGGTGATGAGTAGACTCGGGAGACATTTGGAGAGGATTAAGAGACTCGGGGTTTCCGGTCCAGGGTTGGGAGACCTTAGAAAAACCTATCTTGAAATAGAGTTCGAGGAGAAGACGGGTTGAAGGTTTTCCTAGACTCCTGCTTCCTGATATACCTGAACACCATGACCAGTGAGAATAGGAAGCTTTTGGAAGAGCTTTTCAAGAAACTGCTGGGCGAGCAGCTTTTCATTAACATGCTGGTTGTGGATGAAGTACTTTACGTATCTAGAAAGTATGGAGTCGCCTACGACGTTACGTTGGACTTCCTAAGAAGTATTATACTGCCATACACAGAAGTATTGCCCATTGAAGAGGAAGACTTTAAACCCATTGAGAAACACCTTGTGAGCTACGATCTGAAGCCCTCCGACGCCATACACTTGGCCACGATGGAGAAGGCAGGGGTAAGTAGCATAGTATCTGAAGACGAAGAATTTGACAAGGTTAAAGAGGTTAAGAGAATCTGGCTTAACACCGACAGTGTTTTTGAGCAATGAGGCGTGCGAACAAACTGGCATAGGGTGCTCAGAATCCGGTTTGCGGAGAGGTGTGCGCGCGCGCTTTATTATGTTTATTCCCTTGACGACTAAACCCGTAGGGGTTTCCAATTTCATCCAGCCACTTTTATATCCTAACTGCTCACCCTCACATTTCTTATCCTTATTTTCGGCGCGATCCTCCCCGCCTCGTTCCTAGTCCTCCTGCCGACAGCGTCTACAGATTGAAGAATTTGGAGAACTGTGCTTCCAACCATAGTGTTTTTCACAGGGTGCTTTATTTCCCCGTTTTCAACAAGGAACCCGTGGTCAACGAGGCTTGAAACGTTTGTCGACCCCCCGACTGGGCCCAGCGAGCTGTCGTAAACATATATCCCCAGCTTCACGTCTTTGAAAAGCTCATCGTCCTCATAATCTCCTGGAGCCACCTGAAGATTAGTTAAGCTTGGCATAGGCTTCTCAGCTAAGCCAGGCCTAGCCGCATGCCCATTGTTCCCAATATTCAGAGCGTTAGCAGTGTAGGAGTCAGTAATATAGTTCGCTAAAATCCCTTTCTCAACAAGCTTAACCCTGCTGCACGGATAGCCCTCGTCGTCGAACGGTGACGAAGCCCAGCCGAAAGGATAGAGAGGATCATCCATAATGCTCAAGTGTTCGCTCGCAACCCTCTCACCCAGCCTGCCGGAGTAGTAGGAGGATTTTTGCAGGACGTAGAAAGCGTTTGCACCGTAGCCAACGATGCGCTCCAGCGTCCCCAGCGTCGTCCTCTCGTCGAGAATCAGAACGTACTCGCCGCTCCCAACCCTTCTGCCGCCAACGCTTTTAACAGCCTTCCTCGCCGCATTTTCCCCAACCTCTTCAAACCTCAGACCCTTAATTGATCTAGTTAGAAAATAATCGTATCCCGTTCCGATTTCACCGCCACCCGCCTTTTTAAGAGCCTCAATGCCGAAGGAGAGCCTTGAAGCCTTCTGAGTCCTCTCAATCCCCAGAGAGTTCACGATGAAGCCTTCAGACACGCCTAGGCCAGCCCGGCCTGAAGCATCAAGCGTCCCGTCAACATTCTTCAAGGACCGTACACCGTCTAAAACCTTCGACACAAGCTCCTCTGGAGACAATACCCCTATGGCCTCGTCATACAGCCCCTCAACCTCCGCAGGCCTCCCGTCCCCAGGAAGCGAGACGAACGCCTCATCCGGCGGCGTGCTCTTCGCCAAGGCTATCGCCCTCCTCACAGCCTTCTCAACCATGTCCTCATCCAGCGGCGTAGCGGTGGAAATCCCGATCGACTTACCCATGTAAACCCTTACGCCGAGGGACGAGGAAGAACCCTCGTCAACACTTTTAACGAAACACCTTTCCACAGTCAGGCTGAGAGACCTCCCCACAAAAGCCACCACTTCAGCCTGGCTGGCGCCAAGGCTCTCGGCAAGCCTAACACCCTTTACGCATAATTCGAACGCACCCATCTATCTTCTACCCCCGACGACTACATCCTTAACGGCGAGATGCGGCCCTCCTCCGGAAACTGGAACCATCTGCCCATCCTTTCCACAAGTTCCAGGGAAGGCGAGTTTCAAATCTTTTCCAACGCCTATCACGTTGTTCAGCACGTCCATAGTCAACCCGGACATTGACACGTTTTGAACCTTCTCACATATTTTCCCGTTTTCCACGATGTATCCCTCCTGAGCGGTGAAGTAGAACTGTCCTCTAGCGGGGTCAACGTATCCCCCGTAGGACTTCGCCAGGTATACGCCGTTCTTCACCATTTCAGCCAGCTCCTCAAGGCTGTATTCACCGTTTTCAACGAAAGTGTTGCTCATCCTAACTATGGGTTTGCTTGAAAAGTTCATCGCCCTAGCAGCCCCGTTCGGCTTAGCGTCTAGATGGGCAGCAGTCTCCAGGGAGTGGAGGTAACCGACTAGAACGCCGTTCCTAACTATTTCCCTCCTCTCAGCCTTCGTGCCCTCCGAGTCGTAAGGGTATGAGCCCCTCATCCCTAGAATAGTCGGGTCGTCGACAACGCTAATGTTTTCCTCCCCCACCTTTTTACCGATTAACCCTGAGAGGATTGACCTGTTAGCCATAACAGCGTCAGCCTCAGCAGCATGCCCGAAAGCCTCGTGGATAAACACGCCCACCAGACTCTGATCCATCAGAATGTTCATCCTCCCGCTTGGCGGAGGGAGGGCTTTAAGGAGCTCCATCCCCCTCTCCCCCAGTTCCGAACCCTCCTTCACAGGGTCAAACTCCTCCACCAGCTCCCAACCATTGCTGCCGCCTACTGCTGTGCTCACGTTTTGAACAAGGTCGCCCTCCTTAGCAACCGCTGAGCCGGAGAGCCTTACGCTGCAAACCTCGTACCTGACCTCCGTACCGTAACTGTTCACAACATACTCCTTCTTCACACTGTCGGAGAGGCCTACTGAAGTCGTGACTATTCCATCATTATCCTTCCATATGAACTCGTCAAACTCGAGGGCGAACCTCACTTTCTCCTCGAGTGAGACATCCCTAGGGTCGATCTTCACTTTTAAACGGACATCATCCTCATATGTTTTCTCAACCCTAATCCTTGACTTTTCAGCAATGTTACGCGAAACCGCCTTAGCTGCCCTATATGCTTTCTCTAAAGCAGCAGTTATCCCTTGAACAGAGAGGTCAGTAGTATAGTAGAAACCCCAGCCGCCGTTGAACAGGACTCTCGCAGACCCGCCGATACTC
This sequence comes from Thermoproteota archaeon, assembly GCA_049700215.1. Classification (GTDB taxonomy): domain Archaea; phylum Thermoproteota; class EX4484-205; order EX4484-205; family JAAOZP01; genus JAAOZP01. Next base: position 3,366 of record JBNAVT010000033.1, read on the forward strand.
GTGCTATGGGAAACTTCTTCAACAACTCCCTTTCTAATCGAGATGAATGTAGACTCCACCTCGGTTATCCTGAAGTCTGCAAAACCCTCGCTCCCAAGCTCCAGAAACCCGAATAGTCTTCCAGTTTCACTCAATGTGGCTTATGCGATGTTTAACACTTTTATAACCTTTACCTCTTTTACCGGCTAACACAGAACACCATAAGCCTTAATATTGTAGAAGCTTTTCAACAATCATGATTGAAGACAAGGCTGTTGAACTCCACAGGAAGTATGGGGGCAAGATCCAGGTTATTCCGAAGGTTCCGATAAAAAACTTTGAAGACTTCGCAACATGGTATACTCCTGGAGTCGCCTCCCCCTGTAGGCTAATATCCTTGAACAAGGATCTTTCTCTCGAGTTAACATCGAGATGGAACCTTGTGGCAGTGGTTAGTGATGGTAGTAGGGTGCTTGGCTTAGGGAACATTGGCCCGTACGCTAGCTACCCAGTTATGGAGGGAAAGTGCCTCCTATTCAAGTTTCTAGGCGGGGTTGACGCTGTCCCGATAACACTGGATACGCAAGACGCGGGGAAGATAGTGGAGACGGTTAGGCTTATTTCACCCTCCTTCGGCGGAATAAATCTGGAGGATATAGAAAGCCCAAAGTGTTTCAACATACTTGAAAGCCTTCAAAACTCTCTGGAGATACCTGTTTGGCACGACGATCAGCAGGGAACCTCGCTAGTCGTATTAGCAGCCTTGATAAACTCGCTTAAAATCGTTGGAAAGAAGCTGGAAGAAGCTAGGATCACGATAATCGGCTCAGGAGCCGCTGGAATGGCGACTGCGAGACTGCTCATGGAGGCGGGGGGTGAGCGGGGGGAACATGCTGATCGTCGACAGTAGAGGGATTTTAAGCTCTACAAGGCCCGATATGGAGAAACTATCGTCGGCGAACCCTTGGAAGGCTGCTAGCGAGGAGAACCAACCCGGGAAACATGGAGGGAAATGCTGAAGACGCTGTAAAAGGCGCTGACGTCTTAATCGCGTTATCAGTTCCGAAGCCGGGTACCGTTAAAAAAGAATGGATAGGCAAGATGTCTGAAGACCCTATAGTCTTTGCCCTGGCAAACCCTCTGCCTGAAATATGGCCGGAGGACGCTAAGGCTGGAGGCGCTAGAATCGTTGCAACAGGCAGGAGCGATTTTCCAAACCAGGTTAACAACAGCCTAGCCTTCCCATCAGTATTCAGAGGCGTGTTGACGGTGAGGGCGAGGACAATAACCAACGAGCTTTGCATCGAGGGCGCTAGGTCCCTTGCCCGCTATGCTGAAAACAGGGGGTTAAGCGAGAACAACATATTGCCGACTATGGATGACTACATGGCCTATGTTGAAGCAGCCCAAAGCATCGCGAAGAAAGCGGTTGAACTAAACTTGGCTAGGAGAAAATAGCGCGCGCGCATAAGCCTGTTGAGGAAGCAAGGTATCAATCTGCTGGTGGACGTCCGCAGATTCCCTACCTCCAGAGTTAAGCATTTTCGAAAGGAGAACCTGGAGAAATGGCTTCGCGAAGAAGGTGTTGAATACCTGTGGCTTGGAGAGGAGCTCGGAGGCTACCGTAGGGGAGGGTATGAGAAACACATGGAGACAAGCCTTTTTAAAAAAGGTGTTGAAAGACTTCTATGTTTGGCGAGAGACAGAAGAGTATGCATAATGTGTCTGGAAACGGACCCGAAATATTGCCACAGGAGGTTTATTGCAAGATATTTAAGAAAGAGGGGTGTCAGAGTGCGGCATATAGTTAAGTGTTCGAAATCCAAAGAGAATGGCGATTCTTGATTTCTAGACGTGAAACCGGCTACTCTAGCAATCCAGTCACAGTTCGACCGTAAGCCCGTCATAAGCAGCCTCGACATTCATCGGTTTAAACCTATCCACTAGTTCCTCGTGCAGTAAGCCACCGTTGTGCGAAAAATGCGTGGCTACGAAAATCGTCTCGCTGCCCGCAATCCTCCTTCTCAACATTTCTTCCCTAACCCGTAGAACGCCGTCTACACCCATGTGATACCTGATTTCAGGCAGAGCGCCGTTCCTACAGTCTAGAACCACCAGATCCAGCCTGAAACCCTTGAGAAACCGCCACGTGTCTTCCGGAAACCATCCGGAGTCATGCCCGTGCAGCATTGTCTTTCCCCGGTCTGACACTAGGTAGATTAAGCACTGCTAGCGCGCGCGCTATCCTCCAGCCCTGAACTCTTTAAAAGGCCCGACAATATGGGCCTCCACCACGCTCTTCAACCTCCCATTAGTCAAAGAGTCCAACTCCTGAATCCTATCGTAGACAGCCTTGTTCCCGTAGACGTGGAGAACACGCTCGTTTAAAAGCTTCGCGAAGGGTTTTGACCTCATGTAGAGTTCTTCAAAATAGAAATGATCCTTGTGGGTGACAAGCAGGTTCTCAACAGAGGCCAGCTCAATCCCATGCTTAAGAACATGGTGGGGCGTGTCGGGTGGGAAGTCTATCTTCAAATCAGCGTTTACCAGTATCGACGACCTTGTCCTAACGTTTTTACCTCCAGCAACTCTGGCTCTCCTACAGTTTGCACACTGGCAAAACACTGCCGGCCATCCCTCGGCCGCGGCTGTACCCAGGAACATAACCCTCATGTTTCATCGCTCCAATTGACGATAACCATCTATTTATAGGCTTACCGTCAAACATGCTATTGTAGACCACGAAAATCCCTAGGGGAAACACCGTGGATGAGAAGATTACGAGAGGGCTGAACAGGGGTTTAAGCCGTTTCCGAGATTTTTTCGTGAGACAGAACTTTCAACTCGTAAGCCCACTTATCGTAGTACAGGTTACCCCCTCTCCACTCAACTTCCCCGCGTTGATTATCCACAGTATCCGACCTGAAGTGTTCTTTAGGAGGAGTAAGGTTGACAGACAGACCTGTGTTAACTACAAGCCTATAGTGATCGATGTTTCCGAAGTAGAACCGGTGGTACTTCTCAACCTTCTTCCAATGGCCGCCGAAAGACGGGTCCACGTATAGCCAGCCGTAGGGCTCAACGTAGAACTGAGCCCAGTCATGGGGGCTCGGTCTAATAGGGTTGAGATACCATCCTGACTGCCATCTGGCTGGAACCCCGCTTATCCTGCACAGGGTTATGAAGAGCAGGGCTTGGACACCGCAGTCCCCTCTAAGGTTTCTAGCAGCATAATCACTGATACACTCGATCGTCGAGTACTCCGGCACCAGCGCGTAGCTAACGTTTTCCGTTATCCACCTGTATATGCGCCAAGCCTTAAGATAAGGGTTGGGCTCGCCGGAGACAAGCTCCTCCGCAAGCCTCCTGAGGTAGGGCGTGAAAACTATATGGGGTGGAAACTCGGAGGTGAACCTCCTGTAGGACTCGTCCTCAACATACTGGCTTACCCTGTCAGGATCTATCTCGACGTAAGCAGCGTTCACCACATATTCGTATTCAACACTGAATTCAAGCGTCTCACCCTTAACGGACTCCCCCTCGAAGTATACTGTCCTCTGGGAAGCATCATCCGGAGCGAGAACATGCTTCTCAGGCATGGTTGATACGAGTCTAACGAATGGTTGCAACTGGTTTCTTTGAGGAAAAGGAATCCAGGCTCTTACGGTCTCGCCATCCGGAACAGCGTCAGGCTTAACCCTTAACAACATCAACACTCTGTTTCTAACCGGCTCAACACGCACGGTGCCTGAGGCCAACCCTTTCTGCATCACGGTGTCTAAGTGTTCACACAGCATGCCGGTGATACCGGTGTCTTCCCTCGTCCTGAGCCTGCTTCTGACCTCCGTCCTCTCCCTCAAGAAATTAGGCAGAAAATTCCTGAAGACCCTTGCCTCCCCCTCTATCTCCATATGCTCTACGAGGCCTTTCTCAAACCACTCGTTGAACTCGCTCAGAGTTAAATCCGGAATCTGCTCCCTAAGCAATTTGAAAGCTTCCTCCCTATTAAGACAATAGTCCCACTCAACCCTCTTAATCCTCTCCAACTCCCATTCCAACCTGGATTGAAGAACCCTTGGGAGGCTCCTCCCCTCAGCTAGGAAACGCTTTATCGCGCCTACAGCCTCTTGAAACAAGCCTTTTTCCTCAAGGCGGCGAACCCCGTCGGGTAGACCGGCCACTAGGAAACCCGTATGCAGGTCACCAGCATCCGGCAAGCCTGTCCAATCATCAGCAAACACCTATTTAGGCATTAATTCGGCAAGCGTAAATTCTTATTTACAGCCAGGATTAATGAAGGGAAAACATGTGTAGGAATGGAGAGACACTCTTTCCCTGCCCCCAGGAGAAAATACCCCACTACACAGCCTACCGCGTCGACGAGCCCATTCGGGTCGACGGTTTTCTAGACGAGGCTTGCTGGCAAAAGGCTCCCCGCTCCCCCCGGTTTGTCGACCTTGTGAGCGGGCGGCCGACGCTATACGATACGTATGCGGCAGTACTCTGGGATGATGAAAACCTGTACGTGGGCTTCTGGGTTGAGGAACCCCTAGTAGTCGCCACTCTTACGGAGCGGGACTCCCCGATCTACGAGGATAATGACGTGGAGTTCTTCATCGCCGGCAGAGATGCCTACTATGAGTTTGAGATAAACGCACTCGGAACCCTCTACGAGGTTCTCTTCATATGGGAGGATGCTTACGAGAAATCCGGCTACAGTAGGCTCCCCGAGTTTCAAAAAGGCCTTCCGGGGGTAAGGCTGTTTCCAGGAGTGGGTTTCAGAAACCATCCCCGGGGGATGCGCATAGGATTCTGGAACTGGGATTTCCCCGGGCTTAAGAGCGGTGTTCACGTCGACGGTACTCTCAACAATAATCAGGACCGGGATAGGGGCTGGACTGTCGAGTTAGCCTTCCCCTGGAAGGGGATGAGAGTGCTTGCTATGCCCGACAACCGGGCGCTGCCTCCTAAGGATGGAGAAACCTGGCGCATGAACTTCTTCCGCTTCAACCAGTATAGGGAGGCGCCTCCAGCACAGGACTCTGGCGGCTGGGCCTGGAGTCCTCACTACGTATGGGACTCGCATGTGCCCGAGTGCTACCCTTTCATACATTTCTCGTCTAAGCCGGTGGATGAGGCCGGGTAGCGCGCGCGACGGTGAACCTTGCTCCACAGGCTTTATAACGGTCTTAAAAGCGCACGCGAAGAGAATAAAGACTTTTAACCAAGCGTGCCGATATAAATTGCCTGAAAGGAGTTTATGCTTGAGGAGCCCAACTCCACTCGACTGTTCCCGTTAACCCTATTGTTTTCAATAATTCTTGCAGCCGCGACTGTTTTCACGCTTAGAATAATCCGTATCCCGGAGCGTCTCCAGCTTGAACTCCCATACCGGGATGTTTTAACAGGCAGGGCCTTCTGCCCGAAATGCTTCTCAACCAGTTTAGAGCCCACGGGTCATCACGCTTTCAGATGTAAAAACTGTGGCTTTGTATTCGGCTTTGGAAACCCTTGAACACCGGCTTTTCAGAGAAAAGATAGGCTTTTTAAATTCTCAGAACAAACTAAAAACATGCTCCCTATCCCTAAAGGAAGGCGTGTTGAACCCTGTTTGAAAAACCCGCGTAGCCGTTCACCCGGGGCCACGAGTGGAACCGGCGAACTCCTGTCTAATTGTCTCCTGCTAATAATCTTGGCTTCGCTCTACACCAGTGTAGCGGGTTCTCCAGCTGTTTCACACCATACGGCTGAAGAGGATTTCTCAAGATTCTACACGTACGACAGGTCTATTCCTCTCAACGCTTCGGAAGAATTAATCAGGGATGAGGGCGTCTGCAAAATATACAAGGTTTACTTCAATTCCGTGGACAACGAGAGGGTTCCGGCCATGATTTCAATACCCTCTGGCCCAGGTAAACACCCTTGCGTCGTTTTTCTCCACGGCTACGGTGGTTCGAAGGAAGACATTTTGTCTTTCGCGAGCCTGGTTGCAGCCGAGGGCTATGCGGTCATCGCCATAGACGCTGAGTTCCACGGTGAACGGAGGGAGGAGGGGAAAGAATTATACTCCCCGAACCTGGAGGAGTCTGTGAAAGGCATAATTCAAACAATTATCGACCTTAGGAGGGCTGTGGACTATCTTGAAACCAGGGGTGAGATTGACGTTGAGAGGATTGGGTACGTGGGCGGCAGCATGGGGGGAATCCTGGGAGCCATATTCATAGGCGTCGAGCCCAGGGTTAAGGCTGCTGCACTCCTGGTAGCGGGTGGAAACATGAGCCTGATGATAATGAGGAGCCAGCATCCAGCAATACCGGCGATCAGGAAATACTTGGAGGAGCAGGGCATTACTTACAGGGAGCTTCAAGAGAGCCTGAACCCTGTTGACCCCCTCAACTTTATAGGGAAGTTCGCGCCCAGGCCCGTGGCCTTCCATTTTGGGAAAAACGACAGGATTGTCCCGGCTGAAGCCGGTGAGCAGCTTTACAAGGCTGCTGGAGAACCCAAGCAAGTATACTGGTATGACTCTGGCCACAACCTTCCTTTAGAGCTGGTCGTCGCAAGGATCCTGGACTTTATGGATCGAGAGTTGAAGGGAAGAGTTTTCACGTCGCATGAGGCAAGGTTCTGGGCGGTCAGATACGGTTTGCCGATGCTGGTAGCCGGGCTTGCCGCGAGTATTCTAGCTTACGCTATTGCGAGGGCTAAACACTCCAAGCGGTCTGAACCTACTGCCGTATCCTAGGCCGCGTTGCCACTGAAAAATGGTTAAAAATGTTCTCAACAATTTCTCCACCATGGAGGAACAGAAGAGTTTAAGGGCTAAGGCTCTTGAAGAAGGAGGTTTTAGCGCGCGCGCGCGCGCGCGTCTACAGGCATGCTACTCAGGAAAACAGAAGGAGAGCATTCCTAGAAGTAGACTATGTTAGAGTCCATTAAGCTTTAAACGACGAGCTCCCCGCTCTCCAATAGGTGCCCTATACACTCCCGGTAGATGTCTTCCGTAGTGTAGCGCGGCTGGTATCCGAGCAGCCGTTGGGCCTTCTCTATGCTTACACAGGGAGAGTGAATAACGTGGTCCCTCGTGATTGCGAACGCCTCCTCGCCTAAAACCTCCACCATTTTCTGCAGGGGAACAAACCTCAGATTCGGTTTGTTTCCGAAAAGAGAAGCCACAAACTCGCAGCAGGATAGGAGGGTCATAGCATATGGCGCTGCAACGCTGAACGATTCTCCCAAGGCTGCTTTACGGTTCAGGATCGCCAGCTCGAAAACCTGCGCTACATCGTCAGCATGCACGTGGTGAAGCATTGCTAAACCAGTATCCGGAAGGTAAACAACGTCCCCATGGGCTAAGCTCCTGTACACGCCGACTCCGTTTCTAGTTCCCTGAGGGTCTATCGGGAGCCACTCCCTTCCTGAAATATGGCCAGGATGAATCACCGTCGCCGGGAACCCCTCCCTACTGTATTTCTCAAGGAGGTCGGCCTCAATCCTAGCCTTAAGCACACCGTACTCTGTAACCGGTTTCCTAGGGTAATTCTCCCGGTAGGGCACTCGAGCACTCGGCCCATAGGCCCATATTGTGCCGCAGTGGATGAAGTGGCTTACGCTCTCCTTCAGGCTCTCCACAATCATCCTGTTCTGCTCAGGAGTGTAGCAGATAAGGTCTATTACAACGTCAGCGTCAACCGCAGCCATGCGTTTCCCCCATGAGCCGTTCTTCTCCTCCGTAATTCTGTCCGCGACAACCCATTTAACCTGGCTCCACAATGCTTCAGCACCAGCCCCACCGTAACGCGGCCTAGGGTTTCTCGCCAGAACCTGAACATCATACCCGCGTAACACTAGGCGTGGCACAAGGTAGCTGCCGATGTGCCCGGTTCCACCGATTACGAGAATCTTCATCTGAGAAGAAAGGGTTTAAGCCTGGAGTTAAAAAGCTTTGCGAATCTACTCCGCGCTTGTGGGAAACGATTTTGAAAAATGCATCAGCCCTGTGTGTTGAGCAAAATGCTGTTACACGTATTAAGATTTATATTACCATCCCAGGGTTTGCAAAGTGTTTAATGAGCGAAAGAATCGTAATGAGCATTGACCAGGGCACCACCGGCTCCAGAGTCTCGCTTTACAAGCATGATGGAACACCCTACCCTAACGGCTGGTGTTACGTTGAGCATTCTCAATCCTACCCTAAACCAGGCTGGGTTGAGCACGATCCTCTCGAAATATGGATGAACGTTAAGCATTGCATCAGAAACGTGCTGGATAAGACGGGTGTTAAACCCGGGGATATAGTTGCGATAGGAGTGACCAATCAGCGTGAAACAGTCGTAGCCTGGAGCCCTAAAACAGGAACACCGGTTTCAAACGCTATCGTTTGGCAGGACCGGAGGACTGCTAAGCTGGTCGACAGTCTCCGGGAGAACTATTTTAACGAAATCGTTGAGAAAACCGGTTTGATTCCAGACAGTTATTTCTCAAGCACTAAAATATGGTGGATGCTTGAGAACACTCATGGTTTACGCGAGAAGGCTTTGAAAGGAGAAGTCGTCTTCGGAACGATAGACACATGGATAATATGGAACCTGACGAAAGGCTCTCGAGATGTTCAAACCCCTGGTTTCAACGGTGCGTTCGTAACCGATTACAGCAATGCTTCGAGAACAATGCTCTTCAACATACGTAGGCTCGCTTGGGACGAGGACCTTGCGGAAATACAGGGAAAAATACCTGTTGAAGCCCTAGCGCTGCCAAGGCCGAGCAGTGATGAAAACATTTACGGTTGGACTGGGCCGGAGGTCTCAAGCATTTTAGGAGGAGCCAGTAAGCCGGTGACGGGTGATGCTGGAGACCAGCAGGCTGCTCTATTAGGTCAAGCAGGTTTTGAACCTCATGATGCGAAATGCACCTACGGCACGGGAAACTTCATACTCATGAATACGGGGGAGAACATAGTCCGCTCCAAGACAGGGCTACTGGCTACAGTGCTATACAGTATTAAGCCTGGTGAAGCATTCTACGCTCTCGAGGGAAGCGTTTTCATCACGGGTGCAGCCATCCAGTGGCTGCGTGACGGTTTGAAGATGATAGAGGTTTCCGCGGAGGTGAATCCTCTTGCCGAGGCTGCTGAAGACACTGGGGGCATGTATTTCGTCCCAGCGTTCACAGGGCTTGGAGCACCCTACTGGGATCCCTATGCGAGAGGAATGGTAATAGGTTTAACCAGGGGGACGAGCAGGAAGCATATTGCCAGAGCGGTTTTAGAGTCCATTGCATACTTGACCCGTGACGTGGCTGAAGCAATGGGCAACGATACTGGCAGGAGAGTGGAGAAGCTTAAGGCAGACGGGGGCGCATCAAGGAGCGACTTCCTGCTTCAATTCCAAGCGGACATTCTCGACGCCACAGTTGTCAGGCCGCTTGTGCTGGAGACGACTAGCCTGGGGGCAGCCTACCTAGCTGGCCTCGCCGTAGGCTTCTGGAGGAGCATAGGCGAGGTTAAAGAAAACTGGAGGATGGAGAGGGAGTTTAAACCCAGGATGAGCCCGGATACTAGGGAGAAACTATACGGGGGTTGGAGGGCGGCTGTAAAGAGATCGCTAGGATGGGCTAGGGAAGTGCCTTGGGCCTACGGCTACGACTAGGCAGGACCAGGACGGGGGGAGACAAACACCCATGGCTGGCGGAACACGCGTCGCAATAATAGGCGCAGGCATCATAGGAGCCTCCATAGCCAGGGTTTTAAGCATGTTTGAAAACCTGCAGGTGTATGTTTTAGAGGAAAACTATGATGTCGGCGGAACCGTTAGCAGGGCTAACAGCTCAGTAATACACCCGGGTCACGAGGAGGATCCTGAAAACCAGCCTTTGCGGGCGAGGCTCTGCGTCGAGGGGAATGCTTTATGGAGGAAATGGTGCAGGGAGCTCGAGATCCCTGTTAAATGGGTCGGCGAGCTCATGCTGTTCGAGAGAAGCGAGGAGGAGAAGGAGGCTGAGAAGTATGTTGAGTGGGCCCGTAGAAACAACGTGGCGGGCGTAAGGATTGTCGGGAGGGAGGAACTGTTTGAAATGGAAAGCTCAGTAAGCAGGAGTGTTGAAGGCGGTGTTTACGCTCCCACGGCTGGCCTAATCTCCCCTTTCGAAGCCGTTGTAGCTCTAATCGAGAACGCTGTGGACAACGGTGTTAAGATTCTCACCGAGACGCGTGCCAAGAGCATCATCTCTAGAAACAATGTTGTCGCAGGCGTCGACACAAATCGCGGGTTCATCGAGGCTGACATCGTGATCAACGCAGCCGGGTTGAACGCTGACGAAGTGTCTCACACCGCCGGGGTTGAACCATGGTTCAGAATAAGGCCGAGAAAAGGCGAGTACATAGTTTTCGACAGGGATGCTGAGCCTAAGCCGAGCCTCATATTGCACACGATGCCCACGCCCGTCACTAAAGGCGTTTACGCTTTGACCACCGTGCATGGAAACCTGATGATAGGGCCGACTGCCGAAGACCTTCCTTACGAGTCTAAGGGGGACGCGTCCACAAGCCTGAACGGCCTAGACCACCTGGTTAAAGAGGCGGGTAGAATGCTCTGCAGAACACCACCGCGCTCGAAAATCATAAAGTTTTTCGCAGGGTTGAGACCCGAGCCCCCCGACGGTAAATGGTTGGTGAAAACCTACTCTCAGCCCTACGGATTCGTCAACGTCGCAGGCATCAGGTCCCCGGGCTTAACGGCTGCACCCGCAATAGCCAATTATGTTTCAAGCCTCCTTATGGAGGAATACGGGTTAAGGCTGGTTGAGAAAACAAGATGGAAACCATTAAGGAGGCGAATAACACCCGTCGACGAGATGGATTACAACACCCTGGACAAGCATATCTCGGAGAACCCTGATTACGGCGAGATCGTGTGTTTCTGCAACAATGTTTCAAAAGCAGAGGTTTCAGAAGCCGTTGAAAGAATGCGGGTGATCGGCGTGAAGACCATCACCTTCGACGGCGTAAAGCTCAGGACGACAGCGGGCTTCGGTAAGTGTCAGGCTTCAAGATGCAGGATACGGATAGCCCTCTTAATATCTGAGGCAACAGGGGCACCTCTTCACAGCGTCATCATGAAGAAGGCGAGCATCGGCGTCGGAGGAGTCAAGACGCTTTGGACCGAGAGCAAGGAGAGTGTGGAGAATGATTGAACAAGAGTATGACGTTATCGTCATAGGCGGCGGGCCAGCAGGGTTATCCGCAGCGACCAGAGCTGTTGAAAACGGTTTGAAAACCCTGCTCCTTGAAAACAGGGAGATGCTCGGCGGCATCCCGCTTCAATGCGTTCACACCGGCTTCGGAATACATTGCTTCAAGGAAGACTTGACCGGGGGCGAGTTCATCACAAGGCTTATAGACAGGGCGGTTAAAAACGGTGTTGAAAGCATGGTTAAAACACATGTTCTAAGGGTTCAAGTGGATTCAGCCTACGAGAAGACGGTTTACGCCGCCAGCCCTAAAGGCCTTTTGAAAACACGGGCTAAAGCCATGGTTTACGCGGTCGGCGCACGGGAGAGACACCAGTATGAAGCCGGCTTAACAGGCGACAGACCTGACGGGGTTTACACGGCTGGCGAAGCCCAGGCTCTGATGGATATTTACGGTGTTCTACCGGGCAGGAGAATAGTTATCCTCGGATCCGGCGACGTGGGGCTCATAATGGCGAGAAGGTTTGCCCTGGAGAAGGCGGAGGTAAAGGCTGTGGTGGAGGTCCTACCCTACCCCGGCGGCTTGACGCGGAACATCGTGCAGTGTCTAAACGACTTCAACATTCCGCTTTACCTGGGCCACATGGTTCTCGAGGTCAAGGGGAGCGGGAGGGTTGAGAAAGTGGTTGTCGCAAGGGTTGGCGGAGACATGAAGCCGGTTGAGGGCTCTGAATTCGAGCTTGAGTGTGACACCGTTATTGTTTCCGCGGGCTTAAGGCCGGATGTTGATATTCTTGAAAAAATAGGGGTTGAAACAGACCCCGCTACCGGGGGACCGGTTGTAAACGAGTATTACGAAACCAGCGTGCCACTCGTCTTCGCAGCGGGTAACGCTCTCGTCATAAACGATCTCGTGGACTACGATGTGGAGCAGGGTGAGGCTGCAGCAACATTCGCCTCCAAGCTTTTAAAAGACTATGCTACTCGAAGGTTGAAATGGAGGCGGGTTGAAAGAGGGAGGAACATAAGGCTAGTCGTACCCCAGCTCGTAAGCGGGGCTAGGGATGTCGTTTTCTACGGCAGGGTTCAGCACCCTGAGGACAATGTGCGTGTTAAGATCCGCGAGACGGGGTTTGAAAAAAGGCTTTTCAGGGTTAAGCCGGCGGAGATGATCAGGATCAGGGTTAACGCTGAAGAACTGGCGAAGGTTCAGGGTGAGAAGCTTACCTTCGAGGTGGTTGGATGACCAGAGTCTTAGAGTACACTTGCATAGTCTGCCCAGCGGGATGCTTGCTCAGGGTAGAGGCTGAGGAGGCTCGTGTTTTAAAGGTGGATGGTGCAGCATGCCCCAGGGGTGTTGAATACGCTAGGCAGGAGTTCTCAGACCCTAGGAGAATGGTTTTCACAGTGGTTAGGGTGAGGAACGGGGAGATGCCAACGGTCTCCGTCAAGACGAGTATGCCAATACCTAAGAACAGGGTTTTCAACCTGATGAGAATGCTTGCTTCAATAGAGCTGGAGGCCCCGGTGGAGATGGGGGAGGTTATTCTGAGGAACGCGTATGGCGCCGACGTGATCACCACAAGAAGAGTCGGCAAGAGGAGAGAGTTCAAAGAGCAGGATTAACGAGCAGCTAGGCTGCTTAAGCAGTGAAAACCTTAATAGGGTTAAAGCCTGAAGAGTCATGCATGAATCTAGACGAGGCTTTAAGCAGGATTGTTGAAGAAGCCGGGAAACTGGTTGGCAAATCCATGGTTAAAGCCTCAGACGGGACGATTCTTTTCAGGCCGGACGGGGGTGGAAACTACAACGCGCTCTGGACAAGGGACTTCTGCTACATGCTTGAAGGCCTTCCAAACCGTTTTAAGCGTGAAGACGCTGCCAAAGCCTATTTCTTCATAGTTAACCGTCAAAGGGGGGATGGGGCTATTCCTGACAGGGTTGGAATAGATGGAGAGCCCTACTACAACGTTTTCGGCTCAAAGCCTCCAACCGACAACCCACAGTTCGCGGTTAAAATAGCATGGGAAATATGGCGTGCCTACGGTGATGCTTCACCCTTCATCCTAACCGCCGGCAGGCTGGAGAAAGCCTTAGGCTCGCTTCCTTTAAGCAGTGAGACTGGCTTAATCTGGATCGACCCCAGTAGCCCGCACTCGCCCTACGGCTTTACAGACTGCGTGGCTAAAACCGGCGAGGAACTCTTCTCCTCGCTACTCCTGTACGAGGCTCATGTTAAAATGGCTGAGCTATACCGGGCGACAGGAAGGCTTGAGGAGGCAGGGGTACACGAGGCTAAGGCGGCTAGAGTAAAGAGCTCGCTGGAAACACTGTGGTCCGGCGAAGGATATTTCTTCGCAGCCTCCGGAGACTGTAGGCAGCCGGACGTATGGGGGTCGGCTTACTCCGTTTGGCTGAATGCGGTTGACGGTCAGAAAGGCCTAGAGATTTCCAGATGGCTCTCAAACAGGTTCGACAGGATTGTTAAATGGGGCCAGGTTAGGCACCTGCCTGAGCCTTTCTCCTGGGAGAAAACTCTTACTGAAGTCAAGCCTGGGACATATCAAAACGGCGCCTACTGGGGGACAGCCGCAGGATGGGTGACCTACGCAGTGTCACTCACCAACCGTCAACTGGCTGAGCGAATACTGATAGACCTTGTTGAATTCTGCGAGACCGAGGGGAAAGCGTGGGAATGCGTCAACCTGGACTACAGGAAGTGCCCAGACTACGTGGCTACTTTAGCCTGCCCGTCAGCCCTGGTTGAAAGGCTGAAGAAGAGTGGGCGTAGACACGGGTGAGTGAATGATTATGGAGGTTCGGGAAAGGGTTTACAATGTTCTTAAAGGAAGCTTGCCTGACAGGATACCCTGGCTCATATACTCCAGCCACCTGCCTCGAGGAAGCTTCGAGCGCAGGATGAGAGACATTGGGCTTGGGATCGAGGAGAGATGCAGCATATACAGGGCGTCCATGCCGAACGTCAGGATAGAGAGTAGAAACGTTGGAGACTATGTTTACACTATTTACCGTACTCCGGTTGGCGAGCTGAATACTGTGATGCGGATTGGAATGCGGTTTCAGTTCCCAGGAGGCTCCTGGACTGTTGAACACCCGGTGAAAAACGTTGACGACATCAAGGCTCTGAGGTTCATGATAGAGGACACCGTATACGAGCCGGATTATGAAAACTATGTCAGGGTTAAAG
>JBNAVT010000034.1:0-17534 GCA_049700215.1 Thermoproteota archaeon
AGATGCACGGTTCTCTTAGAGCTTGCCACGCCTCCGGAATCGTCTGAAATATACCTGAGGGTTGAAACTCCAAGCTTCACGCCCTGGGTTTCGAACGATGTTTTGATTCAAATAGCCGTATGCATTAACTTTTTAACAATAGTATTGATAGCTATTGATAGCGTGCAACCGGCACACGCCCTAAAACCTAACGTGCGCTGAACCCCCGAGCCAGCGGATGAGGCTGGTGGCGCAAAGCTCCGGCTGAACGCTGGAAACCCCTTCCGATAGGGAGGGATGGTTCACTTCTCTATTTCCCTTAATAGTCTGGCTAAAAGTTTAGGCTCAATCCTAAAGCCTTTGCCAGCCAGCGTTAAGACGGTTTCTCTAGCATTGTTCTTCTCCAGCAACCCTTTTCTCAATGCTTCAATAATGATGTAGAGCGTCCCCCTAGCTTTAAGGCCCATTGCTTCTGCAAAAGCTCTTCCACTAGACTCGTCGATCAGCAGTAGCGTTTTGTTTTCGCGAGCCAGTATTATTGCCTGAGCCTCTCCTAAGTGGATTTCTGGAGCATGCTCCACAATTTTTTCACAGAGCTTCTCCTCGTCTTCGGCAAGCTTTACAACTTTCACCCAGCCGTTGTCAACACTCTCTTTTATCACAAACGCGTCGCTGAACCCTTCTTCCAAGCCTTTTTCAACCACCTCCTTGTAAACTTCCTCTGGAATAAGTACTTCGCTGAAAAGTTTCTCGAGCAACGAGAGCTCGCCAACCTTGGAGAGCCATATTAGGGGGCTTGCGTTGGATACTATGGGCAAACCGGTTCTCCCCGGGTCAAGCCTTAATATCCATCTCTAGGTCGTGTTCCGAATACTGAATGAGAACACCCCTGTCGGCTAGAGCCTTGTAAAAGCACCATAGAGATACACCTGCCATTTGAGCGGCTTTCCATCCTGTAACCTGTCCCTTACGATACGACTCGACCGCATGCTCCAAGTTTTTTTCCTTAAGGCTTTGTTCCAGGATTTCACGTATCAGCTTCGACCTGTCTTTCCCCTCCTTGCTTGCCAGCTCGTTAAGCTCCCTTATGATTTTCCGGGGGAGCCTTAAGCTGATTGTTTCGGACAAGGTTATCGTAATACAAAGTATGTCAAACGTATTATATAAACTTTTCGCGCGCGCGGCCTGTCAGCCCGGAAAAGTTGCGGAGGAGTTGACCGCCGACTGACTTAGCCATTAAAGTGATGAGCTTTTCAGCAAGCCGGCAAAATGTTCTTCCATCCAATATTCTAAGCTCAAATAGGGCGTGCGCTAAATCTCAAAGACCTATCTTAGCCTTTATCGCCGCTATCTCTTTTTCGATTTTTTCAAATCTTTGCTCCATGTAGCTTTTCAAATCTTCTCTTAACGCTCTTATCTCCATTATTGTTTCATCCTGTTTTTTCAGCATTTCATCCTGTTTCCCCAGCATCAGATCCATTTTCCCCAACATTAAATCCTGTTTTTCTATCATTATGTCCTGCTTCTCTATCATTGAATCCTGTCTTCCAATCATGCTGATTCCCACGTTCACTATTTTGACAAGCTGGTCGACGCTGAACCTATGGTAAAACCCGTCTATAGACATGACCTCTCCTCCATAGTCCTCCTCCCGTACTTCATCCACCTTGGCGAATTCCGGGTAATTGCTCCTAGCGAATTCAACGAATTCAATCACCCTGTCATCATCACCTTCCACGATGAATTCAACGTAATCTTTAACATTCCTAGCCTGAAAACCCTTTAAACCCAGGTCTTCGGCAGCATCCAGGAGGAACAGTCTATAATCCACATCCTGAACCTTATCGCCTTTAATCGCGATTTTCTTTTTCACAACAGTGATGAGACGATAAAATTATTTAAGCCTTGCTGAAAGATTTCCATTATGCTTATCGCACCAAGCCCCCGGAAGGTGGTGTAGGAATGTCCTCTCCAGATCCAGAATTAGAAGGAAAATCGGAGATAAAGAGAGGAGAATAGTGAACTATATCCTGCAAAGATAAGCAGGGAAATAGTTGACGAACCGGGAACCCCATAAACTTTGGGGATGTCAATCTCCGATTATCTTTACTAGAATCCTCCGCCTCCTGGGTCCGTCGAACTCGCATAGAAAAACTCCCTGCCAAGTTCCCAGTATGAGTTCCCCATTCCCTATGAACAGGATCGCGTTGTGTCCAACGATGCTTGCTTTGACATGGGCATGTGCATTACCCTCTAAATGACTGTAATTGCCCTCCAAAGGTATTAAACGGTTTAAAGTATTGAGAATGTCTCTGGCGACACTAGGGTCAGCGTTCTCGTTTAAAGTTACTCCAGCGGTTGTATGAGGAACATGGATGAAGCAGACACCGTTTTTCACACTGCTCCTTCTAACCAGCTCCCTTATGGCTGAAGTGACTTCTACAAGCTGTTGCCTTGTTTTTGTCGAGATCTCTATTACTTCATAGCTCATGCTGCGGGAGGTTTCCCGAATAATATTAACTTTGCTACAGTTTCCTCCTTAATATCTGTTAGCCATATCGGCTTTTTCATCTCGCGTAGAAGCCTGCTTTTCCTCTCACTGCTAAAAGTATATAAGGTGTAACGGCTTAATGTTTCCAAAATGCAAGGATTGATGAAGCCTAGATACGGATTAGCCAGTATAATGAATCCGGATAGAAGGAGGTTTATTAAAGAGATTCTTAATCTTCTTAATGGTTTTTTCGGAGAAAAACTGGTAAGTGTAGTTGTTTTCGGCTCTGTAGCAAGAGGAGATGCTAAGCCAACTAGCGATACGGATATTCTGATTGTTGCAGAAAATCTTCCTAAAAGGATTAGTGAGAAAATGGAGGTCATGGCTAAAATCCTGATTAAGCTGAGAGACACTCAAGTTTATAAAGAGCTTAGGAAGAAAGGCATTAACACGTGGGTGCAATTCTACCCTCTTACTCCGGAGGAAGCAAAAATCCATAGGCCCATCTACCTGGATATGGTTGAGGATGCGGTTATCCTGGTTGACAACGATAGTTTCATGGAGTCGGTTTTCACAAGCCTCAGGAAAAGGCTGGGTGAATTGAAAGCTAGACGTATCTACCTTAAGAACGGAACATGGCTTTGGGATTTGAAACCGGATATAAAACGTGGTGAGGCTGTTGAGATTTGAATACTGAGGCTATGGCTAAAGGCTATCTTGACGACGCTGAGTATTCCCTCCATGAGGATGAAGAAGCCTTCGCCAAGGATATGTATCACAGAACGATTAGGAGAGCACAGGAAAGTGTTGAACTAAGCCTGAAAGCTGTTCTCAGACTTCTGGGCATAGAGTATCCGCGTGAACACGATGTTAGCGACGCCCTTGTTGAGATAGCGCATGTGAGGGAACTCCCGGATTGGTTCAGGTTTGAACTGGAAACAATCAGCATTGCGAGTAAGAGGCTCGTGGGGGAAAGAGGACCAGCTTTCTACGGCGACGAGAAAGCCCTCGTTCCTCCTAGAGAACTGTATTCCAAGGAGGATGCTGAGAAAGCAATAGATAATGCTAGGAAAATACATGAGTTGAGTAAGAAACTGTTCTACTGGTGGAAGGAAGAAAGTTGAATCATTAGCGTTTTAGGATGTGCTTATTGTTTAAAAACAGTATTAAAACGGTTTCTTTCGACTGTGGTGGAACCCTCTATTATGAAGCTGAAGAAGACTACGTGGTTTTCCATAGAATTCTGCTCAAGTTAGGGTATCGGTTTGAATCAGTTAGAGTTAGGGAGGCTCTGGAGGATGCACGCCTATGGTGGAGTAGGGAGAAGGCGAAGACTAAAGAGGTTTGGAACGAAAACACTTGGGCTAGGCTGCTTGGGAAAATGGTTTCTAACCTTGCGATTACGGACAGGGTTCTCGCTGAACAGTTGCGCGACTACTGGCTGTCTGAAGCAGTTTTCAAGGCATATGAGGATGCTGAGCCCGCTTTGAAGAAACTTAAGGATAAGGGTTTCAAACTGATCACTATTTCTAATGTTTCCTCTAGCAGGAGCCTCGCAACATACTTGAGGAAAACCAACCTCTTGGAATATTTCGCCATACTTGTAGCCTCAGGCGATGTGGGGTGTGAGAAACCCGATCCTGAAATATTCCGTATCGCTTCCCGTCTTTCTAAGACTCCTGTGGAGAACATGCTGCACATCGGTGACAGGTATGAAGAAGACTATCTGGGAGCACGTGCCGCCGGTATAAACGCTATTCTAATCGACAGGAAAGGGATATGCGGGGACAAGCCGTGTCACAAAATATCGAGCCTAACCGACTTAGCAGGCCTCATGCTTTAAACAAAATATTTATTTTAAAGCAGTCCAACTAAGATTGGTGGCGTATGAAGATTCGTGTGGAGCTCGTGGGCCGGTTTAGAGACATCGTCGGGTCTGCGGAGATACTGGTGGATATGGAGGAGGGTAGTACTGTTCACGACCTTCTTAGGAAAATGGCTGATAAGCATGGTGAGAAGTTTAGGGAAAGGGTTTTTCAAACCGGGTCAGTGAGGGTTTCAGAGGACGTTACCATAGTCTTGAACGGAAGGGTTATCCCGGTGGACGAGGCTCACTCAGTATCTTTAAGCGAGGCGAGTAGGGTTGTTCTCATGCCTGAAGCCGTAATATAAGTCTTTATAACCTTCTCGTATACGCATTGCAGCATCATGGGGAATAAAGCTGGCTTTAGACTCGGAGCCACAGCCCTCTCGCTTGAGGGAGTGCTGGAGGGTTTAGAGCTTGAAGATGGCGCAGTGCTTCTCGACTACCCTAAGCTGGTTAGGAAGACTGTTGAAAACGGCTTTAATCATGTTGAGCTCAGCACTGATCTCTACTACGTTCTTCCAGCCTCCTTCTCAAGGAAGAACCTGGAGGAATGGTTTTCCATGAGGGAGGAGGGTGTTACTTTCTCCGCACACCTGCCCATCTGGTCTATCGAGCTGGACTCTCCGGTGGAGGATGTTCGGGCGGCCTCGGTCAGCGCGGTGGTTAAGCCTGTTACGGTGCTGGAGGATCTTAAGCCGCTTGCGTATGTTCTCCACGTAGCTGGCCCCTTGGCTGCGGAGGTTAACAGGATGAGGGTAAACTCAGATTATAAACAGCTCTTCTTCGAGGCGCTTGCCCGCAACGCTTCCAGGAGCGTTGAGCAGATAGTCTCGCACATGGCTGATGCTGGCGTGGAGCCGCGTAGAATAGCCTTAGAGTCAATAGAGTTCCCGTTTTCGAGAACGCTTGAAATCGCAGAGAGGTTCGATACGTCGATCTGCATAGATACTGGCCATATTCTCGCCGGATACTCCGGGGATGTGAGCGTTGAAAACGTTCTTAAAAAATGCTCAAGGAGGCTCGGAGAAATACATCTTCACGACGCCTACAGGCGAGTCGAGGGCGGTAGGATGGTTGTCAGGGATCACTTGCCCTTGGGTGCTGGAGACCTTAACGTTGAAAGCTTTTTCAAAGCCTTGAGGGAAACGGGGTTCACTGGCCCAATTGTCTTTGAACTAGGCTTAAGGGATGCTATGGCCTCTTTAAGCAAGATAGCGTCATTCCTATAGCGTGGGACTCGCTTCCCGCTGGGCTTGAGTAAAGTAAAAGTTATAAAAAGTTGAAAACCCTGGCCTCCTCGGAGGAGCAGTATAGCAATGTGGGATCAACAGTCTGGTTCAGAAATGCGGCGGGACGAGTTGGAGCGTGCAAGCGTCGCCAAGACCGGTTCAACCAGCTTCCAGAGTAGAAATGTCGCGCGCGCCGTAGGCTTGGAAAAGAGAGATATTCAAACTTAAACTGTTTAAGCGTGCACGGTTTTAAACCGGAAGAGCGCGACCGTTGTAGATGCTGAAATGGTTTTAAAATAGTTCTGAGGAAAATAAAGTAAGCGGGCTAAGACGTTGAGGATGCTGGCTTGCTGAAACCCTTACGGGAAGAGAGGCTTAACCCCCCTGGTCTTAAAATGTTTTACAACCTCCTCCTGCTCTTCCTCGGAGAACCTTCTAAACCTTTCGCCTGCACTTATTATCTTTGGCCAAAGCCTTATGTCGCACGCCATGGAGTAGGTTGCAACCGGCTCTTGGGAAAGTGTGAACCAAACAGCCTTGTCAATATCCTCCTGCTCATCCATGGGCTCGTACCATGTCTGGTATTTCCTCTCACCGGTCCACCTGCCCTTCGAAACCGCCTTTATGGCGATAACCCCTACATCCCTGTCCCTCGCTATTTTTAAAACCGGGTTGAAATCGTTCTCCGGGGCGGGGGCAATCATGCTTCCAACGTTTACGGGTATCAGTACAGTGTCGAATTCGAATTTCTCCAGGGCCTTAACAACAATCCTCATGTCTGAATGGGCTGTTATCCCTATGTATCGTATTAATCCCTGTTCACGAGCCTCCTGAAAGGCCTTCATAGCGCCGTCTTCGCTGAAAATTTTTTCAAGCTCCTCCAGTGTGCTGACTGCGTGAAACTGATACACATCCAGGTTTTCAACGTTGAAACGAGACAGGGTTTGCCGTAGTTCCCTCCAAGCACCCTCCCTGGTTCTCTCAAGCGTTTTCTCTGTTATGACCAGCCTGCTACGGTTCCTCCTTATTATTTGCCCAAGCCTGGTTTCCGCTTCTCCGTAGCTGGGCGCCACGTCAACCATGTTAAGGCCCTTTTCAACAGCGTTTTCAAAGGCCTTAAGTCCCTCCTCCGTGTTAGGAGCTATCCCCGGGCCGCAGCCCCCTATCGCGAGAATACTTACCTTGAAGCCTGTTCTGCCTAGAATCCTATACTCCACGGGGAACTGGTTCTCATCCTGCTTTTTAAGCTTTTCTTCGAACGCTTCCCTTCATTCAATGAGCGGCTGGCGAGCTTACCCACTGTTCCATCTACGCGCGACGAAGTAGTAGAACAGGTTCCCTCCTTGTAACCTTGCTTAAGGGGCTCATCTTGGTAGGAAAGGCCTTCCGGTGAGCGGGAAAATATAGACCCGCATGCTCCCGGCTTACCCTTCTCAGTAAGACATTTAAACAAGACGATTTCCACCGATAGGAAATGATGAAGAGGGTGCGTTTCCCTCGGCGCACGCTAAAGGAGGTGCTTCAATGATTGAGTGCTTGGACTGATGACGCTGAGTACGTGAGGGTTCTCAAGGAGCTCTACGAGCTGAGGGGGATAAAGCTAGGCTTGGATGTTGTCAAGGGGGTTTTGAACGAGCTTGGAAACCCGGAGCAGGACTATCCCGTTATCCTAGTAGGGGGTACTAATGGGAAGGGTTCCACCGTCAGCATGATAAGCTCAATCCTGCGCGAGGAGGGTCTTAGGGTTGGAACTTTCACGAAGCCGCACCTATGCAGGTTCACGGAGAGAATAGTTGTGGACGGCCGGGAAATAACCAGGAGGGAAGTCGTGGAGACTTATGAGGAGGTTAAAGAGGCTGGTGAAAAAGTCTCGAGAAGGTTAGGACGCTTTCCAACCTTTTTCGAGTGCAACGTCTCGATGGCGTATAAGTATTTCTCGATGAAAAACGTTGACGTGGCCGTCGTCGAGGTGGGTATGGGAGGCAGGCTTGATGCGACAAACGCGTGCGACCCGGTGCTTTCAGTCATAACCAACGTCTCTTTAGAGCATATGAAGCACCTGGGTGATACTGTTGAGAAAATAGCCTTTGAGAAAGCAGGCATAATAAGGCGTGGACGGCCCACCGTATCAGCTTGTTCAGGCTCAGCGCTCAGGGTCATAGAGGAGCGCTGCAGGGAGTTGGGCTCAGAGCTTACCCTGGTGCCCAGGGATGTTAAGCACAGGGTTTTAAGGTCCGACCTGACTGGGATGACTTTGGATGTTGAACTGGGGAGGACACTTTTGAAGAACCTTAGGGTTTCGCTCAGAGGGAGTTTTCAGGCAGCGAACGTATCGACGGCCATAGCGAGCTATCTCCGGTTCTCCGAGTTAACGGGCGAATCAAACTTTAATGAGGAAGCCGTAAGGAGGGGTCTTGCCAACATTGTTTGGCCGGGGAGGCTTGAACCCATTAGCAAACGCCCCCTAGTAATATTGGATTGCGCAAAGGATCCGACGGCTGCTGAAGCGTTGTCGTCGAGCATAGAGGAGATGCTGCCGGGAGCCAGGTTTAAAACAGTCGTCAGCATCTCCTCGGATAAAGAGTACGATAAGATTCTCCGGTCTGTTGCAAGGATCACGGACGAGTTCATCCTGACTCAGCATGGCGTCATGGGAAGGGCTCTCCCGATTGAGAGGATGAAGGAGGTTTTGAAGAGTCTGAATGCTAAATACAGTTCTGAGCCGACTGTTAAGCAGGCGGTGTCTCGAGCATTGTCATGTGCTGGGGAAGAAGGTAGAATACTGGTTACGGGCTCGGTTTTCACCGTTGGGGAAGCAAGGCCAATATGGTCGGGTGAGCCTTACGACGGATTCTGAGGCCTCCATATTATCCTAGTCAGTACTCTGGTAGCCGGTACTCCAACCAGCGTGCCGGCTAGGACTAGAAGCATCCTCTCTATAGGATAAATCCAGAAGACCGTGTACCAGATTTTCTCAAACCCCTCTCTGTTTATCATTCCGGTTAGGCCGAACACGTATTCAAACAGAGCACTACCCGTGGAGTGTTGCGCCATGGTTCCGAGTAAGGCGCATCCTGAAAACTTCAATAGTATTGGGTCAGCCTCGTGTCTAAAATTGCTGAGCCTAATGAGAATCAGGGAGACAGGCATTGCGACTAGGTGCAGCCAGTGGAATGGCAAGTCCACCTCTAGGCCGAGAAGGTCAAGGTGTATAAGCAGCAGGCTAAAGGGGCCTGTCATGAAAACGGTTAATGCGGAGACATAGATGAGGAGTGCTAACCATGTTTTCCTCCTCCAGAGCAAACTTACTGTCAGAGTGTTAACCAGCGGTGGTAGGAAGTCTAGATAAAGAAACCTAGGAGGCTTTATTAAGAAACCTAGAATTGTCCCTAGGAAGATTACGGTGGCTCCGTGGATGGGGCCCAGCAAGACGCCGTAAAGCGGCAGAATGACGTCTGAAACCGGGAAGCTTCCTCCAGGTACCCCTATGATTGGGAAGGCTGGGATCGCCCTTAGCACGATGAAGAGCGCCATGAACAGGGAAGAGGTAGTAAGCTTACGAACGTCGAATGTTTTTTTACTTAAAATCGCTCTCGGTTCTCCAGCGTCGCGCCGTATGATGCTGGATTCGGTAACCACGATGTCAACCTTCACATCGTTCTCGTCAACCGGTATGCTGTCGAAAACCTGTTCGGAGAAGGCTAAGCCGACTACTTTCTTCCCTTCGTCAAATCTCTTTAAAAACCTGTCGAAGTAGCCCTTTCCTCTGCCAAGCCTGTTGCAATTTCTGTCAAAAACCCTCCCAGGAACCACCACAAGGTCTATTTCATCCGTGCTGACGGTTCTCGCATTCTTGCGATCCGGCTCCTTCACGCCGAATGTTCCGACAACTAGTTCTTCAAGGTTTGTTATCTCGCAGGGAATCAGCTTCCCGCTTTCTTCATCAACAAGAGGCACCACGACTCTTTTACCGGATTTCAACATATCAGTAATGAGCCCGATCGTATCAACCTCGTCCTCTTTAGAAACGTAAACCATGACACACTTTGCCCTCGAGAACTCGTCTAGACTTTTAAGCTTCGAAACCGCTTTCAAGCTCTTATCCTTCCTCTGCTGAACCGACATTGCCAGGATCCTTTCCCCTGCTAGTTTCCTGAATTCATTCTTAGCGTTGCCGGAACCCTCGTTCATTCTCAACTGTAAAAGAAGTTCCCTATAAAAACGTTTCATGAACATTGGAAATCCACGTGTTAAAAACGCATGCTCATCCCGGGGTTTGCACTTAAAACGGTTATAAAATTTCAGCTGACGGGAGCAACGGAATCGAAGCATTTATAAGGACGTCTCTGTTTGAAGAAGGACACGATGTCTCGTTGGCTTAGAGAAAAGGTAAGGGTTGATGAGTCTGCCACTGGGGATGGGCGTAACTCTCACGGTTGGAAAGTAAGCCTCAGTAGGACAAATGGATGCGTCCCCCTCGTTTCAGGGGTTCTTGAATTTGGGTTCGTGATTTACAAGGGCCCAGGTGGTTCCTGATGGCGGCTAGGATGTTGAGTGGCAAGCCGGTGGCTGACGCGATTCTGGCTGAGGCTAAGGCAAGGATCGAGAAGCTGGGTTTCACACCGTCACTGCACATTATAAAGGCTTCAGGTTCAAAGGCTCAGGATTCTTTCGTTAAGATGAAAGTTAAAGCCTGCAACTCTGTAGGGGGGAGGGCAGTGGTGCATGAGCTTAACAATCCTTCCGAGGCCGAGCTCATCTCGCTCATAAAGGAGTTGAATAAGGATACGAGTGTTCACGGGATAGTGGTTCAACTACCACTTCCGAAAAACGTGTCGCCGCTGAACGTATTAGAAGCCTTAGACGTTAGGAAGGATGTTGACGGTCTACACCCGGTAAACCTTGGAAGATTGTTATCTGGTCGGGAAGCCAGGCCCACGGCGACGGCAAACGCTGTGATCAGGATTTTAGAGTGGTATGGGATTAACGTAGAAGGTGCTGACGTTGTCGTCGTGAACAACAGTATACTCGTCGGAAGACCCCTGTTTGCGATGCTCACCTCGCGAATGGCAACAGTCACCGTTTGCCACGTCAAGACTAAAGACTTGAGCGAGAAGACGCTGAAGGCGGATGTCTTAATCTCTGCAACCGGTGTCCCAAGGCTCATAACCGACAAAATGGTTGCTGAAGGCGCCATAGTAATCGATGCTGGAACCAGCTTCGTCGAAGGCACTCTCGTTGGGGATGTGGATTTTCAAAGCGTTTCCCAAAAGGTGTCTGCGATAACCCCGGTTCCAGGTGGAGTGGGTCCAGTGACGGTTGCAACCATCATGCGCAATCTGGTGGAGTGTGCCTCCGAAGCCTCGTAGTGTGCGAATTGCTGAGAATAGGTATACTTGCATCAACCCGCGCCACCGACATGGAGCCCATCCTGGAGGCGATTAGAAACAAAAGGTTAAATGCTGAAATAGTCTGCCTCATAAGCAATAAGAAGAACGCGTATGCACTGGAGCGGGCGAGACGAAACGGTATAGAGGCAATATTCATAGACCCTAAGGGTAAGGATCCCGTGGATTACGACATGCAGGTCGCCATAGAGCTTGAGCGTAGGAAGGTTGACCTCGTGCTGCTCATAGGTTATAACAGGCTCCTAAGCCCCAAGTTTGTGAAAAAGTTTAGGAATAGGATTATGAATATTCATCCCTCGCTTCTCCCAGCCTTTCCAGGCTGGGACCTAAACGTTCATCGCGCAGTGCTTGAATCCGGCGTGAAGATTACAGGTTGCACTCTCCACTTCGTCGACGAGAAGATGGATGCTGGACCGATAATAATACAGAAGGCTGTTGAAGTCAGGGAAGACGACGATGAGGAGACTTTGAAGAAGAGGGTTCAAGAGGCTGAGGGTGAAGCCCTGGTTGAAGGGATCCGTCTTTTCCAGGAAGGAAGAATCATAGTTGAGCAGGGGAAGGCTAGGATACTTCGTGGAGGGGAGACGAAACCCCTACCGGACCGCAGGTGTTGAAAGAGTTTTCCAAGCCTACAAGCTTATGTCTTCAGCTGGCTGGCACAACCTGGGAAAAACGTCACGCAGAATGCCAGCAGGCATAGCAAATGTTAAAAGATAATCCTAATTCGTGTTAATCGCATACTCTCTATGCCTTGAATATTTTGAACAATGGATGGTTGCTGGTTAATGGTCTTGTTCCAAACTCCTGCCGCATGCTGTAAGCCACGTAAGCGTCAGCCAGTGCACAATGGAAATACGCGTTTGAAGCATTGTCTATCGGCCCATATATTACGAAGTTCGCCCCCATGAATATGGGAAGCACGTCGGCTACGCTGCTTGCGATTGAGAAAAGCGTTTTATCCAATCTGCGTATCTTGTTCCACCTCTGGACTGCGTTGTGCGTCCCCGCCCCGGCTGGTAAACCATATTTCTCCTTTACCAGATAGACGACTTTGCTGACCGGCCCTGGGTCGGGGATGTCGAGGACAGTCGCATCCACAAGGATTTTCTCGATGCCCACTTTCGAGGCTAAGGCTAAAAGCTCGTCAAGCACCTGCATTCTGCCTGCTATCGTAGGGCTTTTAGCGTTGTATGTCAGTAAGACGGCGGACTTAATCCTGGCCTCCCTGATCGCGGATATCTCAGCCTCTTTAATATGCGGCATTATCGAGTTGTAGACGACGCGTTCAGACAACCCGACTTCACCGACATACCTGGCTCCTGCAATCCTCGCCTCCTCAGTAGTCCCATCTATAGCGAGGGGCCCGTCGATCTTGTCAGCCACGAACTCGATGAGTTTTCCAAAAGCCTGGGGCCATGTGCAGCACACGTCTACAATCCTCGGATTACCGGTTTTATCAGATATCTCCCCCTCCTTGTTCAACAGGTCTTCAGCCTTCCCCTTAGAGAACACTCCAGCCTTCTCATCCTCAAATATTTTCTGTTTACTATAGAATATGCTTCCTATCATGACGGTGGGTAGTTGACCCGGCTGACCACCAACCTTCACGCCGGCAATGTCAAAAATTTTCTGCTCCTGCTTAAACCTGAACATCCTCATCCCTTTCTTCTACCCCCTTTTTATACTTTTAGAATCTTTCGCGACGAAGCGCCTGAAAAAGCGCGCGTTTAGAACATAACGCCCTTAGACTAGAGAGGCCGCTTGAGAAACAACCGTTGCGGGGGCTTCCTCAGCCTAACCATTATAGGGCTAAGCGTCCAATATGCTCGGAATGTTTGGGGGAATGGTGGGCAGATACTCTAGAAGAGGCCTCTTATCCTTCCGGTTTCCGTTTCCACATCGACCCCTAGGAAGGCGGGTTTTCTCGGGAGGCCGGGCATAAGCTGTATTTCGCCGCATATCGGGATAAGGAAGCCGGCTCCAACGAAGGCGAAAACGTCGTTGACTGGAAACGTATAGTTCTTAGGCACATTCTTCCAGAGAGGGTCATGCGAAAGGGAGAGTGGTGTTTTAGCCATGTTTACCGGAAGCCTGTCGTATCCTAGGCTGCTGTAAAACTCTATCTTTTCCTCTGCCTCAGGGGAATATTTCACGTCGCCGGCTCCATAGAGCTCAGTAGCTACAGTCTCTATTTTCTCCTTGATAGTGGCTTCATCCGAGTAGAGAAACTTCAGCTCATGCGGCTTCTTCATCGCTTCAAGAACCTTGTCAACAAGTTCCTGGCAACCCTCCCCTCCTTTGGACCAGGGGTCTACAACGGCAACGTCGTCGGCGCCAGCCTCAATGGCTTTTTCACACACCAGCCTTATCTCCCTCTCGCTGTCCGTGATAAACCTGTTGATGGCTACTACGGCCGGAATACCGTATTTATGGACTATTTCTATGTGTCTAGCTAAATTCTCACAACCCTTTTCAACCGCTTGGAGGTTTTCTGTCTCAGCCGCCTTTTTAACCTTCTTATATGGCATTCCTGGGCGAAGCAGGAAGGCGCCGCCATGTTCCTTAAGGGCTCTAACCGTGCAGACGATAACGGCGCAATCAGGCCTTATCTCAGGGGACTGGCGGCATACGATGTCGCAGAACTTGGAGAAGCCGCATTCAGAGCCAAACCCGGTTTCGCAGATAACGTAATCCGCAAGCTTCAAAGCCACTAGATCAGCTATGATCGAGTTGGTCCCGTGCGCTATGTTTGCAAACGGGAATCCATGGACTAAAACTGGGTGGCCTTCTGTGGATTGGACTAGATTAGGCTTAATGGCTTCCACGAGCAGGGCGGCCATGGCTCCGGCTACTCCAAGCTCTTCGCACGTTACCGGTTTTCTACTATAGGTGTAGGCGACGACGGCTCTTCCAAGCCTTTTCCTCAAGTCCTCCAACCCAGTAGCCAATGCGTGGATAGCCGCTGTTTCCGTCGCTACAGTTATGCTCCAGCGCGCCTCCCTAGGGTAACCGTTTGACCTTCCTCCCAATCCTATGACGACTCGTCTTAAAGCCCTAGCCTCCACATCCATGCAATAGGGCCATTCGATCGATAGGGGGTCGATGCTCAAAGGGTTTCCGTGAAGTATGCTGGCATCTATGGCTGCTGCGCAAAGGTTATGGGCAATTTCCACTGCAGGTATGTCTCCCGTGAAATTAAGATTAATCCTGTCCATGGGTAGGGCTTGAGAGTAGCCGCCGCCGGTTGCACCACCTTTTATTCCGAAGGTAACGCCTTTAGATGGTTCTCGCAGAGTGTTGATAACCCTTAAACCCCTCTCATAGAAGGCCTGGCCTAAACCTATTGAAACGGTTGTTTTCCCCTCGCCGAGGGGTGTGGGAGTGATTGCCGTTACGATAATCAATTTGCCGCGAGGCCTATTCTTCAGCCTATTGAGAATTCTCCTGTAATCTACCTTAGCAATGTATTTCCCGTAGTTCTCAAGCTCTTCCTCCAGAATACCGGCTTGCTCAGCAACCTTCTTAATCGGGTGGAGCTCGGTTTTATAGGCGATTTCAATGTCGCTCGGCACCGGCCAGCTTTTTATCACCGGCATTATTCAACGCCTCCTTTCCCATGCATGGCAAATAGCCAACATTTAAGGCTTTCTGAGACTGTGGGGTGCCTTACGCCATCAGTCTTTTAATGACTTCTATATATCTTCCTTAGGTTCCTTTCGATACATACAGGTATGAAAATCCAACTCTTAGGGGTTAGCGCGCTTATCATCCATTGTTTTCACGCATCGATACCATAGATAAAATCATTAAATGTCGTAACGGGTTTAATTTGCTCAGTAATCGTCTCTTTCCTCGGCAACAATTTCTACGCTTGGGTCGCATGCTCTGATCAGAACCCTCATCATCCAGAGGGCTTCCTCCCTCCCGTTCAAAGGATTTTAAGCATGTTAGCGGTTTCTGAATGCAATCTGGTGCGCGACGCAAATAAGATGTTTTTCTCTCTTGTCTCTTTCCGTCTTATTCTCTAAATTTCTGCATTTTATTAAGCAACTTTTTATCTGCCTCAATATCTCCCAGGCAAGTAGAAACCACACCATCTACAACGCCTTGAAGCTCTGCTAAAAATTCCTCTGCTTCTTCTAGGGTTGTTGTAGAGGGCCATCCGATTCTTTCCAGAATCTTTTTGTTTTTAGGTGTCTCAACCACAAAATATGGATAAATGGGTTTTCCTAAATTTTTACACTCCAAAGCCAATTCTTTCAACTTCGGCAGAGAGCTCTTTTCTAAGCGTAGGAAAAGGCAGAAATCCCAAGCGTCTCTTATGCGTGCAATTGCCTCCTGCGTAGGTCTGCGACTAGTTAAGAGACAGCCTAGTTTCAACTTTTTAATCTTTACAGTATTGCGCAGGAAATCCCTAACTTCTTCTGCAGGACCAGTTTCGCGTCTGAATCTTTCAATCTCCTCCTTGTCAGAAAGAATCTCGCAGGTTCCGTCTTTTCTCGTCCTTATTGGGTATCCGTATCTGGGAGCGTCTCCAGGATCAGGCACCATCCCGTAAATCCCTAGGGCTTCACAAGCGCTTGCTGCAGCAGCGATTTCAACCGGCCCTTTATAATTAGTAATAAGCATGGGTATTATTATTTTTTGAGGATACTTTATCTTAACCGCACAGGCTACTGCAGTAGCGCTGGGAGCAGGTACTCCTCCTGCACTATCGGTGATGTTAAAGCCATCCACTAAATCCTTTATTTCTTCCGCTAAATCTAAAAAGTCTGCTTTCGGAATAAACTCGTACAATATCTTCATTCACTCACTCCTCCTTCCAATTTTCTAGGGTTTTAAAGTTAAATGTGTCTTTTTAAACTTTAGCGTTCTAAATTGCTTCCTTCAGAGCGTGCAAGACGATTGATTTAGGCTTTTAAAAATAGTTTAAAATTGATTTATGAAGAAGGACCCTACACGAGCCTCATTCTTTTAAGGTTTTCTAGACAGCGCTTCACGCATTCCAGAGGCGGATGGGCATAGCTCTCCTGCTCAACAATATACCACTCGGTTCCGCCGACTGTTCTACACAGCTCAAAGAATTCACGCCACTTCATTTCCCCTTCTCCAACCACTGCCTTAGGGTCTTTAGAGGAATATTCTTTCACATGCACGGTTACGGCTCTGCCAGGGTACTTCCGGATGATCTCGAGAATGCCTTCAGCATTCACTCCCCCATGCATCGCGTTCCCAGTGTCGAGCTGCATCACCACTTCAGGGATGGTGGAGCTGAAGAACAAGTCCCATATTTTCTCCCCGTTTACAGTTTTAAATTCCATCACGTGATTATGGTACCCTACTTTCATCCCTTCTTTTATAAGCTTTCTGGCGATTTCGTTGAAAAGGTTGGCTGTCTCCAGACAACTTTTTTTTGAACTCAGCATTTCCGCAGGCAGGCCTGGAACTATTAGAAACCTGTTTTCCAAGACACGGTTGAACTCAACAGTCTTGCCGAGCTCTTCTCCGAGCAGAGTATCTATGCGTATATGTGTCCCCGCCACCTTTAAACCAAGGTCGTCAAGGATCGCCCTAAGGTTTTCAGCACTCCTCTCGTAATACCCTGCGAACTCAACCCCCTCGTAACCCATTTCAGCAACAGCCTTAAGGGTTCCCTCAAGGTCTTTAGCGCAGTTCTCACGAACCGAGTAAAGCTGTAATGCTATCCCCATTTTTCCTCCTGCAAATGAGAATGCCGAAAATATTTTAACTTTTTGGTTGCAGGCTAGGGTTGCTCCGATCCTCTGCTCACAACGGGTTTGGATTCCGGTTGAGGTTTCCTCGCCGGGTCACGCGGGTTTGCTAAAGGGTGACCCGGCCAAGTGGGTTTTCAATGGGTTCCTAGGATTCCAGTCATCCAACTAAGGGTGGGTTTATGGGTAGGCCACCGTGTTTCCAGAGCGTCTCAGTAACCGTTTCAATACCCCTTCTATAGTGGTCCGGGTGAATATCTTCAGTAATGCTCATGATGAATCCTTTTCCAGGCGCTATTTCCTCCAGCAGCCTTATTGTGAAGCTTCTCATCTCTTCAGTTTCCCTGAGGAACACTTCCTCAGGGAAGTTCATCCATACTACTTTATTCTTCCAGGCTTCTTTAGCCTCCTTGGGCGGGAGGTCTCCCCCGGGCGGGGGTGTGAAAGCCTCTACGGCGTCAAGCTTAGTCTCGGCTATCATGTTTTTAAGTGCTTTAAGCCTGCCGTCCATGTGTGAAATAACCATCTTGCCTTTCTCGTGGAGAATATCTGTGTACTTGTTGTAGTAGAGGAGGCAGTATTTTTCGAAGAGGCTTGGGGATACGAGTGCTGAATCAATGTTGTCGCCCACCCTGACTATTTCAGCCGGCGAGTCGGCTATTATCCTGTACATTTTTAGAAAACTCTTGTCCAGTGCTTCGACAAGCTCCTCTATCACCCCCCTGTTTCTGCGGTACATGATTGCGAATGTTTTGAAACTCATGTACCTGATACGACCCTCCTTGTGCTAGTCATCGCGGCAAAGCAGTACCGTATCCGGATTCCGCT
>JBNAVT010000035.1:0-1541 GCA_049700215.1 Thermoproteota archaeon
GGGTGTCTTCTCTATATGATCCAGAGCCCCTCATCCCTAGTCGGGATCTAAGCCTCCCCCCTTTGACCGCTGGACGACCGGGCTGCCGATGCGTATGGTTGCCGCGTGCTATATTAATTTTTCGAGGACTATGGGTTGCTGTTCACTGTTAGGTTTAACTGGGTGTGTGGATTAGGGTTAGTATTGTGTGCAGCGTTTTTGTTCCGGAGGCTGGGTGGCTGAATGCCTGATTGTGTTGTGTCAGCCGAGTTAGTCGGAAAGCTTTAAGCGTATTCCCATAGTGTTTAGGCATGGTATGGATAAGACGGACATGATCCTGTGTCTACTATTGATGTCGAATTCAAGAATGTCTTACCGTGAGCTGGCGAATAGGCTGAACCTTTCCGTGACTGCTCTCCACTCCAGGATTAAATCCCTCGTGGAGCAGGGTGTTATCCGCAGGTTTTCAGCCAGGCTGAGCCCGAGAGTGTTTAAGGCGGTTAGTGTCCTAGTGTTCGGCTTATCCCGGGTGGTTCCGGTTCAAGAATTGGAGAAGGGGCTTGCGGAACAAGGTTCAGTATACTGGCTTGGCGTTGGAGGAGGCAACTATCTTTATGCGGGAGCATACCTACGGGAGATAGGTGAACTAGATAGTCTTGTGAGCTGTTTGAGGGATAAGGCTGGCATTCTTGAGCCGACTGTCGGCATAGTTTCGCACACTTCTCTACCCGGAGACACTATGCTGGTTGAAGCTAAACTCAGCAGCCTGGATTACCGGATAATACGGTCCCTGGCGGATGATTCGCGTAAAGCATTGTCAGGTTGCTGAAGAGCTTAGGGTTTCGACTAAAACGGTGCGCCACCGCCTTGAAAGAATGATGGAGCTCGGCCTGGTGAATATGTCGATAGACTGGTACCCGGATGCTTCCAACGATATAATCGCGATTCTACACCTCAACCTGAAGCCGGGGGCAGATAGCGATGCGACTGGGAAGGCTCTGCAGAAGCACTGGCCTAATGTTTTCATGTCGTGGAGCTTCAGCAATATTCCAAGCCTGATCCTGTCCTTCGCCTGGACGAACACCATGAAGGAGCTGAAAGAGCTTTGCAAGAAGCTTGAGCAGGAGAGTGTTTTCCAGCCCGTCTCGCCTAATGTTCTCTACACGGGCTATGTTTTCAAAACATGGGTCGACCGGCTTGTTGAAAAATAGTCTGTTTTTCCGTTTCGTAAACCTGAAGCTTTATGAAGAAGAAGTTTAGAAGCCCTGTTAGACGCTTTCTTCAACAAGCCTGTTAACATACATCTATATTCTCTGTCTCAGAGAAGAGTAAGAGTGTGCGAAAATGGTTGAGCCGGGAATCGTGATGGAGAGGCTTGTCAAGAAGTATGAGGATGTTACTGCGGTTGACGGCTTAAGCCTGCGGGTTGGGAGAGGAGAGTTGTTCGGGCTGCTTGGGCCGAATGGCGCCGGCAAGACGACGACTATAAACATTCTATGCGGGCTTGTGAAGCCGACGAGCGGCTTAGTCTCAGTATACGGGTTTGACGTGCAGGCTGAACC
>JBNAVT010000035.1:1551-15208 GCA_049700215.1 Thermoproteota archaeon
GTTAAGCGGCTGATAGGCGTGTGCCCTCAGGAAACAGCCGTCTACGGTTACTTGACCGGCTTGGAGAACGTTGAGCTATTCGGGAGCCTCTACGCGATGCGGGGAGACTTGCTTAAAGCCAGGCGGAAAACCCTGTTGGAGAAAATGGGGCTTGAAAAAGATGCGGAGAGAAGGGTTGAGAAATACAGCGGCGGGATGAAACGCAGGCTCAGCCTCATACTCGCGCTGGTCCACGATCCTCAGGTGGTTTTCCTGGATGAGCCGACTGTCGGTATGGATCCGCAGTCGCGCCGCGCCGTCTGGGGCTTCATAAGAGGGCTCAAGGCTGAGGGGAAGACCGTCATCTTAACAACGCACTACATGGAGGAGGCTGAGGAACTGTGCGACCGCGTCGGAATAATCGACCACGGCAAGCTGATAGCCCTGGGACCCCCGAGAGAACTGATATCGGACGGCGGGGTTGGAAGCCTGGAGGAGCTGTTCATCAAGCTCACAGGAAGAAGGATAAGGGAGGAGGCTTAAGATGAGGATTCAGAGGGTTCTTGCAATAGTTAGGAAGGAGGTGAGGAAGACTGTGCGCGAACCCGAGATACTATTCATGATATTCCTGTTTCCAGTGGTCTTCATGATTGCGTTCAGCACCTTCTTCGGCGGGGCTGGAGGCGAGCAGCCCATCTATGAGGTTGGAGTGGTCAACATGGACGCGCGCGCGGAGACTGCTTGATGAACCCGGAGACGCTTGTGGAGGAGGCGGAAGCATCTGGGCACAGAGAAGCCTGTAAAATCCTGGAGAGAAACCCGAACTACAGAATAGGGTTTGGCGTGAGAATCGAGGCCTCGGGGAACCATTCTTTCTTCATAGAGATCCTTGTCTACCTGTATCCTGCTTCAGGCAGTCTGAATCTGAAGGCTCTAGGTAAATGCGTAGCCCTTCTTAAGAAGCTGGATGAGCGAGGCTATTTCCTGGCTTGCCAAGACGGAGGGTGCGTCTCCTGTGAAAAAACAGTGCCCGCAGAGAAATTGGCTGAAGAATACGCCGCTGTCAAGTCGTTGACAGAAACTGTTATTCTTAAACCTGGTTAGCTTGCAAGCTGAACCAGCGAGAAGTCGTTAAGAATAATCGTGCTCTTTCTTTGAAAAAGGTTTGGCAAGAGAATGAGGGAGGCTGCCGCAGCCGTGGCGGCGGCTCCTATTATGACGGCAATGATAATGCCCTTAGGCATTTCTATCCATCCTATGAGCGCGCGCGTTATATAAGGATTTGCTCTAAGATGCTTAAGCCAGCATCCTGTTAGCCGATAATCCTCGAGGCTTAAACGTGCGAAAGCGGTTTACGAGTATTCTTCAAATCTTTTCAACACTCGGTTGTATTTTCGACTACGTTACTAGGCCTGCTTCCCTAAGCTTGGCCTCCACATCCGTCAGGCCGAGTCTCCGCAGGGTTTTCGGCGTCGGCACACCGTTCTCATCCCAGCCTACAGCCTTGAAGTATTCAAGCCTCTCCTTTTCAAACCTTTTCCTCCTGAGCCTCCTGCCCTTGAACGGTCCTGAGGGCAAAGGCTCCCAGAACCTCGGCGGATTATCATCGTCTTCAAGAGGCCTCCACTTGAAGTCGGGGCCGCCTAGGAGCAGCATTGCTCTTTGAAGCTGGAGTATTCTCAACGCTTTCTCCCCGTACCATTCTCTAAGCGTCATCCTCCAGCCTGTTACAGCCTCGTAGAAGCCCAGGATCTCCCTGTCCGTTGGGCCGAAGGCTGCGAACATGCAGTATACTCCGCTGTCAGGCAGTATTGATGAGAGCTCGCCCCTGTCGCCCTTGCGCATTGGTGATGCTGGCGAAGTATGGTCTCCCGCTTGAACAGAACAGGCGTAGGCGATGCTGCTTGAAATATAGTCTCGCCCGCTTCTGACGCCGTGCGCCCCTATTGCCATGCCCTTCTCCTGGACAGCGTACTTAAGCAGGTTCACGCGCTTCTTCTCGCCGAGCTTGACGGCCGCGCGGTAAACCCCTTCAGCCAGAATGTCGCCAATACCTTGGCGGAAAGCCGTTTTCTCAGCGAGGGCTGCGAAGCCCCTTGGGTCGCCCCATTTAAGCTCCAATCCGTCAAGGTCTTTCCTTGAAAGTATTTTCCTCTGGTAGAGCTCGGTTGCGAAGCCTAGGACCGCGCCGCCCTGTATTCCGCAGAGGCCGAGCTCGTTGATAACGTAGGAAACGTAAATGTTGTGCTCAGGATTGAATATTCCGAGGTTTGTCCCAACGTATGCTTCAAGCTCGTAATCCGGGTTGTCGCAAACAGCCCCCCTGTACCTTCCTTTTCCAAGCACCGCGAGCTTGAGACAGGTCATTGCGCAGCCGAAGTCGCCCCAGTTCTTCTTAACCCAGTGCTTGTCGAACTCCTCCCTCCTGTAGCTCCTCCTGTTATGCCACTCTGTCTGCCAGTTTCTAACAGGCTCAGAGCTTGTTTCAGCGCCGAACGAGTAGCCTCCGCCCCCGGTTCCCCAGCGTCTGAACCAAACGTTTTCCAAGCAGTCCTCGGCGAACCTGCGGGCTAGGCGGAGCATCCTCTCAGCATCGTGAACATCCGGCAGTGGGCCGAAGCCTTTTGCAACGATCGCCTTAAGGTTCTTAGAGCCCATTACGCCGCCGTAGCCGCCGTAGCCGGCTGCATGCGAATACTTTGACATGACTGCTGCGATCCTGCCCCTGTTCTCCCCAGCCGGCCCAATGTATAGGATTGAAGGCTCCTTCGCCTCCCCGTAGCGCGTCCTGATTCTGGCAACATCTTCCCTGGATTTTCTCACTAGGAAGCGCAGGGTCTCCCTTGCGGCAGCACCCCAGACTGGTGAAGCATCCTTTATCTCAACATGGTTGTCGCATACGAACAGGTAGCAGGGCTTCTCCGCCCTCCCGGTCACCATGATGCCGTCGTAGCCGGCGCACTTCAAGTCGACTCCGAACTCGCCTGCGACTGTTGAGCCTACTAGACTGTTGCTCTGCGGAGACTTTCCGGAGACACAGACCTTCGTCCCCGGATAGTAGCCTGTCAACGGGCCTGTTAACACGAGCAGAATGTTCTCCGGGCCGAGTGGGTCAACCGTCTCCCATTTAGCGCCAAGCCTGCCCCAAGCCATCTTCGCCGCCAAGCCTCTTCCGCCGACATAGTTCTTCAAATCCTCCTCCGGAACCCTGGTCTCCCTTATGCTCCCGCTGGAAAGGTCGACGTCTAACAGTCTGCCAGCGTAGCCCCTCATCATCCCAGAGCCTCCTTTAAAACCTTCTCCCCAAGGATTTTCAAAGCCGTGTCGCGAGTAAGCTCCTCAGGAGTCTTCGCCAGAGACCTGCGCGAAGCCACGCTGCCCGCGGTAACTAGCTCGAGAGCACCCCACTTGCCCGCTACGCATTCCTTGACGCAGGCTGGGTCGCCGCCGCAAAGATTGCAGATCACGATAGTGTTCCTCCCGGGATGCAGGTGGGGAACCCTCCCGGGGCAGGCGTCCACGCACAGGCTGCACCCGGTGCATCTAGAGGAGTCGGCTTCAACAGCGCCGGTTCGACTGTTAACCGAGAGCGCCCCGGCTGGACATGCTTCGACGCAGGGATAGTCCTCGCACTGGAAGCAGAGATGTGGTATCTCAACCCCCGGGATAAGCATGAAAACCCTTATCCTAGAGGCCTCCGGCCAGATCCGTTCCTCATGGTGGAGCGAGCAGGCGATTTCACACCTTCTGCAGCCGCTGCAGTTCTCATAGTTCCGCCTGATCCAGACCCCGTCTTCCCCAGCCAACGGTTTTAAAGGTGTTTCCGTGGAGAAAAAAAACTTTCGGCTTGGAAAACCGCTCCTCCTAAAGACCACCTGGGTTTAAAAACTCAGGATCTTCTCCCAGTCAACGTTCTCATGAACCAGCTTCCTGGCCGCGGCGATGCGCGTCTTGTCCCCCGGCCTTATTCTACCAACTATTTTCTGAATCATCTGCAGGGTGGTGTAAGTATCCTGGGGCACTACGATCATGGGGATCTTAAGCTCATCCGCCCTAGGCAGTACTTTAACGCTTGGGCGCAGGTTTCCAGTCAGGATTATGCCGGAGGCTCCTGCTTCAAGCGCCGCCAGCACTATGTCCGTCCTATCGCCCCCGGTTATTATAAGCTCGTTCCTAACTCTTCTAAAATACTGTATGGCGCTTTCAGGAGTCATAGCGCCTATTAAAACGGTTTCAACAGGGTTCTCAAGCCCTCTTTTCCCGGCGATGAGCTCGCCGCCTATGGACTCGTAAACCTCTCTTACCGTGAGGGAGCTGAGCACCCTGTCCTCAGGCATGATCCCCAGGGTTTTCAAGCCTTCTTTCTCAAGCATTGGTTTCACGGTTTCTCTCGCAATCTTAAACCTGTTTTCCTCAACACGGTTTAGAACGACGCCTGACACCTTGACCCCCCAGTGTTCACAGTAGTCCCTCGCGTGAAGAGCCTCGTCGACGACGAAGTCGCCCTCGCATCTCAACACTATGATGAGCTCAGCGTTGAAAAGCTTGGCGAGCCGCGGAGCCTGGCAGCCTAGGAAGGAGCCTGTTGAAAGCGTTTGAGCCCCCTCGATCAGCATCAGATCCTTTTCAGCAGAAGCGTCCTTGTAAGACTCTAGGATGCTGTCTCTGAGACGCGAAGCGTCTTTGCTCAGGAAGTAGTCGAGGAAGCTTCCCCCGCATATTTTGAACGGGCATAATTCTAGGCTTGTCTTCAGCCCGAGGATTTCCCTCATGGTTTCAGCATCCTCGTCCACAAGCTCGCCCCTAGGGTTCGGCACGCAGAACCCGCTGATAGGTTTGAAATAGCCTACTCGCAGCCCCTTCTCCAACGCCAGCTGCGCCAGCGAGATTATCAGCGTGCTCTTCCCCGCCAGCCTGCTCGGCGAAGCCACGTATAATGCTTGCCTCCTCATGTCTCAGCCTCACCCTTAGGCTTGGAAAGCGTTCCTCTTATATCTACTGCCATACACCCCTTCCCCTCCTCGTAGGCGAACAGGGGGTTTATTTCCATTTCCACCAGTTTCTTGAAGCGGCACATTAACTGGGAAAGCCTCACAACCACGTTTAAAACCGACTCCAGGTCCGCCGGAGGCTCGCCCCTAACGCCCTTGAGCAGGGTGTAAGCCTTAGTCTCGGAAACCATCTCCGTAGCCTCGGTGAAAGTAAGCGGCGCCAGCCTGTATGAAACATCCCTCAGGAAGTTTACGTATATTCCTCCTAGGCCGAACATCACCAGGGGGCCGAACTGCGGGTCTCTGACAGAGCCCACTATAACCTCCCTGCCGGGCGGCGCCATTTTCTGGATGAGCGCGCCCAGGATTCTCGCCTGCGGCATTGCTGCCCTAGCCCTTCTCGTCACCAGCTCGTAAGCCCCGCCCGCCTCCTCAGGCGTTTTAACGTTAAGGATTACGCAGCCCATATCCGTCTTGTGCAGAATATCTGGGGAGACTATTTTCACCGCAACCGGGCAGCCTATGGATTCAGCTATTTCACGGGCCTCCGCAGCGTCCCTAGCTATCCTGGCCTCTGGAACAGGAATCCTGTATGCTGAAGCTATTTCGAAAGCCTCTTCTGAGGAGAGGTTGATTCTTCCCTCAGCCTCAACCCTTGCTATCACCCTCGCCACAGCATCGTCATCCACGTCAGCCAGGTTTACAGCATGCTCCTCAGGCTTGCTGAGCATCAGGCTGTAGTCGTACATTCCCTTAAGCGCGAAGGCCGCGGGCTCCGGGAAATCGTAGTTGGGAATCTTCCCCTCTCTCAGGATCCTTATCGGTTGAGACTCGTTGTCGAACCCCATGAAGACCGCTGCAACAGGCTTCTCAAACCTTCTCCCCGTCTCCACAACGACGCGCGCAACCTCCTCGGAGGGGGTCATAGCCTGCGGCGTCAGTATGACGATCACGCTGTGCACGTTGCCGCTGCTTAAAGCAGCCTCAAGCGCAATCCTGTAGCGCTTCTCGTCAGCGTCCCCAAGCACGTCCAGAGGATTGTTGACGCTAGCATGAGGCGGAAGCAGGCTGCTAAGCCTCTCCCTGAGATCCTGCTCCAGCAGGGGCAGGTCTAAACCCATTTTCTCGCAAGCGTCTACGGCAAGTATCCCGGGCCCGCCGCCGTTCGTAACCACCATGACGCCGCTCCCCCTTGGCAGAGGCTGGTCCTCGAAAGCTGAAAGAAGGTCGAAAAACTCTTTCATCGTGCCCGCCCTCAGGACACCAGCCTTCCTGAAGGCTGCTGAGAAAGCAGTGTCAGACCCTGCCAGCGAACCCGTGTGGGAGGAGACTGCCCTGACACCAACCTCGGTGGTGCCGGCTTTCAAAGCAACCACCGGCTTTCTTCTCGACAGCCTCCGGGCAACGTCTATAAAACGCTCCCCGTTCTTCACGCCTTCAACATAGACCCCGACGACCCTAGTGTTCTCCTCTTCGATCAGAGCCTCGAGAAAATCGGCGGTAGTCAGGTCAGCCTCGTTGCCGACGCTTATGAAGTTCGCGAGCCCCATTCCGCTGAGCCTCGACCAGTTTATTATCGCGCTTCCAAGAGCCCCGCTTTGAGAAACGATCGACACGCTTCCCGGCGTCGGCATGGTTGAGGCGAAGGAAACGTTCATACTGTTTCTAGAGCTTATGAAGCCGAGGCAGTTCGGGCCCTGCATCCTCATGCCGTACTCCCTGCATTTAGCGACAAGCTCTTTTTCAAGAAGCATCCCCTCCCTGCCTGTTTCACTGAAGCCCGCGGATATCACGATGAGGCCTTTCACGCCTTTCCTCCCACACTCCTCGGCGACGCTTGGAACAATCCTGGCGGGGACAGCGATAACAGCAAGGTCAACATCGTCTTCAACATCCTTAACGCTCCCGTAGCACCTGTAGCCAAGTATTTCTTGAGCGTTAGGGTTCACCGGGTAGAGCCTCCCCTTGAAGCCTGATTCAACCATGTTACGGAATATTCTGTGGCCTACTTTCCCCTCCTCCCTGCTGGCGCCTATTACCGCCACCGTTTTCGGGTTAAAGAAAGCCTCCAGCCTCATTGCGAATCATCGATGCAGACTGCCCCTACTCGCCTGCAACTATGTTTATAAACTTGCAGCCTTGAGAATGCTCCGGATGGCCAGCAGGGAGCGTTTGCGAGACAGGTCTTACGACGAGAAGAAGACCAGCCTGGAGGAGGCTTTAAGCCACATAAGGACTGGAGACCATATTTTCATAGGCTCAGCCTGCGGGGAGCCCCAGTACCTTGTGCATGGGCTGGTTGAGAAGGCTAAGCACCTGGCGGACAACGAGATACTGCATGTTCACACTCTCGGCGTCGCGCCATACGCTAAGCCGGTCTACTCGGACAGGTTCCGCCTTAACGCTTTCTTCGTAGGCGTGAACACTAGGGAGGCTGTTGCAGAGGGGAGGGCGGACTACACGCCTGTTTTCCTCTCCGACCTGCCTAAGCTGATATCAAGGGGAATGGTGCCGATAGACGTGGCGCTAATACAGGTTACGCCGCCTGATGAACATGGTTTCTGCAGCCTAGGCGTCTCTGTGGAGATAACTAAGACCGCTGCGGAGAAGGCTAGGCTCGTGATAGCTCAGGTGAACCGTTTCATGCCGCGCGTCCTAGGGGACAGCTTCATACATGTTAACGATATCGACGTGGTTGTTGAGCACGACGAGCCGATTCTTGAGGCGCCGCAGCCGCCGAGAGACGTTGTTTCAGACAGGATAGCGAGATATGTTTCCGAGCTGGTTGAGGACGAGTCGACTCTTCAGATAGGGATAGGAAGCATTCCTGACGCGGTGCTCAGCTCCCTTGAGGGTAAGAAGGACCTCGGCGTCCACACGGAGCTTCTCACGGAGAGCGTTGTAGACCTTGTTGAAGCAGGGGTCATAACCTGCGCTAAGAAGACTCTCCACAGGGGGAAGATAATAGCCTCCTTCGCCATGGGGACGAGGCGCCTCTACGACTTCATAGACGACAACCCGATGGTTGAGTTCTACGAGTCGGACTACGTTAACAACCCGCTTGTAATCGCTCAGAACAGGAAGATGGTTGCTATAAACCAGGCTCTGGAAGTAGACTTGACGGGGCAGGTTTGCGCCGACTCGCTTGGATACGTTTTCTACAGCGGCCTCGGTGGCCAGGCTGACTTCGTAAGGGGCGCTAGGCTCTCGGAGGGAGGCAGGGCCATAACCGTCATACCCTCCACGGCTAAAGAGGGCGCGATCTCCAGGATAAAATCGGTGCTCAGCGAGGGTGCTGGCGTAGTGCTGACCAGGGGCGACGTGGACTATGTTGTGACCGAGTATGGTGTTGCACACTTAACGGGGAAGACGATAAAGGAGAGGGCGCTGGCGCTCATGGGCGTCGCGCACCCGAAGTTCAGGAACCAGCTTCTCGAATGGGCTAAGGCCCATAAGTATGTGCCTGAGGAGGTGCTCCCATTCCCGGAGGTAGAGTACCCTGAGGAGTTGAAGCGCTACGTTACCCTGGAGGACGGCACCAGGCTGCTCATAAGGCCGATAAAGCCTTCAGACGCGACGATGAAGCAACACTTGTTCTACGCTCTCTCTAAGGATAGTGTGACTAAAAGATACTTGGGGCCTTTGAAGTCTCTCCCCTGGGACAGGGTTTGGCCGTACGTGATAGTAGACTACCAGAACGAGATGGTTCTAGTAGCGGTGGTGAGCCAAGACGGGTTTGAAAGCATGGTTGGAATAGGCAGCTACTCCAGAATACCGGGGACGGAGCTTGCTGAAGTGGCGCTCGTCGTTAGGGACGACTGGCAGGGGAAGGGGATTGGGACGGGGCTTCTCAAATACCTTATTGAGCTCGCTAGGGCAAGGGGCTTCACGGGTTTAAAAGCATGGGTGCTTGTTGAAAACACTAAGATGATGCATCTCTTCAGGAAGTGCGGCTACACTATGAGGTACCGGGTGGAGGACGGTGTTTATGAGGTGCTGATAGACCTTAGGCAACCTGTTGAAACCCGGGAGGCAGCTGCTTCCGAAAGCCTGTGAAAACGTTTATTCTCCGTGCCGCTCTGATTAAGGCTTGCTCAAGTTTATCCTTCTGATTCCCCCGGGAGGAGCCTTCCATCTCCTGCCGTAAGTCGTGAAACCTTTTACCTCGCCCTCCACGCCGTAGAGCCGAGTTTAGCGGAAACCGTGGACACCTAGAGCGCGAGAAACGGCTCAAGGTTTCGGCTAGCGCGCTAAAACCGTTAAGCCCCAGCTTCCTCACCGCTTCAACATCCCTCTTCGCCGATCAGACGGGCCGTTAGAGCCCGTCGGGGTAATAACCCTGTCAAGCACAAGCCTCAGGTAGTAAGGCTTACCTTTGAGCCGCGTGCTTTCAGCCGCTTATAAGGCTTCGCTCATCCTGCGCGGGTTGGAGAAAACCATCCTTATGCTTCACGGTTGTAAACT
The DNA here is from genome assembly GCA_049700215.1 of Thermoproteota archaeon. Lineage (GTDB taxonomy): Archaea > Thermoproteota > EX4484-205 > EX4484-205 > JAAOZP01 > JAAOZP01. The sequence continues at coordinate 10,986 of JBNAVT010000035.1, forward strand.
CGACTGCTTCAACCAACATATTTACAGCTCCATAATTGTCTCAACCGAATTGTTTATTAGCTGGGGAAAGCAGTTTCCCAGCGTTGCAAAAATGGGTAAGCCAATTATCATCGACACCGATATAGGCGACGATATAGATGATGCTTTCGCCCTGTTGTTTGCGCTGAAGTGCAGCGAGCTGGAGCTGGAGGCGGTTACAGTAGTCTGGGGCGATGTGGAGACGAGGGCTAAGCTAGCCTCCAAGCTTATATCAACACTAGGCTTGAAAAAACCCGTAGCCTCAGGCTCTTCTCAAAGCCTGCTTGGGTTTAAACCGGGATGGAAGCCTTGTCAGGCAGGGGTTTTGAAGCAGGGGGAGGCTTTTTCAAACATTCTGGAGACGCCGGCTTGGAACATTATTTCCATGAAAGCCTGTGAAATTGAAAATCTTAACCTTGTCAGCATCGGCCCGATGACGAACTTGGCTTTAGCACTGCTTTTTGAACCAGGCTTCAGCAAGAGGGTTAGCCTCACCTCCATGGCCGGGGTGTTCAAGGGCTCTGGCGCAGAGTACAATGTTAAATGCGACCCTGAGGCTTTGAGCCTAGTGCTAAAGTCAGGGTTGAACCCGGTTCTAGTTGGGCTTGACGTCACGATGAAATGCGTAATGCCGGTGAGCATGGTTGAGAAGCTAAAAACCAGTGGGAAGCCGGAGCACCGGCTGGTTTCAGCGATGCTTGACGCCTGGACAGGGAGCACCGGCTTCAGGCAGCCGGTTTTACACGACCCATTGGCGTTAGCCACGCTGGTGGACAACAGGATTGTGACGGTTGAGAAAACAAGGGTTGAGGTTGAGCTTAAAGGGGAATACACGCGGGGCTTCACTGTTCTAACCGGCGGCGCTCCGAACGCTTCCGTATGCTTGAGCGTTGACGTCGAAAGGTTTCTGAAGCTTTTCGAGGAAGTGGTTTTCTAGAAAAAGCAAAGCGTTTCTCAAAGGTTTTCACCTAGCCGGGAAACCTTTAAAAAGAAAGCGTCGCCACCATTCTCATGGACGGGTTGAGGTTTTTAAACGGGCCGCTTTCAAACCTGCCTAGAATAGTCCGCGCGAAAACCATGAGAGTATCCTCGTTCGACAAGACGGGTGGGAACAAGGATTACTGGACTATCGGTTCCCGCGAGAGGGTTAATATCGCTGAAATCAAGGGTGCTGGAATAATTAGACACGTATGGTTCACGGTTAGCTCCTTAAACAAGTTCTGCCTGAGGGACGCTGTGTTGAGAATATACTGGGATGGCGAGCAGGATCCGAGTGTTGAAACACCTCTCGGAGACTTCTTCGGAGTTGGGCACGGTGTTGCAAACCACTTCGTGTCACTACCCTTAAGCATGGTTAGAGGACCCGGGAGAGGAGTTAACGCTGGCATGAACAGCTATTTCCCGATGCCTTTCTCAAACGGGGCTAGGATAGAGGTTGAGAACGAGAAGGATGACGAGATAATCCTCTACTTCCACGTGGACTACGAGCAGTTTGACGAAATACCTGAAGACTACGGGAGGTTCCACTGCTGGTGGAACAGGGAGAACCCGTGCACCCCGGTGGAGCACAGGGGAGAAGAGTTGAACACTACTGGCGACGACAACTATCTGATACTTTACGCTGAGGGGACTGGCCACTACGTTGGCTGCGTGCTCAGCGTGGATAATTTCAACGCTTTCAACCAGAAGTACACATGGTTCGGAGAGGGTGACGACATGATTTTCGTCGACGGTGAGAAGTGGCCACCCAGCATCCACGGCACCGGGACCGAGGACTACTTCCTAGCGGCATGGGGCTTTCCCTGCGGAGAATACTCGGGGCCGTACCACGGCGTCTCACTGGCTGGAGACACTGTAGAGTGGTCTGGAAAATGGAGCGTCTACAGGTTTCACATAGAGGACCCGGTGAGGTTCACGAGGTCGATCAGGGTGACTATTGAGCACGGGCATGCTAACGACCAGGGTAACGATTACTCGAGCGTAGCATACTGGTATCAGGCTGAGCCCCATAGGAAGTTCCCACCTCTTCCGAAAGCATTAGACAGGAGGCCTAGAAGAGCATAGTGGAAACTTGTAAAAAGGTTGAGCGACACGGCTGTTTCCGGAGCCGCGGCTTCCAGCTGAAGAGCAGGCCTCGAAGATTTTAAACCATAAAATCGGGCCCGCTGGGATTTGAACCCAGGTTCTCCGGCTCCGGAGGCCGACGCCTTCATCCTGGCTTGGCCACGGGCCCTGTTAAAAACTTATTTGCGTATGCTTTTAAACCTAATTCGCTTCGAGCAGCCATGGAAGCCAGAGGCAGAAGCGGGTTCGTGTTCTGGGCCGACGCTGTGGCAGAGTCAGCCTTTGAACACGCTAGGAGAAACGGTATGAGCGTTGTGACTGTTAAGAGCGGCGGCTCCCCGTCCGGGGGGAAGCACATCGGCAACATGAACGACCAGATCCGCGCCTTCTTCATATACGATGCTTTAACCAGGAAGGATGTTCGCGCGAGGCTAATCTATACTAATGACGACATGGATCCTCTCAGGACTATTCCGCCGTCTGCTCCAGACGGGGATGGGGAGTGGCATGTTTTCACGGAGCAGGAGCTCGCGACGCTTGAGAAACACTTAGGCTGGCCTTACAGCCGCATACCTGACGTCTTTGGGTGCCATGGGTCGTGGGGGGAGCATTTCAACTCGGTGATTCAAGAAGGCTTAAGCAGAATAGGAATAGTGATGGAGAACTATGATAACAGCGAGTCTTACGCTAGCGGAAGGTTTCTCGAGGCCACTAGGCTGACCCTTTCCAAGACGGCTCTAGTCCGGGAGGTTTTAAGCAGGTTTCAGACGAGTGTTGAGAGAAACTGGATACCGTTCCACCCTGTCTGCGGCAACTGCGGGAAGATAACGACCACTGCTCTAAGCGTTGACCTGGGCAGCGACACGGTTGAATACGAGTGTAAGGGCAGGGTTCTAGCCGGCAAGTACGTGATAAAGGGCTGCGGCCACAGGGGTGTTTCAACGCTGAAAGAGGGTAAGCTGCCCTGGCGTCTGGAATGGGTTGCCCAGTGGAGGGTTTTCCAGGTTAACGCGGAGCCGTTTGGAAAGGATCACTACGAGGGCTCGTGGAAATCCGGCCAAGCGTTGGCGAGAGAAGTCTACGGTATAGAGCCGCCAGCAAGCCTAGTCTACGAGTTCTTCCTGGTCAACGGTGAGAAAATGTCGAGTAGAAGGGGGAACGCGTATATTCTCCACGACCTTCTGAAAGTGCTTGAGCCTGAGGTGATAAAGTACCTCTACACTAAGAGGCCGATGATGCAGAGGAATATTGACTTGAAGAACCTGCACCTTCTTGTCGAGGAGTTCGACAGGTTTGAGGAGAGCTTTTTCAAAGGGTCTTCCGAGGAGGCTGCGAGAATATACCCGGCTCTGGTTGGAACCATCCCGGCTAGGAAGCCGTTGAGAGTAAGCTATCTTCTCGCAAGCTACGTCGTCCAGTTCTACCCGGTTGAGGAGGCTTACAGGAGCCTGGTTAGGGCGGGCGTCGTCAAGGAGGAGGCTTGCGGAGAAGACAGGGAGAGGGTTCTCAGGAGGCTTATGCTCGCTAGAAACTGGCTCAACATGTTCGCGGACACGAGTAAGTACGTTGTCAGGAAGGAGCCTGCTGAAGTTGGTTTAAACGGCTTCAGACAGGCTTTCGAAGAGCTCCTGGAGGAACTGTCGTCGCTGAAAGAGTTCAGGGGGGAGGAAATACAGAACATTATTTACTCCACTGCCCGTAGACACGGAATCCCGCCTCCCAGCTTCTTCGAAAAGCTGTACATGGTTTTCACGGGAAGCGGGAGCGGCCCTAGGCTTGGCTACCTGCTTGCAGCCCTGGGCAGGGAGCACGTGGTAACCCGTCTGAAGACGCTTCTCCAAAAGCCTTAAGACGGTTCGACGCTGGCTCCCTTTTTATCGCGCAACGGTTGATCGTCGAACATGTTTTACGGTTGGAAATCAATCGGCTTTAGACGGATGTTTTCTAAGCATCTAATGGTAAGGTTAAATACTGGCTTCTCCAACCAGCGCAAACATTGGGGCTAAGCATGAGGGTTGGAATAGTCGGCTACGGGGTGTACGTGCCGAGGCTGAGAATAAGGGTTGAGGAGATAGCGAGAGTCTGGGGGCATGATGTAAACTCCTACAGGGAGGGGCTTGGAATAGAGGAGAAGTCAGTCC
>JBNAVT010000036.1:0-14674 GCA_049700215.1 Thermoproteota archaeon
AACCTCCTCTATTTCCTCCCTTCTCCTAAACCTCGGGGGCTTGGCTAGTGGCGGGGGTATTTGAAGAACGTAGTAGGGGGGGATGCCTAGGCCGAACTTGTCCACTAGAACACTGTACCTAGTGATCTTGCTGGCAACCCTGGCCCTGCAGTAGAGCTCAGGATCCAAAGCGTTTTCAGGAGGCACGTATCCCGTTTCAACCTCGACGACAAGCGTCCCATGGCCCCTGACAGCGTAAACATCGCAGACAAGCCCGCCGCCGAGGTCGTGCTCAACATCAACCTCGTAGCCCTTAAGCATGAGGTGTTTAGCGCAGACGAGCTCCATCACGGAATGGTTTATCTTCACGAGCCCCTTCTGGCTGAGCTCGATAAGCCTGTTCTTCAGGTTTTCAAGCCCCCTCTTAACATCTTGGTTTACGTTCCTCCCAATCCTGTTAACCAGGGTTTCAACGTCCTCCTCGAACTTGTCTACGGGCAATTCTCCCTCCCAACCTGTGTCTTACGGTTATAAAAAGATTCTGCGGCTGAATCCAGACTTTTAGAGAAGTAACTACAGAATAGGCTCCGAAACCCTTTTCTATATTCCACCAGCATACTTCTACAAGCCCGGCGTGGGGAGTAGGCTTGGGCGGGAAGTGGCTGCAAGCCAATCCCGGAAGCAGCCTCCCACCGGTTGCTGGGAGACAACATCAAACAGCAGCTTGGCGGAAGGCAGCGGCTGGGAAAGGCAAACAGCTACAGCTCGTTCAGGCTTAGACCCACCAACCGGGCTTTCTTTTTTTAAGGCCTCTTAGAAGAGGGATATGCCCCTGGGTAGACTAGCCATCTCACCGTACTGGAAAACCGGGCCGTCTAGACACACATGCTTCCCTCCGAAATGACAGTGCCCGCATTTTCCGATTCCACACCTCATCCTGCTCTCAAGCGAGGCGTAAATATTCTCCTTCGAGTAGCCTAGCTCGACAAGCCTCCTTAAGACGAATCTTATCATGACGGGGGGGCCGCATGTGCAGACTATTGCCTCAGCCTTGTTGAGCAAAGGCTTTCCAAGTATTGTCGTGACTACCCCAACGCTACCATCCCAGCCCTCCTCCCCCACGTCGACAGTCAGGTGGAGCTTCACGCCGCGGCCAGCCCACTCTTCAAACTCATCCCTGTACATGAGTAGTGAGGGCGTTCTCGCACCGTAGCAAACAGCTATCTCGCCATACTTATCCCTCTCTCCCAGCAGGTGGAGGACGAGGGATCTTAAAGGTGCCAAGCCTATTCCACCCCCCACCATCAGAATATCTCTGCCACTCATCTTTTCAACGGGCCAGCCCCGGCCGTAGGGCCCCCTCACGCCAACCTCGTCGCCAACACGGGCTTCGTGAACCATCCTAGTGACGCTACCCATCCTCCTGATGCTGAACTGCAGATGATCCTTGTCGAAGGGGGAGGAGCATATTGAGAATGGAGCCTCACCCACGCCGTAGACAGTGAGCATCGCGAACTGGCCTGGCGTGAAGCCTCCGAAATGGTTTGGGCTCAGCGTAACCGTCTTGGTGTCAGGAGCCTCGTCTTTAACCCTGACTATCCTAGCCGGCTTAGGAGCATAAGGGTTCAGCCCCATCTTTTCAAAACCTCCCTTATGTCCACGCCAGTGGGGCAGAGCGAGACGCATCTCCCGCACCCGACGCAGCCGTAGGCGTTGAATGCGAGCGGGATCCTGCTTAGCTTATGGCAGAACCTGTGGCAGAACCTGTCGACCCTGCTCGCCCTCGGGTCTAGGCCGCTCGCCATCCTTGTGAAGAATGGGGAGGCACAGGTGTCCCAGCCTTTCGCCCTCACGTAAGCATTCTTCTCTAAATAATCCTCAGTGTCGAAACAGTAGCAGACCGGGCAGACGAATGAGCAGAGGCTGCACTCCAAACACCTCTGAGCAGCCTGCTGGAAATATTCTTCGCCAAGCTTTTCCTCAAGCTTAACCAGCTGTTCCCCGACTGTTTTAATCCTGCCCTCCATCTCCCCAGTCAGCCTACGAGACAGTTCTCCATACTCCTCCAAATGCTCAGCACCAGCTTTCTCGAAGAGGCTTCTGAAACCGTTTACTAGAAGCTTGCCCCTCCCACTCCTCTCCTCAACCAGGAAGCCCCCCGTTATCCGCGTAAGGGTAACATCCTCGCCGGAGCCCCTGACTGGACCCGTTTGGAAAACATTGCAGAAACATTCCTCCCCAGGCCTAGCGCAGGAGAGGCTTACGACAGTAGTGCTCATCCTCCTAGACTCGTAGAAGGGGTCTGGGTACGGAGGCTTCAGCAGAACCTTGTCCAGGACGCTTAAGGCGGAGGCGTCGCACGGCCTGACGGCGAGCAGCACTGTTTCAACGCTTCCCCCAGGCTCCTGGCGGACCCCTGTCTCAGGATCATGCTTGAAAACCACCTCCCTCTGCGGGATGAAGAAACGCTTCGGGGGCAGCCTCGTATTAGTGTAATCCAGGGAGGCTTCCCTAGCATTTTTAATGGCTTTGAAGTCGAAGTAGCCGTCTGTCTCAACGGGCGCGATGACTTTTCTACTTGAGACAAGCTCCTCAAGGAGAAGCTTGAAACCGTCTTCACTTATGAAGAGCATGCTGGCCAGCCTCAACCACCCTCCTTGAAGACAAGCGCAGGAGGCGCCTCGCCAATCCTGCTCCCTGGAACATAGCCGTAGTTCTCCCTGAACCAGTGGTTAAGCTCATGGTAAAGCCTTGTCAAAGGGATTTCAACGGGGCAGGCGGATTCGCAAGCGCCGCACTCGACGCAGCGCCCAGCCATGTGGAGAGCCCTGGTAAGGTGGAACGTGAAAAGCTCCTTGGAATCCCTAAGCCTGTGAACCAGGTCCGGCTTAAAACCTTCTATAGAGCACTCCGTACAGTAGCAGAGTGGGCATGCTTTAACACACGCTAAGCATTTCAAGCATTTCGCGAACAGGCTCAGCCAGTCTGAAGCATGAGCCGTGGCGCCAGGGGACCCCCCCGGGGAACTCTGGTCATCGGCCTTCACAAGATAGTCTGCAACAGGCGAAACCCGTGAGACGCATCTCCCACAGTATTCCGCAGGAATGCTCGCGGCGCCGGCTGAACCGTATTTAACAGGCTTATTGACCCCGGTGCACTCCACAGCTATAACAATAATGTTCTCCCTGTCGACCTGGTTCTCATTCACCAGCTCCACGATGGATCTTCCGTCGCAACCCTTGGCGACAACCCCAACCCTCCTGCCCCTGAGGCTCCTCAAGTATTTCGCGAGGTTGAACCAGCATTCAGGGTTCCATACGAGCCTCCCAGCCTCCTCAGGCTTCGAGACGAAGCACGGCCTAACGCTTTTCCCGTAACGCTCATAACCCAAGACCAGCTCGACAACCCTGTTCTCCAAAAGGCTTCTAGCGATGCTTCTCAAGTCGTCCTCAGCCCTGCTCAACCATCCTCCCCCCTATGTTCAAGGGGCCGAGCCTCTCAACCTCCCCGAGTATTCTTGAAACCTCTCTGGAGAAGAGGCCTCCCTCGTTAGAAGAGATCCAGAGTATTCTCAGCCTATCCTCCTCAACCCCGATCGTCTTCAAAAGCCTCCTGAGGAGGCTTACCCTAGCCTCCGTAATCCTGCTCGGCGCAACACTCCTGAGCTCGCTCGGCCTGCAAGCCGTCACCAAGACGGTGTCAGCACCCTTCTCGAAAGCCTTGACGATCAGGCTCGGGTTGATGATCGCGGAGCAGGGAACCCTGATTGTTAAAAAGTTGGGAGGGTAGGTGAAGCCTTCGAACCCGGCTTGGTCGACACCGGAGCCTGAACACCAGCATGTGAAAACTATTATCCTAGGCTTCCACGCCAAAACCTAGTCCTCCAGCATCGCTGAAACCTGGGGGGCGAGCTGCTCCAGACCCCAGTTGCCGAGAGTAATCGCTTCCTGGGGGCATGTTGCCAAGCATGCTCCACACCCGTTGCAAACACTCTCTAGAACCCTAACCTTGTCCCCCTCCCTGACTATGGCGCCGTATTCGCATGAAGACAAGCATCTCCCGCAGCCGGTACACTTCTCCGCAGAGACCTCAGCGGCCTCCGGAAGCCTAAGGCTACTCCTCCTGAATAGGCTTGTAACCAGCGCGGCTGCGCCACTCCCCTCGACAGCGCTCTCAACAATATCCCTTGGGCCGTGGCATGTGCCGGCGACGAATACTCCCCTAACCCTTGTTTCAAGCGGCTTCATCTTGGCGTGAGCCTCCTGGATAAACCCGTGCTTATCAACAGTGACGCCGAGCCTCCTGGCGAGCTCAACCATCCTCCCGGAGGGCTTGAAGCCCAGTGCTAGAACAACCATATCCACCTCCAGCTCGCCCCTCCTGCCTGTTAAAGTATCCTCGTAGACTATCTGAAGATTCCCGTTTCCAGCCCTCCTTATCTCGGACGGCCTCGACCTTATGAAGACCACACCCTCCTCCAGACACCTCCTGTAGAGAAGATCCTCCCAGCCTTTCCCGAAGGCCCTCAGCTCGTTGTAGAATATGAAGACCCTGGCCTCCCTGTCGTGCTCAAGGATCAGCCTAGCCTCCTTCATGCTTGCGGCGCAGCAGTAGTATGAGCACTCCTCTATGCCTGGTCCAGACTCCCTTGACCCGACGCACTGTATGAAAGCCACCCTCTTAGCAGGCTTCCCATCCCTCCTGAGGAGTACTCCCCCGGTTGGGCCTGAGGCGCATATTATTCTCTCGAACTCCATGTTTGTTATAACGTTCTCATACTCCCCGTAGTGGTACTCTGGTTTAAGCCTGGGGTTGAAAAGGTCTGAGCCGACTGCGACAACTATGGCTCCAACGTTCAGCTCAACATTCTTAGGCTCGTCCCCAAGGTTTATCGCTGCCCTGGTGCAAGCCTTCATGCAGAGCCCGCATTCAACACAGTAATCCATGTTTATCACGTATTTCAATGGTACGGCTTGCGCGAAGGGGCAGTATATTGCTTTAACAGGCTTAAGGTCAGCATCATACTTGTTAGGCTGGTAGACGGGGCAGACGTTAACACACTCCCCGCAGCCGTTACACTTGTCAGGATCCACATAAGTAGGGTTAACCCTGACCCTGACCTTGAAGTCGCCAACCCTACCTTTTACTTCAACAACCTCAGCGTTGGGAATAATAGTAATATTCTTATTCCTGCCTGCTTCAGAGAGGAGTGGACCCTCGATACAGTTACTGACCACGAATGCTCCCTTTGGAATAAAACAATGCGTAGGATCCACCGTTATGTCATAGACATAGTCGTCTGTTGAGGGCACTATTCGCAGTTCCTCAACCCTATCTAAGAAGAATTCTGTTTTGAGAATTCCTTGAAGCTTTATAAAATCAGGGTCATTTCTGACAACGATTCTTTTAACGGCTTTGAGCACACGATTCAGGTTTTTAGACGTGATCCTACATTTTTGACGCATAACTCTAATCATGTTTGAGTGAGCAAGTGGAAAAACTCTTAGAGGAATGCGATATCTTCGTTTAAGATTTGATATCAACCTTCCACATTCCAGAGGCATTTCGTCGAACAATCCGCCGCTTGACTTTCGAAATCTAAGACGTGTGGCGATCCTTCTTAACCTTAGCGATTTTTCAGGATGGCTGGAACCTACCTTCTTAACAAACCGCAGTACATCCTCGCTGCCCGAAATATCGACTATAACCCTACCTTTGTATTCATACACTTTACTTAAAATCCCAAGCCTTTTAAGAAGCAAGTATAACCCGTACCCGTATTCATATTCATCACCGAGTGGGAAACCGATTTTCGCAGCCACCCAATTAGGCTTCTCGATTAACACTGCATAACCGTCTCCATCAAAGAAGCCCTTTAAGAATGCTGCAACCAGCTTCTCGTGAAGCCGAAAAACAGGCCTCAGATCCTCCTTCACCCTCAACTTTTTAGCAAGCTCTGTGAGGATCCTGTTTTTCACCTGAACAACGGTTCTTTTCTTCTGATTTGGACTTTCAGGCTTTAAGTAGGTAAGGCAGGCAGCTCTGGTTGGAAATATTTCTTTATAGTTCTTCAGAAACAGTTTTATGAGTTGCCTGTTAGTATTATAAAATCTAATTCTTTCTGCTTCTACACACCCATCGGATGCAACCAACCCAAGAAGATACATTAATTTTTCATTGAGAAACCGGGGCTTAAGACGAATCTTCCCACCAGCTCCTTGATACGTAAGTGCACCAACCTTTCTTTTAACTCTATTCCAATCAAAACCCACTGCTTCACAAGCCTTTTTCAGTTCACCTACTGAGAGAAAGTACTCAGTCCTTTGTAAAACATCATATGGAATGTTCAAGAGTGAGGAAGCGTTCCGCAATGTAGTAAATTTCTCCCTTAACTTATTACGGACTATTCTATTAAGATCGATATCAGCAACTTTAAAAGAATCCTCAGGAAGCAGATCAATAATCCATTCTCTTGAGGCTTTAACTTTAAGTTTTCTTGGCGAGTATAGTCTGTCACCTGCTTTAAGCCGTTCACATTCAATCCAAATAGGACCCCCCGGAGAATCTACTAATATTTTATGATCCCGTGTGAAGCGTAATTTTGCTCCAGTACTGGTTTTAACCTCAACCAGCGTTTTTGGAGAAGCTAGTTTTTGAGCGGAGATTATTTTACACTGCTTTAGAGAATGAGAGTTGAAGGAGTATGTTAAAAGCGCATCCCTATGCGAAGTCCTATTTACATCGGAGAGCTTGCCGACCAGCTCCCTTAAGGTAATGATCGTCCCGTCGTGGAGAATAATCTCAGAGTCACCAGGCATGCATATGGAGCAGTCTAAAGTCGGAAACGTTTTGTCGAGCTGAGCCATCACACCACCTATGCTCGGCTCCTTTTCAACGATGTAGACACGGTAGCCGGCGTCAGCAATGTCTAGAGCACACCTGACGCCCGCTATGCCTCCCCCTATGACGAGCGCCTCCCTCGTAATCTTCAAACCCTCCACGCCGGGGGGCTGAGACGCGCGCAGAGCCTTCTGGACACCTCCTTTCACGAGGCGGATTGCCTTTAAAGTCGCCTCCTCCCTGCTTTCGCAAGCCCAGGCGCACTGTTCCCTTATGTTGACGAACTCCACTAGACTAGGCTTTCCGAAAACAGCTTCGAGAAGCCTGCTTGAACACGCTGCGACAACAATCCTACCATCATCCCTCAAGCCAAGGTTTTCGCAAGCGTTTTCCTCGCACAGGCTATCGGTGATTAAAACCCTCCTCACGAGAGGACTGCTGGAAAACACGCTTCTAAGCCTGTCGAAATCAATCTTCTCCAGCAGGGTTGAGCAGCAGGTGCAGAGCACGACTGTCACACGCCTCAACGCTTAACCATCCTCCTGAGCAGGGCCTCCGGGAAGCCTGCCTGCGCCGGGTCTAAGCCGAGTGAGAAGGCTGAAAGCTGAGCAAGGTGTAGAACAGGAATATTGCTGACAGGGCTTAGGCGAAGCATGCAGTGCGAGCATGTTGCGACAATACAGTCGGCCCCAGCCTTCTCCGCCGAGCCAGCCTTCACCCTAGCCATCTCCCCGCCAATGTTCTCACCCGTCAGGAACCCGCCGCAACAGTCGAGCTCACGCTCATAGGGTACGGGGAGGAACCCGAGCATCTCGAGAACACTTTTAACAATCTTAGGGTCCTCAGGATTATCCAAGCCCCTGCCTGAGGGCCTTAGAAAACGGCAGCTGTGCTGGACAGCACACCTTAAACCCGTGAAGCCGAGCCGCGGCTTAACCTCCCTCAGCCTCTCCAGCAGCAAAGCTTGGAAAGGCTTCACTTCAGGAGGCTTCACACCATTCCTGCCGGCTAAAACCCTGAAGGCATCGCTCAGGCTTGCGAAACAATCGTCGCAAGCGGTGACGACAGTACTGTTGAAAAGCCTCATGTTCCTCTCGTTAAGCCTGAGCCAAGCCTCCCTGCTAAGGGAGAAAAACCAGGAGGGGGCGCAGCAGGATGCCTCCGTCTTATCCTCGAACGAGACACCAAGCCTGCTGAGAGTCTCCTTAACAGCCTTCTCAACCTCGGGGTGAACAGCCCTTATGACGCAGCCAGGGTAAAGGGCTAGGCTCATTTGAAACCCGCCTCCGAGAGGATCCTCCTCACCTCTCTTAAACCCTCTGCGCCCAGCCCCGCGTCAGGCAGCCCCAGGAGCCTCCTCCTCTCACGGGACTCCAGGGTGGGCGGGAAGGCTAAACCGGTTTCCTTAACCTGCTCAACCATCTTAAGGACTTCCTCGGGAGCCTTGCCCCCGTTTTCATAAAGGACTGCTCTCAAAACCAGGATTATGCTTAAAGGGTCAACACCCTGAGGGCATCTTTCAGAGCAGAGGGAGCAGGTTGAGCAGAGCCACGGGTCCTGGTCCGGAATCCTGTTGAACCTGGATAAGGAGCCGACTATCCTGCGCGGGTTGAAACCCTCCTGTATGCGGTTCACGGGGCAGGCGGAGGTGCATGAGCCGCACTGCACGCATTTAAGAGGGTTCCCAGCTTCCTTCTCCCTCAGCGTTTCAATCAAGCCTCGGCTTACCCTTTCCTAACCCGGTTCAAACCTGTTTTTAAGATTTTTGAGAAGCGTCTTGAACCGTTTCACGGTAGGCTCGTCTTCCCGAAAAACACTGGTTGAAAACATTCCGGCTCAATACGGCGCGTTGAATATTGTTGCCGCAATATGCCTGACACCGCCTTCGCAGTCAACAGTGTCGCCAGCCTTGTTGAAATAGTAGACTGCGAGAACCCTTCCATCCGGGAGAAGCACTGTGCGTGGATAACCCAGGTCAGGGCTGCCCCCGTCGTCGCGCAGAACTATCTCCCTCCCCATGTCTCCCCACCGTCGCCGCTGATCCTGGCACGCACCCCGTAGGGTGGAACCCTGTAGCCGTACGTGCAAAGAAGCCTTCCGTCTTTAAGCGTTTGGAGCGCCGCTGGAGCACCCCAATCGTTAACCCTAGATTGGAAACGCCAGGTTAACCCCCCGTCCTCGGAAACATATGTTTCAGTCCAGTGCAGCCTCCAGTCGGGCCATACTGTTCTAAGGGCAGTGATAATCCTGCCGTCCGGGAGAACAGCAGGGTGGGGACATATCTTAGGAGGGTGAGAATCCTCCGGCGTAACATAGCTTAGGAAACACCAGCTGACAGCGCCGTCCGTGCTCGCCAAAACCATTGGCCTCCCCTCGGGAAAAATTCCGCGCGCAGCCTCGTCGAAACGCTTTCCCTGGACAAACCATAGCAAGACACCGTCTGAGCGAACAATGTACGAGGGCCGGGCTTAAATAGTTTCAAACACGGGGTTGAAGAGCAGGTGTGGACCCTCCCATGAATAACCCTTGTCACGCGTTACAAAGTATGCTGTCGGGCCAGTCTCGTTTCCAAGAGGGGTTTCAACAGCTAAAGCTGAACCAGGCTTCGAGAAGTCCACCGGCCTCGGCTTAGGTAAGGGGCTATCAGACGGAGGATAGTGAAGAACCTTCGCGCGCAGCTCAGCCTTGCTCTCCACGATCACTCTAAGGCCTTCAACAGGCCAGGTGCGGCCACCATCCTTTGAACGAAGCGTGACAAGCTGGCCGGCTCCCAGCTGAACCCTACTGTGCTCAACATCCCTGGGAGACACGTATGCGCACTTGTTACGGTTGAAGCCTACGAGTATCTCGCCCTCTCCGAAGCTTCATAGCCCCCCGTTGAAAGGCCACCCAGCATACTCGTCACCCCTATGGTAGACAGTCACGTGTTCAGCATCCTCCAGCCTAACCGGGTTCCTACGGCTAGCCATTCATCAGCAGCCTCAGAATAGGCGGGCGGCAGGTATTAAGCTTACGCAGTAACTAGGAGACAAAGGTTTGAGAGAGAAAACAGGTTGAAAACAGCTTTCCTCCGCGACTCATTAGAAGCTAGTACTCGGCGACAAGCCACACCGTGGAACCCTTGCCCACAGCTATCCTAAGCGTGCCAAGCGGGTCCTCCAGGGTTCTCCAAGAATTCTTAACCACTCTGAAAGCCTCTTCTACAAAATTCCCCTCCAAATGCTCCTTCACGCTAACCGCCTGCTGAACACTAACCGTCAGCGTTTTCCTAGACGGGCATGATACTCCGAGCATCATCCTCCTAGCCCCCAGGAGATCATAGAGGGGAGGATTCCTAGTAGTCTTGTCGTCGAAAACCAGCTTGTCGAACATCCTCCCGTAGGCCCTGGCGTCGAAAATATTGAAGCCCGGCTCCCAAACCCAGATCTCATGCCTCCACTGCCTGCTGTAGTCTAAAACTGGAAACGGGGGCGCGTGAGACATGAAGAAGCTGAAAAGAACCTTAGGCTTCCCATCCGGGCCTGTGGTGAAAGAAGGATGACCAAGGTTGCTGTAGCCATCGTTGAAAGGCACGGGCAGGCTTGCGCTCAAGCCCCTGACGTTGGGAGCCAAGTAGGATCCGCACATAGCTATCCGCGACCTCCAGTTCTGCCTGTCGGTGAAGTACTCTACTAAGACTCCGAACCTGTCGTTAGTCCTGAAAGCGTCTATAACATCGTTAGAACCCTCCCAGTTGGAGAAAACTGTTTCTCCACCTAGCTCCAGCGAGCTCAAGTCGTCAACACGCTTCACAAGCCTCCAGAGAATCCTGTCATCCTTCGGGTAGAATATTGCCGCATTAGGGTTCTGCTCGCTATAGTTTCCCATCAGGCTGAGGATACCGGCTCCAGAATCCTGCATCCCGTCGAGCAGCTTCCTTGAACCAAGCTCCCTAAAGCCTTTGTCGAAAAACCTGATGTGCAACGGGCCGCCTTCAGTAGTTAAAACGATGAAACCATCCCTCCAAGGATCGTAAATCGCGTTGACAGCATCCCTCGTAGGCGGCGACGACAGTATCCTCCTGACCCTGCTTACCGTCATATCCTTTTCAACCTCGGCGGAAAAGACTTCTCTAGAGTTAGCGTTCCTCCAGCCGGTGAAGAAGAGAAGCCAGCCTCCAGTCTCAGGGTCGTAAACCATTCTCGGAGTCCCCACGCCTCCAGCAAAATCAGGAATACTATTCTTATACTGGGAAGGAACTATCCAAGGGTAGATTCTTCCAGCCATTACAATGCTTTAAGCGTTTGAACGCTATATAAAAGTAACGCGCAGCGGAGGAAAACGGGGAAAGTCTTAAGGTTAATATATCTAACAAGCTCCGCCACAATCATGGGGCCTGGCCCACTGGCGAGAAGGCTCGTCGACAAGATTTTTTCCGAGGAAAGGGTTGTAGCTGGGCTCATGTCTGGAACAAGCGCTGACGGTGTTGACATAGTGATCGTAAAGATAAGGGGCTTCGGAAGAGATGTTAAGTATGAGGTTCTCCACAAGGATACTGTCCCATACCCCGGCGAGTTAAAGAGATACATACTGGATTCTGTTGAACAAGGCTCCGTCAGAGACGTATGCCTCTTGAACCACCTTGTTTCTGAAGCATTCTCCGACGCGTTGAAGAACTCTCTAGGGGCATCGAGGATTTCCCTGAACGATATTGACCTAGTAGGGTCGCACGGTCAGACACTGCATCATTTTCCAGAATACGTTTCCGTAGGAGGCTTTTCAAGCAGGTGTTCCCTACAACTCGGCTCTGTTCAAGTCATAGCTGAGAGAACCGGTTTAACAACCATCGGAAACTTCAGGGCTAGAGATATTGCTGCCGGCGGACAGGGAGCCCCCATAATAGCCTACGTGGATTACTCTCTCCTCTCAGACCCCGTGAAGGGGAGGCTTGTTCAGAACATAGGAGGCATAGCCAACGTAACAGTTCTCCCGAGAAACCCTGAAACCAAGGATGTCTACGCTTTCGACACGGGACCTGGGAACAGCCTGATAGACTTTACGGTTGGAATGCTCTACCCGGAGCTGCCTCACGACCCTGGTGGCGAGATTGCTTCAAAAGGATCCTGCGACGAAGAAATTTTAAGAGGGCTTATGGCTCACGAGTATATCACTAGACCTCCTCCTAAAACAACCGGGAGAGAGGTTTTCAGCAGGTCTTTCGCAAAGAGGATTATTGAGAAGGGGCTTGGCAAAGGCTTGTCTAAGGAGGACCTGGTTGCCACCGTGACGATGTTCACGGTGAAGAGCATCGTTAAAAACTACGACCTCTTCATACTGCCTAAAACCAGGGTTGAAGAGGTTATCGTTGGGGGAGGAGGAGTCAGGAACAAGACTCTCATGAAGCATTTCGAGGAGGAATTGAGAAGGAGAGGCCTAAGAATGCTTAAACACGAGGATGTGGGGATCGACTCGAAGGTTAAGGAGGCTCTCGGAATGGCTATACTGGCCCACGCGACTTTAAGCGGGGTTCCTAACAATATACCTGGGGCTACGGGAGCGGAGAGGAGCGTCGTCATGGGGGAGATAGCGCTATAGGGAGGATACTAGCAGGTTGTGGAAAACTGGTCTAAACCTCATTATCTTGGTGTTCCCCCTGCTTGGGTGAACCCTGTTGCTTAAGAGGACGGCGACAACCCTCTGCCCAGCATCTATGCATATCGAGGTGCCTGTGAAACCCGTGTGGCAGAAAGCATCTCCATCCGTAAACAGGTCGCCGAAAGCCTGTGAAACCGTCTTCCTGTAAACCTGCCACCCCAGCCCGTAGCAGTAATCGCCATCCGCCCAGGGCCTAAGCATCGTCGCCGCGGTAGCCTTTTTAACGAGACGGTCACTCCTGCCTAAATATGCTTGCAGCATCTCGTTCCCTATTAACGCCACCTCCCTTGCTGTTGAAAACAATCCCGCGTGGCCCGAAAGGCCTTCCAGCGCCCTTGCATTCTCATCGTGGACAACCCCCCTCAGGGGGAAACCGGTTCCAGGATCGATCTCCGTCGACGCAACCTGGTTTTCGGCGAAACCATGGTTCAAAGGATTGTAAACAGTCTTCCTCAAGCCCAGAGGCCTTGCGACAAGCTTCTCGAAAAGACTGTCGATCCTTTCACCAGTAATGCTTTCCACCAGCGCGGTGAGAACAATGTAGCCGATGTCGCTGTAGATAACCCTCGACCCGGGTGGAAGGCTGACGAAGGATCTCGCAGCCTCCTCGAAGAGCCCAACCCTGCTTTTCTCCCCAAGCTTGTAAAGCGGAGCCCAAGCTGGGAGACCGGCTGAATGGGAGAGCAGCATCCATATTTCAGTCCTACTTTTAAACTCATCCTGCCCCGCGTTAGTCTCAGAATACTCAGGCAACACTTCTGAAACCCTCTGCTTCAAATGCAGGAGACCCTCTTCCAGAAGCCTTGCGACGATGATCGACGTTGCGAGAGGCTTAGTGAGGGAGGCAAGATCGTAAAGCGTCTCCACCGATGCTTCTCTCCTCTCCGGGGTCGCTTCAGCGTATCCGAAAGCCTCCTCGTAGACGAGATCATCATCCAGATAAACAGCTACTGAAGCCCCTGGGAAAACGTCTTCGACAGCATTAGCGAGAGCCATCCTCAGATTGTTAAACTTCATTCCAAGTCTTAGATTCTATCTACTACCTCATTTATATGTTTAAAGTTCTAGTTTCCGTATGCTTGTCTTCAAACAACAGAGCCTATTTCGCCATGCGAAAAGACTGTTAAACTCAGGTTATATGAGTTTTTTATCACTGAGGATTAAAGCAGGCGACAAAATGATGGTTTCGAAGCTCTACTAAAGAAGGATTTTGCTTACTGCATTTCTCTGTTCGGAATGGGCAGCGCGGATGGAATCTACATCCTCTGGGAGGATCTATGGCACTCGCTATCTCCCCTGAGGCACTAAACATCTTCTTAGAATGATCGCCAAATCCTAGGCTTGCTGAAGCCGATAGGAGGAGTTGTGAATAGGGATGAAACTGGTGACTAATGAAATCTTCCGTAGGCGCCATCTCCATTATTTTTCCAAGGTACATAACTATTATCCTGTCGCAAGAGTAATATGCCACTCCAAGATCATGGGTCGTAAGCAAATACGTTAAGCCGTATTGTTTTTTCAATTCCATCAAAAGATTAAGAACACCCGACCTGATGCTGAGGTCAAGCATTGAGACAGGCTCGTCCGCTATAAGAAAACGCGGCTTAACAGCAAGCGCTCTAGCTATCGAAACTCTTTGTCTCTCGCCTCCGCTCAATTCATGTGGATACTTGTATAAAACATCTTCGGAAAGACCTACATGCCTCAACAGTTCGCCGCAGTACTCCCTAATCTCATCCTTATCTTTCACGATGTTTTGGACTCGCAACGGAAACGCTATTGTTGAGAAAACTGTCAACCTAGGATTTAATGATTCATAAGGGTCTTGAAAGACCATCTGAACTATCCTCCTGTACTCCTTCAGATCTTTACCGCGGAAAGAAGAAATATCTCTTCCGTTGAACAGAACTTTCCCCCCAGTGGGAGGGGTAAGCTTCGCAATAACTTTCCCGATCGTGGTCTTACCGCTTCCACTTTCCCCTACAAGTCCCACAACCTCGCCAGAATCTATATAGAAAGACACATCATCCACTGCATGGACGTATTTCCTATGGAATAAATCGCCCGTTCTGGCGGGGAAATATACTTTTAGGTTTTCGATTTCAAACAGATGGGAGCTCTCGCTGAAAGTATTGGTATTCAGCGCTTCCATCATGAAACCACGTTGTGACAAGCAACATAGTGGCCAAGCTCTATTTCGATTAACTCCGGCTTCTCGTAG
>JBNAVT010000037.1:0-14661 GCA_049700215.1 Thermoproteota archaeon
CTCGCCCGTTAAAGGGGAACGTGAGCTGGGTTTAGACCGTCGCGAGACAGGTCGGACTTTATCTGCTGGGAGTGCTGGTCGCCTGAGGGGAAGATGTCCTCAGTACGAGAGGAACTGGGTGTCGCGGCCTCCGGTCTACCGGTTATCCAGCAGGGTAGACGCCGGGCAGCTGCGCCGTTGTGGATAAGGGCTGAAAGCATCTAAGCCCGAAGCCACTCCCGAAAATAGGCGACCAACCTGGGTGTAGGGCTGGGCAACCAGCCTGATCCCAGTCGAGGGCGGGAGTAGAAGACTCCGTTGATGGGGTGGGGGTGTAAGCACCAAGGATTAACGTCCGAGGTGCTCAGCCTGCCGCTCCCAATAGCCCGAGGTACACGGTTAACCACTCTCGTTGGAACAGGTGAAAACCTGCCTGTGACGCTTTCACAAAATTTTTAAACGTTATTCGGAACTATGCTTCAGGCAGGGGGGAAGTTGAAGGACGGGCGTCGGGTCCGAAGAGGGCCTGGGGAAACTCCCTTCTTGGTGCGGGTGCTGCAGC
Source organism: Thermoproteota archaeon (assembly GCA_049700215.1). Taxonomy (GTDB): domain Archaea; phylum Thermoproteota; class EX4484-205; order EX4484-205; family JAAOZP01; genus JAAOZP01. The sequence goes on from JBNAVT010000037.1 coordinate 542, forward strand.
GCCGCGAGGCGCAGGGGGAGACCCCTAGGCTGAGACAGAAACGAAGCCCCTCCGGGAGGAATGTGGATGAAGAATACTGACGACTCCTGGAACGGGCGTGAAACGGGCTCAGCCTGCAGCAAGCAAGGCCGAACAGGCCAGGTGAGTAACCCGCATGATGGCCAGGTGGGCCGCTTAGTCGAATCCCGTCTCGAACAGAAAAGGGGTTACTCTCAACATCCCCCCTGCCTGTACGCTCTGCATTTCCACGAGGATGATCCTAGGAAGTGCACAACCCTCGTTTTGAAGAAGCACGGCATGATTAAGGTGGTTTCGAAAATATCCCGGGTCCCTAAGCGCTCCATAATCTTAAACCCTGAGGCCACGGTTACGCTTTCACCCGGGGACAGGGAGATTGCGGTGAAGCATGGGATAACAGTCATAGACACCTCCTGGAAATCCGCAGACAACAGTGTCTTCCACCTTCTTAAAGCACCGTTTCAGAGGAGGCTGCCTAGGCTGCTGGCGGCGAACCCTGTTAACTACGGTTCTCCGAGCATTCTCTCAAGCGCTGAAGCCCTGGCCGCAGCCCTCTTCATACTCGGTTTCCCAGAGCAGGCCTTAAGCATTCTTTCAAAGTTCAAATGGGGCGGCTCCTTCATACAGCTTAACCGTGAGCTGTTGGAGAATAGTCGTCCTGAAACCTAGCCGACTATTTTAAATCGTCCAGAGTCTTGACAACTATCTCCCTAGGCATCTTCTCAACAGTCCCTATTCTCTCGCCGACCATGATCTTCACACTCTTGCTTTGAGCCAGGTCTAGAAGCCTCTGTGAAACTATCCCGTCGAAAATAACTCCGGCAACATTGTCAAGCCCGCTCAGCCTGTCGTAAAGCTGGCTTACAGGCACCTCCTCGATAATCTCCCCATCCTCGTCTAGGAGAATCGCGGTGAAGGACTCCTTAACCCTTTCTCTAAGAGTCTTCATAACGTTCAGAAGGTTTTCAGGGGCGACAGGCTTAGCCGCCGCCTGCAGAGTAGCTAGATAAGTGTTCACGTCAACCCTCCTGCCTATCATGTCAAGGATTTCAATCGGCTTCATCTCCTCCACCTCCCTGCCCTGTGGAGCCTTGCCCACGTAGTCTATCTTAGCACCTCTTCTCAGAAGCTCTTTCACAATCATGTCGCCAACCCTGTCTCCGTCAGCCAGCACCGTAACCTCCTTCTTTCTGTGAGTCAGGTTAACCACGTACTGGGGAATGTTCACACCGTTGGTTGCAACAACGTTCTTAACACCCGCCTTCATGAGATTGGTTAAATCAGCCCGGCCCTCCACGATGAACAGTGTTTCACTCGCCTCCGCCTCAGGCCCGCCTTCAACATCGGCAGCGAGACTAACTATTTTACCGACGTCGCTGACCTCGCTGACCTGGCTTATCATCTGAATCACCTCGCTCCTTTGAGAGGCCGACCACCTCTGCATAATGTCCTTGGCCCTCTCCATGATCCTCCTCCTCTTCTCCTCCCTAACGTCTTCGACACCGAGTAGTTTAAACCGGGCGTCGTAGGGCCCAACCCTCTCTATGCTTTCCAGCGTCGCTGCTAGAAGAGCCGCAGTAGGCTGGTCAAGATTATTGGGTATAGTCACGTTTCCAACCGTCTTCTTATCGTCTTTCTTCAGCTCAACTTCTATTCTCCCAAGCTTGCCGCTCTTCTGGAGCTTCTTCAGGTCGAGGGTGTCTCCGAACAGACCTTCAGTCTGTCCGAATATAGCGCCTATAATATCGTGTTTCTGCGGGAATCTTCCCTTTTAAAGAAGATTCTCTCCACAACTCCCTCGACTTCAAACTCCACTCTAATCACGTACTTCGCAACCGGTGGGGGCTGTTCAGCACCCATTTCCACCAAGCCTCCTCTCCTCTACGGATAAGCATGCTTTCATCAATCTCATAAAGCATCACCGTCATGCTACTGTTCAAAGGGGATTTAAACTTTTTATCCTGGGATAAGGAGACCAAGCGGGTGCTGTTGCCCAGGCTTAGGAAAACGGCGAGCAGGCGCAACGCTGCTTCAGCAGAATCAGTAAGCAGGATAATACGGGAGCTGAGCCTCGGCGACACGGGGCAGCTCATAGTGGTTGAGGGAGCCAAGGACAGGGAGGCACTGGTTAAACTCGGGGTTAAAACCAGGATAATGACTCTTAGACGCTTCATCAGGCTCGCCGCCACCAACTGGCTGGAGAGGGAAAGCGTTTCGGAGATAATTATCCTGACTGATTTCGACAGGAGGGGCAGGTCGCACAGCGTAAAAATAAGGAAAATCTGCTCGGGAAGAGTGAGGATTAACACGGAGTATAAGTCTAGGCTTAAGCAGGCTTTAGGAGGCTGCGCTAAGGAGGTTGAAGGCATACCCAGCTTCATCAGGGGTAAGGCTGAGCAGGAGGCTGTTTAAGCTCGGCCTGACGTCCTTTTTCACAGCATGCTTACTGCATGCTCCGAGGCTTCTTAAACCGAGCTCTGCTGTTTCGCCGTCCTGGGTCCTCCTCCCTCACAGCAGAGCTTAAGCCCTATGCTCGGTTAGATCCGCTTTCGGACGGCTCGTCTAGGATAAGCCTCCGCATGCTTTTAAGCTTTAACGCTTTAAAAAACCCTTCTCGTCAACCTCGCCCATTCTAACCCTGGTGCTGGATATGGGTTCGGAATCCTCAGCCTCCAGGAGGGGAGCTAGAAGAACCTCCAGGGGGGGTAAGCCTTTTTCACGCCTAATCCTGTTTATAAGCAGCCCGTTTCCCAGTGTGGGGAAGGTCACCAGCAGGGCTCCCTCCTCCAGGGTCGCCGCGGGACCGGCGAAATCATCCAGCTTCAAAACCAGGCTCCTGCACCCGATGCTCCTTAGAAAACCCGAAACCTTCTGGAAGCGCTCTGCGAAAGCCTCAACCATGTGGGGCTTGCCGGCTGCAAACTCGTCTGAAGCAACCCCGACGATCACGCTCCTGCCCAAGGCTGCTGCCAACCCTAGGAGGAGCATGTGCCCCCTGTGAAACCTGTCGAAAGTACCGCCCAGTATCACCGTCTTCCTCTTGACAATGGTTAGGGAACCCCCGGAAACCCATTTAAAGCCTTCCCCCGGAATTGGAAGCCGGCTGTTGAACGAGGAGGAGAAGGAGAAATACTTTGCAGCAGGCGAGATCGCCAGGAGGGTTAAGAAGGAGGCTCGTCAACGGGTTAAGGCTGGAGCGAGGCTCGTAGACCTTTGCGAGGAAATAGAGGATCGCATAAGGCAGCTCGGCGGCCAACCGGCTTTCCCCTGCAACATAGGGTTGAACGAGGTTGCGGCCCACTTCACACCGCCCCCGGGGTTTGGAGGCGAGGTTCCAGAGGGCTCGCTGGTTAAAGTGGATCTTGGTGTTCACGTTGACGGCTGCATTGTAGACACCGCGTTCACAATACCGCTCTCCCAGGTGGACAGGGAGATGGTTGAGACTGCTGAGAAAAGCCTTGAAAAAGCATCCAGCGTGCTGAGAAGCGGTGTTAAAATCAGCCAGGTCGGCGAGGCTGTTGAAAACACGGTTAAGTCGAGAGGCTTCAGGGTGATAAGAAACCTGACCGGCCACCAGATAGATCGTTTCAACCTTCACGCGGGGCTTTCAATCCCGAATCTTAAAACGTTCAGCGCTGAGAAGCTTAGGAGAGGCATGGTTGTGGCGATAGAGCCCTTCGTGACGCTGGCCGACGGTGCGGGCGAGGTCGGCGAGGCCAGTCAAGTCTACATCTATCGCTTCAAAAACTTCCCCGTAGAATACAAGGGAAGGTTCAGCAGCAGGGTTGAGAGAATGCAGAGCACGTTCAGAACCCTCCCGTTCTGCGAAAGATGGTTTTCAAGCCTCTTCAAGGAGGCTGGTGAAAGCGTCTTCAACAATATTGTTGGAGACCTGGGTAAAAACCTGGTTTCCTACCCGGTTCTGGTTGAGAGGAGCGGGAGGAAGATAGCTCAGGCCGAGGATACTTTCCTGATACTTGAGGACTCTGCTGTAAACCTGACTACAGGCTAGTAGCGCTCCTCCTGCCGCCCACCCTCCAAGTATATTGCTGTGATAACCATCCTGTTTTCGACACCAGTGTCCTGGCTCTTGGGACACCGGGGGCACTCCCCACCGTATCCGTAAACATAGTCCCCCTCGCGGAAAGGCCTGACAGCCTTATAGCTGCATTTCGAGCATTCTTCAACCGTTAAAACAACTATCTTCCTCTCCTTCAGCATTTTCTGCACGCTAACCTGGTATCTTCTTATCATGTAGAATGTTGAAACCAGTCCGGTTAAACCGGTCATTATGAAAAGCATGTTCGTAAAACTGTCATTCCTACCGGTGCCCGTGACCCCTTGAACAAGAAGGATCAGCGAGAAAAGAATGAGTAGGCCAAGCAGGAAGAAGTAGAACGGGACTAAAAGACTAGCCGGGCTTTTCTCCACTGCCCTCAGCCTCCTACTGGGCGATGCCCATCGTGTTGCCAACGCCTATCACCATCACCGTGTCGCCTTCGGAAGACTTCTCAACTATCCTTTTTAAAAGAAGCTGATGCGCCTCCTCAACCCCGCTGAGAACATCCTTGGTCATCGGCGTGATCGCCTCTTTCAAAGACATTTTTATAATCATCCCGTAGAGAGGAATCGCCTTCCTGGTCGCAACCTCCTCAATCTTGTATTTTTCAGTGCCTATTCCACCGATGATTGCTCCAACGCCTTCAGCAATGCTCCCGGTTTTCTCACCCTCCAGCTTGAGCCCAGCGTCCACCATGAATATTATTTTGAAACTCTCTTTTTCACTAAGCTTCATCAAAGCATCCCCGGGAGTACCCACAGCCCCTCCAGGGCCCTTGGCCTTCATAAAGTATACTCTCCTCCCCTGAATATTCTTAACAGTGTACACGTTGTCCCTCTCAATGTCAAGCATCTCGCCGCCCCTCATCAGGCGGGCTGCGACAAGCGCTCCAGCTCCGTCGCCAATCGGCTGGCCGCTTGAAAAAGCCTGCAGCGCCCCAAGGTAGGCCTCAGCCTCCATCATCACCTGCGGGAGAATAGCCTGCAGCTGTATTATCAGAATATAGCTTGAAGTCTTCTTGCTCAGAATGTAGTAGTGTCTAACAACCTTATAATAGTAGTTTAAAGCATAGGATGCTTCGAAAAGATTCATTATGTTTAAAACCTGGCTTTCGTCGAGACCAGGAATTATCTGTTTTATCTCGCCCCTAACCCTGTCCTCCGCCGTCTTAACTATGTGGTCGAGCTTCCAAACCACCCCGGCTGGATCCATGTCAACCGGGGGAATGGTTACGAACTCGAGATAATTATCAAGGAAACTGTTTATCTCTTCCCTGCCGTATTTCTTCAGCTTATCCTTAGTGAACTTTACGGACTCGTCTCTCATCAAGCGTAGTCTTTCAAGAGCATACTCGATGTCTCGAAGCCGGATGATAGTCTGTATTTTCTCACCCCAGAACACGAGCGCTAGGAACATCGCCATGTAGAGTATGTTGATTATGTAGCCGATGTCCGTATTGTCCTGTCCTAGGAACAATAGTGTTTGCATCTATCTTTACGCCGCTGGTTTTCCAGCCTGAGAATATTTAAGCCTTTAATGGGAATTTTACGCTTGATTAACAATCCGGGTGGATGGTTACCGGCTTTCAAGCCTCGCGTGGCCGAAGACCACACTAATGTTTGAAACGGAGCCGTGTTTAACTTCCGTGTTCGGAACGGCTCCGCGGGTTTCCCCTGTACGGGTGTTTCCACGGCTCCTATGGCCGGTAACCGGGAGGGAGGGAGAGAGCCCCACTATTAAATTTTTCTCCCGCTTAAAAAACAGTTTTTAAATATGATCCGCATAAGCATCTTTCTTCAGAAACAGGGTTAATCCTGCCGCAGCTTGCACACATTGTTTTCGGAGAATGCATGAGGAAGCTGATCCTACCTGCTTTCCTCAGGACCCCAAGCTCCTCTAAACCCTGAAGATGAATAATGTTAGACTCAGGCGTAAGGCTCTTAAGCCTGGATTCAAACCTGAACCATTCTTCGAAAGCCGTGTTCCTCGGGAAAACGTTCACACGGCTTCCTCCAAACCTCTGCGCAGCCTCCTCGTGGCTCACAAGGCTGACGAGCACCCTGTTCTCCCTCTTGGAAGACTTATGGATAAGCTCGTTAACCCCTTTAACGATCTTCTCAGCCTCCGGGAAACTGGTGGAAACATCCTGAGAGTCAACGAGCCTGCAGGCAGCGTCGTAAAGCCCGGTTAACTCTATTATTGAGCAGCTTTTCTCCGAGAGGAAGTATGTTTCACCGTTAACCCTGCTCGACAGGGGGAGGAGCTTCCTGTCCTCCATGATGCTTCTCAAACTCTCCCTCTTAAGCTCGAAAGCCTCGATGATCCTGCTCACGATCTCGCTCAGGTTTTTCCAGAAGGCGTCCTCGTTCAGAGAGGAGTTTTCAAGAATACGCGGCAGGTTCAGGCTTACAGAGCTCAAGATACCTGTTCTAACATAGTTGCCGGCGGCATCGTTTAAAACAGCAAGATGGTAAGTGGGACAGGAGTTTTGAGAACCCGCTAGCACGAGGGCGCCTCCAGCGTTTAAAATCTTCGCTAAACTGCTCGCGAAGCCCTCTTCAAAAACCTTCCTGTCGTAGCCGACGAGCGAGAGAGAAAAACTGGATAAAACCGTTTTCTCAGCTATTTCCCCAAGCCTTCTCAAGAGCTCGGAGGCAATGGATTCCAGCTCCACGCTTAAAATAATGTTCCACCTCCTCTGGCTTATCGCAATGCTCTTCAAAAACTCTTCTAAAAGCTCCAGGTCCCAGCTGTCTAAGAGGAGGCTGTTCGCATGCATGGAGGAGCTGCTGAACGCCTCGACGATCCTCCACGCGGCCTGCTTAAGCGACGACTCTCCTCCGGAGAAAGCAATATACGAATGGGTTTTCAAAAGGCTTAGGCTCGCCAGCGAGTTTACAGGCTCGTCTGGCTTAAACATGAAGCTGGCTAAATGATTAATGTTAACCGTTCCACTGAGGTGCGCGTCACCCACTTCCCTCGGAAGCTTGGCGAGAAACGCGTACTGCCTTAAAACCTCTTCACCAGCCTCGTTCACAACATCGTCGAGGCTCCGCTTAACAGATATCAGCTCAGAAACGTCGTGCACAGGCAGCCCAAGCCTCGTCAACCTGTGCCTGTAATTCTCCATCTTCTTCTCAAGAAGGACAGCATTAACATACTCCCTGATAAGGGGCGCGGTTAAATACTTCACTCCGAGAGAATACAGTCTCTCCTCTATCTCCAAGGCTATTGTTTCGGCAGTATCCTGATCCATGCCGGCCTCCCTGACGAGACACTCCTCAATCCTCTTCCTTTCGAAAAGCTCGATCGACGAGTCTGTTCTCCTGACGAGGAGAACATTCTCCTTCCTCCTGAGCGATTCGAAAAGATTCATAGCATGGTTCAGAACATCCTTGCCCAGCGGGGTTATCACGTATATCTTGTTCTCAGGCTTATACTCGACAAGCCCGTTCTCCATAAGCTTGCTCAAATGGTATGCGAACTTCCCAGCGTCGCTGAACCTGTCAAGCCTAACAGTCTTCATCAGCTCACTGTATCTGAGCGAGTTCTTCTCCAGAATTTTCAGTATTTCAACTCGTACTGGAAACCCCAGTGCCTTGAAGATGTCGCTCAACGTTTTGAAACCCTTGTTTTCCTCCTCCATCTTGATAATAATCTGCACAATAAGGTAAAACTATTTTAACTTAATGCTGAGGCTAACCCTCTCATTCTCATGCGAAAAAGGCGTGTTTACTACTGCACTGGAGAACAAGTCTGTTTAAAACCGTGTCGAGAGAAATGTTTCTCAACAGTTTAAAACACAGCCTCGTTTAACCCGGCGTTTAACACCCGTATCACTGCACAAGCATCTGAGTCAAAACTCTGCTCTACTCCCGCCACCCGGTTCGGACAGGGGTTCTCAAGCAAGCCGTAGAACGTGAAAGCACTGTTAACGAAACGCTTTTAAGCCTGTTGGCTAAAGCAAGCCTTAAGGGGCGGGGGCGTGGGCTAAAAGTTTCCCCCAAGAGGGAAACCGGCTAACTTGGCAGGCTTCAGAGGAAAGCGGCCAGATGGCTCGGGCCCATGCGATCCCGGTTCGAACGCACCTGAATGATGCCGAAAATCCGGGCGCCCCCATCGCTTGCAATAAATTGTCTCCTGTTTAAAAGCGATAGTTATCCACTTGCTAGTTACTTAACATGCGCTTAATTTTAACCTTCTCAATTCCGCCTCGAACTTGAACCTTAATTCATACTTATGATACCTGTTACATTTAACGATAAAGTTAAATCAATTGAATGTTTATGGGGGCACTGGGATTCGAACCCAGGTCTCGTGGGGTCTCGGAATTTTTAATCTCCCAAGCCACGGAGCCTAGACCATGCTAGCCGATGCCCCCGGCAGATTTCCCCCCTGTAATTTAAAAAGATTTTGTTTCGGATAATGTGAGATGATGCGGAGTGTCTAAAACACTTTAAGGAATTATTTTGCTGCATTTAAAGAATGCCGGAGGCGGGTCTCGATCCCGCGACCTCCAGATTATGAGTCTCATCAACCCCTTAGGGTTCTGGCGCTTTAGCCTCCTAGGGTCTAGCCATCTGAGCTACTCCGGCACCCTTTTTCTTCAAGGGAGAACCGGGTTTTAAATTTTTATCCAAGTATCTGTATAAACACCCGTTTTAAGCGCGGGCTAAGCTAGCTGTGTCAACCCGTTTTCTAACCTGCGCCTAGGCTTGCTCCAGGCTTGGGAACCCGAGCGCCTTCAAGACGAGTCTCAAGCCTTCTTCAGTAACCTTCTGCCCAGACACGACTCTGCTTCTCTCAGGGTGAATTATAAACCCCTTGTACATCCCGCCCATGTTGATGATGTAGAAAACCTGTATTACGAATATCAGCATGTTGAGCTGTTTACTCGTAAGCCTCTCGAGAAGCAGCCTCTCTGTTTTCAAGGATATTGCACATCTCTTCCTGAGGCTCTCGACGAGGCTCTCCCTGTCCTCATCCATAACCGCCACCACGTCCGCCACTGTTAAACCCTGCTCCTTAAGATAGTCGTCAACAGCCTTCTTAAGCGGGATAAAGTAGCTTGGAAGGCTCATTTCAGCCTCATGGGTAGACGATCGTCCGCGTCCGGGGATACGGGACCGCGTACTTAATACTGGGCAGCCGCAGAATATGGGCTAGGAGCCTTTCAAACCCTAGGCCGAAGCCTGAATGCGGGACTGAGCCGTACTTCCTGAGGTCAAGATACCAAGCGTAGTCCTCAGGATTATAGCCTGACTCCACTATTCTATTCAAGAGAACATTATGGTCGTCAATCCTCTGCCCGCCGCCGATTATCTCACCGTACGGCCAGACCAGAAGGTCTGCTGCAAGCACAACCCTGGGGTCCCCGGGGTCAGGCATATGGTAGAAGGCTCTGACCTCCCTAGGGTAGTGGGTCACGAAAACCGGTTGCCCAACCTTGGTGGCGATAATCTTCTCCTCCCTGACGCCTAGGTCCCTGCCCCACTCCATCTCCACGCCGCTGCTCCTCAAGAGCTCAACAGCCCGCGTGTAGGTTATTCTCTTAAAGGGTTTTTCGAAAGGCTTGAAACCAGGGTTGAACCTTTCAACATCCTCCCTGTGCTTCTCGTAGAATTCTCCAACAACCTCCGTAAGCATGTCCTCCTCAAGCTGGAGCAGCTGGTGGAAATCCATGTTGCAAGCTTCAACCTCGAGATGCCAGTATTCCGAGAGGTGTCTCCTCGTCTTAGACTCCTCCGCCCTGAAGCTCGGCTGGAAGCAGAAGACTTTTTCAAGCGAGAAGATCGCGCTCTCAAGATAGAACTGTGAGCTCTGAGTCAGGAAAGCCTTCTTGTCGAAATACTTGACTTCAAACATTCTCGCACCCCCCTCGGTTGCAGCAGTAACTATCGATGGCGCGCTGACCTCGTAGTAGCCGTGGTCTAGAAGCCACTGCCTCAGCATTGTTGAAAGAGAAGACCTGAGCTTCAAAACAGTAGTCATGGTTCTGCCGCGTATGAAAAGATGACGGTACTTCCACACGGTTTCAGGGGGCATGTTCCTCCTTAAGGGAGGATCCTCCAGAGAGGGCGACACTATCCTTACGGCTTCAGCCAGAAGCTCAACACCCCCGGGGGCGCGGGCATCCCTCCTGACAAGCCCCTCGACAACGAGCGAGGATTCTCTCCTAAGCCTCTTAACCTGGTCGAAAACCTGCTCCCCAACCATGTTCCTCTTGACGACGGCCTGCACCACGCCGGTGGAGTCCCGGACCCTTAGGAAAACCAGTTTGCCGACAGTATTCTTCACGTAGAGCCAGCCGCGGATCCTAGCTCTGCCTCCGACGAGGCTCGCTAAGCCTGCGACACGCTGCTCCTCCACGTCGCGGGATTCAGGGGTCAAGTCAGACTGGTTCCTACGGCGGTCCCTACGGATATAAACGTATCTTGGGGCTAAACAGTTTTAACCAGGGGCGGGAGCATTTCTCGCCATGAGTAGGGAAGTTGTTGACTACAGGCTGGAAGGGGTTAAAGATTTCTCGGAGCTTCTTGGCAGAATGGGGCAGGGATGGGGGTTTGAGGCAGCGCAGCTTGCGAGGGCCCACGAGATCATGCTTGAAATGGTTAGGGACAGGGAGTGCGTTAAATTCCTGTCTCTGACTGCAAACATTGTTTCAACAGGCTTGAGGGGAGTCATTGCTGAAATGGTTGAGAAAGGGCTGTGCGACGTCATAGTAACCACGGGCGGGACCTTTGACCACGACATCGCTAAAAGCATGAGGAAATACTACAGGGGGGAGTTCATCATGAACGACAGGGATTTGAGGAAGAAGGAAACCCATAGGCTTGGAAACATCCTTATTCCGCAGGACTCCTACGGGGTGGCGATCGAATCCTTCACAATACCCCTGCTTAGAGAAATAACGAGGGAGAAGAAGGTTTTCAGCAGCAGAGAGCTTGCGGAGGAGGTTGGGAAAAGGCTGAAAGACAGGAACTCGATACTCCGGGCAGCGTACGAGAAGAAAGTGCCTGTCTACACGCCTGGGCTTGTCGACTCAGCGTTCGGCACGCAGCTCTTCATATTCTCGCAGACGAACGAGTTCAGCCTGAACCTTTTGAAAGACATGAAGGAGCTTTCAGACATTGTTTTCTCCTCCAGGAAAACCGGCGCTCTAATACTCGGGGGAGGAATAAGCAAGCACCACACTATCTGGTGGAACCAGTTTAAAGGAGGGTTGGACTACGCTGTCTCCCTCACGACAGCATACGAGTTCGACGGAAGCCTCTCGGGAGCAAGGCTCGAGGAAGCAATAACCTGGAACAAGGTTAGGGAGAACGCTGCCATAGCGCTCGTCCACGTGGATGTCACGCTGGCCCTACCTCTTCTGCTTGCAGCGGTCTACGAGGAGACAGGGGGAAGAGGCTGAGCCACGCCTGCTCAGACAGGGCTGCCGCTCGTAAAGACAGCTCTCTCCCAAGTCGTCTAGGCGCGCTGTTGAAAACACTGGTTTAACAGCGGCTGACGTGAAAGTACGTTCAACGCTGCTACAGCCTCAGGCTCAGAAGCCGCGTTGGGGGGCTAGAGTTGAGCGTTCCCGCAGGCAGCTCCGCCGAAGCCGTCCAGCGTCTTGAAGCGTCTTCCCTAAGCCTCTGGTCCCTGGAGAACCCGTGTCTCCACACGCTTAGGAGCGAAATCACGCGTGGCGGCATTGTTGCCGACAAGACTGATACTAATATAGGAATATGCTCAATAGTGGCCGTGGGCAACAGCAACCCTGTTTCCGAGGGGAAGTATATTGGGAACCAGCGGAGGGTTCACGAGGGACGCGCGATGGCTGTTATCCGCTCCAGCGGTGAACCGGGGGAAATCGTTCTAACCGCCGCCGCAGACGGAATCCCGCCTGTCAGCGTAACCATTCAAGCCAGGAGACAGAGCTGAATACAGTGGTCGAAACCACTGGTTAAACCCGCAGCCATAAACCTTAGGGTGAAAACAGCGGGCCCGGAGGGATTTGAACCTCATAAGCCTGTCGCAAGAAAAACCTCTTTCCCCTGGTGTACAGGTCTTCAACCGCTTACTTAGCAGGTGGATGATCTAACCACAAGAAAACCTCCTGTTTTTCTGTATCCACGTCTAGGATTGTTAATTCCTCAGCGTTGTCCTCCATACTATATCCTAAGATGCAGGTTGCAATCTTATATTCAATGAGCTTATTGGCAAGGAAATGAATATATTCCAAAAGGGGTTCCAGATCGCAATTCCTCGCCCTCACAATTATCTTGTTAAAGCGCTCCGATTCTAGTTCACAGAATATTACAGTTGTTGGGATCACCACTAAACTCCTTCCACTTTCTAATAGAGGCTTGACTCTGGGATGATTCTTAAACTTCTGAATGAGACTTTGCTCACGCATTTCATAGGCTTCTTTAACAAACGATAGACTGTTTCTATATGCTCTCTCGTTTGAAGCCATGCGATCGTATAGGTTAACGGTAACAAAGTATATCTTGTCCGCCTTGGCTAACGCAGTGTCAAAGAGACTGTTGACCAAGCCTTCTAAATCTTTAAGTTTGCTCACGTACACCGTGATTTCGAAAAGTATGTTCTCATATCTACCATCCACCGTGATGGAAAATTCCTCCGTTGTGGTTCTCCATCTCTTGTTTAGGTATGCCCGCACGTTCCTTTCAGCTAATTCCGGGTCGTCGCCCCATCCCCAAACTCTAGCCCTTTCCATCCTTCTCACCTTTTAATCTTCTATACTCTCTAAATGCCTCTATGTGCTCAGGCTTAAAGCTTCCTATCTCATCCATAAACTTTTCACACTCCCTAGCTGGGACTGAAAAATAATAGCGTATACCGTCTGACCTTTCATCTTTTTCAATTTCATAAGGATGAAAGCCCAAGTCCATAAGTATTTGACGCAAGCCATCTAAGCCTTCTTTACATCTTGAGTAAAATCGTACTTGAAATCGCTTTCCATGGACTATATATGCACTTCCGTCTCCAGAAAAGAAACCCTTCAAATATGCTCTCTTCCCCTCGTAATCTAGATGTTCTTGGGGTACTCTAAATTCATAAGCTCCTATCTTAACGTCATAATCGCTTAAATCATAGAATACGCTTTTGGAATATACTGCCGCAGTAATTAAACCACCCCTTCTTTCATAATGATGTGGTGTCATATCATACATCTTCTTAAATGACTCATCAAATAACTCTATAAGTACCCTGTCTTTGGAGTAAAATCTTGTCGAATAATCCGTATGATGTCTTCCTTTTGAATTTATTTTTTGATGATAAGCGTTACTTCCATCAGAGGATATTAGCCCAAAGAGTACTGCCTTCTCAAAGGTAGCTATTTCCCTTACGCCCTCTTTTGACACTTCAAGAAGCATTCCACGGCTCAGTGGGAAGAGGATTCTTCCTTCCTCGACGCGTGCCTCTGAAAACACGCCGATGATGGTGGTCTCCTTGATTAATTCATATTCGCCATCCTTTGTTTCGTGTACCTCATATTCTCCAAAGGATCTTTCCTCATGAAGGGCTTCTTCACATTCATCTTTTCTACCGGTATCCTCTGGCTCTCCCTGAAGAAATCTCCTCTGGTGCTGTCTTACGGCTGAGCCTCCTCCCATCCTCTATCTTCTCCTTCGCCATCGACTCAGATCCAGAAGGTTGTGAACAGCCAGAATCTTCATCGCTTGCTCCTTGTCCTTAAGCCAGAGGTCGATAATTTCCTGGGGCATAATCCCCCTGCACGCTTCACAGTAACATTCTTCAAATCTTATCGACGGGTCTCTGAGATCGTAGAATAATCCATTCCAATAATACTCCCCATGCTTAGCCCTCAGGAACCAAGAGAGGTTGCTATAGCTGATGTATACTTCCAGAGCTTAACACCAACACCATAGAGGAGGAATTCAAAATCGTTTTTCAAACTTCTCTTCAGGGTTAGTAAGATTTGTGGCAGAAAGTAATCCAGCATCTCCTCCTCGAAGAGCTCCCTCGCGGGCATCGCGAAGGAAACATAGCCCATTTCAACCTGCCTCCT
>JBNAVT010000038.1:0-14573 GCA_049700215.1 Thermoproteota archaeon
GGCTAGTGATAGATGGTGGTTGCAGGGATGTGGCTGAAATAAGGAGGGAAAGGTTCCCTGTTTTCTGCAGGGGAGTAGGCCGCACTGAGACTGTGGGGAGGCTTATCCTGAGGCCTGAGGACGTTAACATACCTGTCACCGTCGGAGACGTGCCTGTGGAGCCCGGGGACTTCGTGATGGGCGACGATGACGGAGTGGTGGTTATCCCTAGGGAGCTGGCTGAAGCGGTCTCGGAGAGAGCGCTGCGACAGTTTCAGGAGGACCGTGCCAACCAGAAGCCTTATTTGGAGAAGCTCGGCATAAGGCTTTAGGAGGTTTGAAGATGGACTCTTGGAGAGCGGGATTAGGAAGAATTATCGTTTTGAGAGGGGATCGTGGCGAGGATCTTTTAGAAACCATTGAAACCACCGCTCGGGGCAACCGGATTGCAAACGGCGTCATAATCTCGGCAATAGGTACTCTTGAAAAATGTCGCATTCATAGGGTTACTTCCAAGAAGCTTCCGCCTGAGGTGGAGTATGTTGACATAGATGGTCCTTTAGAAATAAACTCGGTAAGTGGCGTAATAGCGAACGGTAGGCTTCATGCGCATATTTCTGTTTCAAATGGTAAGGGTACTTACGGGGGGCACTTAGAGCCGGGAAGCCGAATACTTTATCTTGCGGAAATAGTGGTGGCAGAGATTACTGGAGTCTCGTTCAACCGGGTTCCAGACATGGCGACGGGTCTGAGTCTTCTAAGGGCTGTCTAGGTTAAAGGCTTCAATCCTGTTTGCCCGTTAAAAATTCTTAAAGGGCTCTGGCTGATTAGCTTCATGGACAGGTATATTCAGGTTTTAACAACAACTGGGAAAAGGGAGGACGCTGAGAAGATTGCAAGGATACTGTTGGAAAGGAGACTGGCAGGATGTGTTCAAGTAGTAGGCCCAATATCCAGTCTATACTGGTGGAAAGGAAGAATCGAGAAAGCAGAAGAATGGTTATGCTTAATCAAGAGCAGAGAAGACTTGTATGAAGAACTTGAGAAAACTATCAGAGAGAATCATCTATATGAGGTTCCGGAGATTATTGCGATGCCGATAATTTCTGGAAGCAGAAGCTACCTGGAATGGATGGGTACGGTGCTTAAAAGGCAATAAGTTTAACCGCTTCTAAATCACTACTTGTTTCCCGTTATTTCTCAACCTCTTCGTGATATGAACCACTAGCACCCCTGTTAAATAGGTGAAAACTAGGGATAGGTTACATAGCCTATTTTTAGCATAAGGCTTTTGGAAACGGTTACGAGTAAATTGAAATATGCCTATAACCTCAAGTTCTGATGAACCAAGATTAGAAATGATAATGTGGTAAGTACCAGAGTTAACGCGTGCTAATCGTGCTTAATGTCGGCTTCAGTTGTTTTCTTTACCGTTCCTAATACTCTTAAAGCTTCTCTCCCATCATCAGTAAGCTTATAGCTTCCTTCTGGCATGGTTTCTGCAAGCTCATTCAGCTTACTCAAATGAAACCGGAGGTGACCACTACTCTCACGTGCGTGCCGTATTTTCTAAACTCGATGATTATTCAAATGGTTGTTTGAAGAAGCATCCTCCTGAATACTGCGGCCAAGTTTCTCCATCGTCTCTAGTATTTCGTCGTCAAGCCGTTTATGTCTCCGGCTCCTGTGTCTACCGGCTACATAAGGGCCTATTGATTCGAAAGCTGTTTTAGCCAGCTCATCTCCCTCTCCTTCTGAAAAGCGCCTCCAGGACTCGGGAAAGTGAACATAATCCTCCGGGTTCGTCCAGCTTATGTCAAACTCCTCCAGTTTCTCAGGGGGGACGCATACCGCTACACGGTCTAGAATCCTGTGCAGGGATAAGGGTGTCGTGAAAACCCTCTGAATGTCTATCCGGTTCTCGACAACGAGCCCCTCTGTAGGCTCCAGCCTGTTGGCGATGAAACAGGTTACTGAGTATGCTATGTCAATCGGCTCTATTCTTCTCCTAATATCAGTGCTGAAGCAGAAAGGGTTGACGTGGACGTGAGTACCCCGGCCGCTCCACTTGATGAAGACGGATTTAGCCACCCCCAGCTTATCCAGCAGGCTTACTATTTCCCGGGCTTTGCCAATCACTTTCCTCCAGTCCCCATCCTTAGAATCTATGTCCCACACAGGAGATGAATAAACTATGTTACTCCTATCCAGAATGTCCTCCCTAGTTTTAAGCTTGGAATATATGTGGGCTGTGGCATAGAAGGCTCTCGGCCTGTACTGCTTGTAGCGGTCGATTAACAGTGCTACTTCTGAATCGGAGCCTATGGTTAACGGTCTTCCTTTTTCATACCTGATCATCATGCGCATACCTTTTTCTCCAATTGTTTCGCAGTGGATGGCGATCCAACGCCCCTTGCAATAATCAGCCAGTTCTCTTCTCACTTCAGGCTTCCCATAGTGTTCTAACGGAACCCGGAGGCTCATAGTTCCTTCTCAGCCTCTTTTCTTGCCCCAACTATTTTCCTCATGACTTCAGAGGGAAGCTTATAGTCTTCAACCCTTCTCTCAACCCTACCCAGAACCACCAGCCCTACGCCGGGTTTAATATCGATCTCATGGAGATACCTGCTGTGGTCTGTCTGCCTCATCTTCTCGATGACGATGAATCTTTTCAACTCTCCGCCTCTCAAAAGCCTCCTGAACCTTATTATCCCGTCTGCTATGTGTTCTACGCCGAAGCCGAAGCTCTCAGCAGTGGTTATCGCATACTGGCTCACGGCAAGTATCGTGAAGCTCCACTTGGAGAGAACCTTCTTAACATAGTAGCTGTACCTCCTAGCCATTGCAGGCTTGTCCAGCCAGAATGCTGAAAGACTGTCGATGACGATCCTAGCCCTACCGTATCCAAGCTCCTTCTTAGCCTCTATTATCTTAGATACGAGGGCTTCCATGTCTAGGCTCTGCAGGCTCCACTTGTCTGTTCTACCCATTAAGGCATCGATTATTATCACCTTGCCTTCTTCAATCCTCTTCTGGAAATCCATTTTAAACTGTGATGCCTGCCTAACTATAGACTCCCTACTCTCCTCAGTTGTGACATAGATGCACTTGTCTCCCTCTTCAACACCCTTGTTAATGAAATGTATGGCGAGTATTGTTTTTCCGCATCCGGGTTCTCCGGTTACGGCGACGAAGAACCCCTCCGGTATTCCGCCTTGAAGCAGGGAGTCTAGCCCCTCAACCCCGGTGCTAAGCCTCTTAACCTCCAGCGTCATAATACTATTTGTTTGGTTAGTGGCATAAGAACTTATCACTCTACTGCCAGCGGCCTCCCCATTTTAAAGTATCTTTAACCGGTTTCAGATCGGGCTATCTCATACCAGATAGTCTGGAAATCAGGCCCGATTGAAAAAACTTTATACTGTCCCTCGTTAGAAACCTGCACCTGCTTAATCCTTCTTCCTATGCCGTCTAATGCCCATACTTCTATCTCCCTGCCTGTTTTAATCCTTAGCGTCGCCCCAACCCCTTCTACTAGCGTTGGAGCCGAACCCCAGTTCGTGCCGCAGGTTATAGGCTCCATGGCTGTTTTCACGCCAGCTAAATCGTTTAGTCTCCACGTTAACAATGCCGTGTTCTCCTCATACGTGCGGAGCCTCATCCCGGTGTTAGTAACGTAGCCAGCAGCTATTAGCAGAAGCCTGCTCCAGGAATCGAGGCTTTCTCCCTCCAGCACCGAGACCGTTACGACGCTCCAGCCTTCTAGAAGCGTTTCACCCGGCTCGATGACGAGTGCTCCAAAGTCTAGGCTCCTCCCCCCGGTGAAGCCTACGGCAGCTATGCTTCTCGAAGTATTGATTGTTAGGACTCCTCTCCCGGAATCAGACACGTCCCAAGCGACCTCCCCGGTGTCGGAGCGGTAGACACGCCCGGAAACACTGAAACCAGCCTTGGGAGAAGCTTCCTCATCGAGGCTGACGGCTGTTCTATGCGTGAGGGAGACCAATGGGTTTAAACCCATGTGGCTAGCGTCCGGCAGCGCCCAAGCGTAGACCCTTCCCGCCGATATCAGGTTTATCTCGTCCTTTCTGCCGAGTCCCACGGAAACAAGCTGTTCAGCAGGCTTAACGTCGCCTCTCAAGAATATCATGTGCGCGGCTATCATGGTCGCCATTTTAACGGGGTGCTGGTCAATATCGAAGAACCCCCTTATCCTCCTAGAGTCCCAGTCGCCGCGGCTTCCGTAGTTGAACAGGAAGATTCCATCCCAGTCTTGCAGTGCAGCGTACGCGGCTAGCGTTATGACTGTTTCAGAATCATACATGTTTGGAGCAGGATGATTGTATTCGGTGACGAAGTGAGGCTTGTTCACAACCCTTTTAACAGCCAAGCCTACTATCGTGCTCTGCTGGGGATTGTTAACCATCGGCTCGTTAACCACGTACCAGTTGCTAGGGTCCCAAGGGGTTCCCGGGAAGGAAGGATGGTTCCAGTAGGCATGCGTGTCTACAACGTCAAGCTTAGACATTATGTTCGGAGTGCTGCACCCGACTACGGTGCCTATCACTAGGGCTTTCACAGCGAGCTCATCTTTAACGAATCTACGCATCTCCGTGAAAAACTCTTCCTCCGTGCTGTACAGGAATTCAACCCAGTCTCTCCTTGCTGCACTCGTCCTTAAGCCGTATTCGGCGAGCCTCAGTATCCTAACGTTTGCCTTTTCAACACTCTCATCCTCCATCGGTCCGTACCCGCTGAAAAGCCTCATTGAGAAGCAGGAGAAAAGGTAGTTTGCTATGCTCCCACCGAGCCCTGAGACATCTAGCCTAGCATTGTCCTCCGACTCCGACGCAACCAGAGCGATCTCGTACTCCTTCCACTCTGTTGTCAGCGATACTTCAACCCTTTGCGAAACTAGTCTCCATGGCTCGTGCGCCTGAACTAGGCTTACGCTTACGCTAACCGTTTTATCAGCCTTAGCCCTAAACCTGACAAGATAGTTTTCACCCTCCCTGATTCTTAAACCCGGCTGGTTGAACTGCACATGCCAGCTTTCTGAGCCGAGCCTCGTAACCTTTATTTCCAGAATCCTTCCTCCATTTTCCTCAATCACTCTTCCGGATGCTTGCGCACCGTCGTGAACCTCAACCACCCAGCCGTCTAAACCGTTTTCGAAACAGCCGTTTCTGAGAACCTCGGCCTGAGCCCCTGGGCCTGTTTCAACGCCCCATGCTTCTCTAAACTCCTTGTCAGACAAGTATTTTGAACCCAAATAGGCGTTCCATTTCTCCTGAAGCCTGTTTTTAAAGACGTTTGGAAGCCTGTCAACCACGCCGCCAAGCCAAGAATGGATAAGCCCCTGCTCGTTCACTATTTCAACGAAGGCCACTGCAGGGTCCTCGGCGTAAGTCATTCCAGTATAGGTGTTTAAATGGGTTAAGAGTTGCCTAGCATACTCTTTCTCAAGCTCTTCAAACTCGTCGATGAAAAACCCGAGGGCCTGCTGGTCCTTCCAGTCTACTGTCTCCACTTCTCTAGGTAAGCCGTCTGCGGAAGTAAACCTTCTCGATACGAGCAGGTTCAGGTCAACGTATATGCCGTTCTCCTTAAGCTTTGAAATAAAGTAGTCAAGCCTGTCGAGCGCATCCTTGTTTAGGCGGCGTGTACCCCCAGTGGTCTTGTCAAATATGTTGAAAGCCTCCCAGCTCGCATCCATATGGTGGAAACGTACCACGTTGACCCCGAATTTAGCGAGCCTGCCGGCTATCCTCCCAGCTTCATCCTTCTCTGGAAAGCATGCTCCTCCACAAATGTTGACTCCTAGAAACTTCACTCTTCCACCGTTAACATATAGGTGGCCATCCTCCCCAACATAAACGTGTCCAAGGCTACCTGCCGGCTTGTGAAGCCTACTGCTCATGCTTATCACAGTCTGCTCACCGTCATTCCATGGGAGATGGAAGGGGAACACTCGTTCCTCAAGCGTTACAGGTTTAAATATGCTTTGGAGTAAGGCTAGGGAGGCAATCAAGCCTACTGTCAACAGGATTAAAAATGTTTTCCTCATCCGGTTTAAACAGGCCTTATGAAAAAGATATAAATCTTAAAGCGTGAGAGCACAGTATCTAGGCCGGCTATTCGAAAACATATGCGCCAAGGGGAAAACGGATTTTTCAGATACTGTTTTTCTACCAGGGCCATATCCATGAGGCTCTTGAAACCAGGGTGATCGTGGTTCCCATTGCTACGACAATACCTATGCCCGCTGCGAACCCTGCCAGGACTATGCCTCTTATTGACAACCATTTTTCCGGCCCGAGTATACGCGTCATCAAATACTTGCTTACAAGGGACATTAAGAACAACATTACCGTGTAGGGCGGTGTGCTGTACATTCCACCAACTAGCCCAACCGGGTTGAACGGTACTCCCAGCCTGTTTAACGGGATTGAGACGAGGCTGACGCCGACAGATATGCCCATTCCCATCAGAATCTGGTCCGGCTTTATGAGTATCTGCCGGGTTGCAAACAGCGAGTCGCTGATGGCGTAGTTCGGCCAAATACCGTACACGTATGGGAATAAGTAGGAGGGTATTGGAGCTATTCTCCAGAAGAAGTCTGTAAATATGAGGCCGAACGTTGTTACCAGTATGAAGGATATTATGACTGCCTTAAAATAGTCCATGGGTCTCGTCCCCGTTGCATACGCCACCTTGGTGGAGTTCGCGAAGTATGGTGTGGAGAAGCCAGCTATGGCTGGTGTGAAAATCCATCCGGCGTAGCCGTTGTAGGGGCTGAAGTATATGGCTGCCTTCCACATGTTGTATATGAAGTCGGAGGAGAAGGTCAGCCCCAGTTCACCGTAAATCCTGGCGCCGACAGACGCTAAAACGAAGCTGAACCCTACTGAAACCAGTATGGGGAGCCACAATGGAACATCCGGGAGGAGAATGTTGTAGAGCAGCGCGCTCAGAACTGTGGAGCAGAAGAATGTGGCGAGCAGTATCTTTGGCGAAGGATATCCCGGCCCACCCTTCAGCCTGCTTATTTTCGGGAGTGTTTTAAAAGCTGCCACGATCTTCTTGCTTGTCGCGGCTAAAAGATATATCGCCAGGCCGAAGGATAGACCCATGAACAGGGAAAGCCAGAGTCTTAAGCCTGCTCTCTGAAGTATCAGGAATATTCCCATGCCTGGTGAATACTCCTCGACCCACTGGGGAGAGAAGCTTTTGAAGGTTGTTAGAGTAAGAGTGTTTCCCAAGATCCATGTGATTACTGATCCCACTAGCATAGCGAAAGTTAGCGAGGGAGGCAGGATCATGCCGTAGAGGAAGCTCAACGGGTCTGTTGCTATGCCTATTACTGCCCCCGGCAGGAAGAACTGCGTATAGGGTGTTAAGTCAACCCAAGGGTATGGGATTAAACGCGCCTGGGGGCCGATGAGCATAGGCACCAGGTAAAGTATTAAACCGTATATGGCTCCCATCGTTAAAGACAGGATGAAGTAGAGTAGGTCCTGAGGCTTCCTGTCGTGCAGAGTGTTCACCATGGCTGTGTCGATCTGTGCGAATGGGAATGGCAGAGGCTCCTCCACCACGTACAGGTAGGAGAACAGTATGCCTATGGATAGTTCCGCCGCCAAGCCTAGGATTGAGAAGGCAAGGTTTACGCCTAGGGCGAAAAACCAGTCTGGGTGCAACAGGGTTCTCAACTGGTGGACGACTGACGTTGCTGGGGGAGACATCCATGTGGGAACGTATTCCCTTAACGGGGTGTTGAAAAGCGTGAACTCTAGGCTTAAGGGATTAGTAACGTAGTAAGACCTGTAGACAAGCCAGTAGTACATGGGCATGGCTCCGCCTATCCCCCCCACGATAGAATATATTATGAAAAGCTCCTGTCTTGAAAGCCTCCTGCCGTAGATCTGTGTTAAAGCTGTGAAAAGTATTGCCGTCACGTAGGTTGCAGCTGTGCTCACTCCGGATCCTACTGCAAACCATAGGTATATTGAGGAGGGCAGGAAGATTAATGCAGCCATTATCATTGCTAAGATGCTTCTCCAAGTCAATCCTGGTGAAAATTCCTGCGAGGCTTGCGTCAGGGACCCTTCACCTCGATTTTTCACTGTGATACTCCAATATAAAAATTTTTAATTCCTGCTAAAAACTTATAAGCCAGCATGCTTCCGTTTTCACAAAAGACATGGCTAGCAGAATTAAGATCATGTCGATATTTCTTCTCTCCCTATCCGTCCTCTTAATATCGTCTGCACAGGTTCCAGCGCTCTCTGGGCAGCAGTATTCCACGTCTTTAAAGCCTGATTTGAATCCTACTTTAAACGGCCCTGTTTCAGCTGACGAAGAACTGTTTCCGATAGACACGGCTTGGATGAGCCGGTTTGTAACAGAAGTGTCTTCCTATGGCTCTAGGATGACTGGTTACCAGGGCTACTACAAGACACTGGAATATCTTTACACTTATCTTAAGAATGATCTGGGGATAACGACCCAGAAACACAAGTATAAGGTACTGGTGCCCTACGACGAGGAGACCTATGTCGAGGCT
Source organism: Thermoproteota archaeon (assembly GCA_049700215.1). Taxonomy (GTDB): domain Archaea; phylum Thermoproteota; class EX4484-205; order EX4484-205; family JAAOZP01; genus JAAOZP01. The sequence continues at coordinate 8,546 of JBNAVT010000038.1, forward strand.
TTAGAGCCTTTTAAAGCCAGGTTTAACGCTTACGCGCTCTATCCTAACGGTGTCAACCCTTGCCCAACCCCCTCCGGTGGGATAGTTGGAAGCCTGATTTACGCTGGGGGAGGCGACTTGCAGGAGTTAGACGGGAGGAATGTGGAGGGGAGCATAGTTGCTATGGAGTTTAATTCCCGGGACAACTGGCTTAAGGTGGTTAACCTTGGAGCCGAGGCAATCATATTCATAGAGCCGGAGCAGACAACCTATCAGGAGTGCTACGCTAAATTCCTAGACACCCCCATGGGTTTCACGAGGGTCTACGTTAAGAAGCAGGATTGGGATGTTTTGAAAGCCGCCACCCGGGTTAAGATCGTTTCCCGAATGGCTTGGAGGGAGGTTGAGGCGGAGAACATAGTTGGTTTTGTAAATGGCACGGCTGTGCCTAACGAGGTCGTCATACTGTCTGCGCATTTCGACTCGTGGTCTGTTGTCCCCGGCTTGGCGGCGAGCAAGACTGAGCTGCTACCCTTAGCTCTATTGCTCGAGTATGCCCGTCACCTCAAGGCCAACCCGCCTAGGTATTCAGTATGGATAACGCTTTACTCCGGACACTGGCAGGCGCTAAGCGGCTCGAGAGAGTTTGTCGAGGACTATTTTTTCAGGGAGGATGTGGGCAGTGGGAAGATAACGATTCTCGGAAACATAAACTTCGACCTTATGGCGAGCGACTCCGACGGCCTGCAGCTTCTTCACGCAAGCCAGTACTCAACCTACGGCGGGACCTCTATACATAGCGGCGGCTTCCCGCTTAGGCTCTCCTGGTTTAGCACAACGATAGGGAGCATGGTTGACACGCCTGAAGTCAGAGGCTTCGCGAGGAGGATGCCGAACATTAACGTTTCAGCCCCATCAAGCGCATTCATCTCCTCGCTTGTAAGCATCTTCTTCCAGTACAACGGTTTTTCAGGCACGGAGCCCATCCCGTTTATGCTGGATTCGGAGCCTGCTTCGATCGCGGGCATACCTGCGTTCTCCATAACAACCAGGCGTTCAAACAGGATTTACGTGGGCTCTCCCATAGATGATTCGAACTACGCTGACGTATACGTTTTAGACCCGTACTTCCAACTCATCCTCCATATTGTTGACAGCCTTCTACGGATGGAGTGGAGTATCGATAGGGCCTCGATCAAGCCGACAAGGTTTCTGCTTTCAAACACGAGAGCATACCCGGGGTATGCTGCTCTTCAGGGCCGAGTTGTTATCTATAACTATAGTAAAGGATGGTACGACGGGGTTCCCGGCGCTCTGGTTGAAGTGAGACTGGTTACTTCAACCTACAAGCTTAACAGGATAGTTATGAAAAGCGGTGAGGACGGGTCTTTCACTGTTCACGGAGTGCCTATTTCCGGCGCAGCCGGGGGAGGGGGGACTGCAGTAATATTCTCGAGATGGATAGCCAGGGGATGGGTGTTCAACGACGAGGGCATTATCACGATGGCTACTGACCTAGGGCAGTTCGGCATGATGAACTTCCCGCTTGAGATAACTGTCCTACACGCTTACGAGAATGTTACTGTAGTTATTGCTAAAGCGGTTTCCGTGGAGGTGTTGGACTTCGAAATCCCAACCGTCATAATGACGCCCAGCATAATTGATCCTAGGGCCGGCGCATTCGAAATGTGGAGGAGCCCGCCTCAACCGGTTACAGTGTTCTCATTCGAGACGCTTACTAAGAGTCCGCCGATAAGCTACGGCTACTATTCCAACGGCTGGGAGCCTGTTTCAATAGTGTGGGTTCAGCCGGGGATAAGGTTCGTAGTCGCCAGCCCGACTGGGATACTTTTAACGAATTCTTCGCTTGAAAACACGGAGGGAAGCGGTTTATACGTGGAATATGGGGAGAGGGAAAGGATCCGTTTCTCTACTTTCAGTACTGCTAAAGACCTTTACTATGTTTCATACGGCCGGTATCTTGAGCTGGTTAAGAGAAACATGGGGAGCCCGAGCGCGGATGAAACCCTGAATAAGGCTAGGAAATACATAGAGGAGGTTGAGAAGCGTTTAGCTAAGAGGGAGTATAGCGGCATGTATGCTTATGCTCTTCTGGCTAGGGCCTACGCAATTAGAGCGTACTCTGTGGAAGTCATGCCTTTGATAAACGATTCGGCGAAGTCTCTTCTCTACATGTTTATCCTCGTCATATTCGGCGCCTTCTTCCTTGAGAAGCTTGTCATCCGGGCACGCGGCTCTAGGCGCATTATTGCTATAGCTATTCTGGCAGCAATATTCCTAGCGTTGTTCAGCGTTCTGCACCCGGCATTCGGGTTGATGAGCAATATATCCCTAGGCATGATGGGCTCGCTAATACTGATCGTCATCATCATAGTGTTCATAATAATACTTTCGATAAGCGAGGAGGTTAGGAAAGGCATCGAGAAACGTGTCCTCGGTGTTCACAGGGCTGAAGTAAGCAGGCTCGACACGGCGATGATCTCCTTCTCTCTAGGGAGTGAGCATATGCGCCGCAGGCCTTTCCGCGCAATACTGGTTTTCATAACGTTGATCACTATGGTTGTAGCAATGACTTCCTTCACCTCGCTGATGCCTGGGAGGGTAACAGTGCCGGTAACCAGGTATGGGTATGAGTGTAACTCCTACAGGGATGAGATCCTCATAAAGCAGGGGAGAGGTGTTCCCCCGAACATTCTTTCAGACAAGGTTCTAGACATCACGAAAATATTTGCTACAGACAAATACTATGTTTTCCCGAGAGTATGGATTTACGGCCCAGTGGATAGGGCTGCATGGACCACCTCCTTCAGGGTGTGGAGTGCAACCAACACTTCGAGAGTTCCTGCAATAATGGGGATGACTGTGGAGGAGTTCAACCGGATCGTGAGGGGCACCTGCATCGTGAGGGGTGGGCTGCTTTCCGACGACGCTGATCAGGCGGTCATATCTAGGTCGCTGGCAACCAACTTGAGCGTAACAATAGGGGACACTATTTACGTTTCAGGCATCCGGTTCACGGTGACTGGAATAATTGATTCAAACGAGGTTGATTTCCTGCAGGAGGCTGATGGATACAATATTTTCCCGGCTAACCCGAGTTTCTTCCCGACTATAAGCAGGGACATGGCTGTCTCTGCTCAAGCCGGCTCTTCTCCTCCAAACCTCGGTGTCTCAACAACAATGATAATACCTTACAAGAGGGCGCTGATGATCGGGGGATACATTTCTTCAATAGCCTTAGTGCCGAAGGAAAAACTGTCCTTCGAAGAGATATTCAGCCTAGCTAAGGAGCTGGCCTACTCCCTAGACTTGTCAATATACGTTTCCCACGAGGGGAAGCCGTATCTGCTTTCAACCTTCACCACGGTTTTGCTCGGAGGGTGGGAAATAATATGGATGATAGTTATCCTGGGGGCGCTCAACATATTTACCACGGTGCTGGGCAGCCTTAGGGAGCGTGTTAGGGAAGTCCACGTTTTCAGCATCGTCGGCCTATCCCCCATGGGTGTAACCGTTTTCTTCATGACGGAGGTTCTGGTCTATGCTATAATAAGCGCTTTAGTAGGGTATATTGCTGGATACTTCATGACGAGGGTCTTCATGCTTCTCGGAATACTGCCCTCTGAACACGTTTTCAACTTCGCCTCAGCATTCGCAATATTAGGAACCCTGGTGACGATGGCGTCAGCCCTAGCAGCAGCCGCATACCCTTCCTACATAGCTTCGAAAGTGGCCACGCCCTCGCTTGAGAGAAGATGGAAGTTTAAGACTAAGCCTAAGGGGAACGAGTGGGACATTCCCCTGCTCATAAGCGTTTCGACAATCGAGGAGGGAAGAGGGCTTTTAGCATATTTACACGAGTATTTCGCGGGTGCGGGGGCCGTGAAAGAGGGTGTTCACATGGTTAAGGAGCTGCAGCCTCCGAACTACGAGGACCTATCGTTAAGCTTGACAGTCAGCCTCTCGCCGTTCGAAGTAGGTGTTTCTCAAAGAGTTGATATTGCTGCAAGGCTGAACGAGGAGGTGAAAAGATACGATGTTATGCTCCACCTGGAGAGGCTTACGGGGCCGCAGAGCACATGGGTAACTTCAAACTACAGGTTCGTAAACGAGTTGAGGAAACAGCTAATAATGTGGGGGTCCTTCTCAGCGGCTGAGAAAGCAAGCTACATATCTATGGCAAAAGCGTAGTGTAAGTATACTCCTCTATTTTCTTAAGCAGGCTAATAACGGTGAGGAATGCTCTCTGAACCACTCCTGCAGACTGGAGACCATACAGCATGTGCATCCTCACGATCCAAGCTATGGATTGAGGCACCTCCACGTATTTTTTAACCAGGCTGCTGGTCATCAGCCCTCTGTCTGAAGTCATCAAGTATGTTTCGAACAGTTCAACCGGTATGATGGATGGGAAGATTTCTATTAAGTCGCCTCCCCCCTTCCTAACCAGTTCCTCAACATCCCTGCTCCTGACTATTCGCATAATACCCTCCTCCTCAGGCATGTTTATCCCGGTTAGTGATGAGAGTCCACTCCACCTGCTTGCCTTCACGCTTCTCCTTAAAACCCCTTTCAACTCCAGTTCCACAGACTCTGAAAGCATCCTTCTTAAAAGCTGGCGCTTATCGTGTTTTTCAAGCCTTTTCTCAGGTATTTCAAGCACACCGGTCATTTCGAACTTCCTTTCGAAGCTGAACTGCATCCTTCTCACGAGGATAATCAGCCTTATTTGCGGGTTTTCAATAGGCTTTACAACGAGGTTTCCCCTCCCTGTTTCCTCGAAAGACACTTCATACTTTTCAAGCGCCTTCTCCACGCTCTGAACCCAGGACATTACCCTTACGCCTGCGAATTTTCACCAAATAAATCTAACTTGGGAAGTGAAAGGGGTTGCATAGCCATCCGTGGGTTTTTACACCCATTTTAAAGTCTTGATGCTATGAAACGGATGTTTACATGCGTAAAGTTTAAATTTTGCAAATGTATAACATAAACGAAGGTGAAAACATTATGGCTACGGAAGTAGAGCTTAGAACAGGTTTAACGGCAAAATCACTCGCCGTCTCCATCCCTCTGGCAATATTTTTCGCCTACATGTCGGTTGTGGTAGGCCTTTACACTGACAAGACGTCCACATTCGGTACTTTCATCCTACCTATGGTGTACTTAGTTGTGATATTCGAACTCCTGGGGAGAGCCAACCCTAAGATGAGGCTGACGCCCCAGGAGTTGGTTTTCGTATTCTCAGTCATCTCGTTCCTAGGGATGCACTCCTACCTAACGATGCATGCTGCAGCCCACAACAATCCTTTAAGCATGCCCGTGTACGGTGCTCTCAGCGACTACGAAGCTTTCTCGATAGACAGTTTGAGGGACTACTGGAGCAGGGCTGTCCCCGCCGTAATAATTGCTCCTGAGCCGATACGCTTCGAGATCGCCACGATGCTGATGAACGGTAAGGCTCCTGGGCAAGCTGTTCCATGGGGTTACATAATGAACGCAATAATATACTGGGGCCTCGTCTACATGTTCTACGCCTTCATAAGCATATTCGTCACGTTCGTCTTCGGCAAGGTCTGGGTCGAGGAGGAGAGGCTGATCTTCCCGCTGGCTGTTCCGTCTCTTTACCTGTTCAGGGAAGCGGGTGAGGTGGATCCCACTACCAACAAGTCTAGGCTCTTCAACTTCAAGGTTCCAACATCAAAGATTTTCTGGGGCATGTTCGTAATAGGCATGATAAGCGGAATACAGCCCTTGATAGCTGAGCTCTGGCCGGAGTTCCCAGCGTCCGCATGGTGGGGCGAGCAGAATGTGAACCTGCCTTTCCTCGCCGCGCTCTGGCCAGGAATATATGCTTCAGCAATATTCTTCATACCTCAGATAGCCGTGGGGCTGGTCATGCCTAACGACGCTCTGATAACACTGATACTCGGCTGGATCATCTTCGGCGTGCTCTACCAGGGCATAGGCGTGAGCATGGGTATTGTCGCATACCAGGCTGGAATGGAGTACGTCTGGCCTTGGGAAC
>JBNAVT010000039.1:0-13580 GCA_049700215.1 Thermoproteota archaeon
GTACCCGGCGTAGATAAGCAGGACATTAAGCTGAACGTGGTCGGCAAGACCCTTTAAGTATATTCAGAGCGCCGCCATATATTACGACTGGATCAAAAGGGAGGAGCCTTTGATCTTCGAAAGGGTCAGGGAGAAAATCATGGGAGGCAAATGGATACTTGGAGCAGGCTGGGTGGAGTTCGACACTCAAATGATATCCGGCGAGTCGCTTGCCAGGCAACTCTTATACTCTCAAAGGTTTTACAGGGAGAACTTCGGAAGAACTGCTGACGTTCTCTGGCTTCCAGACACTTTTGGATTTACACCAACCCTCCCCCAGGCAGCGAGGCTTGGGGGCGTTAAGGTTTTCGCGACTCACAAGGTCTTCTGGAACGACACGAATACTTTTCCATACAACGTGTTTCTATGGATTGGCCCGGACAACAGTAGTCTTAAGACAGTAGCCTTCGGCCATGGGAAGGGGGGCTACAATTCTGATTTCACGGCAGACAGTGTTTACGAGCAGTGGCAGAACTGGGTCGACAAGAATCACCCTATGCTCTACTCATACGGATATGGAGACGGGGGAGGTGGGCCTACTGAAGAAATGCTTTTGAGGGCGGAGGCAGTGGACTCGCTCCCGATCTTACCGAGGGTAGAGCTTAACGGTTCCCTGGAGTCAGTTGTGCACGACCCAGTGTCTGAAGAATGGAGGGGGGAGCTTTATCTCGAGGATCATAGGGGGGTTTTCACCTCGCATTCGAAGATGAAACTTTTAAACAGGAGGGCCGAGTTGGCTTTAAGGGAAGCGGAAACATGGGCGACTTTTGCCGGAACATATGATAAAGAAAAGTTTTCAAGCCTTTGGAAAACCCTGCTTAAAAACCAGTTTCACGATGTTCTGCCGGGCTCCTCCATAAGGGAGGTTTACAGCGAGGCCTATCCTGAGCTTGAAAACGTGATCGCAGAGGCGGAGAGGATTGCTGAAGAAGCCATGAGGAAAATAGCGGGGGAAGGACGCTCAACACTGGTTTTCAACTCGCTACCCTGGGACAGGGAGGACTATGTTGTTCTCGAGAAAGAGGTCGAGGGCTCTCAGAGAATCCCTGAAGGCTTCTTGGCGAAGGCTAGAGCACCCTCAGTCGGGTATGCCCCACTCGCCGCGGCTAAGGCGGCTCCGCAGGTGAAGATCACGGAGGAGAACGATTCCTACCTGGTTGAGAACAAGTTCTTTACGATAAGGATTTCGAAAAACGGAAGGCTGCTTTCCATATGGGATAAGGAGGCGTCTAGAGAAGTTTTGAAAAACCCTGGGAACAAGCTGGTTGCTTACGAGAATATTCCGGGTTGGGCTGACGCGTGGAACATTGAGAAGGGCTATAAGGAAACCTCTTTCGAAATAACTGCCTCCGAAAGTTGGATTGGCAGCAAAGGCCCGTTAATGGCTTCCGCGTGCTTCACCTACCCGTTCAGGAGATCCGAGATTAGGCAGGAGATCAGGATATACTCCGACTCTAGGAGGATAGACTTCAAAACCACTATTGGCATGAAGGACAGGGAGCTGCTGGTTAAGACATGGTTTGACTTTGAAGTGAACGCGGAGAAGGCTGTTTCAGACGTTCCGTTTGGAGTAACTGAGAGACCAACCGCAAGAAACACTTCGTGGGAGAAGGCTAAATACGAGGTGGCGATGCAGAAAATGGTTGACCTTTCTGAGCACTGTTATGGTGTAGCATTGTTGAACGATGGGAAATACGGGGTCTCAATAGAAGGCTCTTCAATAGGGCTTTCACTCACCAGGACGCCTGTTTTTCCAGATCCTTCAACCGATCTCGAGGAGACCGCCTTCACATACTCGATATATCCCCACACGGGAGACTGGAAAGAGGCGGGAGTATTAAGGAGGGCTTACGAGCTCAATGTACCCTTGAGAGTGGTCAAGGGAAGGAAAGATAGTAAAAGCTTCTTGAAAATAGGCTCCGACAATCTGATGCTTGAGGCTGTGAAAACGCCGGAGGATGGAGACGGTATTGTTCTAAGGCTTTACGAGTTCTATAATGCAAGGGGCAAGACGCGTATCAATCTTGCAATTAAAGCGAAAAGCGTAGAATCCGTAGACCTGCTTGAGTCAAACACCGTCAACAGAGACCTAAGGATAGATAGAAACGGTTTAGAGTTTACATATTGCAACAGGGAAATAATCACTTTGAAAATACGCGGGCACTAACCTACTCAGGGGGTTTCAGTTCTCCAGACAGCGTAAAGCTCCTGTATAACGTCTTTATCAGCGCCGTCAAAGTTCCAGTATACTATGCCGTCGGCACGCCCGCGCGCTGCAGATTTAACGCTTTCAACGAAGAACTCTCTGCCAGCCATAGAGATGTTTGAAATACGTTCACCAAGCAGATAATGCACAGAGTCTGTGCGGAGAACCAATACAACCGGCCATATTCTGGCCTTCCCAACATTCCAGTAGGAGATTTTCCGGAGACCTGCCTCTATCGAACTTGAAGGCAGTCCTGAAAGCCTTGTCTCGTCGTAGTTACGCGGCTTAACAATGGTGTTCAATCCCGTGGCTACGTAGTAAAACTGGCTGAGAACATCCTTGTCGACACCGTAGGCACGGCTTAGCTCCTTGACCGCCGTTAAGCCCTCCCACTGCATCCAGTCAAAATAAAGCATCGGCTCAATAATGTCAAGAATATTGCTGAGAGCCCTATAGCTCTGGCCTGCCAGAAGGCTCCACCACGGTGACAAAAGATTAGCGCCAACAACTGTTCCACGGCCGCCTTCCTCCTTTACTGCTGAAGCGAAAGTCTTAACAACGTTCTCAATATAATCGTTCCTGTATCTAAACCATTCGAACACCCCTGGAAACTCGTTGTAAAGATCCAGAACATCTGGAGTGCTCAAGGCTCCCTGCCTAACTATTTCCTCGGAGAAGCCCCCCTTGCCGAGGAAGTCTGTCAGACCCAGCAAGTCTCTCCTGATCGAAACCGGGTCGTAACCCAGGCGCTTCATCTCCTCGCAGCAACTAGGGCAGAAACATGTTAGAAAATAGTCTAAGCCAGCCATAGGGCTTTCAAACCTTATGAAGTCAAGCACGATTCCCTCAACCCCGTATAGTCTGACTAGGCTTCGAAGGTCGGCGACTATTCTTCTTAAAACATCAGGATTTGTCGGACAGGCTCGATCATAATGAGGCTTCCCAAGTATAGTCCATGTCGAATACTCTGGGCCCCTTCTAGCTATCTCCGGCCTACTGAAAACAGGGTAGCTTGCGAAAAAGTTTAAGCCCACTCCGCGAAACTCCTCGACAAGCCTCTTAAGATCCGCGTATGATTCTTTCTCAAAGTTTTCCGGGAGACACCTTACACCATTATAGAGCTCCCTAGCCTCCTCCGGGAAAACAGGAAGATGCGTATGCACATACTCTACGCCATACTCTTCCAGAAGGCGGCTTCCATACTCCTTCAGAGCCTTATGGCTGATGAAGGCACCTATCGGCTTCATTTCTTAACCGCCTCCGAAATCTTAACAATCCTGTTCTTCTCTTCCTCGCGGAAAGAAAAGAAGTCGAGCCCATCTAAGCCTGTTTCAGCAGCCAGCTTAACAGCCTGCTCGATATGCGGGTCGTCCAGCATCAAGATTGGATGGAGCTCGCTCCTTCCCGCTATAAGCCTTTTAGCAGACTGAAGCTCTGTTTTGATGGAGGAAAGAGGCAGACAGTCTTCAAAAAGCCTCCTGATGCTTGTCGGATACTCCTCTCCCCGGAAGCCGAAAATCTCGTAGAGCGTTTCCAAAAACATGCTTTCAGACAGCCAGGGGTTCCAGCGGAGCAGCTCCTCAGCGATTTTAGCCAGCTCAAAGTTGAGGCAGGCTACCCCACGCCCCCTCCTGTAAACCATGGGCTTCACGAAATCCAGGTAGCGCCAAAGCTCCTGATAGTTCTGGCCGACTAGAAAAGCTAGTGAAGGAGTGAAAACATAGGCACCGAGGCAAGCCTTCCTGCTGTAGGTCTTGACCACGTTCCTGGTTTCAACAATAAACTCTGTTACACAATGCTCCCTGAACTCAAGCCAATCGAGCAGGGCACGCCGCCTCGTGACAAGATCCAAGACACCTACTGGAGAGGAACGGTATGCTTGCAAAACCTCCCAAACCCGCTTAAAATCGTAGAAAGCGTCAAGCATCTTTTTAACTGATTCCCTCATCTCTATGAACGGGTAGCCGTATTCCCCAGCTTTACTTCTACAATTGTCGCAGAAACATGTGGCGAAAGCCTCGATCCCACTGCCCATGGACGCAAAACGGATTCCGTCGAGCAAAATACTACTAACCTCGTGTTTCTCAACGATCTCGGAAACCTGGCTGAGGGTTCTGCGCCTTATGTCAGGATTATTCGGGCACCCGGATCCGAACCAGACGTGTTTCTTACCATACGGGTCCTCCGCTAGGAGCCTTGGTTCCCGAGGCTCGTTGTCAAGCCGAAAAGCCCCGATGACGACGTGAACATTCAAACCCTTATCCAGCAGTCCTTTGATTAACTCAGGATCATAGCCAACGACAACATCCTTAAAACCCTTTTCAAGGAGGAAATCCGCGTATTCGAGACGCGGTATTCCGAACATCCAGAGCCTCAATCTTTCAACACACCGGGTTTAGGATGTTTAAATAATATTTAAGCATGACTGGTTAAAGCAGGGGAAAACCGCGCCTGAAACAACCGTATGCTGAATCAGTCAACACGCTGGAATGTAGAAGCAGGGTCCATCGGTTGAAACCCCCTCGGGTTTGCGTAAAAAGACACCGGGAGGAAAGTAATTTTTAAAACTTCTGTTTAAACCTCTCAGTCTAAACCGGTGGACAGCATGCTGGCAGGAAGCTGGACAATAGGGGCAGAGGTCAAAGGCTTCGCGTCGAACGTTAAGCTCCCTCTCAAACGCGTTATCAACCTGAATGATGGCTGGATGTTTACAGTCGACCCGGAGGGGAAGCTTAACCCGGGGACCGTCCGCTCAGTGAAGGAGGCGAGAAGGGCTAGAGCAGGCCTACCCTGGGAGGCTCTGTTCCCAGACCTTATAGATTACGACGGGGTTGCATGGTATTGGCGTAGCTTCAGCGTCCCGTGCAGGCTAGAGGGTAAAAGAATTATTCTAAGATTCGACGCTGCTGATTACGAGGCTAGAGTATGGTTGAACGGGGTGGAGCTAGGCTCCCATGAGGGAGGCTACACCCCGTTCGAGTTCGATGTGACGAGCATCGTAAAATTCGGCGGAGAGAATGAGCTCACGGTTAGGGTTTACGACCCTAAGGATTGCTCTGAAATCCCCAACGGCAAGCAGTCTCACTACTGTAATATCGGCGGCCTATGGCAGGGGGTCAGCCTCCTAATCCGGGAGAAAGTTTACGTGCATTCAGCATTCATTCTGCCAGACATCGATGAGTCGACAGTCAGGGTCCGCATAGTTCTCTCTCACGTTGAGAAGGCTCCTGAGGAAGGGCTTAGACTAACACTGAGGATTTCTCCAACCGGGGAGGAGAAAATAGTTAAAATAGTTAAGGACAAATCTGTTTACGAGGCGAAGATACCCATCGGGGAGCTGAGAAAATGGTCTCCAGACTCTCCTTTTCTCTACAGGCTTGAAATCCTTCTCTCCGGGGAAGGGGTTGAAGAAACCTGTTTCATAGACTTCGGCATGAGAAAGATAGAGGCGCGCGGGAATAAGATTTTCCTTAACGGCGAGCCCGTTTACCTCATTGGAGCACTCGACCAGGATTTCTACCCGGATGTAATATACGGCACGCCTTCAGACGAAACGCTGCACGACCAGTTTCTCAAAGCCAGAGAACTTGGACTCAATTTTCTGAGGACACATATTAAGATACCGTGTCCAAACTACCTTGAGTGGGCGGACAGGCTTGGAGTAATGCTTTGGATCGACTTCCCGAGCTTCTACAGGTTCACCGTGGAGGCGAGGGAAAGGATGAGTAGGGAGCTTGAAGAATGGGTTTGGAGGGATTTCAACCATCCGTCAATCTTCTGCTGGTGTCTGGTTAACGAGGAGTGGGGTGTCCCGCTCGCCGAAGACGAGGAGGCGAGAAAGTGGCTCCGCGAGATATGGCACACTGTTAAAAGGCTTGATCCCACTAGGCTTGTCGTCGATAATTCTCCCGCGAACGCGGGGCACGTTGTAAGCGATATTGAGGATCAGCATGTTTACATGGCTACTCCCGATCATGCTCGCGAGTTCGAAAACTGGGTGAATGATTTCTCCAAACACCCGGCTTGGACGTTCAGGTTTCCCGAGTCTGAGAGAAGAGGCTTCGAACCCTTAATGGTTTCAGAGTTCGGCAGCTGGGGGCTTCCGGATGTTGAGGAAATCCTTCGCTACTATGATTGGAGAGACCCGTACTGGTTTAACCAAGCGAGCTACGGTGGGCCGATCCGAACTGGTGTTAACGAGTTCTTCAGACTAGGGCTGGACGAGGCCTACGGCTCGTTGAGGAAGCTGGCGGAAGCCACTCAAAAACATCAGCTTGACTCTCTCAAGTTCCAGATTGAAACAATGAGGCTTCACCCCGAGATAATCGGCTACGTGATAACCCAGTTTACAGACTTGAACAGTGAGAGCAACGGCCTCATGGACATGTGTAGGGGAGTTAAGCTTCTACACCGCTTCATGAGGTTCTTCCAGGCGCAGGACGTTGTCGTAATAAGGCCTGGGAAATGGAGCTGTCTCGAGGGCGAGGAAGCCCGAGTGAAAATCTATGTTTCAAGGTTTTCCGCTCAAGAGCCGAAGGCTGTTGAATGGTGGGTTGAGAACACTCCCGTAGGCGGTGTTTTAAAGCCTGTTAGCGTTGAGAGGGCTTGCTGCACCGAGGTTGGTGAGGCAAGGTTCAGGATTCCAGAAGCCGGGTGGCCGGGTAGGCTGAAAATATGGGCAAGGCTGCTCGACACCCATGGGAGAGAGGTGTGTCGAAACTATCAGGAGATTCTGGTTCTCCCATCCTGGTCCGTCAGGATTACCGGGAGAATCAGCGTGTTCGGGGCTGACGCAACCCTCACGGAGAAGATTAGGGAAACAGGCTTAACCATTGTTGAGCCCAGCCAGTCCAACGTAGCTGTGTCTCTAGGAGTTAACGAAGACGCTTTCAACTTCGCCGAGAAAGGAGGCAGGGTGCTCTTCCTGCTTGAGGACGCTGAGGCAGGGTCCACCATGCCCGGTGGAGTCCGGCTTGCGGAGAGACGGGAGAAAGGTCGCTGGGGAGACTGGTGCACCGCGTTCCTATGGCTTAAGAAGAATGTTGCGAGCAGGCTGTTCTACGAGGGCCACCTTGGGATGCCGTTTATAGAGTGCATCCCCAGCATGGTTCTAGAAGGGTTGAGCCCCAAGGATGCTAGAAGGGCTTTCGGGGGAGTTTTCATCGGCTGGATGAGGGAGCCGGCTGCCACAATACTCCCCGTGGAGACGGGGAAAGGGCTTGCCGTCCTCTGCACCTTCAGGCTGGTGAAAAACCTGGTTAAAGACCCGGTTTCAACCGCACTCTTCTGCTCGCTGATCGACTTAATGTTTTCAGGAAAACTGGAAAGCGTTTAGCCCCGGGAGCCCAGTGTAGGAGCAGGCATCCAGGCTTTTAACCCGCAGCCATCGTGGAAACCTCTAGACGCCTAGAAAGACAGCAATACTTGCCAGATGAAAAGATATCCCAGCGAGTCGATTTCCTCCCAGACTCTTCTAAATAGCGTCTCGTCTCCAGAGATCGCTGCAATCTCCCTGCGTTTCTCATCCCAAGGTATGCAGACTCCCGGTTTTACTTTCAGACTAAGACCTGCCGCCGGCTTCCGCTCAACACCCCCCTCCCCCCGGGTATGATGCTTCAAGCCTTCAGAACACAAGTCTCCGTATTTTCCGTAGCTACGTGTAAACTCAGTCATCGCCTTCACGTTTTCAACCTTAGCATCATTCTGAATTATGGCTGACGCATCCATGATGTACCCCCCGTCGGAAGCAATACTGTCAATGATTTTCTTACAGTATCGGCGCACCTCGTCGGGCGTCCCGAGGGTGAGCAGCCAGTTAGGCAGGCCCCCACTCAGACAGAACTTACGCCCGAGTTTCCTATGCGTCTCTGAAATATCACTCCTATCGATGTGGAAGACTATACTGCCCTCAGGCAATTCGGCGAAACTGTCTAGGTGCGGGGTCCAGTCTCCCTCCGCGTAGAAAAGCACCCGGAGCCCGTGAGACCAGAGCTCCTCAATAATTGGTTTCAACGTGCGCCAGTGAATTTTTTCAAAATGATCCATGCTGACGAAGGGCACGGTGCTGCGATGCATCCAGAAGCCTATTGGAACCTTTTTCTCCGGATCAGCAGTCATGCGGGCAACTTGAGTCAAATGTGGGGCGAGAGCCTCGCATGCTTCAAGCACTTTCCCAGGCTGCCTGTGAAGATCCTTGGCTAAACCAATATACCCGCGGAGCTTGTCGGCTATAATATCGAGCGGAGCCTTGAGAATACCTGCTATAGCGGAGACGGTTCCAGCCTCCCTCCTCATCCTTTCAATCTGAGATCCGAAAGCGTTAAAATAATCGCTCATCGCCATAGCTCCTTTTACGAGCGCAAGCCTGCTGCGGTAGGAAGAGCAGGGTCCCTCTGCGGAAAACTCGCTGGAGACACGGGGAAGCCATACGTTGTAAAGGAACGATGTAGGGTCGTCTATCAGCAGATTATACTCCTCCGGCTTCATGAACGCCCTCTGCTCAGGCGGCTCAAGATACTGGAAAGCCGTGTCAGGAGGGATATCGAGGCCTGGTATAGCGTAGTATTTCAGGCCGAGGGCCTGCGTGAGGCCTGTCCAAACATAAACCATGTTGGCGACCATCGCGTCCCAGTCAAAATCGCTAGCGCACTTCAAAACAGCCTCGAAAGCCTTCCTGTAGTCGTGCGTCACCTCTTGACAAGTATAGCCCGCGTACTTTGCAGTAAACTCGGCGACAAAGGGACGTATCGGAATGCAATCCGGTTTCTCATTACGCATTGCAGTCAAGTAGCGTTTTAAACGCTCTTGGTAAACATGTTCCTTCTCACCCATCCCCGCCCCCTCCGTTGCTTAAATATTGAGCAGCAATATTTATCTTTAAATGTTTTATCCAAGTGGAAAAGGATTAGCCCCTGTTTCGAAAGCGCGCGCTTAAGACAAACCGTCGCCAAAAACCATGAGAAAAGATTAATACCCTCCAAGACATTCTTAACGCGTGATTAATGATGGGAAGCCTGAAAATAGGGTTGGCATTATGGTCGCTAGGATTAACTAGGAACGAGACCGAGTTTAAAGCTGCTCTTGAAACAGCTAGGGAAATCGGTGTAAAGGGTGTTCAACTATTCTGCGTCGACTACTCCCCTTCTGAACCCTGCTTCCTGGATCCAGATAGGTGCGTAGGCGTTGAAAGAAGAAGAGTCAGGGAGATTGTAGAGTCCTACGGGCTTGAGATAACCGGGTTCTGCGCCCAGCTCACTGGACCCATGGACCCGGGAATGCCATGGCCAGGCTCAGCCTTCGGCGACCCAAGAGGCCTTGAGAAGAGGATTGAAAAGACTATGAGGGCTTTGGAACTGGCCTCAGATATGGGCTCAAAGATAGTTACAACACACCCCGGTGAAATACCGTCAGACTGTTCAAGCAACAGGTACAGGGTGATGCTTAATTCCTGCAAGACGGTGGCCAAGTATGCTGAGCAGGTTGGCGCAGTTTTTTGCATAGAAACAGGGCAGGAGAGAGCGGAGGTTCTTAGGCGTCTTCTCGAGGAAGTAGGGAGTGAAGGGTTAAAGGTAAACTATGATCCTGCCAACATGCTTCGACACGGTGTTGTGGAGGGTGTGAGAATCCTGGCTCCCTGGATTGTGCATACCCACGCTAAAGACTATAACCCGGTTTCGAAGCGTGCAACAGTCGGCGAAGGCCTAGTGCCATGGGACGAGTATATTGCTACGCTTAAATCGGTAAACTATTCAGGATGGTTTGCAATCGAGGATGAAACCGGCATAGACGTAGTGGAGTCTATTAAACGTGGTAAAGCATTCTTGGAAAAATACTGACTCTAAAACAGTAACCCTTACTTACTTTTAAAGCTCTCAGCCGCAGCACAGTCCTAAACGATTTTTTCTTCAGAAGACTGATGAAACCCTTAGCCTCCTACCGGTTCTCGAAGACTGTATCGACTTTATCATTATTTCGCTAACATGAAAGCCCCACTCTAGGCTGGGGAGAGGATCCTTATCGTTTACTATGCACTCGAAAAAGTGCTCCGTGGAAGCCCTATAATAGTTCCAAGGTGGGAAATCCTGCTTGGGTATGCAGTACCAGCCGTCCGGCGAGTAATACTTGCTATCCCTACGCTTCGTCATAACGGATATTGCCGCCGGCCCACCTATGAGTAGAGCACCCTCACTCCCGTAGATCTCTATGTCAGGCATGTTTCCAACACCAGTCCTGAGGCCGTCGGGAGTCACGAAGTTCGCGATGACGCACCCCAGGCTTCCGCTCCTCATGTCGAGCAGTGTAAACGTGTTGTCCTCCGCCCGCATCCTTATCCTTTTACTTGGCTTCGCAGCAGCAAGCTTCGGCCAGAATGACTCATAGGGCTTATGGGAAAGATGCTCCGTGAAAAACTCGTCTGGAACTATGAATCTATCCGGTATAGATATTTCCGCCATCCCAGATACTGAGGAAGCAGGGCCGAGGAGGAAGGTTAGCGCAGCTATCTGGTATACGCCGAGGTCAAAAAGAGGGCCACCTGCTTGCCTGGTGAAGAAAGTCTCCTCCCCCCAGGTCGGCGCTCCCCTGCCCAGCCCCGCTCTAAACCAGTAGATTTCCCCTATGGTTCCCTCCTCCAGTATGCTTTTAGCCCTTAGGTAGAGGGGGCTCATCTGTACGTTCGGCTCCACAAGCGCCTTGACACCTGCTTTCTTAACCGCGGTAAAAACCTTCCGCGCATCCCTCATGTTCGTAGCCAATGGTTTCTGAACCAAGACATGTTTCCCAGCCCTAGCAGCCTTCGCAGCCTGGTCCGCATGCATACCCATGCCTGACAGTATGAAAACAGCTTCAACATCAGATTTCTTCAGCATCTCGTCGACATCCGTATAATATTCTTTAGCACCCCATAGCTCCATGCTTCTCCTAGCCCTCTCCTTAATCCTGTCGCACGTGGCCACTAGCTCGCCCTTCTCAACTATCATTGGAAGATAGGCTTCGTTGGCGATGACTCCACACCCTACAACGCCACACTTCACCTTCCCATCCCCCATTCTCCTCACCCTTGCTGTGCGAATCGGCGAGGATTTATTTAAAGCTATCTCATTATTAATTTTAAGGATGAAAAGAAGGCTCCTCGTCCCTGAACCACATACTCCACTGCCCCGGCTCAACTTAATTAACGTAGCATCCGACTTCTCACTCGACAACGAGGAAGCATGCCGAAGGGATTTTTCGCCTAACGGGCGGAGCCCGAATGATAAGGACTGGCCTCGTCATGATGGAAAGGGCTTACGGGCAGTGCTCGCGCGCTTAAAATTTAATTAGAATGCTGTAAAAACAATAAGTATGAAAATCAAGTATGAGGAAATGACTCCTAAAGAGTTTCTTGAGGCGGTTGAAAAAATGCCTGTCTTCATAGTTCCGACAGGGCTTCTCGAGTGGCATGGCGACCATCTCCCATTGGGGCAAGACGCGTTAAAAGCCTACGGCATATGTCTGCGAGTAGCTGAGAAGCTTGGGGGAGGAGTGGTTCTTCCCCCCAACTATTGGGGGAGACCCGGTTTTTCAACGTATGTGGGAACCCTGACTTTCAGCGACGGGTTGATTCGAACCCTCTTCTGGGAGCTTTTCGAGCAACTCAGGAAGGTTGGGGCGAAATTGATACTGGTCGTTACAGGGCACTATGGTCCCTGCCAAGTAGATTGCCTTAAAGGGGTGGCTGAGGATTTCAACAGGTGCCATCCAGACGTTTGCGTCATGGTTCAACCCGAATACGAGGGTGTCGAGGTTAACGGGGAAGTGCCTGCAGACCACGCTGGCAAATGGGAGACCTCCATGTTCTGGTACATGTTTCCCCAGCTTACAGCGCTTGAAGAATTTAAGCCCGGGAGTGTTAAGGTGCACACCTACCCAAATGCGCCATACAACTATTATCGTGAAAGCCCAGTGTGGGAGTGGAAGGAGGACATTAGGGTGGTCTCCTCCCCGCAGCTCGGGAGGGAAGCGGTAGAAACCATCGTGGACCATTTGGCTGAACTGGTTAAACGGAGGCTGGAGGAGTTGAAAAAACCCTGAGGCTGTTAAGCCCTCCTCCTTATCCCGGCGACGATGATGAGGCACGCTAGGAACATTAAGACACCCATTGTACTGAACATAAACCGGTAGCCATAGGCTTGGCTAAGCATGCCGATCGAC
Source organism: Thermoproteota archaeon (assembly GCA_049700215.1). Classification (GTDB taxonomy): domain Archaea; phylum Thermoproteota; class EX4484-205; order EX4484-205; family JAAOZP01; genus JAAOZP01. Next base: position 12,437 of record JBNAVT010000039.1, read on the forward strand.
ATTGGAGCAAGCATGCTCGCTATGTTCCAGGAGGAGTTGAAAAGACCTAGGGCAAAACCCCTTTTATCTTCACCGACGAGTTCAGAGGCTAGTGCTGAACTGGCTCCTGAGAAAGCACCCCAGACAAAGCCGTAGAGAGCCATGGCGAGCAGAGCCCCCTCAAAACCGGTGGTCATGGAATTTATGAACATGTAGGCCCCGCAGAGCACGTAGGCAACCAGAACGATGGTTTTACGCCCAAGCCTATCCGAGAGGTGTCCGAAGAACACGTTGATCGGTATCTCAAGCCAGCTGGTGAGGCTCAGCAGCAGCGTGGCCGTTATCATGCCGAGGCCCAGCTCGAAAGCATAGAACATCGGCACATACACGTTTTTAGCGAAATCGGCCATGAAGAAGATAACGCCTCCGGAGATAAACGCTAGAAAGGGGGTTCCTAGGCTGAGGATTGAGGCTGGAGAAAACCCCCCACCTTTCTTCTTCACACCTGAGGCACGGCTGTCTCCAACCTTTAAAAACAGGTGAACGAGGGTGAGCGAGGCGAAATAGAGGAGTGAGCAAAGACCGAAAAAGTATCCTCCACCCAACTCGTTTATAATGAACCCTGTGAACGCGACTGAAACAGCCCAACCAAGGGAGGCGGCTGACCAAAAAACACCCATCGACCTGCCGCGATTCTTTGTCGAGGAGACTTCTGACAAGAGTGCCATTGCAGCCGGGTAGGATGCTGAACCAACAAAGCTCGTTGTAACGAGGAGGACTGCAAGAACAAGCCTGTTCTTTAGCAAAACCATAGAAAGGTATCCGAGCGCGTAGCCCGCGGTCCCGAGCTTCAGGAAAAACAACCTGTTCATAGCCCTGTCCGACAAGTATCCCCATGTTACCTGCCCTATGAGGCTTGACACCGCTATGGAAGACAGTAGCAGGTTGATGGAACCCCCGTCAAACCCGTTTGCAGAGAGGTATAGGGGAGTCCCTGGTACTAAAAGCCCGGAGGCAGCCATGAACAGTATGTTGTAAGCAAAGATGACGAGCAATGGGCTGAGACGAGTTTCCCCCGCGATATTTCCTTTCACGAGGCCCATGGCAACAGCCTCAAACTCCTCGCTTAAACAAGCGGATATAAGCTTTTGAAAAACGATGCGGA
>JBNAVT010000040.1:0-7087 GCA_049700215.1 Thermoproteota archaeon
CATCCGCCGGCTTTATCCTGTGTTCGAAGACTCTTTCTTTGCTGTCAACATAGCTTACCGTAACCACTCCCTGCTACTCCTCTCTGATCTCCTTGACGGTGCCTTTAGTCTAGCGCGTGCATTTTCAGTCGATTAAAATAGCTAATTAAAGGGATTCCAAGGGAAGTATTTATAAGACGCTGCTCAATTAACCATATGGAGCATGATGAGCGAAGAACTGAATTACTTCGCATCCTTCCCTGAGGAACTCAGATGCCTCAGGGGGAAGCATGTCGCCTTAATAGGGAGAAGGGTTGTTGCCAGTGGAGATAGTGCCATGGAGGCTTACAGGAAAGCCAAGGAGAAGTTTCCAAATAAAAAACCCGTGCTCGCATACGTTCCAAGGGAAGAAACGCTGGTTTTGACTTGGAAATGAAGTTTCCCTACCAGAGGGAGAAATCAAGCTTATTCGGAGAAATCTACAGGCCTATTGCGGAGCTCGAAGTGGAAACCCAAGACGGATGGATAACACTCTTAGCCTACATAGATTCCGGGGCGGACATCAGCATCCTCCCCGCCTCTTTTCTCAAAGCCTTTGGAATCATGGTCGAGGAAGAGGAAATCGGGGAGATAAGAGGCGTCGGAGGTGCTAAGGTTCCGATAGTGGTGAAAGATGTAAGGATGAGGATTGGAGAACTAGTTTTCAACGCGAAGATTGTTATAGCCCTTGTAGAGGACATCCCGTACATTCTTGGAAGAGAAGGAGTGTTCGACAGGTTTGAAATCTGCTTCAGGCAGAGGGAGAAGATTATAGAGTTTAGACGCATCCAGTGAGAAATCCTATCTAACTCAAATTTTAAATTTTATTTACAGAATGCATGATCCAGATGTAGTAGCGCGCGCTAGTGGCACTGATTTTTTTACCATCTTTATTCAGTTAAACATCCGTTGCTATTTCCTTCTTCCGCGCGCTGCTGCTTCTCTATCTCTGGAATTCCTCTGTCTTCTATGATGGTAGCAACCTTATCTCTTCCGATGCCCCCCAGTTCTGTGTCGCTACTGACCTCTAGTGTGCGTGCCTGGAATCTTGACGTCGAGAATAATTGTGGCTGAAGGAGAATACATGGCGGCGGAGAAGATGGCAGAGGCTACAAAGTTTTATACTTAAAATCCTGTAGCACTCAGGCTCAGAGAGTTGCAAAACTGTCAGAATTCTACCGAAAGAAGAACCTAATGGTGGTTGCCTCAACAACCGATTTGCGCGAATTAGGTAACATTGTCGCTTTAGTGCGCGCTAGTGCATCTAATTCTTTTTTACTATAAAGTAAAAAAAGTATGTGTGAAATTTAAATAGGTTGTTATAGTCTAGAAGCTTCGTGAGAAGGGATATCTCTAGGGTTTTCAGCCTCATCGTATTATTTGTTTTGCTTGCATCGAGTCTTGCCGGGTCTAGTTACGGATGGAGCAACGGGGGCTATAGCGAGGATCCTTCAAGCCCTAAGTATGGGACTCACGACTGGATTGCTCAACACGCTTTAGACTGGCTGCCGGATGGGGAGAAGAGCTTCATCGCAAGCAATCTCGTAACATATCTGTATGGGACTGAGCTCCCGGACAACAGTAGGGCTCCGGATGGTATAGGTGACACTAGGATGCACCATGTTTATTATCGTGCTGATTGCTCGTTGCAGGATGATTCTTCAGCTAAACGGGCTCAGGAGGAGTTTGAATCAGCGGTTTCCCTATACCTTTCCGGGGATGTTTCCGGGGCTGTTAAAAGGCTTGGAGCCATGACCCACTATATTTCAGACATGGCTGTTTTCGCTCACGTGATGGGGTCTTCAACCGACTGGGGTGTTGAGGAGCACCATAGTGATTACGAGGACTACGTGAACCGGAAGACCAGCAGCTACAACAGCGAGTTTAACGTTTTCCTGGTTTTCGACGGTACTCTGGACACGGTTTCAGCCTACAACGCTACCCTGAGGCTTGCCTTCGACACGACTTTCGACGTCGACGACGGTCTTACGTGCGCATGGATGGATAGGAATTATGATTGGAGCAATCCTGTTTTCAGAAACAGGTGTGGAGAATCCATTAACCTGGCTGTAAACCTTGTGGCAGATGTTCTTCACACCTTCTACTTGAAAATCTCTTCTCCATATCCTCCTCAACCTCTTACTGCAACAGTCACTTTCCTTGCAGACGGCCTCGACAATGATGCTTCGAATACTGTTCTAATAGTTGACGAGGAAAGCTATACTTACAGCGATCTTCCCAAGAGCTTCACGTGGGAAGTGAATTCAACGCATACTTTCAAGTGGGCGAATATTGTGGAGGCTGGAAACGGGAAACGATATGCTTGGTCTTCAACTAACGGTCTCTCGCCTTATCCAAATGGTTCGATAAAGGTCCCGTTGGGAGGAGGCTTCGTATCCGCAACCTATCATGCCGAATACTTTTTGACGATGCTTGCCAACCCGAGTGGCGGAGGCTCGGTTTACCCTGGCTCAGGATGGTATCGCGCAGGATCCCTGCTTGAGATAAATGTTACGCCGGCAATGGGGTTTAAATTCGTCGGCTGGACTGGATTGGGAGAGGGCTCGTACACGGGCTCGAGCAAAAAGGCCTTCGTAACCATGAATTCTCCTGTTTCCGAGACAGCGAGCCTGGAAGCCTTCGACTTCACGATTACGATTGTCCCTGGAAACGGAACCGTCCAAGCTGGAGAAGCATTGACGGCGACCGTTAACGTATCACTGTTAAGCGGCTCACCCCTAACCGTATCCCTTGTCGCACCCGGTATCCCCGACGGGGTTCACGTTTTCTTCACCCCTGATGAACAAAGCCCCCCGTTTACGAGCAGCCTGAAAATAAAGGTTGACGGCAATATGCCGGCTGGAACCTACGTGATAAGCATAATTGGGCAAGGCGGCAGTCTGACTAAGACCGCCACATACGTGCTGAGAGTCGAGGCTAAGAAACCTTGGGAAACAATCACCGGGATCCTGACGCTGATAATCATCTTCCTCGCCGTCATAATGCTGACCCGGAGAATCCTGCCTAAACATGGCGCACGCTGAAGTAGGCAACTAATCCACTCGCATTTTCAGAGCTGTTTTGAAAAACGGCTGTCAAGCCTCTAAAAATGATGAATCCTAATTACGAATACGATGCTCCTGACAGTTGGCTTCTGGCCAGAATAGGCGGTTTCCATCTATGGTTCAGCATTCTCGTCTACACGGCAGCATGCACTAACCGTCAACCCTGCAGAAATCCTCATCGTCATCCGGGAAACGGTGGGAACGCTCACCCTGTTGCAAACAATGCTCTAAACCACTTAAAAACGGTTTTCAACCGCCGAGGGACAAAGAAAACCAGGGTTTATGCGGCTGAGGAAACGGGAAGAAGCGGGGTTGAGCCACCAGGCTAAAAAGCGAAAAGTTTAAATAGCAGTATGGGAGAGTTGAGTGAAAATGACACCTACTTTTAAGCTTTTCCGCAGGAGGTTTGAGAGATGAGCCTCCCATCAGACGAGCTGCAGAGATGGGCATGCCCCCAGTGCGGCTCGAAGAAAATAGTAGAGGATAAAAGGTCAGGCGAAATCTACTGCTCAGAATGCGGCTTCGTACTCGTGCAAAGACTTCTCGACGAGACTAAAGAATGGAGAGAATTCGGAGACGAAGAGTCTGAAAAAAGAGACAGAGTCGGAAGCCCCCTCTCAACAGCAATATACGACTACGGACTATCAACAACACTCGAAACAGGAATCAAAGACGCAACCGGCAAAGTACTCTCCGAGAAAGCAATGGCCGAAGCACAAAAACTCAGACTATGGCAACAGAGAAACAGAGCATACAACTCAGCAGAGAGAAACCTACAAGTAGCAAGCAAAGTAGTCTCCCAAATAGCAGACCAGCTTAAAGCACCCAAGGCAACATACGTGAGAGCAGTCCAAATCTACCGCGACGCACTCGAAAGAGGACTAGTAAGAGGAAGACCAATAAACAGCCTCGCAGCAGCAGCACTATACGCAGCATGCAGAGACAGCGGAATCCCCAGAACACTCAAAGAAGTAGCAAACGCTTCAGGACTAAAAAGAAAAGAAGTAGCAAGAAGCTACAGACTACTAATCAGATCACTCGAAAGCAAAATGCCACTAAGCGACCCAGCAATATACGTCGAAAAAGTCGCCAGCAAACTCAAAGTCGGACCAGAAGTAGAAAAAGAAACATTGAAAATTTTAAAAGAAGCAAAAGATAAAAAGATCACGGCTGGCAAAGACCCACTTGGGATGGTCGCAGCTGCGATGTACCTCGCAACCCAGAGACTTGGTTTACAGTTGTTCACTCAGAAGCAGATTGCTGAAGCGTCGAACGTGACTGAGGTCACTGTTCGTAATCGTTACAAGGGTTTGCGCGAGGCATTGGAAGGAGTAAAGGAAGCTTAGTCTTATCCCTATTTTTATTTTTTGTTATATTGTTAATTCTATATCAGGCTAGTCAAACTCCACGTAGAACCAGAATCTAAACTTAGGATACTTGTGGTGGAATTCAGCCGATTTGGTCAAGAAATCCACAGTGCTATTTGCGCATATGTTAAGTTCATCCATATTTCTGTCAATTAATTCTTTGCTCGGTCGTTTAGTGGCTTGCTCCACTAGCCTCCTGTCCTCTGGGTTATCCATAGACAAGAGGGGTCCACTGGTAAGCACTTTTATCTCATCCTGAACTTCCTTCAAATCCAATATCTCACACGGCCAGAATACTCTCGTCACAACATAGTTGCTGAAGCCCCAGGGATTTCCACTCCTTACCCAAACCTTCACCTTCCGCCTTAGTTTCTCATACACTTCCTTCATCCCCTCTCGCTTCGAAAACTTGAGGTCGTATGCAGTAGCTAAGATAGTCGACATGTGTCTAAGCCCCTTCCGCCACAGAACTTCAAATTCATCAGTACCGAAACGCTCGTCCATAACATATGCAGGTCGCATAGCAATAGCGTGTAACTCCTTCTCCCTTTCTAGCGCCTTTCCCCGTTTATAACAGACGGTGAGGAAGTACTCTCCCATTTCCCTTATCCACCAACCATCTGCTTAACCTCATCTAGACTCTTAAGCTCCCCTTTAATATAGATTTCCAGCGGCACGTTAAGTCCCTCTTTTTCAAGCTGCTCGTATAACTCTATAGCATGCTTCACGTATTTCTTTGCCCCATCTCCAGTAATGTCGTTTCCGATGAACAATCTTATCTTGTTATTGTGTTAGCGCGCGCTTGGTAGATCTAGATCTGATTATGCATTTGTCACCCTAATTAAGGAAAAGGTTGAAAAACTGAATTTGGAAGGCCGGGGTTTACTCTCCCTCCGTCACGCGGAATCTGAACCTGACATCCGGATACTTTCTATGAATTTCCATCGCCTTAAGAAAAAAGTTCCCCCATTTCCTCAGATAGTTGTTCACAATCTCCATCCTTTTCTTAATGTTCTCCTCGGTCAACACGCCTTTCTCAGCCTCAATCTCCCTAACCACCGTTTGGCGATCATCTGGATTATCCGTGGAGAGAAGTATCTCGTCTGAGGTTGCGAGAAGCATAGCCTCATCCCTAACCTCCTTCATATCAAGGATTTCACAGGGCCAAACAGCACCCTCTGTTCCATCGCCAATTATTTTCTCCATCCTGACATTAACTTTTCCCTCCAGCTCCAAGAACAGTTTCAGCACAAGCTCCTCATGCTCTCTGCTGACCTCCATCTTAGTGTCTCCATAGGAGCCTACTTCCGCATCACAAGCCATCATGATGATCGTCGGAATATACTTTAAGCCTTTATGAAGCATGTATTGCACGCCGATTACGGGGCTCACATAGTCCAACTTCTTCCATTCCCTCTTGGCTTCAGGGGATACATTCATAGTGATTTCCGTGTCGAAGTTCATGCTATGCCTCACCTGCATGAATGATGATTATTAAAAAACCGTATTCAGCATAAGCCTCATGACCACTTTCGGAAACCATGGTTACTCGCCAGTCACGTAGAACCAGAACCTGACATCCGGATACTTTCTATGAATTTCCATCGCCTTAAGAAAAAAGTTCCCCCATTTCCTCAGATAGTTGTTCACAATCTCCATTTCTCTTCTTATCTCCTCCGGTTGTAACTTTTTCTTCTCTCTGCGCGTCAGGCTTCGGTGAATCTCCACTTCAATATTTCTCCTCATTATCCAGTAGTCCCTAATGGTATCCGTGGAGAGGAGTATCTCGTCTGAGGTTGCGAGAAGCATAGCCTCATCCCTAACCTCCTTCATATCAAGGATTTCACAGGGCCAAACAGCACCCTCTGTTCCATCGCCAATTATTTTCTCCATCCTGACATTAACTTTTCCCTCCAGCTCCAAGAACAGTTTCAGCACAAGCTCCTCATGCTCTCTGCTGACCTCCATCTTAGTGTCTCCATAGGAGCCTACTTCCGCATCACAAGCCATCATGATGATCGTCGGAATATACTTTAAGCCTTTATGAAGCATGTATTGCACGCCGATTATGGGCCTGATATTTCCCAGTTCCTTGAACTCTTTCTCGACCTCTAGCAACGCATCCTCAGGCCTCCTTATTTTGAAAATACGTTCAGTCATGGTACATATCCACCCGTATAGGTGAGTATCCTCAATATTCTGCTGGCCTCCTCAGGACTCATGTCCAGTATTACCGTACTGTCCCTCAACCTCAACTTACCTGTTGTTAAGAACTCATTAAGAGTATTGTATAAAGTTTTCACATCCTTCTTAGGAATCTCCCCATTTTGATCAACTTGGAAGACGTATATGAGTTCAGCGAATCCTGAATCCTCTTCAGTACAGACGTTAAGATAATTGCCAGCCTGCTTAATCAAATCATCTGCGTCATTGGGTTCGAAGATCGTCTTGAACTCCATAATTGCCTTTCTTTCATCCAGTCTAGTGGCTACAACATCGAACCTCATATCCTTATAGTTCACTTCTACATCATCGACCCTCCATCCTTCAGTATAGCCCTTATCCAACTCGTATTTCAAATAGTTCGCGATGAGCCATGCATGAGAGGTAGCTCTCGAGCGAATCCCCGTAAAAGTC
>JBNAVT010000040.1:7187-12738 GCA_049700215.1 Thermoproteota archaeon
GTTCGCGATGAGCCATGCATGAGAGGTAGCTCTCGAGCGAATCCCCGTAAAAGTCTCAGGAAGCTCCTTCGTTAATCCTCCGACCATATTGTATGTTTCTCCATCCTTCGTATACTGAATAAGGGCCATGTCACCCAAGCAAGGAACATTAGCTAGAATCTCGAATCTGATTACATCATTGATCGCAGCTTCAACATCCCCCATCCTCACAAAGTCCCCATAGACTACTGATTTCATGTCTGAATCATACCAGAATTTGCGGAGGATTTCGAGGTTTCCGAATCCTGTCTTCATGATCAAGATACCTTCGGGTGAGGTAAATATAACATCAGCCTGCAGAGTCCTGCTGTAAGAGCCCTTGGTTATAGTCAAATCCCTCGAGTAGGTTATCTGAGTCTTCTCCACCAAGCTTTCGCTGAAATCGATCTCAACTCCCCCAATCGTCATCGGTAGCTCTTTATCCATTCTCAACACAAGAAAACCAATAGCATTGGAGCCTTCTGGGAGGTCACGGACACTGAGGTCTGATGGCTTAGCGAATTTGAGCGCAGTTTTGCCCTCATGCTGATATACCAGTGCAACTCTAACACCAACGCTTTCCAACTTCCTTAACACCTCCTCACCGAAAATATCCTTGAGAGGACCTTCGAGCCAAGCTGAATCCGTTTTGATGTTTATAATTCCTTCGCCGGTTGTGAAGATATTTGAGAAACTCCATTTGGACGACCCCCAGCCAAATTCTTCCCTGCTAACGAGGAAATTGGTATTTGCTTCTCTATATCCGGCTTCCGTGGTTTCCAGATACTTTATGTACAGTAGCCTTGCAACCACATCTCCTCCACTATCTCTTACCACCTTCTGGGCGAATTCCATAACAGGACAGTGATGCTTCCCCAATATGACATCGATAGTCGCCTCACCATCCCTCCATCCAATGTGGAAAATGTGTTCCCTGCCATCTGGTTCAGCGATCCTAAACTCGAGGTAGATTCTACTACCGCTTCCTGCCAGAACTGCATCCACCCTGGCGATCCTCTCTCCATCTATCATCAAGTAAATGCTGTCGCCATCTCTTACAAATGACGCCCCCGAGAGCCCATACACATCTTTCAGCCAGTCGCCAACTGTCCCCTTCCTTAGTTTATCGGCAACATCAGTATACTCGACCTTAACACGATCAAGGAAGTTCTCTACCGTAACACTCTCAAGAATAAGAATGTATTTATCGCCACCTTTTACTCCTTCAAAGTGTAAGAGGCCTATAGCACCCTCCGGAGGTCCAATGTTCCTAAGCCCCTCGTTCACCTCGTTTCCTGAATCCTCACTAATTACTTGAATCCAGTAATAGCCCGGAAGGATTTGTCCTCTGCCTGTCCCGATCCTTCCCTCTATATTAAGATCGCCCTCACCACGGGTACTTACGTCGACAAGTATCTTTAACCCTTTCTCGATCGCGTTGCTCCACGCCTCAAGAACCTCCGAATTCTTTGAAACGGCCTCAACTAACGCATTAGCTATATTTTTGCCATGCTGCTCTAGCACAATAGTCTTAAAGTAAGTATCAAACAGTTTAAGCCCGTTTTCGGAGAACCCAACCTTGGCTAGTGCTCCACCAATGTTGTTAAGCTCCTCGTCGCCTAGGCTTCCGAATTTTTGCAGCGCGTCAAGGGCTTCACCAAGCTTCTTCCCCTCCAAGCTTTCAAGCCAGTCTACCAGCAGCCTTCCAAGCTCGCCCCCCTTCTTCCACGCTTCAAGCTCGCTAACCCTCTTCCATGCTTCAACCATTGTTTCCGCGGTCTGGTAAGCCTTCTCCCCCCAGTCTTTCTCGCCGACGTACTCCCCGCTGATCCTGCTCAGAATGTCAAGTATTCTTAACCCAACGCTTTCAGGAACATCATTGTCTGCCGTGACTCTGTCAACAATATCCGAAACCTTTTTCGCAATGTCCTCAGGCTCCCCTCCGTCAGGGAGGCTCTGAAACGCTTTTCCAACGGTTTCCCCGAAGTCCTTGCTGAAACGGTCTGCCAGGATGAGCTTTGAGATATCAGGCAGGGTGAGCCTGCCCTTAAGCCATGCCCCTGCTTTCATCCCTGTTTCCGCAAGATCCCATATTGCCGGGGTTATCCAGGCGTAGAGCCCCTGCCCAAACCTTTTCAACACTGTGGTTGCGGAGAGCTGGCCTGCTTTCCCTGCTGCGGTGAGCATGTCCGTGGCTGTTGAAAGCTCGTGGTAGATCGTTGCGTAGGTTGCCGCGTAGGATACTGCCTCAACCATCGCGCCCACTATTTTCCCAGCAGCGTAGCCCTGCTGGAACTCGCTCGCTTTCCTCCAGCCCAACGCCACCTTAAAGTCCTCTAGCGTAACGTCCATGACTAACCTCAGCCCGAGGTCGATAGCAACCTCCTTAGCATTGTCAAGGAATGTTTGGGAAAGCTCGTCGCACACGGCTGCGAAGCCATGCTTGCCCTGGAGCCTGTAGCCTTCAGCCATTTCGCGGTATATTAGCCCCATTGCCGTCAGGTTTCCCAGCGCAGTTGTCGCGTTGAAGACCTCGCCCCTCTGGTTGTAGACCTGGTATGCCTTGAGTGCACCTAAGGCTACTGCTATGACTGGCATGAGCTCCCTCGGAACCATTGCAACCGTGCTCAGCATCATGATGTTCACCATTATCCTCTCGCTCCTGTTGATGAGGCCTAGGGTGAAGCCACGCCACCACTGGAGGGAAAACGGGAGTGGGAGGCTTAGAAGCCTCGGCATGAAGAGCTCTGCGACAAGCCTTTCACCCTTGCGAAGCCTAACCCAGAACGTTGTGTTAGTGAAAAGGATGATGCTGAGCTCCTCGCAACTAGCCTTCTCCGCTCTCAGCGTAGCACTCTCAGGCTTCCCCGGAGGCAGGGTGACGGGCTCAACGGTAACAGTGTATTCGATATCCTGGGTAGCGTAGTTTCTCAGCCAGAGCCCCCTTACCAGCGAGGTTTCCAGAGGAGTCTCTTGGAGAGGATGGTAGACCAAGGTAATGCTGTTAGCGTAGAATTCTCTTTCCAATGGCGTTGCTTCGCATACCGCGTCTGAGGAGGGCCACTCCTCCCTGTTTCCATCCTCATACCAGTAGCATCCATCCCTTATTCTCCCGAAGCCCTCCTGCTGAAGCCTCCTGTATGTTTCAGAGTCAACCCAGACCTGCTTCCTTACCACACGCTTCGAAGCCAAGACGACCTCGTAGCCCTCTGGAGCAGTTAATTCCCCGCAGCCAGTGGAGTTGAACATGCTCTTCGCCTCGTCCTCCCTAACCATGGTTTCTTCGAAAGCAGGCTCCACGCTAACCACCATGTATTTGACTGGGACGGTTGTCTGCAATCCTTGAACAGGGATCAGGGGGCCTACGAGAACGTCGCCATAGATGTTTAGGGTAAGTTCCTTTGGTATTACTCTGAGCTCGAAGCCCTCGTCCGCTATTGGTAGGAAGGATGTGTAGACTTTTACTCCCTCAGCCTCAAGTATGATGCCTTGGAAGCTTATCGTGAAGCTCCCGGGGATTTCGAAGGCCGTGTAGGGATGGTATATCTTGACGTGGGTGTAGCCCTCGTAGCCTGGGACGAATACCCTCCTCTTCTCAAAGTGCTCAGGGACTCTAAGAGTATACTCTTCGAAGTGCTCTGGCACGACATAGGCTGGTGAAACAACCATCGCAAAGCCTTCTGAAACATACTTGTTCCCGGAGGAGTCGAAGAAAGTTGCCCTAGCCCTTATGCTCGCAACTTCCGACTTCAACCTAAGTGTAACCATCTTAGTCCAGGTTTCCCACGCCGGGATGCTTCCAACGCTTATGCTCAGGGGCTCAACGTCTCCGAAGAACTCCAAAACAATGTTAATGGCTTCTCCGGCACCCTTGTTCTCAAGCCTAACCGTAATGTTAACATGCTTGAAGAATGGTGTTCCTCCCTCAAGGCTGACCTCTACCTTGGGCGAAGCTGGGCCAACAACGTTGACAGTGTAAGCAAGCTCGTCAGGCGGAGGCCAGCCTGGGAAGAAAGCGTTCCCATCCAGCTTAAGCGTTAAGAGGTAGGTTCCCGGCGCGACGGCTTTCAGCTTGAACACTCCGTGGGTTTGAGCGTTGTCGAGTACTCGTTGAGGATCGTCTAACGGCTCTAAACCCTCTGGGCAGAGCAGGGTTAGCGTAGCGTTGAGAGGCTGCTCCTCAGGGTCGATGTCTATCGGGGTTGCGACGTAGCTGACCTCAAGAATATCGCCTGTTTCAACGTTGCTGGATGAGATGCTTGTCTCGACAAGCCAGCCTGTTAGCCAAACAGGATCGTAAGCTGGAAACAGTACTCTAAACTTCTCCTCGTGCTCTGGGATGAGAACATCAACATCCTCGTAGTGTCCTGGGACAGCAACAAGGAACGAGGGCGTTGCCCTTGAGAAGCCTATCATCGTTCCAGGAGGTATCGTCGTCAGGTTCGCGTAGCCCGGAAAATATTTGAGCAAGTAGGGTGGGAAGGAGGGCTGAGCAGGCCCGCCGGCAACCCCGAACTCAGGGTACACTCCGAGGCTTAGGCTCGAGAGGACGCTATGCGTCTCGCCTGTTTCAAGGTCGAGGTAAGTTATGTTGTATAATCCTTCTATCCTCCTCCTAACCCTATACCACCGTGTCTCAGTAACGTTGTAGACGAGGCGCTGCTTACCGCCTATCGCCCTGGAGTAAACATGGAACCAGGCTGGAAGCATGCGGAAAAGAGGGGCATCAATAGGAATATGGATTAGAACCTGCCCGAAGCCGTTCCTCTCAACGTAAGCCTTATCATACCTAATGGGGAAGCTCTCGTTACCGATTCTTACCGCGTCCGGGAGCTTAACTGTCTCCATGAGGCTTGTGAAAGCGTTGCGAATATCGTTGTCATCCGCGCCATGGCTTACGAAGGGCGCTGCGCAACGCCAAAGATTCTTAACGTCGTCGATGGAAACACCCTCCGGCATTAGAAACTCTCTGTCGCTAAGAGGGCCTTCAGGCGGGATGCCTAGTTCAATTTCCCTTATGAGCGTGTCCAGCTCAACAATAGTGGGCTGATGATCCTCGGTTTCAGCAACGTTTACAGGAATGCTTGCATGCTCGGTGGCGAGGAGAATAAGAATCAGAAGGATGCTTGCTATTCTCCTCATCATTCCCCGGCTTCCCTCCTCTGAGCCTTTCTAAGCCTGCTGAGCCCTATGGCTATGAGGAGAGTGAATATAACTATGGAGGCGAGGATTATGCAGACGATTCTCAGCAAATTGTTCTCGCTTCTTAAAGCCTCTATCTCACTCCTAGCTATGGCTAAGGTATTGTTGAGAGACTGAGCCTGGTTGAATGCGTTGAGCCACCTTTCCTCCAAAACCCTGTTTAAAGCGTTAATCTCAGCCAGACTGCTGTTAAGCTCCGTAACCCTCAGGGACAATTCCTGGGCAAGACTTGTTAGAGTCTCATTGTTCTCCTCAAGCATCCCAACCCTTTTTCTCAGATTCGAATAAGCCTCCCAAACGTCGACCCTGATGTTGATGGTTGCGCCGAAAG
>JBNAVT010000041.1:0-10964 GCA_049700215.1 Thermoproteota archaeon
GTCCGCCTTGTCCTTTGCCGCTCTTCTCCTCATCATCCATTATGGGCGCTCCGGCACGCGCGCTAAATTTACCAACGGAAGATTTATATAACCGAATCCCTAAAACCGAGGCCTTCCGGCACTTGGTGAAAACTTTGTAGAACCAGTATACACTCCATATTCCTAAGCTTCCTAGCAGCCCATCGCCAACATACTCAAGCAAACATTGCCCATCCTACCTACTCAAATTCCTCCAAAACCCCATTTTAGAACCGAAGGAAGTAAACGCCTGCTACGTTAAAATTTTCAGGGAAGCAATAGGAGTATCAGCGGAGCGAAAACCTCAGCAACCAGCGACATGACCGTGATCATCGTGTTCAACGAGGGACCCGCGGTGTCCTTGAACGGGTCCCCGACAGTGTCCCCTGTAACTGCTGCTTTGTGTGCTTCCGAGCCCTTTCCACCGTGCGCACCAGACTCTATGTATTTCTTAGCGTTGTCCCAGAGTCCTCCGGCGTTCGCCATGAAAAGAGCGAAGATTATTCCTGTAACGATGCTTCCCGCTAGGAAGCCTGCGAGCGCCTCCTTCCCCAGAAGCACCATGGTTAAAACCGGAACTACTATCGCTAAGGAGCATGGCAGCATGAGCTCCCTTATCGCGCCCCTCGTAGCAATATCTACGCACTTAGCGTAATCAGGCTTCGCCCTCCCCTCCATCAGACCAGGAATCTCCTTAAACTGGCGCCTAACCTCCTCAACCATCCTCTCAGCGTTTCTCCCCACAGCAAGGATTAGAAGGGCTGAGAGCAGCGGAGGCATCATTCCGCCGAGGAAAACCCCGGCGACAACCCCCGGCTTCATCAGGTCAAGCGTTTCAATATCGACTAGGTGAGCGTAGGCTGCGAAAAGCGCCAGAACAGTAAGCGCAGCGGCACCTATTGCGAAGCCCTTTGTGATGGCCTTCGTAGTGTTCCCAGCAGCGTCAAGCCTGTCAGCAATCTCAATAACCTCCTCCCCCAAGCCGGATTGCTCAGCAATGCCCTTCGCGTTGTCTGAAACAGGCCCATAGGCGTCAGCCGCAATAGTCATGCCTACTGTCGCAAGCATTCCAACAGCAGATATCGCGATCCCGTAGAACGGGCTTACGCCGAAGGCCTCGGCGAGATACCAGGCTGCGAGAGTAGCGGCGCAGATGCCGATTACAGGGGGGACTATGCTGATTATCCCGTAGGAGAAGCCTGTGAGTATGTTTATCGCAGCCCCGGTTGTCGAAGCCTGAGCCACCTTCTGAGCAGGCATCCTATCTATAGAGGTGAAGTAATCCGACGTGATTCCGATGATTACCCCGGCTGTTAAACCCGCAGCCGTTGGAAGGAAGACCCCGAGCCACCGGTTACCCTCTAAGCCCGAGAAATACGTTACGACTAGGAGGAACACTGTGAAGACCAGCCATGTGGCGAAAGAACCCCTATTAAGAGCTGCACCAGGGTTCCCCCTTATGCTCTGCTTGACTACGAAGACACCTATTAGCGAAGCGAAAAGCCCTACGGCGGCTATCATCAGCGGAAGCGTCGTCAACACGCCTTCGCCCAGCTCTGAGCCGATGATCATGGTGGCAACGATGCTTGCTATGTATGAGTCAACCAGGTCAGCGCCCATTCCCGCAACATCCCCGACATTGTCCCCGACGTTGTCAGCAATCACCGCCGGGTTCCTAGGATCGTCCTCAGGGATCCCCAGCTCAACCTTCCCCACGAGGTCTGCACTGATGTCAGCCGTCTTCGTGTATATTCCTCCACCAGCCTTAGCGAAAAGCGCGAGGGCGCTGGCCCCGAAGCTGAACCCTAGAACAATGTTGGAGGCGTCTGAGGCACTCCAGCCTAAGACGCTGTTGTAAAGGTAGAAGAGAAAGCTTATGCCGAGGAGAGCCAGGCCGACGACGAACAGTCCCATAACAGCCCCGCCGTAGAACGCAACTGGAAAAGCCTTCTTCAAACCCTGTTTAGCAGCGTTGGCCGTCCTAACGTTAGCCTCGACAGCGGCCATCATGCCGACGTAGGCGGCGATGGTTGTGCACAGCGAGCCAAGGAGATAGGCTGCAGCGACGCTCAAACCATAGTAAGCGTTCACCTGGGAGAAAGTGTAGAGCACCCCGAGAACAGTCGCCATCACTAGTGCGAAAACAGCCAGCGTCGAATTCTGCCTTTTAAGATATGCTTCCGCACCCTCCTTTATAGCGTTCGCAATCTCCCTCATCCTTTCAGTACCGCTCTCCTCCTTGGCGACATACCTGTACAGATAGCCAGCCAAGCCGACGGCGGCCAAGCCGGCTATCGGCGTTATCTGGAACCACTCCATGGCTTATCCCTTTCGGCACCCTATGCCATGTGGGACGAAAACTCCCTATTTATAAATCTACTGCAAAGGCGAAAAAACTAGGGTAATCCTTTGAAAGGATTTTAAAAAGTTAGTTATTCTAGAGGGTGGAAAAGTTAAATCTTTACGGATGTTTTTGGCGCAACCGGTATATTTCTAACCATGCTTAAGAATACTAAATAGCGGAACTCGGTTTTCTCCAGGCAAGATTTAAAAACTTTATCATGGAAGCCTACTTGGGCCATCTGTTGGAGAGTAAATACGCTATCGCAACTATTGGAAGCCACTCTGCACTCCAGATTCTTAAGGGGGGTAGGGACGAGGGCTTTAGGACGATAGCGGTATGTAAAAAGGAGCATAGCTTCATATACCGTCATTTCGGAGTGGCAGACAGAATAATTGAAATCCCCTCCTACAGCGATTTCCACACCACGGAGAACGAGCTTTTGAAGGAGAACGCGATCCTGGTTCCCCACGCTTCCCTCATAGCCTACATAGGCGTGGAGGCTGTTGAGGAGACGAGAGTACCCTACTATGGTAACAGGCGAATCCTGCAATGGGAGAGCGACAGGGAAAGACAGAGGAAGTGGCTTGAAAAAGCCGGTTTAAACCTGCCTAGAGTCTATGAGCATCCGGAAGAGATAGACAGGCTTTGCATAGTTAAGTTCCAAGGTGCGAAAGGTGGTCAGGGGTATTTCCTAGCTGGAAGCAGCGATGAGTTTTACCGGAAGATAGGGGGCTCAAAGGATTATTCTATCCAAGAGTACGTGGTTGGCATCCCCGTCTACATTCACTATTTCTACTCAGTAATCCGCGGAGAGCTTGAGCTGATGGGCTTCGACAAAAGATACGAGTCGAACGTTGACGCGATATCAAGAATACCCGCCGGCTTACAGCAGAATATTGAGGCAACCTACACTATAGTCGGGAATTTCCCGCTTTTTCTGCGCGAGTCCCTACTGCCGGAGGTCTTTAAAATGGGGCAGAGTGTGGTTGAAGCCTCCAGAGAAATCTGTGAACCAGGCATATTCGGGCCTTTCTGCCTAGAAACCGTTGTCACACCGGATTTGAAATTCTATGTTTTCGAGATATCAGCCAGGATAGTTGCTGGGACAAACGTTTTCATGAATGGCTCCCCTTATGCATACTTGAAGCACGGCATACCCATGACTACGGGTAGGAGAATAGCCGTTGAAATAAGGGAAGCCGTTGAGCAGGATAGGTTGAAAGAAATATTAGGATGACTCTAGAGTTAACTCTTTTGAGTGATCAGCATGACTATCGGGGTGGAAGAGGCTCGGAGGATTGTTTCAGAATACGATGCTGACAGCATAACCATCGGCGTCTTGGGATCACATTCAGCGGAGGAGGTCGGTGTCTCAGCTAAAACAATGGGTTTCAAGACGCTTGTCGTATGCCAGAGGGGGAGGGAGGAGCTCTACGCGAAGTATAGCAAGCATCTTTTCGACCACGTGTTAATGGTTGATAGGTTCTCAGACATGGTTGATGAGGAGGTTCAGGAGAAAATGAGAAGCCTGAACACCATATTTATTCCGAACAGGTCTTTCTCAGTCTACGTTGGCTACGGCAATATTGAGAAGGTCTTCAGGGTTCCGATATACGGCAACAGGATGATTCTGAGGGCTGAGGAGCGGGGCGAGGAGAGGAATCAGTATTGGCTTCTTGAGAAGGCTGGTATAAGAATGCCGCGGAGGTTCAGCAAGCCTGAGGAGATTGACAGGCTGGCGATAGTTAAGGTTCAGCAGAAGAAGAAGCCGCTTGAAAGAGCGTTCTTCTACGCCTCCTCTCCGGAGGAATACTATAGGAAGGCTGAGGAGCTTGTTAGAAGAGACGTGGTGAGTGAGGAGGGATTGAGAAAAGCAAGGATAGAGGAGTATGTGTTGGGGCAGAAGTTTAACGCTAACTTTCAGGGATGGGTGTTGAAGGACGTTTTCGACGATTTCGACCTGCTTGGATTCGACGACAGGAAGCAGACTAACCTGCACGGCATACTGGGGCTCCCGGCTAAAGAACAGTTATCCCTAGACGTGCCCGTTAAGAACGAGGAGGTTGGCCACTACGGGTTGACGATGAGAGAATCTCTAAAACCCTTGGTTTACAAGGCTGCTGAAAAATTCAGGAGAGTGTGTGAGAAAGAGTATCCGCCGGGGATGATAGGGCTTTTCGCGCTTCAGGGAGCAATAGCCTATGATGCTGAGGATCCTGAGCAGAAAAGGCTGGAGTTCTATGTTTTCGACGTAAGCCCAAGAATACCCGGGTGTCCATGCGTCGGACCGACTTCCCCGGAGATGCGCCGGCTCACTTTGAAATACCTCAGCCTCCTAAGGGGGCACGGGTTGGAGAGAATAGAGACCCCCATGGACCTGCCGATGCTTGAGATTAAACACGCTGCTGTGAACAACAGGCTTGAAGAAATCGTGACGTAGCCAAGCTGTTTCGACTAACCGTCACAGTAACAACAATAAAAAGCCCTGTTTGCCAAAAACACTAAAAAACAAATATTGCTTTTAGCTCGCTAAGATTGATGCCGTATTTATACAAGCCAATTTTAAGCGACAACTTCCAGTTAAAACCTGAGCCACAGCTGATTTTTAAGCTTCGGTACAAGATGTTTCAGCGCCCGTTAAAGTGCGCGCGCTAACCTTTCCTACCAGCGTCACTTCCTCCAGTATCTTGTTAAACCCTTCCGGCAGCCAGCTAAGCTGCTGGGCTCGGTACACTAACCATTTCTCGGAGGGCAGCAGCTGGTTGTTAAGACCGAAAAGCGCTTTAATCAGGTATTCCAAGGCAAGATTTACAGAACGATGAGCACTCACCATTTCACCCCTGTGGACCCAAGATTCTGAAACAGTGTTGCAATACCATTTGGATTGGGTTACGCCCTCTATTATCATCCATTTTTTCTCGCTTTCTTTAAGGCGAACCTTTTCGGCTATAAGCTTCTCAACCTTGCCTTCAGGGTCATAGAAGGCCCTCGCTTTTGGTAAGCCTACGCCTGAGTGTGAACTTACCAAGGCGGAGGAGACTGGTTTAATCATGATGCTTTTGCAGGTTAAGAACGCATTCGATTAACGACTTGGCAGCGCTAACTAGGATGCTGCGAAAAACCGGTTCAGCAGCACTCCGCCTTTAGTTATAATGGACATATTGTTAAGGATTTTTCAGACCTTATCTCCAATCATTCTTCTTCTCGAAGAAATCCTTGAATACGCCAAGCCAGCGCGCGCACGGCTTATGAAGCGTCTCCTCGCTCACGCCAGCCCCGGCTTATTTTACCCCGGAGGTCATCATGGAGGCTAGGTTTTGCACAAGCCTATAATTGTCCTCCACGTAGCAGTATGGCTCTTGCATGAAAGTAAGATCTCCGATAGCTACAACAGCCCCATTTAGCTCAACAACACTAATGACGTCGTACCTGCCTGCCCGCTCCGCGACGGATGAAAAAGTAGTGTTAGAAGCCCAGGCAACACCTCTACCGGCTGAACAGATACCTGTGGACGTGAAAAGAACTATTCTGGAGAGGTTCAGGGTTAGCGTGTGGTTCCTGAAGTCCTCTACATATATGTTTCTATATATGCCGAAGAACTGGTTCTCGTCGTAAAGGTATCCGCTGTTGAAGAATATGCCGAATCCCATTGATATGGTGTTCACTGGCCAAGTGAGATCCGGAATCTTTACGTATTCCTCCGCGGGATCATACATTATCACCAGCGTCTTCCCGGACTCGACGAAGTTCTTCAGCCTCTCAACCTGCTCCTCCGAGTAGGGTATTGTTGGAGCAGCTATTATCACTCCTTCAGCAGAACCCAGCTTAGACTCCAGCGAACTCCAGCTCGTCGCGAGGGAGATTGTAGCGTTTCTCAGCATAAGTTCCCTAGCCAGAACCTCAAGGTCCCAGTAGGTAACCATGTTGCCGTGCGACATGTCGACTAGAACTAGGCTTTTACCCTCTCCGCCAGCCCATTCGCTGAGGTTTTGAGCATTCGCCGGCGAAGAGTAGAGTGAAATATTGGTAGGCAGATAGAGATAGTATATGGAGGGCGGGGGGTGAAGCTCCTTGAGCTTATCCACCGTCAGGCTAACCCAGGGAGCCTGCTCCAAGCCGGTTCCAGCTTTAAACCTGCTTTTAGCAGATTCCACCAGGTCTACGACGGAATACTTAGCCACTCCGGCTGCCTGCGCAACCCTGTTCAGAGCGCTTTCAACAGAGCCCAGCTCGTCGACGAGCCCGGTTTCCACAGCCTCGCTCCCGACGTATATTGAGCCCCTGCGAAGCACGTTGCTGGGGAGTCTAAGCCTGCTTCCCCTTCCAAGCTCAACAGCCTTTACGAAGTTTTCGAGAACCCGGCTCATGTTGAAGGAGAACAATAGTCTCGAGTATCCTGTTGCCTTATGCACACCGCTTTCAAGAACTGTTTCCGAGGGGACTAGGATTGGCGGGCCTACACCGATTACCCCAATGTTCCCCACCATCGCGCTCGGGTGCGCATATATGTAGTCCGAGGCGACAGAAATATAGTAGCCGCCTGACAGAGCCATCGTGACGGAGGCTACGAGCGGCTTCCTGGTTTTCAGCTCTAAAAGATCCAAGTAAACCTGCTCAACAAGGTCGGCATAGCCTCCTGGAGAATCCACTTTAAGCACGACTCCCCTTATACTGTCGTTTAACATTGCCTCCATTATAGCCTGAGAGTACAGGGCAGCCTGGTCCCCGGTGAGCAGTGCTCCCTCGACCTCCAGAATCCCTATTACGCTGGGCTTTTTGACGAAACTCGCTATAAAGCATATTGCGATGGAGAAGAGAAGAAGAATTATGAGGCTCAGGCCAAGCATCTTCCTATGATGCTTAAGTGTTGAGAAAATTTTCCCCCGGCTCGCCTGCTTCTCTGAAACAGGGGTTCCGTCATAAACGGTGCCCGTCAACGCTCAACTACCCTGCCTATTGAATAGAGGACGAGTATTAAAACTGTTTCGTGGCTGAGATAAGCGTCTAATAAAAACCTTTATTTCCAGAAGGGTGCTCCTGGCGCGCGAACGCAATGTCTTAAAGACACGGTAAACAGCGTAGGAGACGGATAAAACCGGGGAGCAAGACTGTTAATAGCTTCACTAGACGCCTATTACTCCGCTATGCCCTTAAAAGTTTGGACGCTTCCCTGCTAAAAACCCGTTTGACCATCATTTTTAAATAGCACGTGCGCTAACGATATTTGAAATGTTGGAGGAGCTCGCAACCTATGGGTTGAGCACAGCTGAAAAACTGGGCGCGACCTATGTTGAAGCCAGGGCTCAACGGACAAACTACGAGTTGATCACGATCGACAACGGGGTTCTCAAGGAGTTTTCTAAAACTTTCTCAGCCGGTCTGGGCGTCAGGGTGTTTTACGACAGCAGGTTCGGCTTCTCGTCGACGAACGATCTTAAACGTGAAAGCGTTAAGGAGGCTGTTGAGAAAGCCATATCCGCAGCCAGAGTCTCCAGGAGGGTGGAGAAGCTTGGTGAAAGAGAAGCCCGAAAAGGGGTTTTCAAATCCGCCTGCAGGAAAAAGCCCGAGGACGTTTCAGACGAGGAGAAAGTCAGCCTTACGCTAGAGGTTAACAAGGCTGGGCTGAGCTTAGAGGGAGTAAAGTCGGCTGTTACTAGGCTCGGCATCCAGCGTGACTGGAGGTATGTTGTTACAAGCGATGGGGTAGAGCTGGAATACGAGTCATCATTGCTGGGTTTGGTACATATGAGCGTGGCTTTCGAAGCCGGGGCGATGGAGAGGGTTGGCGACCAGGAGTCTGCCGTAGCCGGCTGGGAGTTTATAGAGAGCAAAGACTGGACAGGGTTCTCGCTAAATGTCAGTAGGCTGGCTAAGGAGGCGGTTAAGGCACCGCTCCCCCCTTCGGGCAGGCTTAAGGCGGTGGCTGATCCTGAGATGGTAGGCTTAATTCTTCATGAGGCTTTTGGACACGCGTGCGAGGGAGACCTGGTTTCTTCAGGCGACTCAATACTATGCGGAAGGCTTGGAAGCGAGGTGGCTTCACCTTCGGTGTCGATAGTCGACGATGGTCTTGCTGAGGGAGGATATTTCGTCCCGTTTGACGATGAGGGCAACGTTAAGAAAAGGGTTGTCGTAGTTGAAAACGGTGTGCTGAAATCCTTCATGACGGGCAGGGAAACAGCGGGTATGCTTAGCCTGCCGGTTTCAGGGAACAGTAGGGCGCAGGACTTCACCCATTTCCCGATTGTGAGGCAAACAAACTTCTTCATGATGCCTAAGGACTATGGTTTCGAGGAGATTATTAGGGAGGCTGGAGAAGGAATATATATTGTTGGAAGAGGAGCAACCGGGGGCCAGGTTGACACAGCCTCCGGGACCTTCACTTTCTCCGCTGGACCGTCGAGGATGATACGTAACGGTGAGCTTGCCGAGCTGGTCAGGGGCGTGGTCATCTCCGGCTCCATACTTGAAACGTTAAGGGGAGTGGAGGCTGTTGGGAGGGATTTGAAGATAACAACCTCAGCCTTCGGCGGCTGCGGCAAGGACAACCAGCTGGCCAGGGTAGGAGACGGGGGGCCCCATGTAATGATTAGGGAGCTCATCATCGGGGGTGGTTGAAAATGAATGTTGAGAAAGCAGTTAAGAGGGCTGTTGACCTAGGCGCCTCCGAGGCTGAGGCCTTCCTCCTGAGCACGGCTGAGACATCTTTAACCCTGGCGGGAGACGTGGAGGCTTCGAAGACTGTTAGGCTGAAATCCTTCGGAATCAGGGTTGCCGTTGGAAAGTCTACAGCAATCGTCGGCACCCAGGATGTGAGCGAAACAGGTGTTGAGAACGCCGTAAGGTCTGCTGTTTCAATAGCAAGAGTTTCTCCACCGGATCCAAGATGGGTAAGGATGAACGAGAAGATCAGGGTGAGGAATGTTGGAGAAACCTTTGACAAAGCTACTGCCGAGGCATCCCCGGAGGACCTGCTTCCAGTCGCGAGAGAGCTTCTGGACTCTGTTAAAGAGGGATGCAGGGAAGCCAGGCCTATCCGCGGCTTCATCACTTCTAGAGCCATGGAGGCTGTTTACGCGAACACTTACGGGGGGCCTGTTACAAGAGGCGAGACCATGGCATTCCTATACATTGAGGCGAGGGTCGACGAGGCTGGTGAAGTAGGCACCTACTCGGATTACAGCATAGCAAGAAGCCTCAGGGGGCTGGAGGCTAGGAAGACGGGTTTTGAAGCAGGCTCAAGAGCAAGAGAGTTCGTTAAAGCAGGCTCAATACCAAACGGGAAGTACGAGGTTGTAACGCTCAACAGGGTTTCAGACTCCCTGCTGCCCGTCATGCTTAGCCCAGCGGTTTCAGCGTTGAACGTTCAGGAGGGAAGGTCACCCCTAGCCGGAAAGATAGGCGTGGAAATAATGTCAAGCAGTGTTACTATTGAGGACTTGGGTGCCAGCGTGAACACGCTGGGCGCCAAGCCTTTCGACGACGAGGGATTCCCCACTCGAGACCTGACGATAGTGAGCAAGGGTGTTTTAAACACTTTTATCTACGATACTTACACTGCGAACAGGGAGGGGAGAGAGTCTACCGGTAATGCGTCAAGAGGCTACTCAACGGCTCCGAGGCCCTCTCTGCACCATCTCCACCTTAAACCTGGAGATGCGAGCTTCGAGGAGATCGTCAGGGAGACTAGGAACGGCGTATTGGTGATGGGCACGATAGGAGAACAGTTGTCTAACCCTGTCAGCGGGCATTTAAACGCCACGATAACCCATGCGTATATGGTTGAGAACGGTGAGATGGTTAAGCCTGTGAAGAACGGGGTTATCTCAGGCAATTTCTACGAGATGCTTAAAGACGGCTTGGAGATGATTGGCAACGATACGAGGCACGACTATGGGGTTTCAGCACCATCCCTCAAGTTCCGAAACGTAGTAATAGCTAGTAAGTGAAGCGCGCGCTAAACTAGGAGTTTTCAGAGGAAGCGTCTTAGTCTGTTTTGTAGCGGCTGAAGCCCGCCTTTAATCGGGTAAAGCCCCAGCATAGCTTTTAGCGCGTGCTAATAAAGTGGGCCATGGGCTACATGCTCGTGGCAGGGACTGGCTTGACACAGCCCTGAACCCGGTGGGATGAGCCTCAACGATTAAGGACATAATACCTGCATGTATTGGAGATGGCGCAACTGTAGCTACTTGTGCCCGCCTTTACTTGGCTTATAACACTAATTTTCAAGCATAATCATTACGCATTCACATTCCACTCAACATAGTTCACAAAGAGCAGGGTCTGAACTATTCGGTAGCCGCTATTTCCTTAGTTAGGAGAAACGCGTCTTCACTTCCTTCAGATATTTTCAAATTTGGAGCAATTCAAGCGAAATTTATCATTGCAAGATTCTGCACACTGATATGCATGAACAGTAGGAGAAGCCCGCGTGCTCTCTCCCCCTCCTCGCGCACTTAGTCAACCGCTTGCCTTCTGAAAAAATCATCCAGGCTTTCACGCCTCTCAGCCAGGCGGACCCGGCCTGACCGTGAAACAAGGGTTGGGGGCCTAGGCCGCCCATTATAATTACTGGACATTGAGCACCCGTAGGCTCCGGCAT
>JBNAVT010000041.1:11064-12703 GCA_049700215.1 Thermoproteota archaeon
CTCATGAAGTCGTTCATCCCAGCGTCGACGATAGCCCACCGCCTCCTGTTAGACTCCTTAACGTAAAGAACCCTCGTCAACAAGATCCCAGCGTTCCCAACTAGAGCCCTGCCTGGCTCCAGTATGAGGCTGGCTCCATCCGGCCAATCAGGATCGTTGACTAGTTTAAACAGGGCTCTGGAAAAACGATCTAGGGAGACAGAGGTGTTCCCAGTCCCATAGTCGAGCCCTATTCCACCTCCAATGTCGATGAACTCCGGGGGGAAGCCGAGAACATATTTAAACACGTTTACAAGCCTCAGTAGGCTCCGGAACCCCTTCTGGAAATCAGATTCCCTGAAAATCTGCGACCCAACGTGCATCTGAACTCCCTTCGGCAAAAACCCTCCGCTTCCCCTAGCCTCGTGCAACGCTGCCCTGTAAGACTTGGCGTCAAGCCCGAACTTGCTTCCCTCGAAGCCTAGCGCAAGATACTTGTGAGTAGCAGCCTTCACACCCGGGTTAACCCTGAAGCCCACTCCAGCCTTGACCCCGAGCCGCCCAGCCGCCTCCCTCACTATCCTAAGCTCCTCAACAGATTCAACGTTTACCGAGTATACTCTGAAGCCTAACGCGCTCTCAATCTCCACCTCAGTCTTACCAGGCCCGTTGAACAATACTTCCTCTCCTGTTAAACCTGCTCTCCTCGAAGCCTCGAGCTCGCCTAGGGAAACCACTTCAGCCCCGCCTCCCAGCTCCCTGACGAGCCTCAGTATGCTTATCAACGGGTTCGCCTTAACCGCGTAGAAAATCTTGAACTTACCGTAGATCCGTCGAACCGTGCTGGAAAGAGTTTTAAAATTCCTCTCAACCAGGTCAAGGTTCACGATATATGTTGGAGTCCCATGCTCTTTCACGATTGAACCCAGATCTAAGCCCCGGAAACCATCCTTGGACAATTCAACACCCCTAGGTGGAAACAGGATTTATATCTTTAGAGATGTTTAATCAACCGTGTAGATGTTAATGCCGTGTGATATAGATGGATTCTTTGAAATAATCGATTAGGAATCGAACACTAGGTTACTGTTTCTTCACAAGCAAACAGCATGCATGCTTCCCTTATTAAAGAATTAAAAAAAGCAGGATGTGTTGTCAGATTAACATGCATGAAGTGCGCGCTATGATTTCCCAGCTGGAGTTCGCCCAGAGGATCGGATTTGACTTCATTCATCTGGATGAGGCTTTCGGAAGATATTCTGAGGCTCATAGGCTCTCGGAGCTGAACCCGAACTTCGTGATTTGCTCTAACAACTTGGCGCGCATGTACGTTGAGGAGGATAACTGGCGCTTCGGCTGGACAGCCATGGGTGAGTCGCTGGGCCATCCTTCTTCATGGGACGATTTTCACAGGAGGATGCGGTTGCGAAGCCTGAGGTGTCGCAACGTAAACTGGTGGGGTTGGCACACCTACACGCCGTTCGACGAGGCTTACCAGAACCTTTCTTACGCCACTACTTTAGCGAACAAGGGGACTGATGTTAGCTACAGCAATCCGTCGGAAGAATACGTAAGGTTCTCCAGAAGGTTTTCAGACTATATTTATGGCCCATACGTGGATGTTTACGTTGCTCAAGACGTTGCTAAGGCTATTAATCCG
>JBNAVT010000042.1:0-12206 GCA_049700215.1 Thermoproteota archaeon
GAGCACGCTCGAATGGCTTTCCAAGATGGATAAAGAATTCCTCAGCCAGCACGCTGGCAACTTGATGGAGTACCTTGGGAGCCCACTGCTTAGGTTTAAGCTTAATTCTCTACTGGGGCTTAGCCCCGAGGAAGCGCTGAGCCTCTCACAGAACGTTGGCGGAGATTTTCAACAAATGCTTCGTTTAGCTGAGTTCAGGCAGGCATTCGAGCAGTTCTCAAAGCTAGGCCCGGATATTGCGGGGATACTCAGCATAAGCGGTAATGGAATAGAGGTTGGTGTTGAGGAAAGCCTTGCAGTCAAGCTTTACCCCAATATCCAGAGGGGCACCGTCGTTGAATTCGAGTTCGCCAAGGGAAGCATAGTCCTCAAAGGCTTGCTGGCCTACGCTGGTGAAAGAACTCTGGGAGAAAGCGATTACATGGTTTTCGAGTTCAAGGCTGAGGAGCGCATACCCGCTGTTTTCGAGCTCCTTAAAGAAGACCTTCAAAGCGTCAAGGTTGTCCCGGGGCAGCAGGCTGAGAAAACATTCGGGTTCAACGCTTTCAGCCTCTCAGACGGAAAGCTCAGCATGGATAAGGGAAGCCTGAGCATGGACGGCTCAGTGAGGTTCGGCGACGGAATGGTCCTCAGGCTAGAAGACCCCTCAATCAGGCTTGTGCCAAGCGAGAACCCGTTTGAAACGGGGGAGCTGAACAAAATGCTACTCGGCGGAAGAATAAGTGGGACGAGCATACTCATCGGCGAGGACGGTGGGGTTAAAGCATTCTACGGGGGAAGCTATCTACCTGCGGTTGTGACAGCAAGCACGCTGGGGCTCCAGCTCGGGCTTTTAGCTAAGCCAAGCGGGGAAACGCTGACGATAACCCAGATGGATCTGGCTCAGAGGGGCGTAGCCGACTCAGGTCTCTTAAACATCGTCTACCCGAGCGGGGAAACGTCGACGATCATCTACACCGGCAAGGACCTTCAAACACCATTATTCTCATACTCCTCAGGTGCATTCGTAGGGATCCAAGCGGTTGAGACAAGAGTAGTGTGGACTGGCGTCGATAGGAAAGCGTTCTACACTCAAATAGCTAGCGTAAGCGAGCTCTTAGCAGGCATCCTAGGAACGGGTTTCAAGGAGGAGCTTGTTAAAACGGTTCTGCTCAGCGGCCTAACTGACTCGCAGGCACTGGATGTAGTAAACACTTTGGCGAAGAACGTTGAGTGGATTAAGACGTTAAGCGGAAAGGGCAGAGTTGAAGCAGTCAGAAAAATAACGGACTATGTTAAGAAAGGGGAGACGGCTGAAGAAGCCGCCAAGAGGGTTAAGGGGGAGAGCGAGGAGTACGTCAAGACCCTTGAGCTTGAGATAGCAGGGTTCTGCAGCTCCATCTCCGACACCATGCTCGCGAACGAGGTTGAGGACTTTCTGAGACACGTTCTGAACACCCTTGGGCCCGATGGTGCGAAATGGCTCCTGAACCTTCTTAGGAACGTTTACTATGGAGCATTAACCCAGTCTCACGGCAATAGCGAGTTTGCGAACGATAAGCTTAGAAGCGTTGTTGAAAAGGTGTTCAAGTACCCCGAGAGCAAGTCGCACGGCTGCAGGCTGACCTCCGTTAAAACGTTGCAGCTGATGAGCCTTGAGGAGGAAACTCTAAGGAGAATACTGGAGGAGTCTCTAAGCTCAGAGGGCGAGGAGATAGTAGTCGACAGGTTTGAGAAAACAATACCCGAGTCTGGACGTGTAAGAGGCAGGGAGAAGCTTGAAAAAGGCCTCTACCTGGTTAGGGTGACTAGGAAGGAGGATGGAAAGGTATTCGAATGGTCGAGCAGGAAGGATGAGGACAGCGATGTCTTCAACACTTGGGTTCCCGAGAGATTTTTGAAGGAGCTAGCCGGAAAAGAAGTGGAAATAGCCATTGTCAAATACGATTACTCACTACACTTCAAATCCAAAGGCTCAAACCTCTACTTCAGCCCTGGGGAGGGGTTAACTGTTGAGGGAAAGGAGATAGAGTTAGAGAGGGTTGAGCCGCAGAGCTGGAGCGAGAGGCACGGAGCATCAATGATGGTTAAGCTTGCAGAAAGGAGCACATACGGGGCTGAAATATACCTCATGTTCTTCGAGGACGGAGACTTCGGCGTTCTTTTCGGAGAATACACAGATAAAGGAGCACGTAATGTTGCATTGAGCGTTGAGGGAAACCTGCTGATAATAGAGTACGAAGGACATAAGTCAATCGTCCCGATCGTCGTACAAGAATGGAAGGAAGGGGAGAAGTATTACCTTAACATTCCATTAGAAGAACGAGGAAGGATTAGGCTGGTTGAGGAGCTGAGGAAAATATTCGGATACTACAATGTTGAAGAACTGAGGAAAAAGATTGGAGAAGGCGAGCTGATGCTGGTAGCGTACTTCGACAACGGTAGGCGTGCTTTCTGTGGCACTGGGAGGCTTGAGATCAACGTGCCTGAAGGTGCTGAAACATTAAAATACGTTGAAATTTTGTCTCGCCCCGAATTCTCATGCTCAGAAAATCTGAGCGATGAAAAAGTTGAAGAGATAAAGAAAGCTTCCAAAGCAATGGTGGGGAAATATGGGAGGGACGTGGCTAAAGCATACGTGCAGGATGGCCAGATCGCTGAAATTGGAAAAGCGGAATTCATAAGAAAGGAGGTTAAAATTAAAGTTGTGGATGAAAGAGTAGACCTGGTTTTCAAGACAGAGGACAATCGCCTCATAATCGTAGAGGTTAAATCGAGTAAAACTTCTGAAAAGGAACTGGCAGGTCATATTGTGGAAGGCTTAGAACAATTAGAGAGTTATAAAAACCATATTCAAGAATACGGCTTGGACTTAACTGAAGAAGGTCTGGGCATCGAGAAGGGAGAGAACATTAAGGCTTACATAGTTGTCTACGTTTACTTCGACTTGGGGAATAAGGAGGTAAAAGTGGGATATGAACGGTTATCGAGTAGCTAAAGGATAGTCAACGGGAACTTCCAGCCCCTCTCCTTCTTCAGCCTCTCGGCTTCCTCCTTCGTTAATACGACAACCATTATAAATCCATCTTCAATCTGATAGTATTGGTAGCCTGTGTCTTCGATGATATCGTTCAACTGCTCCAAACCCATGTCCTCGATGTAATCGTATCGTAGGGCAATCTCAATAGCATGCCTCTTGCCCTCGAAATCGAAGCTAACCTCCTGTATTGACCATTTCGTTCCTCCGGGCGTCAGCCACCTCGAGCTTATATTCGTAGGCTGGAAAACACCCCTAGATATCCTTGCAAGCCTCTTCAAGATAACCGTCCCCATTTCACTATCTATGTTCGTTTCAACGTCTTCCACTATAACCCTCTTAGTGTCGAAGGGTATCAATTCGCGATCTATTTCGAAATCGCTCGCTTTCATCCAGCGTCCCCTGTGCTCATAAATGTCCACAATTATGTACTTTCCATGCGGATGTAAATGTCCCTCCTTTTCACATAGCCAGCCAAGTGGATAACCGATCTCGCCCTCAAGAATCTTCTCAAGAATCTCCTCCGAAGACGAATTGGAATAGTCTTGAAAGAAACCCATCTGGCGAAGATACTCCATCGAATCCACGAACCGCTTTCTAAGCTTATGGTTCATCACACTATTATTCAAACCAGGGCATTTTAAGCATAACTGTGAATTCGAAAAGAGCAAGCGCAGTACGTATGTTATGGAAGCGCGCGCTAAATAAAAAGACCGAATTAGTGTGCCACTAGTTGGGAGATAAGAATCACGCGGACCCGGCGGGAATTGAACCCGCAACATCTAGGTTAAAAGCCTAGCGCTCTAACCAGGTTGAGCTACGGGTCCTCGCTTGCTCAGTGTTCCAGGGTGGATAAAAATATTTCCTTTAAACCGTTTTCAACCGTTAATCTAGACTTCTTGAAGGTTCACAATACTTTTTCCTTCTATGCTCTCTTTCTAAGGATTTCTTGGAAAAACTCGTCTAACTCTTCAAGCCTTCTTATCGCAGGATGGTCTGCACCCAGCTTATTCTTGAAGTATTTCAGGGTCTCCGCGAACTCTACTCTCCTGTCGCCGTCTACAAGCTTGTCAGCGTAGCAGACTATTTTCTCCTCGATAGTCTCGGGGATCAGGCTTACAGAGCCTAGTTTCAGCTTCACAGCCTCCTCCTCACTTATTCCTGCTCCCACGTGTCTCTCAACTATTTTCGCAAGCCTCTCGTCCAGCTTCCTCCTCCTCACTATTTGCCCGCCTATTACTCCGTGTGAAACATCGTGGGTAACTGCTCTCCCAATATCGTGGAGCAGTGCTCCTGCTGCAACCAGCTTCTTATCAACACGGTATCCTTTCGACTCTACTTTGCCAGCTAAGTCTTTAGCCATCTCGCTGACTTTCAAGACGTGTCTAAGAACATTGCTGTTAACTCCTTCCTCTAAAAGAATCTCCACGCATTTCTCCTCACTCGGTATTCTACTCTTTCTCTTCATTTTCAATTGTTTTTATCAGCGTATTCAGCTTCCTCAAGTATTCCTCCTTATCCATTCTGAACAAGGGTTCGCCGCACACGGGGCATTTGAAAAGGTTTTCAACAGCCTCGTCGAAAACAAGTATTTTATGACCCTCCTTCCCACAATGGTAGAGCTCATTACCCTCGACGAAGGCAAGTTTCTCTCTGAGCTTCTGCAGAATCATCCTCCTGTAGTTTGTAGCTATCCCCTCAACCTGGTCTATGAGCGGCATCCATAGGAATATACTCTTTATCCTATCCCCTTCCTCCTTCTTCAATTCCTCGTAGGTTATCAAAGCCTTCTCGTAAAGCTTGAAAAGTATTTTCCTAACGTCTCCCACTCTCAACCCGGTTTTAGAGGATATCTGCTCCTCGCTCGCCTTCTTAAGCTGTATCAATGCCTCCGCAACCTCTATCGCCTCATCCCCCCCTATCAGGCCTACGATCTGCGTGTAAAGATGACTTATGGCGTCAAACCTATCCTCGCCCAACTTTCTCCTCCTCCTTATAAAGCGGGTTCCTACATATTACTTTTCCCCTAGGCGAGGGAACCACGAAGACCCTTGCCTTATAATGCTGCAGATAGAGCTCCCTACCCTTGAAAAACCTGTCTAAGAATATTGCGAGCGCAGCTATCTCTGAATGAGGCTGGTTTGTTATCGCAACATTATAGTCGGAGACTTCGTAGGCCTCGCGGGGAACCTTCCGGCCACCGATTATCACTAGGAGCCTGCTCACCCCTCTGACGTGCTCAATAACGTTTTCAACAGGCATGCCGTACATCGTGAGGTGGACGACCAGGCTCCCCCTGCTCCTCCACTCCTCAACCGTTTTCAACCAGTTTCCACTGTAGTCAATGCTTATTCTTCCACCCCAATCCCTAACAATCCTCCTGGCTTTCTCCTCAAGCTTAGAATCCCTGTCCCCGTGAATGATGAATGATGTTGCCCCGAAGGCTCTTGAAACAAGGAAAGCATGCATAGTCACCCTCTTATCCCTGAATATCCTGTGGCCGAGACGGAGAACCCCTATTTCGCAATACTCCTGCATCATGCCCAGAACTAGCCTCTCACTGTTTCCTCAACCTCGTCGCGCAGGATGTCCCCCAGGGTTAAGGTTGAGGAAGGCTTCTTGACGATGTGCTTAGCTGGGAGCGCCTCTCCCTGCACAGAACTCGTCTTAAGCAGCTTTATTTTTAAAGCGTCCTCAATCTTCCTAGTGTCAACTACCGAGGGAGTTATTCTACCAGACTCTATCTTCTTTATAAGAGAGGTTTTCAAACCGGTTTTCTCCCCCAGGTCCTCCTCGCTCCAGCCGAGCTCCCTCCTCCTATTCTTAATAAGCTCCCTGAAATTGGCTACAAGCTCCACGGACTCTGCTAGAGAAACGTTTTCAACACGGCTCTTCGCCTCAACCTTCTTAACTGCAACAGGTTTAGCAGCCACCGTTTTCTTCACCACTTTTCCACCGGGCTTAGCAAAAACGCTTTCAACAGGAGCCTTCTTAGTAAGGGTGGCGAAACAATCCGGGCAAACATTCATAATACTGCCCTCAACAACCACTCTCCTAAGCTTCGGCGCCCTTTCCCCACATATCTCGCACACCATTTTTAAAGACCCTAGGAAAACACGGGGAAGATAAATATGCCTTTCCCTAGCGGCCTGATTGGAGCAGAACTATTGCTTGAGCAATATCCCCCTCAGTCGTTATCAATGCTTTCCTGGCTTCCTCAACGCTCCTACCAGTCTGCTTCGCCACCAGCAGAACATCCTCCTCCAGCGGAACATACTCCTCCTTCTCCTTCTTCTCAACCACAGACTCCCCGATAACCTGGTATATCTCCTGGGCACCACCAACCATTTTAGTCACGGTCGGAGAGTCGAAAACAATCCTCTCGCTATCAGTCTCTATAACGACGCTTCTCACGCCCTGCAGCTCCTCAAGCCTTATTCCAAGCCTCTTGAGCAGACGCTCCTGCTCCCTCTTAGACCCGAACCTCAGTCCCATCGCTACAGTTCACGATACTCTTCATCAGGCTCGGCTTAAACTTTACTTGGAGAAGCCCTCAATAGGCATCAGCGTAAGAGTATTCCTCACACCCTCAATCTTCCTAATGTACCGGCTTATGAACTCCTTAAGCTTCTCACTGTTCTCAGCCTCAACCTTGGTAATAATATCGTAAACACCGAAAACAATCCAGGACTCGACAACCCCAGGAGTCTCCTTAAGCCTATTCAGAACATCGTTCTCAGTCCCTATCTCAACGTTCATCAAAACATACGCGTGGACCATTTCTCATCCAATGTTTAAACAGCGTAACTCCTTAATAAAACCTTCCCCACTCCCAATACTGCTTAAGCCTAACCAGGATTAAATAAACGTAAAACCCGCGAATACCCGTTGAAAACACCAGGACAGCCAAACCAGCCGACTAACAAGAACGAAAAACCTTAAAAATCCTCCTTTTAAAAGAAACAACGGGAGAGGGGCCATAGTCTAAAGTCTGACGGGACGGATAATCAGGCAGGACGGCGGGCTCCAGCCACATGCAGCTAGCGATCCCAGCGAGGGAGATGAGGAGAGGTTGGAGCTAGGAATGTGAGAGATACCCGTGAATGGGCGTTCAAATCGCCCTGGCCCCACTCCTCATTTTGGGAGCGCACACTAGCTAAAATCGCTCTGCCTCGCTTCTAATTTTGAATTCCATGACTTCACTTCAGCGAGTAAATGCAGGCTGAACAGCGTTATCTCTTCAAGGAGAGTATTTTTAACAGATCGCTTACTTTTAGCCTTGCTCAATTCTTCCCATGACTTCAACACTATCCTATCGCCCTCTAAAAACAATTGACCATCAGGCGTGTAGACCCTTCCCCCTATCTTGAAGCGATCAATCACCCCATCCTGTCATTTCCTCCCCCTTCTTCTGGTCTCCGAGCTTTATCGGCCAGTCTATCAACAGCCACGCTTTTTTTTTAAAAAAAGAAACTGGACGATCTATTGCATATGAAACTGCCTTACTGAGGCTGCGGCGACCCAACAATAGAATGCTGAAGCATCAAAATATGAAAAATCCCAATAATATGTTACCTGCGTTCCCTCGGGTGCTGAAAATTGCCTACTACCTACCGTCATCCATTTGCTTAAAGTCACGCTGTAAGCATATAATGTCACGAAAATATTGGGAGGAGAAGCCCAAACTTGGATTCCGATTGGTTTGGCAGTGCCTTGTTCACCAATTTCTTCCCATCCCTGCTGGCCGTAGCAGGGATATGTTCCTGCATTCAGATATGGCCCACCTGTGTCACTAACATCGGCAGATGCGAGCTCTATAAGACCTAATTAATTTTTAGCTAAAGCAGTTTGTAATGGATTGAACCGTGTTCTGTTGCTGAACATGATGATTCGGCGATTCGATAAACCGGGAATCGTGTTTTCTGGCTCTGGCAGCTCCGGTACTGGATAACTACTGGGATTATTAATTAGCGTCTTCTTGTGAATGTGTGCTGCTTGTGGCAGCTTTTCCCTAATTACAATTCCCTCCACTACGAATATGCTGACTTTTACCACGTGTTCGCAATCCCTTAACTCAGAAATTGGTAGTCTAATCTTGTCGATGCTGATTTGAATTTGAGGGTCATTCTCACCCTTGCAGCTTTGACACTTTATGGTGGACCAGACTGGCATGTAAGCAATAGTTGGACCCAGAACCAATTTCCCTCCCTCTTCTTCAACCGTGTAATTGTACCCCATTAACTTTAAATCACTACCTAGCTCCTTTATCCTGAACTCGGTATTGATAGTTATGTAAATTGTAGCATAGTCTCTCTCCACAGTAATCTTAAGAGAGCCTCCAGCGAATTCTTCTTGAATTGCTTCCACTACTTCACGTGGCTGTGCACCTATCCCTATGCCTACTGATAAGACTGTGAAAACGATAATGATAAGCATTATTCCCCCATATCTTATTCTTCCCATCTTACCCCCTACTTTCATCGAGAGATGTCTAAAGTGCAATATATAAACCTTATTTCTAGACCTGATTCAGTGTACTATATTCGGCTTGTCTAGAATTCTAGACCTCTAGTGTGCGGAGGTGGTATTTTAATTTCTTGCTGTTAGTATTGTCGTCTTATATTTGGCTGGATATGCGTATTTCATTATTATGAAAAAATATATAATAGGAAGTTTTAACTTTTAACTAAAGAATATGAAAAATGGGGATGTGTATTTAGGGAGGGCTAATATTAAGCAACAGGGGTGGATGATTGAGCAGGCGATTATAGTGACATTGTTGATAGCGGTTTTATCGTTAATCTGCGTCACGTTAACCACCGCCCAAGGCGTTAGGTACTATGCAGGATACACTTTTTACGGTTACGAGGGCACTTCACCACCTTATGGAGTATCCGCCAGAATATATACCATAAATAAGAACGTGCCCACGGGCCATTTCTACGCGCAATGGCCTACTATCATACTCAGTTATGTCTACGGGTTTTGGGTTCAGGTAGGCTATACTAAAGGTTGGGACACCAACTATCAGCTGACATGGTACGCGGAGAAGAATGACTGGAACGGTTGGGAAATTCACTGGATTGGCACCCCGAGCGTTGGGGCCACGTATAATTATTGGATAGAGAGATATGAGAATAGCGACGTCTGGGTCGGCGGTGTCTCTGGCTATTGGATCTGGGACTTCGGGACACTTAATCCCAACACGGCGGTGGATTACCAAGCATTCAGCGAAACCACAACCACTGGAATAAATATCGATGGAACGCGCTTCAGCAACCTATGCATCCTTAGCTACAATGGGATCGACTGGATCCCTTGGTTTAGGCATGTGCCCAAGCATGATCCTCCTTACTGGCTTACACAAGTCTCCGATTGCGAGTTTTACGCTTGGGGTGGTGGCTGATGACTCGAGTTGGGAATATGCTCCTTATAGTGCTTTTGGCAGTCATGGCTATGGGTGTAATCGTAGGGAACTACATTGTGCCCAAGCAATCCGCGAACACGGCTCCAGATTCTACTGCATATGAAGCTTCCCCAAGAGGCCCCGCACCCTTCCCCGGTGAGATTGTTCCCCTGGATACTGTAGTCAGCCAGCTGGCCAAGAAGGGGTTTACGCTTCACCTGCCCACGAAGACGATGAGGGGAATGAAGCTCACAGCCGTGTGGGCTAAGGTCCTCGACGGGCAGGTTAGCTTCCCCATAATAGTGCTCTACAGTGACACTGGAGACAAAGATATTTCAACGGCGGAAATCGCTATAGAAATAGCACCCATGCCTGAAATCCCCTTCCGTGTAGTCAACAGCTCAACCGACAGATTCGATAGGGTAG
Source organism: Thermoproteota archaeon (assembly GCA_049700215.1). Lineage (GTDB taxonomy): Archaea > Thermoproteota > EX4484-205 > EX4484-205 > JAAOZP01 > JAAOZP01. The sequence goes on from JBNAVT010000042.1 coordinate 9,849, forward strand.
GCGGGTGGATGGCATTCATCTCCAGCAGAGCACCAACGGGTTACAGAGAATACTATCTGAAGTATGGCACGGAGTACGCATATCTTGTAGATATAAAGATCGGTCCCTTGAACTATCTCTTTAGGTTCGCACCCGTCTTAACAGAGGAGGAAATTATGGAAATCTGTACAAGCATGAAGCCTGCAACTCCATAGAAATAACTGGAATACGCTTGATTAAGACTCATCCCTGTATGCTGCTATTTTAGTATGCCTACTACTCCTCCAAAGCCCTTGTAGAGCATCACTCCCTCCTCGGTGGCTGTTGATATTAGTTCCAGCTGGATGTTTTTCTGAGAGGCTGTTTCAATGAAGCGGTCTAAGAGGCTCTCCTTCTCAGCAACATAAAGGCTTGTCGCGCCGCATTTTGGGCATGGTGTCGAGGATATTTTAGCTGGGAGCGTAATCAGCTCTTGAAACGGGTGTTGCTCAACAGCATCGTAGCCGCATCTGCCGCACTTAATCTTAACCATGAATATGTCGAGAGCCTCTGAGAAAAGTATGAGCCTAACCTTTCCGCTTTGAACCGCGTTCTCAACCTCTTTAAGCCCGTAGACAACCTTGTCTGGCTCGGTGCTCACAAGCTTAAGGAAGCTGCCTACCAGGTTCCTCTCCTTTATCAAGTCAAGCTCCTGAAGCTTTTCAGACGCTTTTCCCAGTATCTCCTTTATGCCCTGGTGACCAGTGTATGAAGTGTCCACCACTGTCAGTATCTTTTTCCTAAGCTCGTAATGAATGAAATCCTTTTCGAGGAACATTTCCTTCGTCGGCCCAGGCCCACCAACTATCAACCCTTTAACATCAGTGTTCTGAAGATAGATCTCGTTCAGACGCTCAGCGACACGCCTGTAGAAATCGTTTAGCTCCATCTCCCTAAGCCTTTCAAACCTTCTAGCCGACTGGCCTCCCTTGCTCGTCTTACCAGGGACGCCGGAGGTCAACTCGTCTTTCACGTCAATATTCCTACCCGTTGCGAGGGCAATCGTCGCCTCAGAATTATCAATGGACAGGATTAGATACTTATCCTTCTTCTCAAGCATCTCTTTAAGAGGCTCAACGTAAAACTTGTCGTCGCAGCCATAGTATGAGAGAGTTATTTTCTCAGGAGGCTCTATCACGTGGATCTCAATGTTCTCCGAACCAGGAGCTTCTCCCGGGATGGCTCCGCAGAATATGACGAGCCCGTTTTCAGGAGCCTCGTCGTAGAGCTTAAGCCTCTGCTGAACCCTTACTATAGCGTCCTGAACATTCTTCCTCGTTGTTCTAGACTTAATGTTAGACGCCTTCCCATACTCCTCCCTGAGGTTCGTCATCACCTCGCTTATCCGTCTCCCCGGGGGTATGTAGAGGCTAATCAGCTCCGTTCCACGACCCCTTTTTTCAGAGAGCTCTCTAAGAGTCCTCCTCGAAATATACTCCTTCACCGAGGTTGCAAGTGTTTTTCCGCTCAAAACAGGGTTCTCCAGGGAGACCTCGCTAAACCCCATATATTAATATTTCACTCCCTGGGGGAATAAGGGAGAAATGAGGATCGTGTTGAAAATAGGGCACGCTCTCTTCAAGGGGCGTTCGATAGACCTGGAGAAGATTCGAGGCACTGCTGACGCGGTCCTAAGGTTGCACAACGCGGGGCATAGGGTGGTTGTTGTAGTGGGTGGCGGTGAGCCCAGCAGGACCTACATAAAGGCGGCTAGAAGCCTCGGGGCGGACCACGCTACTTGCGATGAGATAGGAATAATGGTCACCCGGCTGAACGCCCTCCTGCTCTCCATAGCTTTTGGAGAGGCCGCGAGCAGGAACATTATAAGCGGCTTTGAAGATCTTGAGAAACAGCTGGACGCGGCTGGGAGTAAAATAATTGTCGGGGGAGGCTTCACGCCGGCGCAGTCGACAGACGCTGTAGCCGCGCTAATAGCTGAAAGAATGAAAGCCGATCTTCTGATAAAGACTACTGACGTCGACGGCGTTTACAACGCTGATCCTGATGAAAACCCGAATGCAAAACTGCTTAGAGAAGTAAGCATAAGAAGGCTCAGGAAAATACTTAGCAAGGGGGAGTCGAAGCCAGGGGAATACAGGCTTCTAGACCAGGTTTCCCTTTCGATACTTGAAAGGTCAAGAATACCGGTTGTAATCGTAAACGGTTCTGACCCTGAAAACATCATTAGAGCAGCCTCAGGGGAGAAAGTAGGCACGAGAATAACCTATTCCGGATGAACAATATTCGTAGCGCACGCTATGTTTATGACTATCCTGAGAGGATGATTGAAAGTTTCAGTGCGTGACAACCCGTGATATTTAAACTTCGGAAATTTTCGCT
>JBNAVT010000043.1:0-11897 GCA_049700215.1 Thermoproteota archaeon
GCCTCAAACTCCTCGCTTAAACAAGCGGATATAAGCTTTTGAAAAACGATGCGGACCCTGCGGGTCGAACTATTATAGTGTCATGCTAATTCTCATATAGCATTTAGATCGATGGTTATGCCCAACATTAATGGCTTGAGCCATGTTTTAGCATTTTATACAGGGGTTAAGAGCAAGTCGGATTCTTTTTCTCCCCCTTCAGGATTGATGTTACTAGAGAAATGTCGAATTTTGGTGTCCCATCGACATAGCAGAGACCGAAACACGCGTGTACAGGGCTATTCTCACTCTTTATTTTCCTGTGAAACGGGTTGTCCCGCCACTCGTATATGAATACGCCACGTATTCTACCCGAGTAATCCCTATTGACCCGGCTTATCACCTCGGATAATTGTAGATAAACTCTCATAAAGTTATTCACATCCTGAATAGGAATTATCTTCTTTCCATCCAGCGTCTCGATGCTACCTGTTTTTCTCTTCGTCTTTACTATTTTAAAGCCAACTCCAGCGTGAAGACCTGTTTCGCTGATTATAAGTGGCTTATCATACTTTTCAAGCTCGTTCAAAAGGCTGCGGAGCATAAACTCGAACCTAGCCAGTCTCAAGTTAGCTTCCCTCGCGTCCGTAAGAAACCTCTTATTGTGTTCAAAAGCACCTAGCGTGAACCAGTCTTTTGCCTCCATAGGATAGCAGTTAACGGAACATATGTCTACAGCTTCAACAATCGGCAAAATCCATTCTTTCACTTTTCCATCTGCATCTAAACCAAATCCCTCCATAGCGTAGGTAACTGGAGTATCGAATCCGTGTTCTCGAATCAGTTTCCTAGTTGCAGCAATCAAGTTCGAAAGCGCGAATGCTAATCTTCCCGTAAACTTCCAGTTGGGCGGTTCACCCTCCGTGTATTCTCTAAGTTCATTTCCCAAGCATATTGCGGTTAAGGGAACGTCCAATTCATGGGTCCTAAGAATATGTTCCTGCTTGATTTCGCTACACCAGCCTTTCAGAAGATTTTCAGAATCCACATGGATCCCCGCGTACAGGCTCATATTCAGCTTCTTAATAATTCCAGCGATTTTTTCAGAATGCTCGTAGTTGTAGGTTCTGACCGCGTTAATACCAGTCTTCGCAGCCTGGCTAAAACCTGAGTTCTCAATCCTTCTGACACCAGAAGGGTGAAACCATGCGCCGATAATCATGGTTCTACACCACAGGCAAGTATGTTCGATAAACTAACTTAAAAATATTTTCTGAACGTTTAGGCTAGAGAAAGACATCTTTCAAACTAGTACGGAAGTATCCACATGTTTTTCAAAATCAACCCAATAGCTACGCTGATCGTTATAATTAAACCAACCCCCAGGGAAATCCCGGCGACTATCGCATTCCTGTAGCGGGACCAGAAGTCTCGCCCTATCCTTTCTTCAACAAGTTTTCCAATAATCATCCCTACCAGTAAGGAGACAGAGTATGGCAATGGTTGCGCTGCGCCTGCAGACAGAGCTATGATAGGAATGCCTAGGCGGGTCGCCTCGGAGACAGCGAAAACAATAAGGCCAATCGTGAAGAAGCCGGCTACGAGAAGCGGGTTGAGCAGGCCAGCTGCACCCCCTGAGGCGAACAGGCGGAGCCATCGAGCCTGAATCGGCCAGTAAATATTCGTACCCGGGTAAACGTTAGACGGCATCGGCGCGATGTTCCAGAAGGCAGACACGTAGATGAAGCCAACCAGCCAGACGATTGGGAAAACCAGGAAGTACGTCTTATACATTGTCTTTGAAGGCGTGTCGCAAAGTTGGCCGATCTTCATGAAGTAGCAAAAATCAGCTCCGAAAGTCGTGATGATCAGTGGGCCGAACCAGATTCTGGTATCGTTAAAGCCTGTTGCACTCATGTAGGCGAGGAACACTCCCTCCTTAAGATATGGAACATCCTGCTTAAAGCCGACGACCCCATAGGACCTTGTGCCCACTAGAGTGTATATGAATGACCACCCGGAGGAAAGAGCGAGAAGCAGCAGAAGAAACGTTACTGGGAGACCAGGAATCAGGTAGGCAAAAAGAGCAACAGACCCAACGGTTGAGCCGAAGAACAGTGCTAGAAGGAACCATAATGGGTAATTGTCAACACCCTTGCCGACCCTTATTCTTAAAAGACTCTTTAGAGAGTTGATGAAAATTTGAGGATTCCTCAGTATGGGGAGAACGCCCGCAGCAATTGCTAAGCCTATTATTGGGCTTACCCAAAGCTCAAAAAGCGAATGCTGGTATATTGTTGAAAGAGAGGAGCCTGGAGACCAATAGCTGAACAGACCCTTAAGGGCTGGCAACGGTGATTCGGAGCTTGTGAGAAAACACCCGAAGAAGTAGAAAGCCATTCCGCTTGCAAACAAGGTTAGGACGACGTTTACTGGAAGTATGAAGCCTGTTACGATGCTTATGATATCAGTCGCTACCCCGAACGAAGCTCCAGGTAGAAACGGCTCTATTCTGCTAGTAAGGTCTATCCAGGGAATTGGAATCGTCGTATAACCCAGTACCAGCGCCGGGAAATAGACTAGAAGCCCGTAGATGAAGCCTAGCGCCGCAGACAGTGTGAAAACCCTGGTTCTCCTAGGATCCACTCTCTCTGAAAGCGTTAGAATAGCGTCAGCCCCGACTTGAGCAGTTGGAAACGGCAGGTCCTCAACCTCGATGAACATGCTTTTCGCAATGAACGCCATCGACATGTCTGCAAGCTTCCAAAGGAGCCCTCCAACTAGAGATAGGAGAATAGGGGTGGCGAAGCTTGGCGAGAAAAACGTTCTATAGATGAACAGGTTTGTCTCTGGAGCTGGAGCCCACCAATCCGGTATGTTTAACCCGTAGGCGTAGGGACTGGTTCTAAACCAGGTGGCATATATCCACTGGATGCTTATAACCTCAAAGCAGATTTGATGCCCCATCATCCATATTAGGAATGCCTCTTGCCTGCTTAACGGGCATCCAGCCAGAAAACCGAGTTCAACGGCAAACAGTAGCAGAGTATACTGGATCCCGGAGCTAAGGTTACCGCCGCTGTAAAGCTGGTACCATATTGCCGCCGGCAAAAGAACCACTACGCCGTAGAGTATCACTAGTAAGGATCTCCAGGTTAACCCTGAGACGCCTTTAACACTATTCATGGTTCCCAGCCTCCTTAAATTTCCCACGCATATCGCGGGCTTTCTCAATTGCTTCCAGCTTGTCTTCTGCGGGAAGGGTCCTCCAAATAAGCAGTTGTTTGCGAAGACTGTCTACAAACCGGTATCCTGCTTTTTGCCACATGTACAGCGTGCCAGATTTTCTATTTAGACGGAGAGCGTATTTGAAATTATTTTCGCCAGCGTCTTTGCGAATCAGTATCTCAGCCCTCTGCGAGATCCCCATGTCGAAAGGAGGTAGAGTAGCGTCGACGATTATAATCTTCTCAACAGCCCCGTCTTCAACCCTTTTAGACAATGCTAGATTATCAGTTCTGAAGGCGCCGACTTCAGCTGTTGTGAAAGCATTGAAAAACTCGATTAAAAACATTATGATCCCATCGGTTTCCTCAGGCGAGGAGGTGAAGGGCAACGGTATGTCCCAGACGTCACCCTTAGGCTTGGTTCTAAGCTTCCAAACTCTTTCAACTGAGGGCGTGACCAGCCTTGAAGCCTTCGTAACAGGGTACACGGAGGATGCTATCGTGGTTAATATCGATATTGAGACTGTTAAAATTACGATCGTTGAGGAGAAGTTTGGGTAAAAGTCTTTCGGCATCAATTGAAACATGTAGAGGAGATTGGTTCCCACAAGCCCAACAACATACCCTAGGACCGCCGCCACAACGGAGTATACTAGCGTTTCCGATAGAAAGAGGCCGGCAACATGCAGGGGCGAGAGCCCCAGTGAGCTGAAAATACCGATTTCTCTAACACGCTCATACACGTTGGCCAGCATCGCATCCAAGATTGCCAGAGCGGCAATGATAATCGGGAAAGCAAGATGCTCAATTCCCCTGAGGGAGAACCATGCTTGCTGCTGGAAATTGGCCCTCTGACCCTCGGCGCTAGCATAAACGACAAACGGAAGCCTGTTCGACAGGCTTTGAGCGAACTCGAAAACCCTGCTTTGATTACGGAATTTAGCGACTATCTGCATCGGAGGATAGCCCAATCTTTCCGCCAGCGAGTATGGAACTATAAGTATAGATTGAGCAGGAATATGCTGGATGCCGCCTGCCCACTGGACCCCCCAGTTGATTGGCGTCACCTCATGTAGGTTTAAATCCACCAGGCTGTTGAGAACGGAAGAGTCGAAGATTCCGACGATAGTCAGATTGGCATTGCCGACGTAAATTACGTCGCCTATTCTCCAGCCACACGCATCTGCAGCCTCTCTCGGTATTATAGCCGTGTATAAACCGAGTTTTCCGGAGCAATCCGGAAGAGTAATGCCCTGTTCGAAGATAGGGTCTTCCGGCACAACCGCCAGCAAAGCCGAGAACACGTATTGTGTTTCGGTCATGTTATCCATGACCCTGGAAACCTTTATCTTCGTTCCGGGAACCTGTCCTCCCAATACTGACACGTAGCCGCTGGAAGTATAGATCCAGCTTCTTGGACATATTTCAGCCTCATCCCCGATCTCCACTTTAAGAAGGCCACTCAGATAGGATGGCAGATACTTGAATTCACTTATCAGGATTCCGTCATAGTAGGTTTTCCCAGGTTTCGGAATTGTTCTGACTATTGATATCAGGTATATGGATGTTAACGAAATAAGGGAGAACACTATCAACGTGATTGTTACAAGTGTAAGAGTAGTCCGAAGCCTTCTCTTCCTCATGTTAGATATGCCCATTGAAAAAGCTATTAGAACCGCACCGAACCGGCTTATCTCGGCGAAATGTTTTCCGATGACCTCCTCTCTAAACGCCCTGATAAAGCTCGATATCCTACCCCACAGTATTCCTATGATGGGGGTGACGAAAACTAGGATTGCTATGCCAACCAGCATTATATAGATGTTTGTCGCTAAGTGGAAACCCGGGTGGAACCAGTAGAGCAAAAACGTAAAAAGCGCGAAGACTCCGCATGCATACAATATTTTCCGCAGACCGCTCCTAGGCGAGAACATGAGTTCAACCAAGAGTATTGAAAACGGAACCAAAAGTATGAAAAAGAACAGGGTTGATGAAATTATCTCGAAAATTAGACCCCTTGTGAACGTGTAAGCGTTTATCTCGCTCTGCCAGGCAGCGTAAGTAGCGTAGACTACTCGAGAATAGTTAAACCTGGCTTCTGCCGAGAAACATTTTGAAGCCTCGCTCAACAGATTGCCCGCATCGTTTGAAAACTCTAGAGCAGGAGCGCTCGTAGCTAGGTAGCTCGAAGCCAAGTCAAGCCTGTACTTGTTCAAGAGATGGAAATCCTTAACCAGTCTTAAAGGCGTGGCTAAGATCTTTAATGTCTCACCCTGTTTAACAGAGAATCCTCGGCCCTCAGGGATCTCCTCAGTAATGTTTTTCAAAACTCCCTGGGGGAAAGGTATACCTGGGCTGTAAACTATAACCTCGATAGGCACGTCTTCAGGGATAAATATCATCGTTATGTCCTCGCCCTCGATGAAGCTGTCGCGAACATAGCCATATGATGTAGGCGGAGTATGGCCCCGCAAATCTAGAACAGAAATGCTCCCGAGCAGGTTCACAGGCGGAATAAGGTTGAATAAGACTATTGAGCCGCATGGGAAGACTGGAAAATAGCGGGGTGCGTCCGGAGTACCGATGCGCCCACTATCAACCTGGAAAGAAATAGGGTACACGTCGGATCTCTGCTGCCAAAGCTCCGGGGCATATGTAATGCTTCCATTCTCATTGAAGACGAATGCCTCAACCACAACTTGGGGAACCGCGACCTCAGCGACACCCACACCCAGCTGCTGCGCACCCGTGTAGGTTGTCTCCGAAGGCAGCCCGTGGACAACAAAAACGCCGTTCTCATCCGCCCTACATAGCGAGTAGAAATGTGGGGAATACCCGCCTTCCATATAAGAGAGACGGATTGAAACCAGCGCGTGAGGCACCCCCTCAAACCATCCCTTTGCATAATTGTACGTAACAATCCTCCCAGTCAAAGTAACGAATCCTCCCGCGTTTGGCTGTAAAGCATACCTCGTTGGCCCAATACCCTTGCTCCCGAAGCCAGGACCATTTATCAGGCTTGAAGCCAAGGCCGCAGCAAACCTAACCTGTTTCTTAATGTTCTCGAACCTTCTCGGAGAGCCGAGACTATTCTCGTAAGTGTCTGAAGGAGTGGAGCAGAGGGTTCTGAAAGAGTTTGCGGTAGCTATTGTTATGCCGACTCCTCCGGCTACAACATAAGGTTCATGGTCGAAGGCCAGGTTAGCCGGCAAGTATACTCTCCACTCTCTCACGCGTAAACCGTCTTCAACATTTATATTAAGCCCCAGGTCCTGGAGGATGCTCTTCACCTCGGACTGCGACCCGAATAGTCTGTCACGGAGCCACGTATACCTTGGGAGAGAGGCCTCGAAATAATAGTTGTACCCGCAGAAGAACACTCCTAGATCGCTCACGTCGGATGCCAGATCGAAGTTTATCCAGATGCTGATCCTCTTGCTTGTTTCCTCGAAGTGCCGCTCCACAAACTCTCTAGAGCCCTTTAACCCTCCGTAGTGAGAGCCTATAGCAAGAAACCATATGGTTCTCTCCGGAGGATTATCCTTAAAGCAAGAAGCCAGCTCCATGATCATTGCGATGCCTATGGCCTCGTCTGCTCCAGGAGCCGCTCCAACTATATACGATTGAGAATCATAGTATGCGCTTAAAACCACAACCTCTTCTCTCCTGCCGGGTATTACGCCAAGAATATTCCGAGCCGGCTTTTCCTCCCAGGAAGCATTCAGCCTGATTCTTACCTTAACCTCACTGGTTGCCAGAAGGCTAATAAGATTCTCCGCATCCCTCTTTGAAACCACGAGCCTGGGAATATTCAACGGGACGCCTAGCTGGTTAACTCCTCCCCTGAAAGCCAACCGGGGTGCGTCAGGAAGCCTAGTGTTTAAAGAACTTTGAACATTATTATAGATTTCGGGTTCGACGAATATCACTGCTTTAGCACCAAACATCACCGTGTGAACCCAGTTCCCACTGTTTTCATAGTCCACCAGCACTATCGTATCATTAAGGTTCTTTCCATCAAGCTCCGGCAGAGATGCCTTCCCCACGTAGACTAGTCTTCCCTCAACACCCTCCGGGGGAGTCCTGCCCGGGTTTAGGCCCATCGGGTACATTGTTGAAACATTGCCAAGGGTAAACTGGAGGGGGGATATGACTTGGACGCTTGCCTTGTGAATTACTGGAACGAGGACCGTGAAGTTTTCAAAGTAACCGTAAGGACCAGGTTTAAGACCATTTTTCACGAAGTTTTCATAAATATACTTCGCCGCAGCTTCATAGCCAGGGTAGCCGGGAGACCTGCACCCTAGGCTAGATAGATACTTCACATGCTCGCGAATCGCATCGGTGTTTATGGTGTTCGCAATCTCGATGTTTTTGAAGGCCCGCAGCCCGTCTCCCCTAGCTTGAGGAGCAATGTTTAAAACAATCGTTGAGCACAGCAGGAGTATAATGAGCAGTGGAGTAAGCCTTCCTCCCAACACTGCTCGAAGCAGGGTCTTTCCCACGAGAGACTCCACCCTAATCATTCTCATGTCCAATCCCGTTTAAAAACGTAAATAGAAAAAAGAGGATGGTGTCAACCTGGAACAGTAGGAGCCCATTCTATCCCTGCCTGTGCAACCGGCAGGAATATGTCGGTCACTATCGATACTATGAATGAGCCTAGGAATACCCCTATCGCCAACGGAACACCATGCTCTTCATAGAGCTTTGAGCCACCTATCCTGAACGTTAGAAACTTCAAAACCCATGCGACTAGAAGATAACCCCAAAGCCAGTGTGCAGGCTGAGATAAGCCTATTACGAGACCTACTGGGTTCAACGGGAACCTTGCGAACGCAACCCTGGCCCAGAGAAGAACCCCGGCGAGGAAGAAGCCGGCAGCCCAGTTAGCCAGCTGAAGCCCAAGCAGGTCCTTGTTCCAGTTAAACCAGGAACAACCTTGAGCCTGGTTGAAAGCAGCGTTAAAGATCGCCTCTTGACCCCACCATGCTGGGCTGACCCACTGGCCGTACAGGGTGCCGCCATGCCCGAAGCCCCTGTCGAACCCAACCATGTAAGTGAAGACCAGCCACAGGGGGAGGCATATGAGGACAGCGAGAACCATTGCGACAATGGTTGAAACCGCCATAGCCCTATTATGGGTTTTAGTTAAAGTTGCCAATTTGAAGGCTTCAAGCTGAGCGCTCTGAGGCGTGCCCGCACCACCCCAGTACCACGTGTAGTGCCCAGTCACCACGTAGCCCATGTTCCAAGCCGTGTAGGCACCTGCACCGTGTGCGGCTTGAGAAGCCGCTGAGGCCTGAGCCCCGACAAGCGAGTAGAGCCCTGCTTGAGACAGTAAAGTAGCCAAAACCTCCTGGGACTCCCATGGAGTATCGCCCTTCGCTATGCTTTCTCCACGGATCCTTGATGTTGCAACATACTGCAGACACGTGTATACTACGATTATCCCTGCAGCCCAGACTGGAACATAGACGGCGACCATGAGCACTATGAGCAGCACTGTTGAAACTATGAAGGCCAGCCAGAGAGTTCGGTATGAGAACGGCTCGTTAGACTCGTCCAACACCTTTTTTCCAGACGCGTTCTTAAGTGTGGACACCAGGTATTTCCTCGCGTAGACGAGAAGCCACAGGCCTAGACCAATCATGGCACCCCATCCGATCATCCCGCCGGAAACAGGTGCGATAGCGCATGACGCCATGTTATGCCATGCCCCGCCGGAGCTTCCCCAGGGTGCTTGCAGCGCCGCGTATCCAGCCCAAGCAGATATAGCCGGAATAATGTCAGCGAATATAAACCAGGCGACTACGGCGGTGAAGAGGACATCAAGCGGAGCGAGGTACCATAGGCTTAGCTGAGACGGTGAAACGCTGAAGAACCAGCTTGAATTGGGGAGCGCGACCTCTAAGGCTTCAATATGGTAGGTCTGCCACAGATTCCATCCTCGCCCAGGTGCCAAGGCGTCTATTAGGTTCCCAAGCATCAGTAGAAAGCCCAAGAGTATGCCTATCAGTATCTTTTTCACTCGGGGCTTTGCGGTTACGCCTAGGCCTAAATTGATCAGCTCATTAGTAATGTTCAAATATGGGAACGGGAGTTTCTCGACGTCTATCCATAGTTTCCGAAGTATCATCCCCATTGAAACCATGAAGACAACCAGGACTAGTGTGAAGACGATCCAGTAGCCTAACGCGGGTGCCCAAGCTGCCCACGGGACAGAGGTTCCCCCGGTGAAAGCAGCTAAAGCCGCCGTCGTGTCTTTTACTCCGAAGAGGGGGCTCATCTCCAGGGCTCCCGGTATTGTAGACACCCAGTATCCCATGTACCACCATTGTTTTTCCCACGCTGTGTTGAAAATCGATATTGAAAACGGTACTGCCACAGACCAGGCGAAGCCAAGGCTAACCGTTACCATGGCGAAGACGATAGCGTATTCGTCTGCCCTAAGCCTGAATGAACCGAGAAAGTAGCCAAGTATTGCCAGCACAAACAGGACTAGGAATGCTCCAGCGTTCATGCCCCAGAGGGTTAGATTCACGTTGGTCCAGTCTATTGAAAGCTGTATCAGCATCATCACTATGGAAACGACTAGCCCAACTATGAAACCTCTAGACTTCAGAAATTTGCCGAGGAGGAATTCTTTCTCCTCACTCATAGCTTCTCACAATATTTGCATTCGAAAAACTTCTATTTAAACTTTATTTATACAAATAAGTTAGCCTACTGACGCTGCAACATTTGTTCTCCCGCCTGCAACTACTCCTTTCTAACGAGAAGCAGCACCGATACTAAAAACTCTAGGATTGAAGTGGCCGTTAAACCGGCCACGCCTAAGGCAAAAGAAGCAGTTAGAAACAGAATTATGAAGTAAACCAGAGTCGGGATCATCGCAATTAGGTAGCTGAGTATCCATGGGAGAATATAGTAGTAGAATTTTAGATACAGGTTTCCAGACGGGATGGTTCGCCCAAACATTCTTGAGAGGAGAATGGTTTCAAATATTATTGAAGCCACGACAGAGAACGTGAAAACACCTCCGAAAAGCGTGAACACATGCACGATGCCCGGTGCCCTCAGCATAGTTATCGTCAACAGTACGAGGAGTGAAGCCAAATACACGGTTGACGATAGGATTGTCTTAGCTAGGATCAGTGTCCTCCTTACTAAAGGCAGGCTCCCAACGTAAGAATAAGCCATGCTCTCAGTGTTTAAAAGCAATGGGGGGAGTATCAACACCATAAGTAGAGAAAACATGAACATGGGGAGAAGAATGGGAGGCATGGACTCAACGGGAGCACTACCCATATCTGGGTATAGGGAGGTGAGGCTGATAATTACGATTTGTATAACCGGCATCATAAGTACGCTGAAATAGGAGGGGGATCTTGAAGCAATCCTGAGATCCTTCTTAAGAACCCCGAGCCACGGCGGCCCAGGATTTATAGAAACCTCCCTAACCTCAACCCTGCTGCCTGCGGCAACGCTTCCAAAGCCTATTCCGACAACCCTCTTGACAAGCCATTTGAAAGAGTATGCTGCCAGGGTGAGGTAGAGGATGGAGGAGCCTACTGATAAGGCAGCAACCATAGGGTCATCTGTCCTGAGGAAGGTGGCGAATGAGGCTAGGAAACCCAGTGAAAAAGGGTATATCAACGTAAGCAGGTATGAGAGGCTTTGAGTAAGGGTTTTCATCAGGTTAACCATCTGTATTGCGAAACCCGTAACCGCGTACATGAGAAACATTGGAATAATCCATACCAGCATGTAGAAAAGCCTCGTGAGTGTTTTCAACGATGATCCTCCACCCCCCTTAACCACTTTAGAATAGAAGGAGAGAGCAAGTAATACGGCTATTGCCAGTGCGAAAACCTCCGTTACTACAACACTCAGAAGGACGGTTAAGGCCCCTGTGACAGAGCCGTATGAGACACCGTATGCTACCGGGATTATTAGGACCGCCGCTATTAACGGAATGTCGAAGATCCTAATGAAACACGTCAGGAGGATTTTTGAAACATCCCTGCTTGAAAGCGGGAGGGGGGTTAGGAACTCTGTAACCCTGGAGGAGACGAAGGATGTTGCAACCTGCAGCCCCATGAAGACAGTCATGAAAAGGACTATGCTGAGCATTGATGAGACACCGCACGCGGCAGCCAGCCCCTTATCCATTTGGAGCAGAACGCCTGAGAAGAAGGTGAAAACTCCGATGGCGCCGATGAAAACGGCAAAAATAACTTTGTTAAGCATAGAATTCCACTCTGCACTCCTGACGAGCTGCAGGATGCTTTTCTCAGCGCCGCCTGCTTGAGGCAGAGTCCCACCTAAGCGGAGTGAGAAGAACGATTGGAAAACTACCTCCCTGTAAACTTTTTTCGACAGCCGCCAGAGTTCAGAAGTATTCATTAACCCTATGCCTCCAGGGCTTTAACTATCTCCTGCACCCCAGCCTCCTGCTCAGTCACCTTCAAGAATATTTCCTCCAAGGAGCCTTCCACGCTCTTAACCAGTTTTCGAAGACCGTCGACTGTGCCCTCGCCAACCATCCTCCCCCTGTTTATTATACCTACTCTCGTGCAGAGTCTTTCAGCAACCTCCATGATGTGTGTTGAAAAAATAACTGCACCACCCTTGCTCACGTGGAAGGTCAACAGTTCCTTGAGTATTTTAGACGAGAACGCGTCAAGC
>JBNAVT010000044.1:0-11744 GCA_049700215.1 Thermoproteota archaeon
GAAGGCAACGTTGTTCTCGTTAACATCCACTGCTATAGCCTTGCCATTCGGCTCCTGCAGCTCAACAGTTTTTGAGAAGACAGCCTTCAGGTAGCAGCCATCAGCCCTCCTGACGAGCCAGGCCTCCCCAACCCTCATCTCCTTGAACTTCTCATGGTATGTTCCATGGAGTAGCTTGAACTCAATCCTGCCTTGTTCAGTCGCTATTGAAGCCTCCCAGCCTTCAAGGTTGATGGTGAAGAGGTGGTCATCCAGCATTATGGCGGGCTTCTTGAATATTGGCTTGTCAGCTTTCGTCATTCCTCTGCGCTTAAGCTTCCTAAAGCTTTTATAAATTGAGCAGGCCATCTGGCATGCCGTGTAAATGTAATGCGACGGGAGGGTTGGATGCTTAGCCCTCAACTCATAATACTTCTCTGACTTTAGGCGTTTGAAGCTTGTAATTCCCCCTGCCTGAGCGTGGTTAGCGCGCGCGCTAACGGCATGCTCAACAGCCTCCACAATCCTACGCTTCTTGTGGCTTCTGGCGCCATAAATTCTTCCAGCGAAGCTTGTGGCGCGCGCTTCTCATCCCCCGGCCGCGTGGCGGCTTAAAAACCATCCATCATTGTTTAAACGGATGTAGAATGGGTTTAAACCAGTTTCCACAGGCATTCTCATTCTTCAAGACGTTTCTCCCAGTGGTTCTGCTCTGCCCCGCTGCCCTCCAGGACCTGGAGAAGAGGGAGGTCGACGCTTCAACATGGCTCCCAATCCTCCTGCTCGGGCTCTCAACCCTAGTCCTTGAGCTGGCTTCCAGCATGCTTCTGGAAACGTTTTTCAAGCTTTTTCAAGCCGTCAGCCTGATTGGCCTGCTGCTCCTCCTACGCCTCTACGGGCCGGGGGACGCGTTGATACTGGCAGGCATATGCCTAACCCATGTCTCGACAACCAGGCCCCTTCTCCAGGGACGCTTCCTGCAGCTTTTCTACCCGGATTTCAGCCTCACTGTCCTTTTAAACGCTGAAGTATTGTCTTTTACAACGATTGCTTCAAACCTTCTCCGCAACCTGCGTTCAGGAGCCTGGAGAACCCTGCCCAAGGAGGAGCCTCTTGGAAAAAGGGTTGCTAGCATGCTGCTTCTAAAAACCGTGAGCCAGGGTGAAGCCGCCGGCAGCGGTGGATGCAGAACAGTCTCCGCAAAGCAGACTGTTCCAATGGCGCTGTTCATTCTTCTCAGCTACGTGGCGACACTCCTCTTCGGAAGCCTCATCCCAGTCTCGGGTTAGCGGGACTAGCGCACGCTAAGGATTGGAGAAGCGCAGCGAGGCTTAAGGTATGAAGACTGCCGCCGCGACGACGGTGGTCCACATGCCGTCCTTATTACCCACTGCGGACTGTGTTACGCTCATCGTTTTAACCCTGCGGCCGCTTATCTTCCATATCTCCTTCTGCTCGTCCCAGCTCTTATCTATGTCGAACGGAACCCCGAGCGTTGAGGCGAGCATGAAGGCTGCAAGGTCCTCAGCGTAGTCTCCAGCCTTCTTCTCAGTCTGGCCGAAGGAATGGTGCTCGCTCAAATAGCCGTAGCTCTCGTCGTCCAGAGGCTTAGCCATGCCTATTGAAGCCGCTATAAGCCTGTTAGGCTCGTTCGTCTCGTTCTTAGCCAGCACGACAAAGATCACTTGACCCGGCTTAAGCTTGCTCAACCCCTCCTCCCTTCCTATCACTCTGCATCCAGGCGGTATTATGCTTGAAATCGGAACCAGGTTGAACTGAGCTATGCCCGCGTCCCTGAGAGCTATCTCGAAGGATGCTAGCCTCTCCCTGTGGACGCCCACCCCTTTCGTGAAGAACACTTCTCTCGGAACGAAACTGAACCCTTCCATTCTTTAACTGTTGGAGAAAGAATCGTTAGAAAGGTTTAAGATAAAGTTTTCCCCTCGTGTGTAAACCGTGGCAGGCCCGCCTGCTCTGAGAATGGTGGCATGCGGAAGCCTGGAGGCGTAGCGGCGGGCTGTTTGAGGAGTGCTGTTTAAAATGGCTGGCGGAAGGATGGGAATCGGGAGGTTCGATCTCCACATACATACTTTCTTCTCTAGGGACTCGCTCCTGAACCCGAGGCTGCTGCCCAGGGTGGCTGCTTCAAGAGGGCTCGCCGGCCTGGCTGTGACTGATCATAATGCTTTCGGAGCCCACAGGATGCTTGAGTCAAGCAGCCTCATAATCGTGCCCGGCATGGAGATAAGGACTACGGCTGGGGACATAATAGTCCTCTTCATACAGGAGCCCGTTAAGTCCAGGGATCCTTTCGAGGTTTGCGACCTGGCTAGGGAGCAGGATGGTGTCCTTATAGCGGCACACCCCTTCGGGTTCCCGAGGCTGGGCGGCAGCGTGGGCGGTGAGGTTCTTAGGCTTCTAGACGGCGTTGAGGTTGTTAACGCCAGGAACCTTTTGAAAAGCCAGAACGAGAAGGCGCTTCAGCTCGCCAGGAGGCTTGGAAAGGCTGAGACAGGGGGCAGCGACGCCCATTCTCTGAGGGAAGTCGGCAGGGCTTATACTCTCGCAGACGCCTCAAGCCTTGAGGAGCTGCGTACAGCGATTAGAAGAGGGAGGACCAGGGGTTCAGGAGGCTTAAGCAGCCCCCTGGCGCACCTGGCAAGCTTTTCAGCAAGCATTATTCACGCTTTAACCCGTTAGCCCTTGTTTCCCCCTAAGCTTCGACCCCGAGTATTCCCGGTTCGAAGCCGGTTTAATCCGGTGCCCCGTATTGAATGCTGGTTGAAGAACCTGTGGAAACGGTGCGCGCGATAAAGGTTCCGCTCGACTGTTTAAAACTTGAAAAGATAAAAAAGGAGAAGGGGGTGATAGAAGTCCCGTCAACACTTCTTAGTTGCCTTCTTAGTCTTCTTCTTAGCCTTCTTCTTAGCGGCCATCTTCAGGAAGATATTATGCAAGCATACACTTAAACTTTTTGTTTTTTTAACTTTTCACTCGGCCCGCCGGCCATCTAACCAGTCAAGCCGTCGAGCGTCTCCAGAAACTCCTCCTCAGCTCCGACGGGTATTGCCCCCGAGGCTGCGACGCTGTGCCCGTCTCCAAACCCCCCGTGCTTCGCACAGGCGTCTGGAAGAATCTTGGACAAAGGTGGTTTAACACCCTCCTCTATCATCCTTCTGAGCCTTGAGGGTGCTCTCGCCGACACTTTAACATAGTCTTTCTCAAGCAGGCCGTAGCCAGGTATCTCCCTCGGGATCCTCATGAACCCGATCAAATACTTACTGTCGTCGACAATCCTCTGGTAGCTTAAGAAGGATGTGAAGCTCCCGAGAACCTTGCCGCCCATTCCTTTGAAAACGCTGCCGGAGTCGAACCATTGCAAACCCTTTTTCTCCCCGAGGCCCCTCCTGATTATCGAGGCTAGAAGAGCCTTGTTAGCCCTCCTCCTCTCCTCCTCAAGGGTTTCTGAAAGGCTGAGGGTCTCCGGGCTGAAGCCTTTCAAACAGGCTTCAAGAGCCTTCTCCACGCCACCCCTGTAGTATCCTACTGAGGCGAGTATCGTGATGGCTTGGGAAGCCTTAACCCTCGAGAGCCCGAAGCCTTCTGCAACAATCTTGAAGTCCCTCCCCGACTGTTTCACAACACCCTCCTTCAAAGAGTCCTCGAGAGCAATCCTGTTGAAGCCCGCTGCCTCACCCGGTGTTTCAACCGAGCCTATCACCGCCAGGTGGGAGAGCCTTCTAAGATCGCTGTCAACCCTCCTGGCGAAGAGATAGGCGACTGTTGAGGCTGAAGCATCCCTCTCCCCACGGTAGCCGTAGAGCTCAGGGTTCAGGTTTAAAACGCTGCTCGTGTGCGAGGGCTGAGTATCATGGTGGTCAAGGATCACCGCCAAGCAGTCCTTCCCAGTGTTCTCCTCTATTTTCTCAACATGGGCTGAGCCGATGTCGCTGAACACTGTCACACGGTTTTCAGAAAGGGTTTTCGCAAGAACCTCTGGGAAAAGCTTGTCTACGCAGAGGGTTTTAACGTTGAAACCCATTTTTTCAAGCGCCGTCTTAACTATCGCGGCTGAGCAAACCCCGTCAGCCTCGTCGTGGTGGATTAAAACAGCCTCGCCCACCCTGCGCTTAAGCTCTTCAACAGCCTTAGCAAGGCTTGCTTCAAACCTCTCCAAGCCTGCTTATGTGAAGCAGGCGGGGGGAAATAAACGTTAGAAACAGGCATGGAACTCTCAACACTGAAGCCGGGGGGATTCCCGTCTCCTCGCCCTTGTGGGCTCATCCTGCCGGGTTCAGGACTGTGCCAAAGCATTAATGTTTAAGGCATGCTTGAGAAAATCAACCAGCCGCTTCCCCGGGGAAGGGAAACAGATATAAGCATACGCTTATCGTTTTTAACGAGGATTCTTGCTGGGCGAGGAGATTGTTAAGGCGGTTGAAAAGGTTAAGCCGAGCATTGTCAACGTGAGCACCGTGAAAATGGTTTACGAGTTCTTCTTCTACGCTTTCCCCGTTCACGGCGTGGGCTCAGGCATAGTTGTCGACGAGGACGGACTTTTCCTCACGAACCATCATGTGATAAGGGGTTCCGACCGGATTCAAGCCTCGTTCTACGACGGCCTTATGGCGGAGGGCCGGGTTGTGGGCTCTGACCCCAGCCTAGACATCGCCCTGATCAAGGTTGAGGACGTGAGCCTTAAGCCTGCTGAACTAGGAGACTCAGACACGCTTAGGGTTGGCGAGATAGTCATCGCGGTGGGGAACCCGCTCGGCTTGGCTGGCGAGCCGACTGTAACGATGGGTGTTGTAAGCGCGTTGGACAGGCAGATAGTTTCGCGGGAGCTTTTCTTCCCCGAGCTTATTCAGACGGATGCTGCGATAAACCCTGGGAACAGCGGCGGCCCCCTGGTGAACCTTAAGGGCGAGGTTGTGGCGGTTAACACTGCAGTAATACCCTTCGCTCAAGGCATAAGCTTCGCAATACCCATAAGCTCCATCAAGCCTCTCGTCGACTCCTTCAAGAAGTACGGCAGGATGGTTAAGCCATGGCTCGGCGTCAAGTCGATAGACGTTAACAGGCAGATTGCGAACTACTACTCTCTCGGCGTGGACTATGGGGCGCTGGTCGTGGAGGTTTCTCCGCGTAGCCCTGCTGAGAGAGCCGGCCTTAGGCCTGGGGACGTTGTCACCATGATAGACGGCAAGCCTGTTAAAAGCTCAGCCTCCCTGGTGAAGGAGCTTAGAAGAAAATCAGTAGGCCAGAGGATAGAGCTCCTCCTATACAGGGGTTTCAGCAGGTATGTTGCTTCACCGGTTCTCGAGGAAGCCAGGTTTTAAAATCTTGGTTAAGCCTCCGCCTACTTCTCCCCGACGGCGAGCTCCTGCAGGAGGGTTTGCACAGCCTTCTTGCTTAGCTCCCTAGCAGCCTGGTCGAGAGTAACGTATTTCAAAGCATCCTTCGGACAGTGTTCAACGCACCTCGGGTAGCCCTGCTTCTCGCAGTAGTCGCAGATGACAACCTTCCTCTTATCCAGGTGGAGCCTTATTACTCCAAAGGGGCATGTTTCAACACACCAGCCGCACCCGTTGCACTTGTTCTCGTCTACAACTATGACTCCGTTAGGCTTCTGCGTTAAAGCGTCTCTCGGGCATGCTTTAACACACGGAGGGTCCTCGCACTTCCTGCATGCTACAGCAAGGTTCAGGAAGGGCTCTATCCTGACAACCCTTATCCTAGACTTCTTAATGTTTAGGACGCCCTCGCTTGCGAACGAGCACACGTATTCGCATATCCTGCACCCGTTGCACTTGTCAGGGTCGCAAACAATTATTTTCCTAAGCCTCGACTCCAACCTCCTCCGCCTCCCTAGATAAGCCGAGCTCTAAAAGCTTGCGTTTCAACGGTATTCCATCCCTGCTCCAGCCCCTGCACTCGTAGTAGCCGTCTAAAGCCTCCTCGTACTCCTCCCTCTTTATAACCGCCCCCTTGACAACGTCGTCTGGCAACGGATCTTCGAAAGCCCTTGGAGGCGGGTAGTCGTCCCTCCTGGTTACGCCGCACTTAACGTTGAAGCATCTCGCAGCATTGTGTATTCTCTCACCCGCCTTCAGGATCTGCTCGCCACTCATGCTTAAACCGGTTACAAGCGTGTAGAGCTTAGCAAGCTCATCCATTGATTGGAAAACTCCTCTGGTGAACTTGCATATTATTAGCGAGTCTATCACAGCATACTGGTTCTCACCGTCGTAAACTATCTTCCCCCTGCTTTTTTCAAGCCTAAGCCTGTCAACCTTGCCTTTAACATCAACCTGGTAAGAGCCTGACCTAAGGTAGTCCGCACCCCTGTTTGAGACGGCGAAGCCGAGCGTTGATGTTTGCAGAGACCTTAACTCGTACGCGGCCCACTCAAGCCCTTTGCAATGCACAGCAAACCTCTCTGAGCCCTTCCCGACTATTTGAGAAGCCCTCCTAACCCCCTCGCTGAGAAGCTTTCCAAGCCTACCCTCTTTAAGACACATCCTCCTCAGGGCCTCAAGCAGGGCCTCGTTGCTGCCGAACCTGAGCTCAACACCGTCAGTATCCTCCTTCGTCAGAACACCCTTCTCGAAACACTCCATGGCCCATCCCACCACGTTGCCAGCGGAAATCGTGTCGACGCCAAGCGTGTCGCAAATCTCAACAGCCTTGGTTACAGCATCCAGGCTACGGATGCCGCAGTTAGGCCCTAGGAGCGCTAGGCTCTCG
This sequence comes from Thermoproteota archaeon, assembly GCA_049700215.1. GTDB lineage: Archaea > Thermoproteota > EX4484-205 > EX4484-205 > JAAOZP01 > JAAOZP01. Next base: position 6,727 of record JBNAVT010000044.1, read on the forward strand.
TAGTCGACGCTTGAAACCGTGCCAGCGTAGTCCTCCCTAGCCTGGTTAACATGGTCGCAAGCTATGGGGCAGCCTGCGCAAGCAACAATCTTCTTAACATGCGTCTTAAGCATCATCTCCCCGGAGACTTCCTCAGCATACTCGAACGTGCCCCTCTGGAAATTGTAGGACGGTAGGCACCCGAGCTTGTTGTGCACGAGAATGTTCGCAGGCGTCCCGTAGAGCCTGTACTTCTCCGTCGCAGGCCCCTGGCAGCGCTCGTTCAGCTCAGCCACAAACCTTACGAGGCCCTCTGGGTCCGCGACCTCGACATCCCTAGTCCCCCTTGCTGCGACAGCCTTAAGGTTCTTAGAGCCCATTACGGCGCCGAGGCCGCACCTGCCGACCTGCCTGTTCCTCTCGTTCGTAATGTTCGCAAGCCTAACCATCCTCTCGCCAGCCGGGCCTATGGATGCGACTGTGAAAGACTCGTCTCCAAGCTCCTCCTTAATCATCTCCTCAGTCTCCCAGGTTGTCCTGCCCCAGATGCTTGAAGCACTCCGAAGCTCAATATTCTCGTCGTCGATCATAAGGTAGACTGGTTTCTCAGACCTGCCTGTGAACACGACGCCATCCCAGCCTGCGCTCTTAAACTCCGACGCGAAAAGACCCGAGGAGATTCCGAAGCCGAAGATGCCTGTCAAAGGTGATTTCGCGAAAACAGCATACTTGTTCCCGGCTGTCGAAATCGTTCCCGCCAGCGGCCCAGTCCACCAGATTAAAACGTTCTCAGGTGAAAACGGGTCTACCTCCGCAGGCTTAGGCATCATGTCGTAAAGCATCCTTGCCCCAAACCCGTAGCCGCCTATGTAGTTTAACGCTAGAGACTCGTCAATCTTTCCGACGGCTGTCTTGCCGCGTGTCAAGTCGACCATCAAGTATTTCCCAACGTAGCCCTTCAAACCCTATCCTCCTCCAGCCACCGAGGGGGCTAGAACAATCCTGTCGCCAGGGTTAACACGGTGCTCGCTAATCCTGCTAAGGTCAACAACCCTCCCGTTAACTATTATTAGAGAAGATTCCTCCATGGGCTTACCGTCAGGCCCTATGAACTCTGAGCGTAAATCGGTTTTCGTGACCCTGCTAAGCTCCTCGAGGACCTCCAGTAGGCTGGCACCGGGTTTCACATTAATCTTCATGCTCCTCCTGTTGAAGATTTTTCGGAACCTTCCCACCAGCTCCAGCTCCACCTCGCTCACAATAGGCTAGAATGCTTTTAAGCATGATATAAGATTTTTCTAAGGCCCCCCAAGCATTCTAAAAGTTTTTCTACTGCTTTCCGAGGCTTTCCCCAGGTTAATTGGCGACAAGGCTGGCTGAGGATGCTACGCTGCTGACTGTTGAGAGGCGTTTCTACACTGATTACGTTCAACTAGTCCTCGACAGGAGCAAGTGTATCTTCTGCGACGTCTGCATCAAGATGTGCCCCAAGAGCACGATCAGGCTTTCGAGGAAAGAGGATGGCTCGCTAACCCTTAAAATAGGGGAGGAGTGTAGCCTCTGCGGCGCGTGCGAACCATTCTGCCCAACTGGCGCAATAACCATGACGGTTAACGGTAGGCGCGTCAACCCGCTGGTCTCCTCAGGAGGCTTCCCCCTCCCACTGCCTAAGATAAGGGTGGACCAGGCGAAATGCAGGAGAGACTGCTTCGAATGCTCCAAAGCCTGCCCCACGGGAGCTTTAAAAATAGACTCTGCGCACAACGTTAAGGTTGACGAGGAGAAGTGTTTAAGATGCCCGTGGTGCGAGGACGCTTGCCCAGAGAAAGCGGTGAAGGTAAACCCGTTGTTTGAGGGAACAGTTTTCATAGACGAGTCTAAGTGCGAGGAGAAGTGCGACGCCTGCGTTGAAGCCTGCCCGACTAAAGCCATCGCTAAAACCGGTGGAAGAATACGAGTCAACCCTAGGTACTGCATACTCTGCAACGCCTGCATCCATCTGGATGTCTGCAGGAACCGTGCGATAACCGTGGTCAGGCGGAGAGTCCTACACGGGGAGGGCTTCTCAGCAGTCTGGGCTAACGCTGTCGAGAACCTCCTGGGTGGAAAACCCTTGGCGAGGGAGCTGGACTCTGAAGGCTACCGGAGGGTCAGGAGGCTGGTTGAGGAGGCGAGGCTCTGATGAGCGGGGAGCCGAGGATAGGCGTCTTCGTATGCCACTGCGGGAAGAACATCGCCGGCACGGTTGACGTCGCGAAGGTCGCCGAGTACGCTAAAACCCTCCCGAGCGTAGTGTACTCCACCCATAATCTTTACACGTGCTCCGACGCCGGCCAGGCTGAGATAAAGAGGATAATTAGTGAACACGGGCTTAACAGGGTTGTCGTAGCAGCCTGCAGCCCGAAGATGCATGAGCCCACTTTCAGAGCATGCGTCTCAGAAGCAGGTTTAAACCCGTACCTGTTTGAAATGGCTAACATAAGGGAGCACTGCTCCTGGGTACACGCGAGAGACCCTGAGGGCGCAACTAGGAAGGCGATGGACCTTGTTAAAATGGCTGTGGCGAAGGCTCGCCTCCTAGAGCCTCTTGAGCCGATAATCGTCCCAGTTGAGAAAACCCTGCTCGTCATAGGCGGAGGGATAGCTGGAATGAGGGCTGCGCTCGACGTCGCCGACTCAGGGTACAGCGTTATACTTGTTGAGAAAAACCCGGGCCTCGGGGGGAAGACGATGCTTCTTGGAAAAACATTCCCCACGGTTGACTGCACAGCCTGCCTCGTCAACGAGATGGTTAGCAGGGTTCTCACACACCCACGCATAAGGGTTCTCACGCTCTCCGAGGTTGCTGCAGTAGACGGGTACGTGGGGAACTTCATGGTTACAGTGAGGAGGAAGCCGTCGCGAGTCTCGGAGAAGTGCGTGGGATGCGGGAGATGCGTTGAAAAATGCCCCGTCCAGGTTGACGAGGAGTTCAGCCACGGGTTGTCCAAGAGGAGGGCGATCTACCTGGTTGAGAAAACCCAGGGTAACCCTGCATGCGAACAGGGCTTGGAGAAAATACTTCATGTTCAGGGCCTCGTCGGTAAACCGTTGGCAGCGGTAATAGACGGGGAGAACTGCACGGGCTGCGGGAAATGCGTTGAAGCATGCCCCGTTAACGCGATAAACCTTAAGGCCCCGGGAATCGAGGAAGTATTCAAGGTTGGAGCAATAATCCTCGCAACAGGCTTCGACCTCTTCAACCCGTTGAGGAAGCCGGAGTACGGCTACGGCAGGCTTAGAAACGTTTTGACAAGCATGGAGCTTGAGAGAATGCTGACGCCCGACGGGCCAACCCGAGGCGAGCCGGTAAGACCCTCAGACGGGAAGCCGGCTGGGAGAATAGCGTTCATACAGTGCGTGGGCTGCAGGGATGAGCAGACAAACATCTACTGCTCAAGAATATGCTGCATGATAACCCTTAAGCAAGCAATACTCCTTAAGAGGAAGAACCCTGATACTGAGGTAACCGTGTACTACATAGATGTTAGAGCAGGGGGGAAAGAGTATGAAACAATATTCAGAATTGCGAGGGAGAAGGGAGTGAGATTCATCAGGGGCAGACCCAGCGGAGTCGAGGAAGCAGGCGGAATGCTTAAGATACAGGCGGAGGACACTCTGAGCGGAGAGAGAACAGAGGAGAATTACGACCTCGTAGTCCTCGCGACAGGAATGCAGCCCTCGGAAGGCATGGATAAGCTTGGAGAAATACTTAGAGTGCCGAGAGACCAGTACGGATTCTTCATGGAGGCGCACATCAAGCTTAAACCGGTTGAAACGGTCGTAAACGGCATATTCCTAGCGGGCTCGTGCGCAGGACCAACAGACATACCGATGACGATAGCCAGGGGGCATGCGGCAGCATCGAAAACACTAATGCTATTCTCAAAGGACTTCATGGAGCTCGAACCAATAATAAGCTACGTCGACCCGTTGAAATGCAAAGGATGTCTAGCATGCACAAAAATGTGCCCGTTCCAAGCGTTGAAGCCGGTGGAAGCCGAGGGCAGGAGAATAATACAGGTCACGCAGTCAATGTGCGCAGGATGCGGAACATGCACAGCAGGCTGCCCCTTCGGAGCCCTAAACCAACACCACTTCACAGACGAACAAATATTTGCGCAAATCGATGCAGCCCTAGAGGAAAATCCCAAAGAAAAAATTATAAGTTTCAATTGTAACTGGTGTTCATACGCGGGCGCTGACTTCGCAGGAGTGTCTAGGCTCGGGTATCCTTCAAGCGTGAGGATAATCAGGGTAATGTGCTCAGGCAGGGTCAGCGAGAAAATGATTCTGAGAGCATTCGAGAAGGGGGCAGGCATGGTTCTCGTCGCGCCGTGTCATCCGAGCGATTGTCACTACATTAGCGGCAACGAGTGGGCTAAGAGGAGGGTTGAGGCTCTCAAGAAGAAGCTCGGCAAGATGGGTGTTAATCCTGACCGTTTATGGTTCGTTTATGTTTCCGCCGCTGAGGGCAATGTGTATCAGAATACAATTATTAAAATGAATGAATATTTGCAGAAGCTTAAGAATGGCGAGGTAAGTTGGGGTGTTGAGGAGGCTAAGGCGGTAGTCTAGTTGGAGGATAGTTGCAGCAGTTAACAGTGTTTTAGCTTTCTATTTTACTGAGCATCTTCTTATGAAACTCTTTATACTCTTTCTTGAAGCCCTTGTCATACAGCTTTCTTGCAGCTGAGACTGCTTCAACCCTCTTCTTTATCTCCTCGAACTTCCTGTCTTCATCCATGCCTCTGGAGTCAAAGCAAGAGGCAAAGAACGTCGTCCAGTGGCGACTCCTCTCGTCTACCACGACTTTGACCACAATCCCGAACCTCCTGCTAATCTCTTTAGCTATTTTGTCAGCCCATAGCAGACGTGTGAAAGCATACTTGTAAGGCTTCTTCAAATGCTTCTCAATATTTCTCCTATTTATGAAGTCGTCTAGTATCTCCCTCTCTTTCCTATCTATTCTGGCGGAGACTTCCTCCCATTTTCTCTTC
>JBNAVT010000045.1:0-11014 GCA_049700215.1 Thermoproteota archaeon
TTTCCAACGGATATTATCTCGCAAGTCAGCTGAGCCTTCAAACCGGTTAACCGCTTGGCGCTTTGAGACTTAAATTTTTTACTAATGCTCCTCCGAGACTACTGAGCCAGCGCGCGCTACTTACCGGCAAGTGATTTTCAGGTCTTTTAGCACTCTTCGATGCTTTTTTCTCGAGTAAGGTTTGTTAAACCATAGCGCGCGCCATCAAGAATTGCGATCCTAGTTGCATTTCCTCCTTTATCAACAACAAACCTAAGCGCCTCGTTAAGCAAAATGTTTCTAAAAAGAATCATCGAACTATTTGATATGCTTTAGGGAACACAGTAATATTATTCCGGTTGCCAGAAACGGGAAAGATAGTAACATAAAGGCTCCAAAGAAAGGTATTAGTATCATGAAGAAAATCCCAGATGCACTCATCAGGGAAAAAATCCCAATGAGTCTAAACCACGCTCTCATATTACTCCACCTACCAGTCTTGTATGTTCTTCTTAGCTTAAGGTATGTTAGAATTGGAAGAGACGTATAGATTAAAGCAACAGGAAATTGAAGCATTAATGTGACCCTCATGTATTCCTCAAGCTTAAGCTTGGAGGGGCTCTCATTAGGCACCATCCTTAACATGCTCTCAAGAAACCTGAATGTGGAAAAGAGAGACGATGTCTGCATAACTACGAGAACAAACAATAGGGTTTTTGAGTTTTTTACGTTTTCATATAGATCTGTCTTATTTTCTTCTAGACACATAAGTATATCACCCTATTACACTAATATAGGTAACACAAGTAGAACGCGAAGTCGAGGCACCTGCATTAGCAATAAGGCCGCCACTCATAGAACAATGCGAGTAAGCTCCTACTAATATTACATATTGATGTCCATTTTGGGCATACCAAGAAGCACTAAGAGTTATGTATCCTTTAAAAGCACCAGGGGATGAAAAATATTCCGAGTCACCAGTAACCATTGTTCCTGTTGTCGCATCATATATCTCAAGGTATATTGTTACTTCATGGATTATCGATCCGAATTTAAAAGAATAGATCGCTTCATTTATTAGAAGATCCACATATAACGTTGCATATACTACCTTTGTTCCACTTGATAAAACATGGCCCTTAGCGCGCGCGCTTCCACATCTATTTGAGGAATGATGTTAGTCTCCAATATCGACCTACAGAAGAATTCCCTTGATTTTTTAATCTCATTTTGCATAGACTGATCCTCAGCAGTTTCATAAATAGAATCCAATTCCGTTAGAATTTTGTTTAGGATTTTTAGCCTTGTATCGTTGTAAATGTACAACATTATACCGTAAAGTGATTCTTTAGATAGACTTTTCGAAGATCCCACAGAATAGTAATCTATCATGCAACTATCTGCATATGCCCAGGCATTTCCAAGCCCCGTAACTCCACAGATGGTCCAAGTATAAACCGATCCGCTAATCCTGTTTGCACTAGCTTCGGCACCAGACGCATATGCTCCATTGCCACCACTAGCATAACTCGAAGAGGCTGAGGGATATGGTGGAGGACCAAGTGCTAGAATTTCAATCAAGGAAGTTGATGCCAATAGTGTAATTATCGTGATGATAGATTGCAGTTTAATTGTACGCTTAAAGTTCTTTATCCCCAATTTTCCCTCGATCACCTCCATAATAGACCTGTAGAGGATATATATTGCGGCTTGCAACACTATAGCGCGCGCTATATATACACTGAGCTGCTTATAAGGTGGAATCAGCATCGTTTTCTCTCCGATCATGTTTCATTCGTAATTGGATATCCAAATGGGCAAGAATACAGTATAACAGAAATGATTTCACGTGCTTCCTAACTTACCTTACCTTTCTGCTTTAAGGCGAGTGCAGCCTTTCTATAGGGGCCCCTCCTCCGGAGCCTGGCTCTTCGCCTTGCCTCAACCCTTTTACGCAGCTTGTCCTCATAACGCTCTTCGGAACCCATTGAGCCTAGCCGCGCGTGCTGGGGATAAAAGTTTTAAGCAGGGGGTTTTGAAACTTTAAAGCCCGGGGGATATTATTCTGAAAAACGTTGAGGAAAATAGAGGGAGAGGCTATTCTGAGGAGGCTGGATGAGGCTGTAAGGCTCGACGAGGAGAGCTTCCCACTGTTGACGAGCAGGAGCGTTTTCGAAATGCTTGTCGCCACGGTTCTCTCACAGAACACTAGCGATAAAAACACGGCTAGGACGGTAAGGAGGCTCAGGGAGACGGTTGGCATAACGCCTGAGAGTATTTCTAAAGCTGGGCTGCGCGAGTTGAAGACTGCAATAAGGTCTTCAGGCCTCTACAATGTTAAGGCCAGAGTGTTGAAGAGGCTTGCCGGAATCGTGGTTGAGAATTACGGTGGCGATGTTGAGAAGGTTTTGGAGAAGCCTGTCGAAGAGGCGAGGAGGGAGCTTATGAGCCTCCCCGGCGTCGGCCCTAAGACCGCCGACGTAATACTTCTCTTCGCAGGCGGTAAACATACTTTCCCGATAGATACTCATGTTTTCCGAGTGTCCCGCAGGCTCGGGCTAATAGGGTTGAGAGACGGTTACGAAGAGGCTCGTGTAAAACTCATGGAAATATTTCCACCAGGCTCCTACTTGAAGGCGCATCTCCTACTCATAGAGCATGGGAGAAGAGTCTGCAGAGCTAGGAAACCCTTGTGCAGGGGCTGTGTTCTTCTAGAATACTGTTCCTTCGGGCAGGGCTTATTGAAAGGGGAGGCGCGCGCTAGAAAGCGTTAACCACTGTTTACTTTTTAGAACGCGCGTTGCAATCAGGTATCACGTACAGGTATATCTTGTGCCATGAGAGTTCAACGACTTTTTGAGGCACCCAGCCTTTGAAGGTGAACTCGTGGCTAACAATCCTCGTCCCAGGCTTAAGCTCAGCTTCAAGCTTAGGCTTAATCTTCTCGTTAGCGGTCGTCGTCAGGAAGAGGGTTAGGACAGTGGCTTCAGAAAGGTTAGCGTTCAACAGGTCCTCGTTGTATACTATTATCTTTTTCGACAATCCTTCCCTCTCGATCGTTTTAACAAGCTCCTCGTAAAGATCCTTCCTTATCTCGTATCCAACCGCCTTCCTGGCGCCGAACTTTTTAACAGCCGCGAAAAGCATCCTGCCGTCTCCGCAGCCAAGGTCGTAGACAACGTCCCTAGGCGTCACGCAGGCTAGCTCCAGCATCTTTTCAACAACCTCGGGTGGAGACGGTACGTACGGAACCGTTATCTCCATGTTTTCACGGAGTTCGTCGAGGAAAGAAATAAACCTATCGCTAGACATTTTTAATCCCGGCTTTTCCCGAGGATTTTCATGATCGTGCGAGCATTAATCAGCATGAAGTGGTTATTGTTCATGAAAACGTATATTCTCTTAGGCTTCGAAGCCAACATGCTGCGGGCAACCTCCTCCAGCTCCTCAGCCGTGTAATTATGGGAATACCATGATGAGCGGCCGTGCATCCTGAGATAGACGGTGCCCGTCGTGTTGAAAACATGCCTAGGCAGGTCCGGCGAGTCCACGGAGACTATTGTGAAACCCCTGCCGCTGGCCCACTCCTCCCATTCCCCGCTGAACCACTTGCTGTTCCTCCACTCTAAAGCCGCCTTCTCCGCGACCCCGGTCTTGGCGAAAAACCTTTCAATATTCCTGACGGTGTTCTGGCTGGGCTCGACAAACGGGGGGAGTTGAAAAAGATAGTAGTCTATGCTCTCCTCCAACGGTTTGAAAAGGCTGGCGAACCTGTTGAAAACGCTCACCGCCTTGAAGCCCATGCGGTAGACGTGAGTAACTATCCGGTTAACCTTGACAGCCCACCTGAAGCCTCGGGGAGTCTTCCTAGACCAGGAGTAGACCTGGCTGCTGAAAGGAAACCTGTAGAAGCTGGCGTTAAGCTCAACACTGTTCAAACCACTATTCTCAATATACCAGTCAAACCCGTCAGGATTCCAGTCGTAAGAGAAACCAGATGTCCCGACATAAACCTTAGTTTGCTTAGCCTTCATTAATGCCCTATTTAAACTCCTCGTGTTTTTTAACTTTAAGTCTTGGGGGATGATGTTGAGAGTTCTGCAGCCATGAAGCCCTAGGCATTTTCAGTTTCCTTTATCCATCTTTTTCCCTCTTCCTCCGCTTTTTACTGTTCCTCTCCCCCAGCCGTAGCTCAGCCCAATGTCCCTACGAAAATGTTTCTCCCCAACCCTCTTCCAGCAGCCTGCCGCTACTCCTCCTTGTCAAACCTTTTCAACACGCCGGGTATTTTCTCAACAAGGTCTGAAGCAGTGATGTGGAAGCCTTTCTCCTCAACAGCCTTTAAGCCAGCCTCCCCGTGAACGTAGGCTGCTGCAGCAGCCGAGTTGAACCCGCTGTTACCCCAGGCGAGGAAGGCTGCGATTATACCTGAAAGAACGTCTCCAGTGCCGCCTACAGCCAAGCCCGGCGTAGCGTGCTTGTTAACCTTAAGGTTTGAGCCGTCGGTGACGACTGTTTCAAAGCCTTTAAGCAGCAGCGTAAAACCGTGTTTCCTAGAGAGCTCCATGAGCATACCCGCGTTTTCAAACCATCTTGCTTTAAGCTCGGCTTCGAAAACCTGTTTAAACTCCCCGCGGTGAGGCGTGGCTACAACACCCTTCAGCAGGCTTGGGAAGGCTTTGAACGCTTTGAAGCCGTCTGCGTCGACGACAACCGGCAGCAGCCTGCTCCTAGCCTCGTTAACGATCATCCTGGCTGCTTCAACAGTCTCTTCATGCAGCCCTAAGCCTGGGCCAAGCACTATCGAGTCAGCCTTATCCATAAGGTTGGAGACAAGGGGTATTGCCTCCGGGTTAAGATGCTCCCCGGGCGTGGCGTAAACCACGAGGTCCGGGGACATTGCTCTAACCGAGACTGCAACCGGCTTCGGCGCAGCCACTATCGCTAGGCCAGCCCCGACTCTTAGCGCCGACAACGCTGCTAAAGCAGGTGCTCCAGAGAAGGTTTCACTCCCGCCCACTACTAGAACATAGCCGTAGTCACCCTTGTGCGAGTCTCTCCTCCTGGTTTTCACAACCCTCCTAACGTCCCCGGGTCCAGTGTAGAGCTCAGCCTCGAGAGGTATGCCTATGTCAGCAGCCTCAACCCTCCCCGCGTAGGGAGAGTTCTCCAGGAAATCCTTAGGCTTGTGGAAAGTCAGAGTGTAAGATGCTTTGACAGCCAGGCTCTTCCCGGTGTTCTCTGAGCCAAGCCCCGTTGGAACATCGACGGCGAAAACCGTTTTACCAGAGGAGTTAACCTCGCTAACTATTGAGGCGAAAGGCTCCTTTAAAACTCCTTTAATCCCTGTGCCGAGCATCGCATCAACTACGAAGTCGCATTTCGCCAAGAGTTCTTTAACAACCCGTGTCTCAGAGGAGTCGGCGACGAAGAGTTTCTCAACATCATCCATGTGGAGCAGGAGGAGCCAGTTTACCCTAGCCTCCTCACTCCTTATTTCACTAGGCTTGCCCACGAGAACTATCACTATTCTAGCACCCATGTTCCTAAGGTGCCTCGCCGCCACAAACCCGTCACCACCGTTATTACCTGTTCCGCACAGGAATAGGAACGTTTTACCCCTTACATCAGTCTTGGAAGATATGAAACGCGCGGTAGCTGAGCCAGCGTTCTCCATCATGCAAAGCCTGCTGAAACCCAGGGCTTCAGCATTCTCCTCTATAGCAGTCATTTCGACGCTGGTCACGACCCTAGGTAGAAGCTGCTTCACTGCCTCAAGCCACTCATCCATCTTGAAATACTGTTTAAAGAAGCCTTATAAGAATATATTCTCCAGCAGGCTTAAGCTGAGGAAAGTGAAGCGTGCGAGGCTCCTGAGAGACCTTGGAAAGATCGTTTCAGACGTGAAGGTTAGGGGGACGGTTTTGAAAAGGCTTAGAGAGTTTGAAGAGGCAAGGGCTAGCAGAGAGAGGGTTTTCAGCGAGCTCTGCTTCTGCATTCTCACGGCAAATTGTTCCGCAGAGGGGGGTCTCAGGGTTCAGGGGGAAATCGGGGAAGGGTTCTTAAAGCTGAGCAGGATTGAGTTGAGCAGGAGGCTTAGGAGCCTAGGGTACAGGTATCCCAGGACTAGGGCGAAATACATAGCTGAGGCTAGGAAACTCTGCGAAGAAGTTTGGAGAATCGTTAACGAGGAGGATGACCCTGCCCAAGTGAGGAGATGGCTTGCAGACAATGTTCCCGGGATAGGCTTCAAGGAGGCGAGCCACTTCTTGAGAAACATAGGCTTTAGGAACCTCGCCATAATAGACAAGCATGTCCTAAGGGTTCTCCACAGGTACGGCTATATAGAGAGCATTCCTAAAACACTTTCCAGAACCAGGTACCTAGAGATAGAGAGGATTCTTTCCAGGATAGCTGGGGAGCTGAATGTCTCGCTGGCGGAGCTGGACCTCTACCTTTGGTACATGGATACTGGAAGAGTATTAAAGTAGAAGCGGATTATCACGCTGTGATCGCCTAAGCCTCGATCCAGCTTAAAACCAGTGGGGAAGCTTCATACATGGTTACGGTAAGCGTTAAACAAGTTCAACAATGTATTCCCTGCCACGCTTTATTTTCCTGATCACCCCTTTCCTCTGAAGCTCGTTTAAAACAATCGAGGTCTTCGACTTAGAAAACTTGGCTGCGTCCTTAATCTGGGACTGCGTCAGCCTCCCGCCAGCCTCCCTGAGAAGCTTTATCACGAGATCCTCGTCTGAAAGCATCTGCATATCAGGGGGTTTAAGCCTTCTCCCACGAGAATAGTGTAACAGTATTATGGCTAGGAGCACTACCGGCGGAGCCAGGAGAGCCAAGTATAATGCTGGGGAGAGGTTCTCACTCTGGGTTTCTCCCCCGCTCTCCTCATAAACCGAGAGTTGGAGCTGCTGCGGGTCTTGGCTGAACCTGTACGGTGAGTCGGAAGGCAGGCGTAGAGAAACCCTCCAGTCCCCGGCAATATTCGTGTTTAAAACATCCGAGAAAACCCCGTTTTCCCCGGCATTAACCTCCCTGATTGTTTCAGAACCCTGAGGGTTCAAGTAGACAACCCGGAGTGTGAGGCCGGGGACTGGCGGACTGATTCTTCCATGAATGCTTATCGGAGAGCCTTTCCTAACCATGGTGCTATCCAGAGAGAATTCCTCAACCCTTATAATCCTGCTTTCGAAAACAAGCCTTGGCTCCCCGTCTGCGAAATCCATCCTGCCAACCCAGGCTACTCTTAAAAAGTCTTCGCGTGACGCCCTTGGGCTTGCAAGCTTAAGGAAATAATCTTGGTCCAGCTCCGAGTAGTCTATCTCAAGCATCTCATCAGTGAAAAGGTAGAATCCTCCTTCAAAAACGTCTCCAACCTCAATGCTGTCCGGAGTTTTAAGGCTGAAGTTAACCCATTTAAACCTGTACTGGATAACCCCCAGCTGCTTCAATATTCCTGCCACGTCGATCTTGAGGCTGAAGTTTTCAGCAGCCATGGGCCTCCCCGTTAAGGATGCTGCCTTGCTAACGATGCTGCTTATGGTTGATTCGAAGCCCGAGATTAGAGCATCCTCGTCAGCACTATCCTTGAACAGTTTGAAACTATCCAGCTCCTCCTGCGTATCAAGCGTGGTGGAGAGCTCAACAACCCATGTTGCTGAAGAATCCTTGTGCAGAATTATCCTGTAGGTTGTTTGAAACTCGAACTCTCCCTCAGCCAGTGGAACCAGTCTGGAAAGTGTAACTAGGATGACTGCCAGTAGGGCTCCTGCAACGGCTTTGCGAAGCGTCATGGGTGAAAAAAATTAGAGGAAGTATAAAAGTTTGCAAAAAGATTACTTTTTACAGACAGATTTAAAAGGCTACTTTCTAACCCTTATTCTTGCCTTTGCCCTTAGCCTGCTTCTGCTCCTCAACCCTAGCCTTTATCTCAGCCTTCTTCTCCTCTTGCAGAGCCTTCTTCTCATCCCTGAACGCGTGGTTAGCCTCCACGATCCTTCTAGCGAGCTCCTTATTGGTCTCAGGAATATTCTCCTGCAGCGCTTTCAGAGCCTCCTTCTCCACCCCCTCCAGTTGCCTCAGCCGGGTTCTAATCTCAAGCCTCAGCCTGTTCATCTCCATTATGTATTCTCCCTGAGTTATTTCCCCGTTCCTCAGCCTCTCCTCCAGCCTCTCCATCTCCTGCTCCATTAACGTAACAGTCTCCATCACGGAATCCTGTTCACTACCCAGCTCGGAAAGCCGTTCCCCCCAGGTTTCGCACAGCATCATTTTCCTCTCAAGCCTGATTTCTAGAAGCTTCTCCCTATGCTGTTGAGCAAGATCCTGTATTTGAGCCGACAGGCTTTTGCCCAGATAGGGAGGGAGAGTTTCATCCTCACCCGTCTCCTCATCGCCAGCAACCCTTGAGATGAGTATTGTTGAAACCGTGGCTACAGTAAGCATTACTAAGGCTGATGCAACCATTATTCTCCAGTATTTAGACTGCATGCTTCCTCTCATTTTCTCCGGAATATTCATGAATAAGGCCTCTATTAAGCGTTTTTCAGTTTTTTATCATGAAATGACTGAGAAACAGTTTATTTCAGTTAAAAAAGGTTCATAAAAGTTTTAAATCCTGTTGGGGCTTGGAAAAATGCTCTATTTTAAAAAATTGCTTAGTTATCATCTCTATTGCAAAAATATTAGATTGGGGACGTCGAAAACGCGTTAAGGCTCGCTCTAGGCGGCTCCGTAAAGCTGCTTGTGGAGCTCCAACAGCGACCTAACCCTCTTAACAACGTTCGGATGAGTGCTAAGGATTTCAACCAGGCTCTCAGCGGGCGAGACCTCTCTGGAGGCGAACTCCTCTAGAGCACGGACATCGTATATTCCCCTGAAGGCTCTTGCCCCAACCGTGGACTCTGGGTCGGCTATGAGGAGGGCTCTGAAGGAGGAGTAGCTGCTCATCGAAGCCTTAACATTCTTGGGTGCTCTAGCATTCATGTCAGATATTTTAACGAGCGCGCTTGCAAGGCTTAGAGGCCCGCCTGGCGAGACTGTGGAGCCATGGTAGTCAGCGTAGTACTCCCTGCTCCTGCTGAAGCCCATTATTAGGAGGGTTAGAACATAGTATATCATCATTCCAAGCATCCCTATAAGCAGAAGGGCCCCGCCGTCCCCCCTGTCCCTCCTTGAGCCAGAATAGACGCCGGAATAGTAGAGCGACATTGCCATCCAGTAGACTAACGCTGGGAGCACGGACAGGAACATCATTATCTGCACATCCCTGTGCTTAAGGTGTCCGAGCTCGTGTCCTAAAACAGCCTCAACCTCGGAAACGCTCAGACTGTTCAGGAGTCCTCTTGTTACAGCCACCCTGGGCCCTGTTAACGGGCTGCCGTAGGCGAAAGCATTGGGCAACGGGATTTCTGAAACCATTATTTTCGGAGAGTTCTTAAGACCGCTTTTCTCGGCGAGCATTCTGACGCTCTCCTCCAGCCATGGGAGCTCGCCCTGGTTCAGCGGTCTAACCCTGTAGGCAGCGTCAATAATATAGGGGCCTATTAACCATTGGAACAGGTTTAGCCCGATTACGATCGGGAGAAGCATCAGCATGTCCACCCCAATCATGAAGAGGATAAGGGCTAAGAAGCCTGTGGTTACAGCGATAACTATCATCATCGTAGTAATCATATTTAACCTCAGTTTCCAGAGTTGCATTGATTATCACCTCCTTTTGCCAATTTCCATAAGGAAGGATATAAGTTTTACGCGAAAACTCTTGACGCTGAGCCTCCGGCAAGCTTATTAGACTTGCGTAGTGCTGCTATTACATGCCTGTCTGCCCTATTGACACAGGTAGGTACGGGTCCCCGGAGATGAGGAGGGTCTTCGAGGAGGAGAACAGGTTGCAGACAATGCTAAACGTGGAAGCGGCTCTGGCTGAAGCACTGGCTGAAGTGGGTGAAATACCGGTTGAGGCTGCTTCAACCATAAGGAGCAGGGCTTCTTCGAAAACCATCACGGTGGAGAGGGTTAAGGAGAGGGAGAAGGTTACTAGGCACGACATTGCTGCCATGGTTGAGATCCTTTCAGAGGAGTGTGGAGAACACGGCGAGTATGTCCACTGGGGGGTTACGAGCAACGATATAACGGATACTGCTCTAGCGTTGCAGCTTAAGGATGCTTTAAACATAATCAAGAAGAGGCTGGCGGCCCTTATAGAAATCCTCTGCGAAAAGTCTGAGGAGTATGCGGAGCTGGTTATGCCCGGCAGGACGCATGGTCAGCACGCTGTGCCGATAACACTCGGGTTCAAGCTAGCCGTTTATGCTGCTGAACTGGCTAGGAGCTACGAGAGGATGCTTCAACTCTCTAAGAGGGTCCTGGTTGGGAAGATAGGTGGGGCGGTCGGCACTATGGCGGCGCTCGGACCAAAGGCGCTTATTATAGAGGAGAAGACTATGCGCAGACTAGGCTTGGAACCGGTTGAAATAGCTACGCAGGTTGTTTGCAGAGACAGGCTGGCTGAGCTCGCCTGCTGGGCGGCCCTGCTGGGCTCAAGCCTAGACAGGCTTGCCGTCGAAATAAGGAACCTGCAGAGGACTGAGATAATGGAGGTTGCAGAGGGTTTCGGCGAGGAGCAGCGTGGAAGCAGCACGATGCCGCAGAAGCAGAACCCTGTTGACAGCGAGAAAGTATCCGGCTTAGCTAAGGTTCTAAGGGGGCTCGTAACACCTGCTTTAGAAAACATTCCGCTCTGGCATGAGAGAGACCTCTCCAACTCCAGCAGCGAGAGATTCATCATTCCGCTGTCCATGGTGATACTTGACGAGATGCTCATGACTATGCAGAGTGTTTTAACAAGCCTGAGGGTCTACCCTGAGCATATGGCTAGAAACCTGGAGATAACCAGAGGCCGGATTATGAGTGAAGCCGTCATGATGAAGCTTGCTAGGAAAGGCATGGGTAGAAAGAGGGCTTACGAGCTTATGAGAAGACTATCCAGGAAGGCGTTTATGGAGAATAGGAGCCTGCT
>JBNAVT010000046.1:0-5684 GCA_049700215.1 Thermoproteota archaeon
ACAGGCTTGCGATAGACATTGCTTTCAGAAACCATTGGGTTGAAGAGGGGAAGCTCATACTCGCGGGGGCAAGCATGGGGGGAATACTTGGAGGCGTAGTGGCGGGGGTGGACAAGAGGATTAGCGGCGCTGCACTCTACGTTCCAGGCGGGGATCTTGTTGAAATAATGTCTGAGAGCAAAGTGCCGGTGCTGGTTGAGCTCAGGAGTAAAGTACCTCCTGAGCTGCTTAACCTTGTTAAACCGTTTCTGGCTCGAGTGGACCCGATAAACTATGTTGACAAGATATCTCCGAGACCCTTGCTGATTCAGCTGGGCAAGCATGACGATATTGTTCCCTTTAAAAACGGCGTGAAGCTTTTCGAGAAAGCAGGAGAGCCGAAGAAGCTTGTTTTACACGACTCCGGGCATTCAATACCTGTTGACAAAGCTATTGATGAGACGGTTAACTGGCTGAGGGAAAACTTTCCCCAGCTAATGGTTTAAAAACGCTGGGTAATGCTTCGGAACCGTGCAGCATCTTTGAAACGGGTTCTCAGCGCGCGCTATCATGAAACTCCCTGACTAGGGCTGAAGCGTTTTGCCTCAACGGTTCCCCGTGGCCGCATAACATTATGTCGAAATCGAGAATAGTTAATCTCTCGATAGACCGCCTAGCCTCATGAATATCCACGCTAAACTGTTCAGACGGGCCGACTACCCTCCCACCGGAGCAAAGAAGAGCATCTCCAGCAAAAAGGATTCTCCTAGTCTGATCATAGAGAGCTATGCTTCCAGGCGTATGCCTCAGGATGTGAATCACCCTCAACCCATCAAATTACTTCACTGTCTTCAAGAAGCAGGTCAGGCCGAATATGGGGAGGAGGGAAGCAGGTGGTTTCCGGTGGCACTGGCCCTTTATCGGGGGAAGCCTCTTTCTTCCAGCAACGTAATCAGCATCATCCTTATGAATCTTATGAATAGCTATCTTTGCGCCAGTCAACTCCTTCAACTCCAAGGCGCTTCCAGCATGTCTGGGTGACAGTAAGTCAGCAGGATTGTTTTAAGATCTCTCGGCTCCTTACTCATTTTCGTAGACAAGTATTCAAGGATTTTCTTCGCGTCGCCTGGCATGCCTGTGTCAACCAAGACTATTTTCTCGTCGACGCGAGTCAGGAGATAAGGGTTTGCGTTAACGCCTTCAACCCAGTGGACTCCAGGAAGTATCTCCGTGTTTCACCCGCACACCGTGACACTGTCTTTAATAAGTTTTATCGTCTCGAGCCTGATGCAATAGCCCGCCTAACAAGCTCTCTCTAGAGCAAACCTTCTTTTCTCCTACGGGCCATCTCCGCTAGCGATATGACTACTGAAATCATGATTAGTATTGCGCCAACCGATTCGGCTGCCCCAAGCCTCTCCCCCAGGATTAGGAAGGAGAATAGTGCTGCTGAAACCGGTTCAAGAGCGTAGATTAGAACAGCCTGGGAGGCGGAAGTATATTTCTGACCCCATACTTGCAATACTCCGACGAGTATTGAGCATACTGCTGCAAGATAGAGAAGAACCGGGAGAACTTCAACCAAGCTTCCAGAGCTTGGTGAAGTAGGAAAAAACGCAAAAGCGGTAATGGCTGTCACAGCATACTGGAAGAAGACTAGATCCAGCGAGAAGTATTTTTTTGAAAACCTGTCGACCGCTAAGACTTGCAGAGCCCAGAAGAAGGCGCCTGCTAAAACCATCAGGTCACCGATCCTCGACTCGTAGGATCCGCCTGACATCAAATACATCCCGGTTACAGACAGGATTAACGCGAGCGTAAACTTATGATTATAGTTGAACCTTCGCTGTAAAACGTCGATAGCGTAAACTATAGGGATGTAGAGGCTTGTGATGAAGCCTGAGTTGGATGCAGAGGTATATCCTGTTCCAAGTCCCTGGAGGAAGATTCCTCCGAAATAGAGTACTCCTAGAATAGTCCCCGGCTTAGCGGCTTCGAGAAGCTTACTCCTGTTCCTTAAAAGGCTGTGGCCAAAGTACGGCAGTAGAAGAACAACTGATAGTGAAAACCTGAAGGCAACGTATTCTCCCGCGTTAATCCTGGAGACGACGGTTTTAATCAACGGGAAGGATGTTCCCCAGAGAATCGATACAATAACCAGCAAGAGGGATCCTAGTATCTCCCTGTGGGCTTTCCGCATAGGCGGAGAGTGGAGCAGGGTGCTTAAGAACTTGTATCCTGGAATAAAATACCGGTTAAGAGCTGTGGGCTTCTATTGGGAAAGCTTTTCCATCGCCACCCTGATGGGCGGCCACTGGGCAAGGCTCCCGGGCTTAACAGCGCCCCAGGTGGTGCACAAGTAGCCCAGCATACGCTCGTCATCCATAAATCTCTGCGAAAAAACCTATGAACGCTCTAGTGGCTTCAACATCCTTCCAGCCGCTCGGCAGTACTCTGAAGCCTTTACCGAGGAAAAACGGTATTGAAGGATAGTCTTCGCGCAGAGTATAGTGCCAGTCACATAACACTATATCCCTAGGAATCATGTCGACCGCCGGGTGAGTCTGGTTCTCAGAGGCTTCCCACATTCCGTATCCAGTGGCTTTGCCGTCTAGCAGGCGGTCGCCCCACATCAGCATCTCAACCCCGCGCTCCTTCAAATGCTCATAGTAATCGTTAACAGCCTTTGCGAAAAGCCTGCTTGGACTCTGGTTTCTGCAGCGAGGGCAATGCTCTGAGGCTATGAGGAAGACCTCATCCATCCCAACGTGCAGCGCGTCTGCTTCAAAAACGTCTATAAGCTCGTCGAAAAGCCTGAAAACAATCCTGTTAACCCCGGGATGCTGGGGACACCAGCTCCGGCAGTAAATCCCCTCGTTACCCGGGAACTGGCCAGGGGTCTCGTCGAACTCAGGATACTTGGTTAGAAGCGGGAAAGTCGTTTTACCCCACGACTGGTGTCCCAGACACTGGAACTGCGGGATCAAACGGATGCCGTGTGAACGACACTCTTCAACCAGGGTCTGCGCATGGTCAAAAGTTATTGGATCCGGGCCACGCAGCTCAGGGTGGGAGGAATAAGCATAATTGTAATCCACTTCAACGATGAGAACATTCACGCCGAGGCCTGCTAGCTCAGGAGCCTCCTTAACCAAAGCGTCAACATCATCATTGCTGTTCGCCAGCATGTGTACGCCGCGCCACAGCCTGTTTTTCATTACTACTATTCTTCGACTCACGCTTCTTTAAAAATATTTCTACATTTAATCTCAGTCTCATCCAATTATTTTTACTGTTAATCCGCTGAACATTTCCCTCTTAGCCTTGCATATGGGGCAAACGTATGGCGGTTCTTCTCGAAAGCAAACATAGCCACACTGCCTGCAATACCACATTTTCAACCCCTCCGTAGGACGCTTTTCGGAAACTAGAGTAGTCTTAATTTCTTCAACCGGTTTTTCACTGGCAGTTGCACCCTCCTTAGAATATGCTCTAGCCAGCTTCTCCGGAGGCCTCCGTTCAGGTATCGGTTTTATTGGCAGCTTCTTTTCAACAACATCCTTCCTCACGTAGAGCGCGCAATAGCAATAACCATATTCTTCACAATCAGGATCTCTGTAGTCGCATGGGCATATAATGTCTCGGTCGAGTTCAAAAACTCCGGTTGCACGCCTGCATGGGCATGATGGGTATCCGTAGCGCTCCTCATTCTCCCTCAGTCCTTCAAGCAGGCTTATCAGAAACTCCTCGTCAGGATTCAAATAGTAGCCATGTGTCTTCGCATCGTTTTCAGCCCTTTGCCTTACCTGCTCAAGTGTTACCAATCTCTAACGCCTCCCGAATCCTGTCCTCGCTAAAACCAGTTATCAGTTTAGAATCATCTATTATTAATGTTGGAAATGCTATTCTGCCGCCTCTTTCCGAAATATCTTTGCATATCTGCTCATACTCCTCGTCACTACACAGGTCTACGTCGATATACTCGTATTCAACACTATTATCCGCTAAAAACTTCTTCGTCTTTCTACACCAGCCGCAGGTGCTTAGCGCGTATAGTAGAACCCTGTGTTCGTTGTTCCTACCCTCCACCTTAACAGTTTTCATCCTGAACCCTCCCATTGGATGATTATATAACTGTTTTACAATGATATTCGGGTTAAAGCGCGCGCTTAGAATATTTCTGAATAGTGAAGCCTTACTGCTCCGCACGGGGAGAAGCATTTTCTAAATCTTGTTTTAAATCAGTGCTAGCGGCCAATCCGAGAGCAGCAGAGCCTAGTGCAGAAAGCCTAGGTCCCTCCCCTATTAGACTATTTTTCTGAAACGATTTTTGAAAAATCTAGAGTAGTCAGCTATTTCTCTGAGCCTCTAGAGACTATTTCAACTCTTAATATGCACTCTACGGTGTTGAGAATCGTTAAGGATAAATAAGGCTTGGAAGCATGTTTGAACATGCCTCTTAGCCCGCAGGTCATCAGTATTGGGGAGGTCCTGGTAGATTTCATAGGGGTTGAACATACTTCTCTTGATAAGGCAGAGACCTTTAAAAAGTGTTTCGGAGGAGCTCCTATGAACACTATAGTGGGGGTTGCGAGACTGGGCGTTAAAGCGGGAGCGATAGCAGCAGTCGGCGACGACTTCTTCGGAAGATTCATACTTAAGGAATTTAAAAAGAATAGTGTTGACGCATCGCGCGTCAAGATTAAGAAGGGAGTTAGGACCACGCTAGCATTCATCGTGAACGATCCTGTTAAGGGATGGGTCTGCATCTTCTACCGGAGCCCATGGTTGAAGCATACTTCAGACACTCTACTATCGCCAGAGGATATTGATTACGACTACGTGTCTAAGGCGAGGATACTGCATGTTTCAGGGTTCGCGCTCTCCCAGAAACCCGCCAGGCAGGCAATAATTAAGGCGGTGAGGCACGCTAAGAATTCTGGCGTCGACGTTTCCTTCGACCTGACTCTAAGGCTCGACGTCTGGCGTTCTGAAACAGTTCTTAGGGAAACATACGCCGGCATGCTTAGGCTCTCCGACATAGCTACTTTCTCCAGGGAAGAGGCCGGGTTCATCTTCGGGACGAGTAACCCGAAAAAGGCTGCTGAAAAAGCCTTGAAATACGGGGTTAGGATTGTGGGCATTAAACTCGGCTCTCAAGGCTCCTTCGTGAAGGCTAGGGGCGGGCCTGAGGCGTATGCGTCCGCTTTCAAGGTTAAGGCTGTTGACGCGACTGGAGCCGGAGACGGCTGGAACGCGGGCCTTTTAGTAGGCCTTTGCAAAGGCCTGGGTGTTGAGCAGTGCGTCAGGGTTGCGAACGCTGTGGGGGCACTTGTTGTCACGAAACCGGGTGCGATAACAGCCCTCCCCTCCAGAGACGACTTAAACAGGTTTCTTAAGAAGAACAATGTTAAGATAAGTATTTAGGCTTTAAAACGGGACGCGCTGAATGCTTTATCGCATCGCCGCCTGTTCACCGGCCAGTTGATCACGCAGCCCCACTGCTTTAACACTATCTGCGCATTCACCCTACTTGTAGTGTCGACGCATTTCCTCATGGTATGGGATTGAAAGAATATCGTTTAAAAGTCCCTTCGCCTGCTCCTCGCTCCGTGTCCAAGGATCCATCTCTACCAGCTCGAGAAGCCTCTCCCTGCTCCCAGCCTCGTATGCTTCAAGCTCAACCTCCACAGGCGCCACCCTGT
>JBNAVT010000046.1:5784-10730 GCA_049700215.1 Thermoproteota archaeon
CGGCGACCCGGTATACCCCTGTAAAGCCGTGGCATAGGCCGATGGTTTTAATTCCACCATGCTTCCTCCCCAAGTATGTGACTCCGGCTAGAACAGGGTTAGCCAGTTGAATATGCCAGGCTTCAGGACACTCTTCAAGAATATCCTCCATCAGGGAGTCGAAGAACCTGAGCTGGTAGAAGTTTATCCAGAATGCTTCATCATGCATTACGTGGAGGCTTCCGCCAAACCTGTACCCCCGTCTCCGGGCTATAGACCAGCCCTCCCTAAGCCTCGCGTAACCGGCTGTGAGCGCAGTGTTTACGACGAAATCGGCTTCCCTCAGGGATTCGCGTCGGCTGAGAGTCTTCTCAATCCTCAGCCTGCTTCCAGTTTCCTCCGCATACCTTCTGCAAATCGCGTAAACGGCGTCAAGCCTCTCCCTGCTCACATCCATCAGGCTGACCGTGCTTCCAGACAGGCTGGGCGTTAAACACAGGTCTTTAATCAGGCTTATGGAGAAGACTGCGCTGCCCGCCCCTATTACGCTTATTTTAACGTCAACCATCCCCCGTTCACTCCCCAATACAGGTTACGACGAGTCTCCTACTCCTCGGCCTCACGTCAAGCTCTACGAATACTACCTGCTGCCAGGTGCCGAGTCTAAGAGCACCATCCTTTATGGGAATGGTTATGCTCGGCCCAATGATCGATGCCCTCACGTGGGAATGCCCGTTCCCATCGTGCCAAGCCTTTTCATGCTCGTATTCAGCGCTCCTGGGGGCTAATCTCTCCAGAGCATTAGGAAAATCCTTAAGCAAACCGGACTCATACTCTATAGTTGTCACAGCCCCCGTGGACCCGGGTACGAAAACATTGGCAATACCGTTTTTAACACCGGTTTTCGAAACTATCTTCTCAATCTCACCAGTAATATCCACGATATCAAGCTCCCCCCTGGTCTTTACTCCAAGCTCCGTCTCAACCACGATCAACATTCACCACCGTTTAAAGTGGAAACGCAGTGTTTCTTAAACTTGTTTGGCCAAGGCTTAAAACACACCTATTTTTCGCTACGTTTTCAATGAACCAGCATATTGAATGAAACTATTCCCGAGTTCCGTGCCGGGTATCCGGACAAATCATCCTGTAAATATTTTTCTTTTCAAACATTTTTTAAGGGTTGAGTCTGTTTGTAAGCAGGATGATGGAGCAATTCTCATTAAAACGATTCTTCATATTTTTCCCGGAGGAGCGGTGGATGGAGCCCGACCCCGGTGAACTGAGGGAAAGATTCATGGAAGGACTGGCGTTCTCCCTGCTCATAGTCCTTTTAACAAATGTTTTCTCATTGTTTTTAACGATCGGAAGCATGGAGGACTCGGATTCTTCCCCCACCCCTTTTCTGAAGGAGGAATCGCCGGCCTTAAAGAGTCTGCACGCCAGTAATGCTGACGGTGAAAAGCAAGCCTCTGGAGGAGGGCTCCTCCCTCCTCTTTCAATGAGCCGCGAGAATTCGACTAGTCAAGAGTGCTTCCCTCTCGATAAATGAAGCCCATTAAAGCCTAATGTTATGTGCCGTGTTTAGGCGTAGTTGGCCAACTGGAATGCTGCGCCAAACCCAAGCTTTAATGCTGTGGAAAAACAACGAGTAATAGGCCTAAAAAACGGTTTAATAATGCTGGAAAACGCGGGATTCCCCGTCTTTCCGTATTTAAAAGGTTGTAAAACAATGTTTAAACCCGTCTTCCCTACTCGTTAACACAGATGGAGGGGAGGAATAGTCTGAGGATTAGTGTGGCTGCAGCATTCTCACTCCTATTTGTAACTAGCATTCCCCCTCTGAGCAGCTTGAAGATGGAGTATGCTTCAGGCTGGGACAGCACAGTAGCATATCTCGACTGGAACGCGAGGCTCATGATTACCCTGATTACTGAAGACAGCCGGCCTCTGGATGAGGCATGGGTATACGTGGTTGATGCTTACACTGGGGAGAATGTGACCGTAGCAATGACTGATGAGCATGGGCATGCTGCAACCCTATTCGTCGGAGCCGGCAACGCTGCTGAACACTTGAAGATTGAGCCGGGTGACAGGGTTGACATAGGGTTCAACCTTCTCAGAGGATGGTTCTGGCTCGACGAGCATAAGAGGCTGACGGGTGAACCAGTCAACCCCAACTGGGATCCCGTTTTAAACAACGTTCCCCCGCAACCCGTCGGAAACGAGTATATTCAGTACATAACTTTCAACGGAAGATCCGGATGGGCAAGGTTCTACGGGAAATACTATGTTATAGTGTACTATAGGCCTGCAGGCTGCAGCGTGGTTCTTGGTCCAGTATCCTCAGTAATAGTGTTCGACAGCTATACTGCTGAGCCTCAGCACCAGTACATATACTTGGACATACGTCCTGAGTCTTACGCCGCTACTTCCGAATACAGCGTTTCGCAGGCTAAAATATTCAGGGCTAGCGTTGGCGACATGGTTATGTCTTTCAACGATGCTAACGGTAGGCCGTTGAAAAATGTTCGCGTTATTCTTGAGGAATGGGGGATTAGTGGTTTTACTGATGAGTCTGGAACCCTGCTTTTCGAAAGGATGCCGAGGATAAGCTACAAGCTGACCGCCGAATGGGTGAGCAGGTATGGCAGTAAGGCTGTCGTGAAGACAACCGTGACGGAGGACACTGTAATAGTAATGCCCGTCTACGACATCGTTTTAAGACTGCTGTCCCCGAGGGGGCGACTCTTGGCGAATGCGGATGTTTACTTGGAGGGGGTCTACCTGGGTAAGGCTGACGCGAACGGTGAAGTCTTGGCGACGCAGGTTCCATCGGGAAACTACACGGTGTCCGCTAAATGGCTTAACTCAGACCTCGTGTTTCAGAAAATAGGGGTTACGACGGGCGGGGAAATAACCGTAACGCCTTCAAACGTGCACAGTCTAACCATAATGGTGAGGGGTGCTCAGGGTCAGGCTTTGGAGGGTGCTGGCGTCAAAATTATGAGGGATGGTGTGGAACTCGTTAGGATGCTTACGGATAAGGGTGGGAACGCGGAGGTTGAGCTGCCTGACGGAACCTACACCGTGGAGGTCTCCTTCGACCAATTCCTCAGGAAAACACAGGTATCGCTTACGAGTGACAGCTTCATCAGGGTTGAGCTAGACGTGTTCATCAGAATCCTCGGTGTCGGAATGACTCTTTCACAAACCATTCTCCTAATACTGGCGATTATGATCGTTATCATCGCTATAGGAATAATGTTGCATGAGTACCATGTTTACAGGAGGAAAAAGCTCCCGCAATTATTCATCAAAATTCCGAAATAAATGTGCTGAAAGCCGGGACTAAAACTTTTTATATTCACTATAACATTTATATTGGCTATGAGTACGATATCTGTTACTGAGGATGTGAAAGAGGCCCTTCTCAAAGTAGCTTCTGAACTACAGTTGAAATGGGGGAGAAGAGTGGATTTGAACGAGGCCATAAGGTATTTGATTGCCAGGGGGGTTAAACGACCCGACCTCTTGGAACGAGCTTGTCAACCGATTCCAGGTTTTAAGGAAGCCTATAAGGAGTTGAAGGGGGAAAGGGTGAAGGATGAAGAGAGGGCTCGTAGGAAGTTTAGCCTTTGACGCAAGCGTACTTCTAGAGCTTTTATAAAATGGGTGCCCAGAAAACCTAGAACTTTAGCTCTGGGATGAATGGGCAAAATTCAAATACTGCTTGCACTACAGAAAAGTTGGGGATGTTCCCGTGAAGAAGGATGTTCAAATATGCGTTGTAGGTAAAGTTTTCAAGCCAAATGAACGAAAAGTCTTAGCGTTAAACAAAACTCTCAACGGATACTTTAAGCTCGTAAAATGGTATCTCAGCTTCAACTCTAAGTCTAAGAGCTTCCTCCACGAAAACGGCTATGGGAGGGCTAAAGAGCTATTCAACCTCAACACTGCCCTAATCCAGACTGCAAGAGACAAGGCCATTGAGGTTCTAAAGAGCTTTGAGGAGACTAAGAAGGGAGAGAGCGTTTTGAGGCTTAAGAGGATCTCCGTGCGCTTCGACAAAAGGTGCTACAGCTTCTCGAAAACAACAAACGTTCTAACGCCATATTGGCTGACTTTAAGCCTGAACAGGCGAGAAAGAATAAGCTTACCCATCGTCTTTGGAGAGAGGCAAAGAGAGAAGATAGAGCAGGCCTTTAGAGGCGAATGGCAATTCACAACAGTCGAGATGGCAAAGCGTAATAGCGAGTGGTCCGCTCACTTTATGTTAAAGAAGGTTGTTGAAGTTTCAGATGAACCTGAAACTGTCGTAGCAGTAGATAGGGGTGAACGCAACTTAGCAGTTGCGGTAGCAATATCGAAGAGCAATAAGCCCATGAAAGGGCAGTTCTGGAGAGGTGAAGAAATCAAACGCATAAGAGGGCTTTACAACCATATCAGAAGAAAACTTCAAAAGAAGCATAGAATCGGGAAAATCAAAGAGCTCGAAGGGAAAGAGAGGCGTAAGGTAAACCAGCAACTGCACATAATAGCCAACCAGATAGTTGCCTATGCCAAGCAGTTTCCAAAACCGGTAATAGTTCTGGAGGAATTGAATGGAATCCGACGAAAATTCAAAAAGTCTAAAAGGCTTAACAGAAGGTTCCACAGCCTACCCTTCAGAAGACTTCAAACCATAATAGAATACAAGGCTCTCCTTGAGGGGATAGAAGTTAGATACCTTCCAAAGAAGGAGGTTAAGAACACATCTAAAGAATGCCACAGGTGCGGGCATGTTGCCCAAGTAAAAGGAAGAATATTTAAATGTCCAAAATGCGGAATGAAATACGACAGGGATCTAAACGCATGTATAAACATAGCCCATAGGGTAATGAGCTCTATGGGATGGAGGAGCTGTGAGCCCCTCGAACCAGCAGATGTGACTGAAGGCGTAAAGCCTCAGGCGAACGCTGGAAGCT
>JBNAVT010000047.1:0-6212 GCA_049700215.1 Thermoproteota archaeon
CGGCCTCGACGCATACTGCTTCAGCAAGATCCTTCGGGTTATGATACTTCTCCCAACCCCTTCTGGAGACGAAGGCTTTAACGAGGGCCTTTAACTCCTGTAATGTGGCTTCTGAGTCCATTTAACATACCCTTTTAAGCGAGAAGATGACCAACCAGCTTCCATATAAGTAGTTTGCTGTACTTTCCGTCTTCCAAACGTCTGATTTCCCATCTCGCCTCCCCCTTACTCGGGGTAGTGTTGAAAACCGGCACGACGACAAGCCTGTGCAGCTTTAAATCCAAGAGATTAGCGTCATTATCGGATTTGACTATTAGCGTTGTCTGCCTATCCTGCGAGGCAATAATATCAACCAAGCCCTCGATGTTTTTAATCCCGTTGGGTGCTGTTTCATCGAAGAACTTCTCTTCCGTACTGTTTACCACAATATACCAGACTGCATAAGTGTCAGCTAGTTTTTTCGGCAAATTGTATAAAAGTTCCTTCCACATTTCAATATACTCCTCACTGGTTCTTCCGATTTCATGAAACCCGCTCTTCTTCCACAGTCCCGTAGTAAGGTCGAAAAGCAAAAGCCGCTTTTTCCCGACTTGAGAAAGATCGACAACGTAATCATAGGAGCTGGAGGAAAAACTGCTTTTTGGGTCTAGCTCTTTAACCTTAACCTCTCTTTTCAGTAGAGTGCTCTCTGAAATTTCAATACATGGCTTGCCTTTGAACGAGCTGCATAACTGTTCCGGATAAATTTCCCAGAGTTTCTCCCAAAGCAGATTGGCGAAATAGGCTTCATGCCTAAAAACCTCCGAATCCTTAAACATCGCTTTTATCGGAATGTTAGTTATTCTATGGGTTACTCCGCATATGGTGCACTTGTGCTCAACGTAATGTTTTAGCTCAAACCTAATATCTGAGATGTTCAAGAACGCTTCTAAAACTCCTTTATGATTAACTGGCGCAATAAGCTGGGTTCCGTCATAATACTCCTCATAGGAGCTTATAAACTCTGAAAGCAGGTTTGCCGGAAGAGCATCGATATTACGTCTCCCCGGGGTTTTATAATACCTCTGTCCCTGCATTTTTGACCACGTCTTATGGTCGAAAAAGAAGTAGCGCAGAGGCGTAAAATCGAACCGTAGAGATCTTTCAATACAGGAGGTGCAGTTTACTGGTTTCGATTTATAAACCACTCTTTTAAAATTTTCAAAGGTCAACGGTACCTCGTCTTCAGACTTTTTAAATCCAACTTTAGAGGGAATTCTTTCCCTAGCGACACATTCATAACGCCGGATTTCTTGGACTTTTCTCGCCATAAATCTCAAAAGAGCCTTAAGACACTCGATCTTATAGCTCTCTACCTCACCTAATCCTTCAGTACTTGTATAACTCTTATCGCAGTACGGATAGTGTTCACATAGGAACTTGCATAGTTGTCTAGAACACTGGAAAACGTCTACGACTTTACCTATTCCAAGCTCCTCTAAAAACTCTATGAAATCAGCCTGCGGCCTGTTGTTCCTCCATGACTGCGCACATTTTTGACACCGCTTGAAAAATATTCTATCAATCTTGACGAGAAGAGCCGGGACCTCAACGTTTTCTCTAATTCTAATTATGATTAATGCTGGGAGGGTTTTCCCAATAAGCCCCTCGTTTCTCAGTATATCAACAATATTTTGATCGGAGTTACGAACCTTCTCGTAAAAATTGCTGAAACCCGTTAGACCCCCCTTCTTAGCCTTGTATAATGCCTCGATGAATTCCTTCAATCCTGAGGGTGCCCAGCCATAGTTGAGAAGCGGCTCCTGTTTAGCTACTTGACCGTCTGGGTCGAAAAGCACCTTTTTATCTTGTTCAAACCTGGTTCCGGGAGCGATAACGTACTTAATATAGGGAATGTATTCCGGTATCATCGGGGCTCACAGCTAGGGATTGCCTTATCGTCGTGGACGTATTCAACCCCATCCTCGGTTTCCCGTGCTTTAAGCTTGAAAACCCGTTTTTCGAGAAAGTAGCCCTTTTTATCCTTCTCCGTCCATAAGGAGGAGAATTTGTCAACATAAGGGTTATAGAACTGTCTCACTTCGTCAAGCTTTACTCTTCCTTTTTCCCGTGCAACTTTAAGGGCTGTCTGACCGATGCACTTCGGATACCCTGAGAAAGCCGGAAGCCTGTCAACACCGCAACAGTTCTCGGTGAAGTTTAGGAAGGAAGTTTCTTCGTTTCCAGACCCAAAAGTCATATTAGTGTTGAACTCTCTGTTTGCTTCTCTAACCATTTCTGCAAACCTCGGCATCAACTCGGCCATCTTGCCTCGAGAAAAGAAAATCCTGCCGTAGGCTTTCTCCGCGTCCTTGAAGGACGTGTAGTAAGCGTAAATATCGTTGTCGAATCTGGCTAATTCAGAGCCGACTCTCCCTCCATGTTTACAGTAATCGTCCAAGGCTGTTTTCAGCCTTTGGCTCATGCTTTTCGCATGGCTCATGGGAAGCCAGAGGAACTCTACGATCACATGGCTGACGCCGATTTCAGCCAGCCTGTAAATTAGCTTACGCATACCGTCTTCCGTAACCTGTGGGATAAGGGGTTGAATCCTGCATGTTGTGAAAACCCCCTCGTCCGACAGTTTCCTCAGGGCTTCTAAACGCGACCCTGCAGAGGGAGTAGCCCTACCGGGTTCTGACTCAAGATGTTTCAGAAGGTTCTCATCTAAAGATATTAAGGAGATTTGAACGCCTGCTCTTCCGTCTGCGGATTTCAGAAGGTTCAGGTATCTCGGGGTTGCTACTAGAGGACTCTTGGTACAAACAATAAACGGGTAGTTGTTAGACACCATGATTTCCAAGACGCGGTAGGTGTCTCCATACTGGTTTTCTAAAGAAGCGCCGAAGGGCTCTGAGACAGACCCGATGCGAAGCGGATGCTTATGCCTGAGGGCTGTGGAGATGAAGGGCTCCTGCTTCCTGTCACATATCCCTCTTACTTCACCACTTTTTATGGCGGACTCTATTTTTTCAAAATCTGAATCGCTTTTTAATCGACGCCTGAAGTCTCTGAACCCCTTGAAACTCTTCTCGAAACCCCGGCGCACAACGAAGGACGGAGCATAACAGTACCAGCATGCGTGTGGACAGCCGATGTAAACGTCGGCGACAAAATTCATTGGGCAGAATGCAACGTGCCTCTCGCTATTCAGTATCCTGAAGAAGTTAACCATTCTTCATCACATATTGCTGGTTATGAAGCGAAACGGATCTTCTCCAAAAGATTTTGTTGTCTAAAAATGTACTGTTATGATTAAACAGGTAACAAAATGCTTTAACCAGCATCAAGCGGAAATAAAGCGTGGAACCCGGAAAAGTAATATCGGCGTTAAACTCCGAAATGAGGAGAGAAATCCTGAAGATAATCTCTGAAGAACCCATGACAGTCATCCAGGTGCTCGAGGAATTGAAGAGAAGAAGGTTTGAAGTAAAGTATAGAGAAACGGTTTACCGTGCTTTAGAGAAACTCCTTGACGCCGGGCT
Organism: Thermoproteota archaeon; assembly: GCA_049700215.1. GTDB lineage: Archaea > Thermoproteota > EX4484-205 > EX4484-205 > JAAOZP01 > JAAOZP01. The sequence goes on from JBNAVT010000047.1 coordinate 3,525, forward strand.
TGTGGAGAAATACTATGACCAAGAAAAAGGACTATGCTACAGAATTAAGGCGAAACTCATAGCAATTGATCTAGCAAATAGCACTATTGAAACACAATGATTCATAATGACAGTATAAGGTTTTAGTTGTAGCTTGGTCATTTTTACACCTAGAATAAGTTTAATGTGCACGTAGCGCGCGCAGGCTCCCTTGAGCTTTTAATGTCTTTTAAGAGCCTGCTAGTTGCCTCGCCTATGTTTTAAAGGGGCTCCAAGCCGTAGTCCAGTTTCACACAAGCTTCTTCTCTACTCTCTTAACGTATTTCTCAGCGACACTGGGGAATAGGCTTGAATCAGACTATTCCAATCTTCTCCTTTATCCTCGCCACTTCCATCTCAAGTTTTCTAAACCTTTCATCCATGTAAGTCTTAAGGTCCTCTCTAAGATTCCTAATCTCACCTATTAATTCTTCCTGTTTTTCTAACATTCCATCCTGCTTCTCAAGCATTAAATCTTGTTTCTTCAGCATCAAATCTTGCTTCTCAAGCATCAAATCTTGCTTCTGTAGCATACTCACCCCAACATCTACGATCTTCACTAACTGACTCGTGTCAAGGCTCCTGTGGAAAACCTCTACAGGCATGACGCTCCCCCTATAGGTTTCCACCACAACTTCACTAACCCTAGCGTGCTCCGGGTAGTTCGTCTTCGCATAATCCACGAACCTCGCAACCCTGTCTTCAGCACCCTCCACGAGAAGCTCAACATGGTCTTTAATGTTCCTAGCTTGAAAACCCTTCAAGCCGAATGATTCTGCGGCTTCCAAAAGGAAAAGCCTGTAGCCGACATCCTGAACCTTCTCGCCTTTTACGACTATTTTCTTCTTAACCAACCTCCTTAAGTAAACTGTCCTAAGAAGCTTTTAAGCATATACAGTAAAATTTTACACCTAGAAAAGTCCCTAGTTTTTTTCACAAGATACGCCATGAGAGGAAAAAGATGGGCGGATACACTATTGATATCTGGATGCCTTCGAGAAACCGAGGCAGAAAAAGGAAGCTTGTGGAAGAAGAGGTCTCGAAGATTACTGGTGGAGGAGGCTGAGCTAAAACCTTAAGCTACTCAGTATTATTGTTTAGTTTCTCTTTGATTAGCGCGCGCTTGAAAAATTCATAGAGGAGGGGAGGTTTATACTGGGTATTTGCAATGGTTTCCAAGTGCTTGTGGAATCCAGCATATTACCTGGGGATGGTGCTAGCGAGGCTCCTTCAGTAGCATTAGTAAATAATTCTTCCGCCACATCCAGAGAGCTTCTTCGCGTGCTAAAATCGTAGGTTTTTACAATGATATAATTCGCTTTTCCTAAATTGGAAATGCGAACTTTTATATAAAAGTTCGCAGTCTCAATTACAGAATGATAGAAGTAAAACGGATATTGGTAGATCAAAGGTCAGAGTTAGAAGATAGGATGAATAAAGAGAGAATTGTAGAAAGAGAGTTCTTGAGCTCTTTCAGGAAGGTTGCAGCAAGTAGTCTTATAAAAGTAACTACTGGAATCCGTAGGACAGGGAAATCCTTCTCCACGTATCTTATTTTAAAGCCTTCCGAATTCGGGTATGTTAACTTCGATGAACCTCTCTTGCTAACCGTGACGCCTGAGGAAATTCTCTCCGCATTAATAGAGATTTACGGGGATGTGAAAATAATATTCCTCGATGAAGTCCAGAACTTAAAAGACTGGGAGCTTTTCGTAAACAGGCTTCACAGAGGAGGATACAACGTCTTCATTACTGGAAGCAATGCTAAACTGCTAAGTAGCGAGTTAGCTACGCACCTTACGGGTAGGCATGTACCTATTGAAGTATTTCCGTTCAGCTTTAGAGAATACCTTAAATCAAAAGGTTTCAAAGAATCTGTTGAAACAACAAGGGGGATCAGCCTAATTAAACATGAGTTTGAGAAATACATTGAGACTGGGGGGTTCCCAGAGGTTGTGGTTAAAGGTGAAAGTCCTAAGACATACCTTAGGCAGCTCTATAATGACATTGTTGAGAAAGACATAATCATAAGACACAACATAGCATACAGAACAACTTTCAGAGAAATCGCTTTAACCATGTTAAGTAATTTCGGAAGATATGTCACATATAACAGTTTAAAGAGGCAATTCGGACTTAGAAGTGACCATACTAGTAAAAACTATCTCTCATACTTAAACGAATCATACCTCGTCTTATTCATCAACAAACTATCGCCCAAACCTAGGGAGGTTGAAACCGGCCCGAAGAAAATATACTGCATAGATTCCGGTATGATAAGGTCAGTCGGCGTCAGCTGGAGAGAGGACCTTGGAAGGCTTATAGAGAACCTTGTAGCTATAGAATTACTAAGAAGACGCAGCTACTGGTTTAAAGAAATGGAAATCTACTACTGGAAGAATTATGAGCAATACGAGGTTGATTTCGTGATTAAAAAAGGCTTAAGCATCCAGCAGCTGATTCAAGTAACATATGCCTCTAGAAGGATGGATATTGAAAAAAGGGAACTTAAAGCACTGGTTAAGGCAAGCGAGCAATTAGGCTGCAGAAACCTACTAGTGTTAACCTGGGATTACGAAGGAGAAGAGGAAATCGAGGGCAGGAAAGTAAAGCATCTACCATTATGGAAATGGTTACTCAGAACGTAGTTTTAAAAGTATCTAACAATGC
>JBNAVT010000047.1:6312-10454 GCA_049700215.1 Thermoproteota archaeon
GGCTTCTCCAATAAAAATAGCAAAGACGTGCAGTTGGATTGTGTAGATGGAAAATAGCTGAAGAGTAAGAAATCTTTGCATGTTTAGAATGACGGGGAAAGTTGTTCATCTTTAGTCACTTGGCACACACTCAAACAAAAGATATTAAAGTACGCATCACTGCCCAATAGAACAGGTTAATTTTTGGTTAACTTCTCAGCAACTCCAGCATCCTGCTCACCGAAATTATCTTTATTCCTCTAGCGCGCGAAAATTAGAGGAGACAGAATCTTCCCAAAAAAGCAAGTGCAAATCCATATGGTCTACTCTGGCTAGTTGGAGTAGTTGGATTAAAAGAAGTAATGAATGAAGTTGAAATCCTTCTGAAAGGAAACATACTATCAAAAAATGACCCAAAGGATAGAGAGATAGTTAGAGAATTTATCAAAATGTGTAGGCACGAATTTCCAAAACAAATTGCCGAGAAGATATCGAATCAGTAAACAATAATCTAAGAAAGTTTGGGAAATTGTTTAAGGAAGTATATGAAGTTCATAAGAAGTACAATGTTCCTTTATAAGAATGCAACAGGACTATAGACGTTCAGCGTGCGCGCGCTACTTGGGCTAAACGTTAAGCCATTGAGACGGAATAGGAGATTTATGGTTGCTAGCGCACTAAAACGATTTATGATACAAGGAAGTCAGGAGAATTGATCGAACAAGCTGGTCGATATGTTGAAGCCCGATTAGAGATCCGAATTTTGAAGAGGTTCTTTGCATCTTCTAGGTTGACCAGAATAACCAAACGTAAGATTCTTCAGAGTCGGTTTTCCTCCATAACTCTCCTTTTCTCGGGATTAAATGGTCTTAAAGCTTAATAATGTCTCCCGCGTTACTCTCTTTATAATGAAGACCTTTACCGTTACTATAGAGAAGGATGAGGAAACCGGTCTATACGTGGCTCAATGCCTCGAGATTCCTCAGGCGATATCACAGGGCAAGACTGAGGAGGAGGCTATAAGAAACGTGAAAGAAGCTATCGAACTGGTTCTTGAGCATCTGGGTGAAAAGATGGCGAAGGGTAAGAAGACGGTAGAGGTCATGATTGAGTAAGCTTCCAATACTCTCTTGGAGAGAAATAGTTAAGGCGTTAAGCAAGAAAGGTTTTAAAGTGATCAGGCAGAAGGGTAGCCATTTAATATTAGAAGGACCAGAACATAGGTTCACGGTGGTACCCAGACACGAAACCATAGCTCCAGCCACGCTTATTAAAATACTGGCTCAAGTCGGGATGACGAAGGAGGAGTTAATCAATCTTTTGGATTAGCAATAGGGTCTACTACCAACATCTAGCGCGCTATTCGAGCAATAAGCTCCACGTGTAGAGTTCACAGAATTCCTTGTGAAAGCAGATGTTGATTCGATTTCTATCAATCCTGACGCTGCAGTATTACTCGCAAACTAGTCGCATCAGTGGAGCAACACATAATGCTGGAGAAAGCGTGGGTAAGTCAGGGTTGACCCCGACTAGGACCTCCTGATCCAGACGAAGAGCAGAGTCTTTTCCCAAACGCGTATCGTTTTTCCTGTTTCCCCTTCTTCCTTCCCGCAAGGCTTAAATAGTTTTTAGCACTGTTTTGCACTTTGGTGCGTGCCGGGATTTCCTCCTAAGGAATAATACTGCTAAAGTCGCAATTACTATTACCCCTATGACGAGCCATAGGGTTTCGGGAGCTACTCTGGTAGTCTCCTTCTTGATTACTGTCAGGTTTCCGGTTAAACCGTTAATATTAATGCTGTACGTTCCCTCTTTTTCTGGCACGTATGTGAAGCTTACGATGGTGGACTGGCCTGGGTCGAGTGTGACTGTCCTTGTCTCCACAGCTTGGCCGTTAATCTTAAACGTTAGCTCGCAGGAGCCTGTTTCTCCGCTACTATTCTTAACGGATACCGAGATTGTTGTTGCTTGGCCAACTTTGATCGTGTTGGAGCTTAAATTTAGGTTGCTGACTTCAAATTCTGAGGGGAATACTGTTTCAGGCTTATTGATAACCACGATTCCCCAGTAGAGTAAGGAGGGGAGCGTTATGTTTACGTATTGTCCTTCATAGCTGAATTCCAACTGTTCCATATGATCTGGAGAGAGGAAAATAATGTTGTCTATTTTCCCAGTCGCAGCTGCATCTATCAAGATATGCGTCTTGTCTGTTTTTCGGAAACCGTCTGTTTCAAGAGAATACTGGTAGTTGACGAAGTGGATGGAAACAGTATCGTCCTTCTTGAGAATGCTTAGTTCTACGGACTCAGGTAAGCTGGGGGAAACTATTAAGGGCTTCTCCATTAGCGCGCGCGCGCGCGTTGCCGTAGGGGTCAGTATAAGTCGGCTCGGAAACCGGAGGTATTGGGGTGAGAATCATGTAGGACCCGGTTATCACGCCTTTTTTCCTAGTGTAGTAGACTGTAAGACTGTCAACATTAGGCTCATACCAGTAATGACCCTCCATGAATCCCGTCGCCCTATCCATGAATTCTACGTGCAGCTGTTCAACGATTTTATCCCAGAAAAGCTGCTTGTTCCGCTCAACCCAGTTGAACGGATGCACCGCGACTATAGCTAGCTCATCAAGACTTTTTTCCGGGTTATTGACGTCCGGCATAACTATCGGCTGGAGAACAGGCTGGAGGAGCAGGAGGAGAACGAGAAACAGTCTTCCCAGCCTCATTTTCACTACGCGTCTTTCATGCTTACGCTTCCTAAAAATTTATCTGAAGCTTCCATGTTTTCTATTTTAAAGTATGTTTAGGGACGTTTCTCCGGGAGGGCTGTTTTTAGCATTACTTTTATCATCAGTGTTCTCGCTGCTTCTCCAATCTGTTTCAAACACGTTCTTAAGCAGCCTCCGCCTCCGTAGCACCTTCCACTTACTCCGGAGCAGCCTGAGCACGTTGAACTCTAGCGCGCGCTCTGAAGATTTGCTGGATTGTATCATGCTCTGGAGCTCCCAAATGGACAGCAAACAATCTTCTGCTCATCCTTGGAAATTGGCGAGGTGCCTGAACCTCCAGAGATACCTACGGTCATAGATAAGCGGAATACATCGAATCGGACAAGGTAAAAGCGTGCGCTTCTCCAGCATTATGCGCTGTTCGATGCTTGCAAATAGTTTTCTTGTGAACACTGTAGCGTCAGGATTAATCGAAACCGAGTCGACACCCGTCCTCACGTGGAACTCTGTAAACTCAGCATAGACCAACGGGTCTTTAGGCTTATACTTTTGATGGTGTTGGGCACGTCTCGCACTCCTTTGGCGTGCTGCTCTTTTTTCTTAGATTTTCCCCGAGAGAGGGGCCACCCTATGTTTGAGGGGCCCCCGCTGAGCGGGTGGTTTTAGAGAAGCACACGCTGTCTTCATTAACGGTTACATTGAATCTTGAAAACTGACGGAAAACCGAAAGGAAAAAGTTAAAAATCCCGGCTCTCCTTGAATGAGTAAGGGAACTCATGACCCTTTTGACGTTGGAAGAAAAGGAATTGTTGAGGAAGGCGACCAGTCTGATGGAGGAGTTACTGGAGACTCTAGAGGTTATGCAGGATGAGGAGCTGGTTAACGATTTAAAGGAGGCTCTTAAAGAAGTTGGAGAAGGAAAGGCTAGGCCGTTTGACGAGCTTCTTCAGGAGCTAGGCCTTGAAGGAAAGGTTTGAGATAAAGTATACCCCCCTCTTTCTTAGGAGAATAAGGGTTCTGAATAGGGAGGATCAGGTGAGAATACTCCGAGAAATCAAAAACTTGGAGACAAACCCTTATGCTGGCAAACCTCTGCGTGGGGTGTGGAAGGGGATCTTTTCCCTAAGAGTCGGCGATTACAGGATTCTTTACCAAATAAAGGGAAACGAATTGCTTTTGCTAGCCGTAGGACACCGTAAACACGTCTATAAATAGGCTGAACAAAAGGTTCATCACTTTTCATGTCAGGCAGGTCCCAGTCGGGGTCAACCTTAACTTGGCCCGGCGCCTTTTCAAGCATTATCCTCTGCTCAGCACGCGAGCGCGCGCGCTCCTTGTCTATCAACACCAGCATCTTGGCAAGCTCGTAAGCATCCCTCCCCTGCACAAGCCTACTAGCCTTATCCAGCAGCTGCTTCTCAAGCCCATAGAACTC
>JBNAVT010000048.1:0-10206 GCA_049700215.1 Thermoproteota archaeon
AGGCTCCTCCCGTCCCAGCTTAGCCTGAAGTCCTCAATCCTCCCGGGAAGATCTTCGGTTATGCTTAGAACCCCAGGCCCAGTGTTTTCTAAGACGAGTTTTTTAACACTAGTCTCGCCTTTAATCGTTGACAGCGAGAGCCTCAACCCTTCGCGGGTTCTTCTCAAAACTATTTTTAAAGTGTTGCCTGGAATGCTTACTTCAGCCTCACCCGGCTCCAGTTTCTCCAAGAGGAGCGTATTCTCCTTCTCCAAATAAACGCAGCTAGGCCCCTCCATGTCCCTCTAAAAAGGTTATGAGTTTGAGATAAGTGTTTAAAGGGGGAATTCTTATTCTTCACATGCCAACCGTCTGGGAGAACGCGGTTGAGGAGCTTCGGCTGAGAAGAATAACCGACGGCCTGTTCATCCCAGGGTACGACGGCTTCGCCCTCTCAAACTTATCCAACAGCCTCATGAAGCTTATGGGTGCTAAGCCCCCTGGGAGAAGGCTTAGCAACGATTTTCTAACAGACTTCAAAAACGCTAGCAAGATTGTTCTACTAGTCATAGATGCGATGGGGCTTAACGTCTTTGAAAAGGCTTCTGAAGGGCTTAAACGCTTCCTAAACGGTTTGTTCGCGAAAAGAGGCATCCCCGTAAGGGCTTTAACATCCGTCTTTCCGTCGACAACCTCGGCTGCACTGACGAGCCTCAACACTGGGTTAAGCCCTCAGGAGCACGGCGTAGTGGCTTACACGCTCTTCATGAAGGAACTCGGCTCAATGGTTAACATGATTTCCCTAAGCCCTGTTAACGATGAGAGGAGGAACAGGATTTTCGAGCTCGGCATGGACGCTGAAAGGATACTTGGAGTAAAGGTTCTGACGGAGAAGCTTTGGGAAGCAGGGGTTGAATCCAAAACCATAATTAGGTACGGCATAAGGAACAGCGGTCTTTCGACACTGATCTACAAGGGTTCTAAGATAGTCCCCGCCTTAACCAGCGTGGATTTCGCTATAAACCTCGCTAGGCTCATAAACGATAGGACCACGGGATTCATAGTAGCCTACTGGGATAGTTTCGACGGCCAGTCGCATTACTATGGGCCGTTCAGCACTGAGGCTGAGCTCGAGCTCCTAAACACCCTGACCCTTGTAAGAGAAGCCTTCAGCAGGGTTAAGCCAGATGCTGCCAGGGAGACGCTCCTCGTGATGACTTCAGACCACGGCCAGTCAAGGGTTAGGGACGACAAGTCGATCAGGCTTAACAGTTTAAAATGGCTTAAAGATTCCCTCGTAATGCCCCCCGCCGGCGAGTCCAGGGCAGCCTACCTGTATCTCAAGAAGGGTGTTGAAGGGTTTGAGAGAAAGTTCCGCAGGGAGACTCGAGGCATCTCTCTGTTTAAATCCAGCATGCTGCTGGATAAAGGTGTTTTCGGAACAGGCGGGGTGAAGCCATGTGTACCAGACAGGATTGGAGACTATACTGCACTTTCTAAGGACGAGAGCAGACTCGTGTTCCACTACGATTTGAAGGAGAGAATGGAGCCGGAGTTCGTAAGAGCGGGGGCACACGGCTCACTAACGCTGGATGAGCTTTTAGTGCCATTCATCGCGTGCAGGCTTTCAAGCCTCTCGGAGCATGGCTAAGACATCAAGCCTCCCTAGCTGGGAACCAGTTGAAAAACATTTGGAGAAAGTATTCTTGAAAACAGTTGAAAAGGATTCTGGTTTAGATTATAACACACGCCAGCTGGTTTAGAGGTTTGATTCACCGGCTTTTAATCGCTAAGAAGGCTTATTCAGAGTACCCTTAATACCTCCTCCTTGAACCACGGTTGAACCTTCTGCCGCCGTAGTACCCCCCTGAAACCTCTTTCTCAGACATGTTGTTGGAGGTGTCGACGCTTCCTATCTGGGCGTCGCTCTTCTCTATGGAACCATACTTACCCACGTTTAGCCTAAGGGTTCTTTGAAAAACTGTTACGTAACCGTTTTTAATCATTATAACGTCGTCCGGCTTAACTAGGTCGATGTTCTCATTCCAGAGGGTCAGCAGTATTGTCCCTGTTTCGTCACCGATCTTTGCTTCCGCAACCCTGTTCGTTGAGCCTCCGTACCTAGATGCCACTTCTCTCGCTTCGGAGAGTGAGAGCACCTTGGCGAGAAGGTTTACGTGTTTGGAGTCGGTGTTAAGGTCTTTAACCTTAACAAGCTGCTCCGCCACTTCTTCTCATCTCCGCAAATCCATTCCTAAGGCTATATTTAACCTTTCCCCCTTTGGAAAAGCTTATCTTGAGACACGCATCATTCTAACATACTATGGAGGCAGTAATACTCGTAAGGGTTTCAAGCAGCTTCCAAGGCAACATTGGAAAAGTCCTTCAAATAAAAGGGGTGAAAAAGGTTTACGAGTTGACGGGAGACATAGACCTCCTCGTCGAGGTTGAAGCACCTTCTGAAGTGGAACTTAGGAGGATAGTCGACGAGATCCTTAGCGTTAAAGGCGTGGAATCGACTGACACTCGCATAGTATTGTCACACATCGTCAAATAGGAAAAACATATATGGCTGCTTGCACTTCGTGAACCCTAGGAATGCAGGCTTTCGTACTCGCTAAAATAGGTAAGGGGTTTGACAGGGAGAAGGTTATGGAGAAGCTTCTTAGCATCGATGAGGTTAGAGAGGTTATGGAGTTGACAGGAGACATAGACCTGCTGGTTAGGGTCGACGTGCTCGACGTCGAGAGGCTTATGAAGACGGTTTTAAAAATTAGAAGCGTGGAAACCATTGTTACGACGGATACTCGCGTAGTACTCTCGGTTGAGCGGGCTAAGGTTTAAAACCTTTCCCCAATGCTGGCTATGCGACTCAGATGATTGAAGCAGTACTGTTCGACTTGGACGGGACCCTTATAGAGTTCAACTATGATCTTGGTTCAGCCAGGACGATAGGTATAGCTAAGCTGTTGGAAATGGGTGTTGACAGGAGGATCCTCTCGGAATCTAAGCCTATCGCTATAAACATTGAGGACGCGGTTGAATTCATGAGGAGAAAGGGCTTGAGTGAAGATGAGTTGAAATTCTTGAGGAGGAAGGTCTATGAGGCTGTGGAGGCTTTGGAGCTTAGGGCTGCTGAGAAACCGGTTGCTAGGAACGGTGTTTCAGAACTTCTTTCATGGCTTAAAGAGCGTGAAGTCAAGACAGCGGTCTGCACCAACAATTGCAGGAAGGCGGTTGAAATAGTTCTTGAAAAAACAGGCTTGAAAAAATTTTTCAACGATGTTTTCACGAGAAACGATGTTGACAGGCTTAAGCCTTTCCCAGACCTTATCCTTAAGGCTTGTGAAAAACTCGGTGTCCATCCTTGGGAAACCGTCCACGTGGGAGACTCCCCTATAGATATTGAGGCCGCTGTGAAAGCCGGAGTTAAGCCGATAGGGATGGTTTCCAGCCTCAGCAGTGCTGAAAGGCTCAGAGACGCTGGTGCAGAGACCGTGGCTTTAAACCCGTATGAGCTTAGGGAGCTCCTGTCCGCTTGGATTTAGCATGCCATAGAAAAATATTATATACTAGTAAAATAGCTTTTTATTCATGGCGGGCAGGCGAATAAGAGTCGCGATCATAGGAGTGGGAAACTGCGCCTCAGCAGTCATACAAGGCCTATACTACTACTCTACAAACCCTGAGAAGGAGGGGTTGTGGCACCCCGTCGTCGGAGGCTATAGAGTCAGCGATATTGAGATCGCTGCAGCCGTAGACATAGACGCTAGGAAGGTTGGGAAAGATGTTTCTGAAGCAGTTTTCTCAGAGCCCAACACTTTTGAGAAACACTTCGCAATACCCAAGACCGGTGTCGTGGTGGAGGGTGGGCTACTGGAGGATGAGCTAAACCCGTATCTCGCCTCCACGGTTAAACCCGTGAAACAGGATAGGGGGAGTATAGTCGAATACTTGAGGGAAAACCGTGTGGAAATAGCTTTAAACATGATTTCCAGCGGTCTCAACAATTCTTCCCTAGCGTATGCTGAGGCGGCGTGCGAGGCTGGGGCAAGCTTCGTGAACACTACTCCGACGATCATCGCTACAAACCCTGTTGTGATTGAAAGATTCAGGGGGAGGAGGCTCGTAGTGGTTGGGGACGATCTTATGAGCCAGCTTGGTGGAACAGCCTTCCACAGAGGGCTTGTAGCACTTCTAAAGTCCAGGGGGATTAAGCCGGTTAAAAGTTATCAGCTTGACGTGGGAGGAGGGCTGGAGACTTTGAACACGATGCACGAGGACCTTAGAGATTTCAAGAAGCAGATTAAAACATCATCCATAGTTGAGGAGGCGGAGGAGGGCTGGGAAGTGGTTTCCGGAACAACAGACTACGTTGACTTCCTTAGGAACAATAGGGTTACCTACCTCCAGTTTAACGCTACGGGCTTCATGGGCGGCGGCTTCACCGTAAACGTTAGCCTTAGGTCTAACGACGGGCTTAACGCGGGAAACATAATACTGGATGTTGTGAGGGCTGTTGCAAAGGCCATGGAAGACGGGCTTAGCGGGAACGTCGGCGAGATCTCCAACTACGGTTTCAAGAAGACGCTTGAGAGGAAAAGGCTTGCTGAAGCCACCGCTGTATTCCAGTCTAAATACTGCGGCTGACTAGTCTTTCTCAGCGATAAGCCTAAGGTCCAGTGATTTATCGCCCAGCCTAATGACCTCTATCCCAATTATTTTCAGGCTTATTTTAAGATCCTTAGACCTAACCATCATCCTCTTGGGGTTTGAGGGCGAAACCTCCTTAGCCTCCTTAAGGAAAACGCTGAGAGGGATGAGCTCGTCACCCCACTCCACCGCCTTAGTTGGAGAAGGATCTCCGACCTCGTGGAGCATAAGGGTTAACTCAACCTCGTACTCTCCCCCAGCCCATCTTTTAAACATGCGTTTAACACTACGACGGGCTTATTAAAGCCTCTGGGTTGAAAATCCTAAACCGTATACCGCTCCTCCTCAATCCGCACGCTATTCTTTCAACAGTCTTCCTTGCACCCTCATTGGAAGACAGAAGGTGTGAGAAATCACTCGGGGAGTCGGTTGCCCCAAACCCTTTAACCACCTTAACGAAGCCAAGGGAGGGAAGCATGCGTGCAAGCCTAGACTCCCCATGTCGAAGGGGAGCATAGATGATGCTTTTAACCTCGACAGTCCTGAGCCTCGTTAAATAGTCAATGTGCCACCTAGCCTTCTTACGCTTCCTTAGGTGTCTAAAAACCCTTTTCTCAAAGCCACCTGGACCCATGGCGGAGCCTACGTAAACATAGCAGCCGGGGGGAAGCCTGACCCTTGGGAGAGAACCCGGTTTAAAACATGTGCCTCTCTCGACTGAAATAACAAGAATATAGGTTCCTTTCAAAAACAACCACCTGAATCAGAATGCTTAAGAAACTCCAAGCTGATGAGAAAAGTGTTGGCGAACGAGAGGAATAGGGAGCAGCAGCTCGACCCTGAGAGACTCAGGATGATAGAGGTTGCTGCAAACCCGCATAGGATTAGGATAATTATGGAGCTGCTGAACAGGGAGGGCACAGCGGCGTCGCTCTCCAAAGCCCTAGGATACTCCAGGCAGCTCGTAGACCACCATCTGGAAACATTGGAGAGAAGCAGGCTAGTGTTGAGAAGAAAGGTTGGAAACGTCGAGATGTATAATGCTACGGAGGCTGCGAGAGCGATAGTCACGGAAATACTGAGGATGCATTCTGAAATAGGAAGAGCTGAGGAAGGCGAGACAGTGACAGTGACGCATCCTGGAGCCGGGGGAACAGGGGAAGGCGAGAAGGCTGCAAAGGTTAAGCATGCGGCTATTGGTTTAAGACCTAGGAGGCTCATACCCCTAGTCATAGGAATCTCAACAATACTCGTAGCATCCGCTGAAGCGATCCGTGCAGGAGTCTACACCTATATTCTCGGAGGAGTCCTGCTCGGCATTCTTCTCTACGCGGGGGCTTCAATGCTCATCCGGCTTCTAGAATAGTACATTCAACACCGGCCTCACCCCTTATCATGCGGCTTAAAGCACCCGGACGGGTCAGATTCCCTATCAAAACTCTGACACCTCTTTCAGTAGCGTAAAAACCCTCCTCAATCTTCCTGTAGATCCCCCCGGTGACGTCGCCCGGCCTAAGCGAGGCTGTGAGGCCCGGCATCATGCTCCTCCTCAAACGCGGAATCAGGCTTGCACCAGGGTCAAGCCTAGGGTCGCCTGTGAAGACGCCGTCCACATCAGTCCCGTAGACAAGCTTAAAGGCGCCGAGCTTAACGGCGAGAAACGAGGCCAACTGGTCCCCGGAAACTATTGTAAACCTTTTCTCAGAAGAATCCATAGCAATGTCTCCTGGGATTAGTGGCACGAGGCCTAGGCTGAGCATCATTTTCAGCGGCTCAGTGAAAAAGCTTTCTATCCTTCCCGACGAGCAGGTTAAGCAGCTGACAGGAGTCACCGGTACTGCTGGAACACCGTGTGAAGCGAGGCTCGCGAGAATGAGCTGGGTCAGCTCGTTCATCCTTAGCTTAACCTTCGACAGCCCTATGAGCTGGCCTGGTTGAAGATAACCCTCGGCTACACGATACTCTGAAGCAACCACGTGCCCGTATGAGCCTCCGCCGTGAACAAGAATAAGATTATAATCCTGGAGGAGCTCTGAAACCTGTTTCGAAACCTGCTCTATCACAGGAGTGTTAGGCGTGAAGGGCTCATCTTTCCTGGTCACCACGCTTCCCCCTAGCTTAACAATCACCAGAGGCCTCATTTTTCACTTGTTCCTGTAAACAACGTAGTCGGCAAGCTCGAACAAGAGCCTCTTAGCCCTTGAATCCGGGAGAACGCTGAGCATTGACTTAGCCTTCTCCGAGAAAAGCCAGGCTTCCCTCACAGCATTCTCCCTCACACCCGTCCTAGCCAGGATGCTTAAAGCCTCGTCTAAATCCTCCTGGGAAACCTGTTTACTCCTTAAAACACTCAGGAAAAACCTTTTGCTCTCACCATCCATCCTCTCAAGCCCCCGGAGTATCAGCATGTTCCCAAGCTTATGCTCCAAAACGTCTTTCCCAACCTGCTTACCTGTTTCAGAGGCCGAGCCGAACAAGTCTAGAAGATCGTCTACAATCTGGAAGGAGACGCCCAGGTTTAAGCCGAACACCCTAAACGCTTCAACAACCGTGTCGCCAGCACCGGCTTCCACAGCACCCATCATCGCACTCGCCTCGTAGAGGGAAGAAGTCTTTCGGACAACCATGTCAACATAGTCGTCGAAGCTCACGTTCAGCCTCCTGTGCTCAGCAACATACGGGTCGTCCTCCCTCCCAACCTGTTCGAAGAGAACATCCAGACGCTCACCCTCGACAAGCCTCATAACGTAATGGTCAACAATGGAGAGAAGCCTGCCAGCATTCCTAGACCTAAGCAAGAGCTCTGAAACAACCTCCCTGTACTGGACAGCGGCGAGAAGAGCCATTGTTAAACCATATTTTTTCCAGAGGGTTGGCCTACTCCTCCTGACTTCACCGTGGTCTATGATATCGTCTATTATCAGGGTATAGTTGTGGATGAGCTCTATGGCTGCTGCAGCGTTCAAAGCATTCTCAGGATTCCCGCCGGCGGCTTCGCAGGAGAGCATCAATACTGCCGGCCTAATTCTCTTGCCGCCCGCTTTAACAGGGTAAAGCAATACTTCTTGAAACTCTGGTGAAGCGTTCTCCGAAAGCGCGTCGTAAATCACTGGTTCAACACTCCTAGCTATTTCGTCAAGCACTTCCGCGAGATCCTGATCCTCTCTCAACATGCAGACTTATCCCCGGCACGTATATAAAACTCTTAACCAGCTAAGCTTTTATTCCCGGCTCAATTGCTGATGAATAGCACACGCTCTCCTGGGGATGTAAGCAGAATAATAAATAAGGTTTCAAATTAAAAAGGTTGATACCATTAAAACATGGTGAGAGGAAGCCTCGAATTTGGACTTGAATAGTGCACGCTAAAAGGATGTTGTAAAGGTGCTTGGGAAAAGAATTTGTTTTTCACGTCTTGCGCCTGCGTTGCTTCTCGACGGTCAGACCGATGCTAACTAAGTATTCATTCATCATCTCTTCGTTTTCAAACATCTTCGCGGCCTCAAACATTCCCTCGGCCCTTCTGAGGATCTCGCTAATCTTCAGCTCCTCATTCATCCTCTTGGAGTCAAAGGTTGTAAAGAAGCCGGATTCGGTATCTATCTCAAATCTAACTTCAAAGCCGTACTTATTACCTATTCTCCTAGCTATCTCATCTCCCCACATGTGTTTCCTCGTATAATAGGAAATAATACCTTTAGCGTTTAGATATTTCTCGAATTCCCTCTGCTTGAAATCCTTAACTATCATCTCAGCTTCCTCAATCCCCCTTTGCCAAATCATCCTCTTCTCCTTTTCCGTCTTTGCTGCCCTTTCTTTGTACCTATATTTCTTGGGATAGAGATAGAACTCTAATATTTCAGACCTGGTGCGCTCTGGGCTCGTCACGAATTTAACCCTTCCATCCTCATGCTCTTCGATGTAGACACTGAGGGCACGGGGATACCAAAGCATTATCCTCCACTTCCAATGATATGCAAAAGGCATGTCCAAACTAATGAATCTGGGCTCGAGCTTTAGTCTCTCCATCAGCAGGTTCCTCAACTTCTCAGCCGTGCTCAATTTCTCATCCCCCAAGTCCGAGCTCAGACCTCGTATATGCTTCTATCTTTATCTCTATGCGCTCGCTCGGCCACCCGGCGAGAACATCCACGGGTTTATACCGGAATCCTATCGCTATGCCGTACTGAACATTTTTATAATCATCAAGTTGCATGTGATTCTTAAGGTCTTTTATTGCTTCACCCAATAGATCTTCCAAGCTTTTGTTTTTTTCTTTAAGCATCGTTGACCCTATCTCTATTACCGCAATATCCTCGCCCTTCTTAAACACCACTCTGTCACCCACTACAATATCCTTTACTGCAGAGATCACACCATCAACTTCCCCAGTTCCACTAATGTGCTTGAATTCCACCTTATCCTACCCTGAGACCCGCCACCGGGCTATTATCGTGGGCCCAGAAGGCCCTAATGTTGACGTTTCCGCTGCTCCTCTCCGCGGAGATTTTAATGTGGGTGAAGACCAGGGTCAGCTTGGGCAGCATGGTTGCAAGCTCAATCTCATCGTTTCTATTCTTGGAGGAGAATCCAACTTTTCTAGAGACGTTCAATTCTTGGAAAGCCTTCACCGTGGCATAGCCGGTTTCAACACCACCCCTAATCCTCTCCGTTACCCAGCCGCTTGAAGTATAGTAGCTTATGGTCTGGTTGAACGTTATTTTTGAGCCGCTGTTAGTCCACATCTCCGAGCCTATGAGCGTTCCTCCAACAACCCTAGTGTCCCTTTTAATCTCTGTGACGAGGTATCTGGCTGAGGTGAACCCAACCTCGTCGCCATTGCTAATCGCGACAGCGATCCTGCGAACCCCAGATTCCCCGGAGCCCTCGTCGTAAGCAGAATCTATGGCGTAGCCCTCGCCGACACTGACAGATGGAACATGCTCGCCCACTTTAATCACGACCGGGCTTGTGAAAACCCAGCAGTCCCTGTTAACACCTTTGAGAACTGCTCTCTGAACGCTTCCGGGCACTCCACAACCTTTTTTCTCAATGCCTTTCCATACTGTCCTCCAGCTCATGTTCCTAACCCCACTGACCTGGGGGAGCCTGAACACTAAGGTATGTGTCGCATCCCCGTCCAAGGCTGCTTCAGCTGTGTGGGATTCCGCGTTTATCGCCCCGCCTCCCTCGAGCCTTATGTCTATCGCAGCATACCCTATGGTGAACGTGTCGCTCGTCGTCCTGTTAGTCCATACGGAGGCGTGGATTAAAAGCTTAACCTCATGCGTCCCAGGACCTAGGGTCGCAGCCCTTGAATAGCAGCTTGGCCACCAGTAGCCCGTGAGCTCGTAGACCTTAACATTGTCGACATAAACCCTAAGATACTTGTTGAAGACACGCCAGCAGTTATCGTAGGGGGGAGTCTGGGGATTACGGTCGTCACCACAAACGTAAACCCCTGCGGAAACGCCATCGGGTATCGTAACGGTTGCGATGCACTCCTTCCAATCGCTGTAGGTGCCGGGGCCACTCGTAGGGATGCTGAGGTATCCTGTCCCGCCGTACCATGCT
>JBNAVT010000049.1:0-10029 GCA_049700215.1 Thermoproteota archaeon
CATCCCCGGGAGCAACGTTGAAAAAGTTTTTAACCCTTTCCCAGGCTAGCCGGGGATCGTGAGCCACCTGGTCAGCTACCCACGTCTGAAGTCATGGGCTTGAAGCTCGGGGTGTTTTGATGCCATCTGCACCCTTCATCCTTCAAAACATGCCCGCTGACTGGGGCATTCCCCTGAGGAGTCTGACCCTTAGCTGGGTCGGCTACTTGGGTCGCCCTCAGGGCGATGTTGAGGCTCGCCACCCTGTCCCTATCCGCCCCATAGCCGCACCTGACGCATCTGAAGTATTCATAGCCCCTCCAGTTTCCTCTGCTGATATGCCCGCACCGCGGGCAGGTTTGGCTAGTGTAGTTGGGCTTGATTTCCTCAACAATCACGCCTTCTCTTTCAGCAACACATTTCAAGGCGTGCCTGAAGAGGGCGTAGGGTATGCGGTTGACCTTCTTTCGACCCTTCTTGCTCCATTCGCCTTTACGCTTCCTCAGATGCCTAAGCCTTTCAATAGCGATATTAGCGTTGAACTGTTTGGCAAGCTTGACAATTTCGTTGGCTATCTGCCACATCCTCGTCCTAACGTAGTTTCTTTGCTTTCCGCTGAGACGTTTGAGTTTAAGCCCCGCCTTTCCTTTAGAAGCGGTGTCTCGATACTCTTGAAGTTTGGCTCTTCTCTCTTCAAATCTGAACTGTCTTGTGGAAACGTCCGCGCGCGCTGGTCGCAATTCCTCCCACGTCTAAAGAAGTGGGCTTCCTTGCGACAGTTTGGTGAAACCGGTTTCAGCCTCGTAAGCGTAGGATAGCCTGAGCAGCGTCGCCTCCTCAAAATGGTCTCCTGCGAGTTGAAGACCCACGGGGAGAGAGTTGACGAAGCCTGCTGGAACACTTACCGCGGGAAGCCCAGCAAGGTTGACGGCGACTGTTTCAAAATCCATCATGTAGGTTTCCAGCGGCGACACTATTTCGCCTATTCTCCAAGGGAGGACGGGCATGGTTGGCGTAGCCAGAGCATCGAAGTCTTTAAACAGGAGCTTGAAATCGTCATGTATCCTCCTCCTGACTCTGCAGGCCTTCATGTAGAAATCCTCCTTGTAGCCTGCGGAAAGCACGAAGGTCCCTAGGAATATCCTCCGCTTAACCTCCTCTCCAAAGCCCTCGGTCCTAGTCTTGACAATCCTCTCCTCCCACTTGCCTTCGACACTTCCCCCGCCGTAGCGGATCCCGTCGAACCTCGCAAGGTTGCTTGAACACTCCGCCATAGCTATGATATAGTAGGCTGGGAGAGCATACTTCATGAAAGGAAACGATACTTCCTCGACCGAGCACCCGGTTTTCTCGAGGACGCCTACAGCGTCGTAAACCCTTCTCGAAACCTTCTCGTCAATATTCTCGAAACCCTCCTTAATAATGCCGATTCTAAGGCCCCTGGCTCCCCCTAGGGCTTCTTCAACATAATCAGGCGTCTCCCTGCTTGAAGAAGTTGAATCTCTTGAATCGCCGCCCGCTATTACTTGAAGCAGCAGGGCTGTGGACAGCGTGTCCCTAGCCATAGGCCCTATTTGGTCAAGGCTGCTCGCGTACGCTATTAAACCGTAGCGTGAAACCCTGCCGTAAGTCGGCTTCAGCCCGACTACGGAGTTGAAGGCCGCGGGGTTCCTTATCGACCCCCCGGTGTCGCTTCCGAGAGCAAGCTCCACGGCCCCTGTTGCAAGGGAAACCGCGCTTCCGCCGCTGCTGCCCCCGGAGACCCTGGAATGGTCGAAAAAGTTTCTCGTCGGGCCGAAGAAAGAGGTTTCAGTGCTTGAGCCCATTGCGAACTCGTCCATGTTCGTCTTCCCAATAATAATGCCATCCTCCCTCTTTATCTTCTCGACAACAGTGGCGTCGTAAACCGGAACATAGTTTTCAAGCATTCTTGAGGCGCATGTCGTCCTTAGACCCTTCGTGGAAATATTGTCTTTAACCGCGACCAGGAGACCAGCTAGCCTGCCTGTTTTTCCACCAGCCATGATTCTACGCTTAAGCTCCTCCGCACTCCTGATGGCGCCCTCGCTGTCGACCGTTATGAAAGCATTCAGCCCTCTCGTCTCCTCGATTCTTTCAAGAGCCCTGTGGACTTTCTCAACCGGGTCGGCGGAATCAAAGCCCTGATCTAGAAAACCGTTTAACCCAGCACTTGGCCTGACACAAACCATTTCTCATCCTTCTCTCCAGCGTTCTTGAAAACATCCTCCTCCGGAAGAGTTTCCCCAGGCTTATCTTCCCTCAGAGCCTCACTGAAACCGGTCACGTAAACCATCGGCTCCACATCCAGCTGCAGGCTTCTCACAGTGTTGAAATAATCCAGTATCTCATTGACGTCTTTCTGTAGCCTCGCCACATCAGCCTCGCTCAGGGAGATTCTGCAGAGCTTCGCGTAATGCAGAACCTCTTCTTTCGAGACAACTATTTTTTCACTCATCTGGACGAGCCCTATTTCTCTCCGGCTTGTCTATTTATCAGTTTCCTCCGGCAGCAGCGGCTTAAGCCGCTTCAGGAATGAGGCTGAGCATTCCAGTATTCCCGCCTCTGAGACGGCTAGCTCGCATCCTTAAAAAAGGACTACGCAAGCCCCCGGCCGCCGGTGTTTTTTAAAAGATTGTTGACGAGGATCCCTTAGCCTACTGAGTCTGGGAGCCGGTTTCCTCCATTTGCTGTCTAACGGCTTCAGGTATCTCTGGGAAGCTTGACTTCATTTTCTGAGAGGCTAGTATGGATGCTTCCTTCAATATCTGGTCTGCCTCGCTGTCAGGCGCAATATACGTCTCGTAGCCTGTGACTTCACCGGCCTGTATAAGCACCCTGTTCATCATGTCCTCCACCTGTCTGAGGCTGTCGGCAACCTGTGGCGCAACATTCCTTATCTCATTCCCAACCCTGTTGACCACGTTAACAACCGGTCCAAGGATCTTCAGAGTCTCCTTAAAGTCTATCGTGTCTTCAAGCCTAAGTATTACTCTTTCAAGCGCAAGCCTGTTGCTCAGAATTATCTTACCCATTTTCCTTACCTGGGCAACCTCGTTCGCGTAGACTTGGGCGCGGGAATTGTCCCGCTCAATAAGAGCCTTCTCGACTTCTTTGAAAAGCTGCTCATCCCTCGTCTTAATCCTGTGGTAGATCCTGTCAAGGTTCTGCTCCTGAATCTTAAGCATCGCGACCGCTTCCCTCAATGCGTCTTGAAACGCGTGCTGGTCCGCTGGTTGCGGGGGTGGTTGAGGCTTCCTTCCGAATAACGGACTCATCTTTATCAGTATCCGCCTTATGTCGTGGCTTAAATATTTTTAGGAGTGCAATAAATCTTTACTTTAAGGTAGATAAAACTTAATAGGAATGCTTTATTGGTGTCAAGTTGGAGTGGAAGTGTCCAGCTTGGGCTGGCGGAGCGAGCTTGAGAAAACTGCGATAAGAAAGGCGCATGAAGCAGTTACAATGGACAGTCAGGGAGACTACAAGTCTGCATTGAAGCTTTACAGGGAGACTATTGAAATACTCATGCAGCTTTACACGCTTACTGATAACGACAGTATGAAAAGGGTCTACTTAGACCGTATAAGGGAATATCAGAAAAGAGTTGAGAAGCTTGAAGGCCTTATGAAGAGGAAGGAAGAGGTTGTTTACATCAATAAAACCGAGACCAAGGAGGGGGAGGACAAGTGGCTCCAGGACGTTGTCCTGATAGAGAAGCCCTCCGTCAGGTGGGAGGACATCATAAACCTGGAGGAGGCTAAGAAGAAGCTGTATGTCAACGTGATCTTTCCAACCATCCGTCCGGATGTCTACAAGCTGCCCTGGTCCACAGGGATACTTTTCTACGGGCCCCCGGGGTGTGGGAAAACACTCTTGGCAGCAGCCTTGGCCAACAGTATTAGGGCGACCTTCTACCTAGTTAAAGCTTCTTCAGTGCTTTCTAAATGGCTTGGGGAATCTGAGAAGAATATTGCTAAGCTTTTCGAACACGCTAGGAGGAACAGCAGCTCCAACGAGCCGGCTATACTTTTCATAGATGAGGTTGAAAGCATCGTTGGAACCCATATTTATGAAACAGGGGGCGAGTCGAGAGCTAGACTGCAGCTCCAGCAGGAGATGGATGGGCTTGCAAGCAAGGGCCGTGTGGAACACGTCTACGTGATAGCGGCGACGAACAACCCGTGGCTACTGCCGGACTCCTTCCTAAGAAGATTTGAGGAGCGTCTTTACGTTCCTCCTCCAGACGTTAGGGCTAGGAAGAAGCTCTTCATGTACTTCACGTCTAAGCTCAGCCTTAAGCCGCCGATAAACTACGATGAGCTGGCGCGGTTGACAGAAGGCTATTCTGCCCACGATATTGAAAACATATGTAAGGATGCTTTCAAAATGACTATTGAAGAATTCTTCGAGCAGGGCGACCCGATGAAGGGCGACCCCAGGCCCGTTAGCATGGAGGACCTTGTTAAAGCTATTAGAAACAGGGGCAGCAGCATAAGCAGGGAGAGCCTGGCTAAAATGGAGGAATGGAGGAGGGAAAGGGGCTCTGCCTAGACAAACTCCTCCTCGCGTTTTACAACAACTTTCTTCTCCTTAATGAGCTCGTTCAAAAGGCTTTCAACCTCGTTCTTCTCCATTGAGAGGTCTTTCGCGCACCTCTCTATGTTGAAGGAATCCGTGTTAGCCTTAAGATATTCTAGAACCTTCTGCTTAGCCTCCTCCCGCAGATCATGGCTCGGCACCTTTGGAAAAGTTGTTTCAAGCTTCAGCAGGGCAAGCCTCTCAGCCTCCTTAATCACCCTGTCAGCCTCAGTGTCAACGGTTTCCGCCCTGATGTCTGTCGTCCTCGTTATTATCGAAGCCGCTTCCTCAAGCCTAGCCTTAACCCCGACAAACTCTTTTTCAAGATTCGGCAGGGGGCTTGTCTCACTTATCCTGGAGAGCAGCCTCGCCAGCTGCGGAAGCATGCCGTACAGCTCCTCGGACTCCACCATGGTTTCAAGCCTGAGCTTAATGGTTAACACGAGCAGGCTAGACTGGTAGACAAGTTTAGCAACTCTTCTCAGCATGGCTATCTCCTCAGCATAGGCCTTAGCCCTGTCGTGATCATTCTTCTCGAGAAGAAGACTTATCTTCTCAAGATACTCACTATCCTTCCTCCTCAGGTTCTTAACTATCTTCTCAAGGTCGTAGGATACTAGCTCTATGTCGGTCAACGACTCCCTAAGCAGAAGCCTCACCCTCTCCATGCTGCCTGCGGGCTCCATCTTTACTGTCTTCTCCCCTCCAACTCTAATACTCCACCGCTCGTACCCACATAAGCATAGCTTACGACGCCTTTAAAGATACCGTTCTCCAGGATCCCAGGGGTATTGTTGAAGAAACCATCCAGCCAGTCGAGACTACGGTTCTCAGGCAGGGGGACGTCTATAATAGCGTTCCCAAAGTCTGTTATCACGGGCCCAACCTTACCGCTTCCAGTCCTGATCCTAACGGCTACTCCAAGAGTCTTTTCAACCCTCTTTTTAACCAGTAGCACCAGGTTTTGAAGAACCTCCACCGGTATTGGGAAGCCTGGCGGAATCCTTTCAACAATCTTCCTCTCATCCAGAACCAGAACCATCTTCCTTGAAACCGAGCTCAAAGCCTTCTCCAGAAGCAGAGCGCCTCCCCCACCCTTTATCGCGGTCAACGATTCTCTTTCAACAAGGTCCGCGCTATCTATAGTGACATCCACATGATCTATCTGGTTGAAGCTCGTGGTTTCCAAGCCTTCCTCCAGAATCCTAAACTCTATTTGACGAGACGACGGGACAAGCGAAACATCCCTGATGAGGCCCGCCCTTATTCTCTCAGCCAGCAGGGGTAGGAAAACATCCCCTATCGTGCTCCCGGAGCCAAGCCCTATGATCATCCCGGATTCAACATGAGCCAAGGCTTTCTCAGAGGCCAGCCTCCTCAGACCGGCGAGGCTTCCACTCATTTCTTCAAACCAGCCGGCTCAGGTTGCTCAGGGTCTCCCTGGCGACACGGTAAGCCCGGTTCAATTCTTCTTCAAGCCTCGACAAGTCGCCCAGGATGAAGTCGGGCTCCTTGGAAGCATGCTTGCTGCCGCCGTTTAAAAGAGTAGGGGCCGCTGGAGGCTTAAACCCTACGCCGTGTTTCTGCGCGAGGAGAATGCTTCTCTTAACCATTTCAAGCCTGAGAGTCTGAAGAAGGTTCTCCAGCTTTTCAACACCCGCGTCAGGATCATTGCCCCCACCGTTTTTCAACTCTACAATC
The DNA here is from genome assembly GCA_049700215.1 of Thermoproteota archaeon. Taxonomy (GTDB): domain Archaea; phylum Thermoproteota; class EX4484-205; order EX4484-205; family JAAOZP01; genus JAAOZP01. Next base: position 6,280 of record JBNAVT010000049.1, read on the forward strand.
CTCCTCCTGACGGTTTTCATCATCTCCATTATCTCAAGAACCTCGGAAACAAGGGTCTCGGACTCTGAGGACTCCTCGCCCTCGGCATCCTGTACAAGCATCTTTAGCATCATTTCCACTGCAGGGACTGACTTATATGGCTTTTTATATTGGTTTCAATACAATCTTCTTTACTAGTTTATTCAGAAAACTTTTGGAGAAAGGATGTTTCCCACTAGGAGGAAGAGGTTTATCCACGTCAAACAGAGTTCTCGCGTTAAAATCAAGCAGCATCCTTATACAAACTGCGTATCCCTCCACGCAGCCAAAAAATCTAAAAAGCTCAAAAAATCCGTAAAACCGAAAATATTGCCGCTTGCTCCTAAGAGCTGGAGAAACCACTGGAAAACAGAAACGGTTCTCCCAGCGCACACTGCCGAAGGATCGTGCACCATCCTGCTTGCAGACAGGATGTAGCTCCTAATGGTGCACGAAAAGCTTAAAGCCGACGGATAAGGAAAAACACCAGCCCTGGTAACTCAGTCTGGCCAGAGTGCCTCCTTGGTAGCACGTGCTGGAGAGGAGGATGTCACGGGTTCAAATCCCGTCCAGGGCTTGTTCTATATGGGTTTATGGGTTCGAATCCTAACGAAGCTCGAATGCGTGCACTAGTTACGCTTAAAACGCCCTGGTTTGAATAATAGTGTGATGAACCATAAGCTTAGAAAGCGGTTCGTGGATTCGATGGAGTGTCTTCGCCAGATGGGCTTATCCCTGCTCCTTATTGGACAATAAAAATCTTTTCGAAACAAGGAAGGCTTACGCAGTTAAACCCGCATTTACTCTTTTTCAATATATTGATTTTTACACGCTTGGAATTTAAACGAATATTTCGATTGGGCTCATACTAGCCTTATGATTCTATTTTTGGAAGCCTCGGGAGGGATTTGAACCCTCGGCTAACAGCTTCCCCGGCTCTTCTGCTTACAAGGCTGCCACTCTACCAGGCTGAGTTACCGAGGCTTAACCAAGATTGTTCCAAAGGGGCTTAAAACATTTTCGTCTACAATGCTGGAAACGAGGGGACTGGGAAAACGTTGACTGTTTTCCCGGATAAGACACCCCCAACGATAAGCGGTGAGCCCCGGCAACGTCGATATCACGGTCGTTCAAAGATGCTTGACGTACAGACTATTTCATCATATTCTACGGGGCGATCGTGTTATTCGCAATACTCTCGGCACGCGTTGTCCTACTCTTGAGGGGAAAACGCCTCCGCCGTAAGATTGTTCTAGTATTCCTCCGGAGAAAAACCTTACGAATGCTAAAAGTGTGTACGCGTGTTGATTGAGAGGAAAGGCCGCTGCCGAGATTCGAACTCGGACGAGTGGCTCCACAGGCCACCGCGCTGCCTGGTTACGCTACAGCGGCCGTTTAATACGGGTTCTCGTTAAACGGGTTTTACGGTGTTTTAAACTTTTAGCTCTCCCACTCTCCGCTCACCCAGTAGTCTGGATGGATTGGCTTAGGGGAAAACATTATATATCGTGATGGAAAACTATTCGCCGGGGCCGGTAGTTCAGTGGTAGAATGTCCGACTTGCACTCGGAATGGGTGACCCCGAAGGGTCGTGGGTTCGAGTCCCACCCGGTCCATTTTTCGAGGATTATTTTTCACTGTCTGAACACTCTTCGAATCGTGAGGGATGCTTAACCTTTTTCTCTTTCAACTAGCTTATTTGGAAGGCTCGAGCAGGGTTCTTGACTAAAACCTCTTCCACCAGGCTCCGGCTGAACCCTTCCCTCAGCATGAGGGGGATGAAATGCTTCACCAGGTAGCTGTACGGCCTGATAACGCCTCCCCTGTTCTCGCCCACGTTGTACCATCCTGCATCCTGAGACAGGAGAAGCCTGCTGCTGAAACCGTTCTCAACCACGAGCCGTATCAGGTTTAAAGCTTTAGCCGACGTGGCTTCACTAATGCCGTCGTATTCAACCCACGCGCCCCGCCTCAGTATTTCGAGATGATAATTCCAATCCTCCTCGGAGTCACAGTGCGCGACTATCACCTTGGCGGGGTCAAGACCCTCCTCGCTGGTTATGTTCAAAAGGTCCATCGCCGCCACGCCGCTGGCGGTGTGGCAGACTATCGCAGCTCCAGTCGATAGGCTGCATCTTGCAGCCGCCCTCACGATTTTCTGCTGTATCGGGATTATGCGACCCGGGTTCACGGCGATCTTCACGAATCCTGCTTTAACGAATGTCCCCTCGATTCCTTCCTCGACCTCGCTGATCCACATGCCGGCCAACTGTTCAACCGGCTGTTCAAAAGCATACTTGGGAAGGAAGGGCTCCTTGTAAAGGCCAGTGTTGGTTAGAATATGGATGCCTGAAGCCTTCGAAAGCCTGGCGAGCAGCAGCGGGTCTCTCCCGATGAACGCGGGAGTACAGTCTACGAATCCTGAAACGCCAAGCTGCTTAACCTCGTTCAAGTATGGCAGCATAACGTTGAAGACCTCCAGGGGGTCATAGCGGTCCCTACTAACCCTTTCTGCCCCTATGAAATCACAGAGTATGTGCTCATGCACCAGTGTTAGCCCAAGCTCGTCGGGGTGGATGTCTCCCAACACTGTCCGTATCTTCACGGGACATTTGTGGCGGCTAGAGGGGTAATTAGACTTTAGGGTTGATGGGGAGGGTGGAGCCAGTCTGCAGCCAGCCTGGTTTTCCACTGGAGAAGAATCTTTCAAAGACCTCTGCCGGAAGCGGTTCCCCCAGGCCTTTTAAACAGTCGCCAGCCGTTAGAAATGCTTAAATAAGCGTCTGGTTCAATATACTCCGGATCCACACTGGAACGGCGTGCCCCTCGGACGCTGGTGCAAAACCAGGTATGATAAGGGGGCTCCACGTGTGGATACACGATGTTGAGGACTCGAAAGAGTCTGATGCTGTTGAACATGTAAGGAAAGTCCACCGTCCAAGACCGTAACTCCCAAACCGGTTGATCCTGCCGGACCCCACCGCTATCGGGATGGGACTAAGCCATGCGAGTCGTGCGGCCCGGTCAGCGGGCAGCGGCGTACGGCTCCGTAATACGTGGTCAACCTACTCGGGGCACCGGGATACCCGCTGGGAAACTGCGGCTAATCCCGGATGGGCGAGGAGGCTTGGAACACCTTCTCGTCGAAAGGCCGGGTTAACGATGCTTAGCCCGGCGGCTCCGAATGGGACCACGGCCGATCAGGTTGTTGGTGAGGTAACGGCTCACCAAGCCTAAGACCGGTACGGGCCCTGAGAGGGGGAGCCCGGAGATGGGGACTGAGACAAGGCCCCAGGCCCTACGGGGCGCAGCAGGTACGAAACTTTTGCAATGCGCGAAAGCGTGACAAAGTCATCCCGAGTGCCACCCGCTGAGGGTGGCTTTTCCACAGTCTAAAAAGCTGTGGGAATAAGGGGAGGGTAAGTCGGGTGTCAGCCGCCGCGGTAATACCCGCTCCCCGAGTGGTGGGGGCTTTTACTGAGCTTAAAGCGCCCGTAGCCGGTCATGCGTGTCTCCAGTTAAATCCAGCAGCCTAACTGCTGGGCCGCTGGAGATACTGTATGACTTGGAGGCGGGAGAGGCTACCGGTAGTCCCGGGGTAGGAGTGAAATCCTCTGATCCCGGGAGGACCTGCAGTGGCGAAGGCGGGTAGCCAGAACGCGCTCGACGGTGAGGGGCGAAAGCTGGGGGAGCGAACCGGATTAGATACCCGGGTAGTCCCAGCTGTAAACG
>JBNAVT010000050.1:0-8699 GCA_049700215.1 Thermoproteota archaeon
GCCCAACTATGCCCCTGTCCCTTGCGATTAAAGCGATGTAAGAGCCCCAGAAGCCAACCCTAGTGTAGCCACCGGCGTCCGCAACCAAGACATGCCCGGGCTCAGCCAATCTTAGGAAGAGCTCAGCATTGTTTTTACTCCTATACCATTCAGAGGCATAGCGATCATATTCCTCAGGCGACATGTTGGGTATTGGCTCCCTCGCTTTGACCAACCTTATTGTCAGCGCGACGCCCACCATCTTTATATCGTTGAAAAGAGGCCTTATCTCCTCCGACATTATTGTAGAATCGTAAACATTATACCTGTCCAACGCATCTATGACGTCTGCGGTACGCACCTCTGCCAGACGTTTTAAAAGCACCCTATCCTTATCGGAAACCAGACCCTCGGGTTTCATCCCAAGCCGCCCAGAACCATACCTTTTTAATCCACTAATAAGTCTATCCGATTAACCGTCGAATGCTCAACGGGGGAAAAGCTTATCCGAACACCGTGGACTATGGAGTATGACGCCAATGGATATGCTTCACTTGCCTAAGCCGGTTTCAGCCGGCATAATCCTCTCCTACAAGTGCAGCAGCACGTGTAAACACTGCATATACGCTTGCTCCCCGAAGTGGAGGGCTGATTGGCCCACTGAGAGAAGTATCGAGCTAATCCTTAGACGGTTGGCTTCAAGCATTAAGCCTAGCCCACGTGGCTGTGAAAACGTCAGCCTGAACCATGGGCTGCATTTTACAGGAGGAGAGCCGTTTCTGAACTTTCAGCTTCTTCTCAACGCTGTTAGGATTGCGGATGAGCTTAGAATCCCATCGACATTCGTTGAAACAAATTGCTTCTGGTGTGTTAACGATGAACAGGTTAGAGAGAAGCTTACGGCTCTAAAACAGGCCGGGTTAAGGGGGATAATGGTCAGCGTAAACCCTTTCATACTTGAGCAGGTTCCCTTCGAAAGAACTGAGAGAGCCATTAAGATAGGTAGGGAGATATTTGGCGGGAACACAATGATATACCAAGAGACGTATTACCCCCGGTTCAAGAGCCTCCGTATAAGGGATACTCTCACCCTAGACGAGTATCTGGAGAAAGACAGGTGGGCACTGCGCTACTCTGAGCTTCTTCCGATGGGGAGGGCTTGCTACAGGCTTAAACACTTTCTTGCGAAATACCCTGCTAAAGCCTTCTTCGAAGAATCCTGCATGTCAGAGCTGACTAGGAATTGGCATGTTCACGTGGACAACTATTTCAACTATGTGGCTGGGTATTGTGGTGGAATATCCCTCGGGGGCGTGAGAGACCTGGATGCTTTAACCAGCGGAATAGACCTTCATGATAAGCCCGTACTGCATGCGCTTGCCGAAAGCCTTAGGAGCCTTTACGAGTTTGCCGTCAGAGAATTCAACTATAGGGAGAAGGAGGAGGGATATGTTTCCAAATGCCACCTTTGCATAGACGTAAGGAGACACATAGTGGAGCAGACAGACGAGTTTAAGGAGCTTCAGCCGAGAGAACTATATTTTAATCTAGAGTAGCAACTAGTCTATCCTAAAGGGATTATAGCTTAAAATGAAAGTCAACATAATTAATTACGGGGTGGAACGCGCCATTAACACTACTGTCTACGAAAACAATGATTAAACTTTTAAAGGGTGTTAAAACGCATGAAAGTGAGAATGAGAGGCGGAGCTATTCCCTTAGCTAAGAGAAGAAAAGGCATTGTCCCATACTGGAGGCGGGCGAGAGGGTTTTCACTTGGAGAATTAAAGGAAGCCGGCTTGACCGTCAACCAGGCTAGAAAGCTTAGGCTAACTGTAGATCTCAGGAGGAAGTCTAAGCACGAGGAGAATGTTAAGAGGCTTAGGGAGCTTCCTAAGCCTTAAACCGCGTAGACGTAAGGTTTTTCCTAGAGGACACGAAGCGAGAATTAGCTGCGTAGAATCTTAATGGAATGCTAATGTCTCTGGCGACACCTATTCGAAAACTTGAAGCAATATTCACTTCTTCCCGTCCCTTTCTCACAGTAATCTCGGAGCTCTTCAAATATACCGGCTTCTTGTGCAGACTCTTATCTATCGCAACCGCTTCCGTAAGCTTTCCTGGACCATTAGCCAACTGAAAAACATCACTCGTCCCCCTAAGCCTTTTCATCTCCTCCATACCTATAACTGGTTCAAGCGCTCTGATTAAAACCCCTCCGCATCCATGGGGCTCGTGCGCAACAATGTTGAACAGCCATTTTCCATGAACCCCATATATCAAGGCTCTTCCCACATCACCGTAAAGCATCGCGGCTATTTCTCCACTACTCTTGTAGGCTCTGGAAGCCGGGTCAGACCGCCCGTAGTACGCTTCAGTCTCAACAATAACCCCAGCCATAACCTTTTTCTCGGAGACACGGTAAAGAACGTTTCCCAAGAGACGCCTAGCCACCATGGCTGGATCCCTAGCGTAGAACCCCTTAGGCAGGATCCTTCCTATTTTCATCATGCTCCAGCGCATTATTCAAATTTTTCTCTCCGAGATTCTTCGCTTGCTTAGGGTGGCTATACCCTCATAGCCAAACGCCTTCACGTAGCTTATTAAAGAATCATAAGCGTAGTCTATTTCTTCAACAGAATGCGCGTCAGTGCCTACTGTCAAAGGTATTTCTAGTTCACGGGCCTTCCTCATGATTCTATGCGACGGATATATTGAGTTAACTGGTTGTCTCAACCCCCTTGAAGATGCTTCAATACACATTTCATGCTTCTTAACAAGGTTCAACACTTTCTGCTCATCGAGAACACCATTACTAGGATTAAACCCCCATATCCTCACTATGTCGATGTGGCCAAGAACGTTGAAAAGACCCGTCTCTATGGCTTTACTGACTAGACGCATATATCTGGAGTAAAAAACGTTGAAACCAATCCTCCCTATTTCCCTTTCCATCAGGATTCTATGCTTAGGGGAATCGATGCAAATTCCCCCGACAAAGTGCACGCTGCCCATAATAAAGTCGAAGTCATAACTGTCCAAAACATTCTCTAAAAACCTCTCGATTCCAGGAATGTAATCAGCCTCCAGCCCGAGCCTCACAGCCAGCCTGCCCCCATACTTTTCACGAACCATCTCAGCTTCTTTAACATAGTTTTCAAGCCTAAGCCAGTCTAAAGAGTGAGCCGTCGAAGAGCCGTCTGGGAAAACAGTCAAATGATCAGTGAAAGCTATTTCCTCAAAGCCTTTGCAAACCGCTGCCTCACAATAATCCAACATGCTGGATGAACCGTCGCTAAACGTGGTGTGAATATGATAGTTGATTTTCACAGATGGCTTCAACTCGCCTCCTTTTTTAAAATTATGCCCAGTACGCCAGGATGAAACGTGACGGTCCATAGTGCTTTTCAAAGGTAACCTCTTTCCCTCGCCTCCTCCAGTATTGCAACTGTCGCAGAGGTCCCTATCCTCGTCGCACCAAGCTGTTTAAGCCTCAGCAGATCGTCAAGCGTACGGATTCGACCCGCCGCCTTTATCTGGATCTCCGGGATGCACTCCCTACGCATCAGGATGACATCGCTATCAACAGCGCCTCTATACATATACGTTCCATCGGATTGCTTGACGAAGCCGTATCCTGTGGATGTTTTAACGAACGCTACGCGATGCTTATTGCACACGTGGCATAGCTTTATCTTGCAATCATCCGTAAGATAGTCGTTTTCAAAAATCACTTTGACTATAGCGCCCTTTTCAACAGCAGTATCGTTAACCGCTTTAATCTCCTTTGAAACATAACCCCAGTCGCCGCTTAAAACCTTCCCAATGTTCACTACGAAATCTATTTCAGTAGCGCCGTCTTCACAAGCCTTCTCAGTCTCCATCACCTTTATTTCAGTATTGCTGCTGCCATGAGGAAAACCAACCACGGTGCAGACAGCCACGCTTGAGCCTGAAAGCATTTCTTTCGCAAGCCTAACTGCATAAGGCTTAATGCATACTGCAGCCACATTATATTTTTTAGCCACTAGACACCCCGTCTTAAGATCCCCGTCGGTGAGAGTAGGATGGAGAAGTGAGTGGTCAATCATCTTCGAAACGGATTCGAGCGACTTAACCATCGCGTAACGTTTAATGATGTTCAAGGTATAATATAAGCATAACTTTGAAGACCACTCAAACCGGCTGCTCCTTAGCATCTAACCATTCATCTCTCCTAGCTCTATTCATTCGCATAAATGTCACGGCTTGAAAAACATGCTTCCGACGCGTAGAACCAAGACTGCGGAAACTCACGTAATGTGATTACTATGCTGGAATACGGGTTGTAAGCTTGAAATGCGAGCCGGCTTTAAATATTCACCCTCCCTCAGCATTATTGGAGGTGAAAGAAAGATGGCTTTGAGGAAAAGAAACGGGGAGAAGAAGATTGACTGGGAGGAGATTGCGAAGGATCTTCGCGCAGACATTCCCCCCAGAGACCACCGTCACGTAAGGGTTTGCTTCAAGTAAACCCGACCCGAAATTTATCGTCTACTTTTCCAATTTTTAAAATCTCCTTATTTGGATTAAGGTTGCGCACGGCGCATGCCTTGAAAACAAGTCTGCTTTAAAAGTCCTCTTAAAACTTATAAGAGGCTTAGAAGACCACTCTCTGGATGGTTAAACGGCAACTATTGATGATTTTTTCCACTCTCTTACTCATAGCGATTATATCTACTTGGGGAAAACCTCTCTCAGCCCAGGCGAGCTACGTGAACTACACTATGGTTTTAAACGTCGAAGTGTTTTTCGACCAGCCCCCGCAAAAAACCGTTAATTTCACCATGTGGCTGGGGCCATGCGGTTTTTCATGGAGCATGAATCAAACAGGCAGCTTAACTCAGCAGCGGGAAATAAGTTTGGATGCACGCATCCCACAGAATCAGCGTCTACTTCTTCCCTACAGCATCTCGTTGCGTACTGATTCATGCCTCCAGCTAAACAGGCTAGCGGTTGTGACTGATTACTATGGCACGGTTCAGAGCTGGAGCGTAAGGCTCCTCGGCAGGAACTATACTTACTATATTGATCAGCTTAGGTGGAGTAGCACGTATCGATTTGAATCCGGTTCAGATTCTATACTGGAGTACCGTGTGAACAACACGGGTAGAACAATCAACATCCGCCTGACGCTGAGGGCAAGCTTAGCCAAGCCTTACACGCTTGACTTAACGCCTTTTCAAAGGCTTGGCGCTAGACTCTTGTTCGACGAGCCTGCGGGGACTCACATAGGTTTTTCTGAGAATGGGAGCCGCTTCCTAATAGCACGCAGTAATGTGAACAGCTTAAGGCTTTCAGGCAGATACTTGCTTGAGCTTCACACGCTTGAATCCAGCCCGACGCGGCTCACATTCCCGTTTGAAATGAATTTAAACTTAAACAGGGAAATCCTTAAAATTGGCCCAGTAATTTTCAGAGCACTCTTCAACTCGACCGACAGCCTGATTAGAGCTTCAGACGAGTTTCTGAGTGAAACGAGGATTTACGCTCCAGACATATCTGCAAAGCTTCAACAGGCAAGGTCATACTTAAACGATGTTCAACCAGTAAACTTAGAGGAACTTGGAGATACGAATATTTTTCCGCTTGAGGGGGCTATTAATCTGGTTTGCGAAGCCAGCAGCAGCATCGGTATGCTAGTCTTATCATCAGGAATGCTTATCGTCCCGATCGCGCTGACCATAATTCTAATAGCAGGGGCGGTTGTCTCACACCTAATATTCAACGGAAGCAGAAAATTGACGATCATTCTCTTCACGCTCTTCTCGCTAATGGCTTTCGAATTCCACCCAGGTTTAAGACTAATACTCTTCTCAACGAGGCCGAAAGCGTTGATAAACCTCTGGTCCGTCTCAAATCTTACATATGGAATACCATTCCTACTGCTTCCACTTGCCTCAGCCATCGTAAGCATTATACTTTTACTTTTGACGGCGCGATTAATGTTAAGGTATTCGGGAACAGCCACGATCTACAGCCTAGCTGCGTCAACCGCGGTTAGAATGCTTAAAAGCAGGAGGCTTCGAGGCGCTCTAGTAATACTTACCGTTACAACAATAGCGATGGCAACTGTCCCAGCCATAACCCTGAAAACAGTCGTGCCACTCGTAACCTCGCTTCAAGAAGCCCGGGGCGGGGAAGGAACGATTTTCTTCTCAAAACCTTGGCTGGCAAGAGTAGTAGTATCAACTCCTGGAGGCACCTTTGAAGAAAAGTATAACGGGCTCTTTTTAATGAGCCTTGAAGAGGCTGCTTTCTACGCGGGGAAACTTGGGATGAAGGAATACACTCCGATTTGCATAGCGTTCTATGAATCGGAGTTTTTGCAGAAAGAACCGGCCCCGAGCCAGTTAAACCTCACCTCGCCGAGAGGAAATATCACAATAGCTTTAGACGATCAAGAGTTGAGTGGTCTGATAATATTTGCAAACCTCACCTTCATGAAAAATCACTCGGGACTAAATTTTTCGGGAGATTTTAAAAACGGTATTTTAATCGACAAGGAATTTCTCCAAAAACAGTATTTCCCAAGCCAGTTAAACGTAATGGGTTTAAACCTGAATGTCACGGGAGTATTCGACAAATCTACTCTACGAACGCCAAGCGGAGAAGGGCTAGAGAGTTATCTTAGAAGCAGATCAATCTTCATAGGGACGATAAACTGGGATGCTGTACAAACCCCATCCAGATTAACAAGCGATAATCTTTTGACAGAGGGCAATAGGATGATCATCATATCGAGCCCAGTGATCGGATTGGTGGATATCGATGCTGTGGGAAAGCTTCCTGCTTCCAAGAGAGTCGTGGCAGTAATTGGAACCTATCCTGTCACCAGCCTGGCTGAAATGGAGAACTACTTAAAGACTCTAATCTCATCTCACAGGATCTGGCTCAGCCGAGCCATAACAACCGGAGGATCAGGCGTCTCTATCGACGTTGTCTCCTCTTATTCGGCAATAATAAATAAAGGCTTGCAGCTTGAGACTATTCAGCTTGGGGCGCCGCTCCTAATGGCTTTAGGCAGCTGGGAATCCGTTCTCATGATGATACTGATAGGCTCTCTCATCATTCTAAACGCGATGTTAAACTCAGTATATGAGCGGAGGAAGGAGTCAGTAATAATGTCTAGCTTGGGCGCTTCCCCGAGCTTCATAACCTACTTGTTTTTGACAGAGGGCTTGATAATAGGAGTGATGGGAGGCTGCTTAGGGTATGTTCTAGGCTATGCTTGGGCATATTCAATAGGCGCTAGCAGTCCTGAAATATTTACGGAGCTCTACAGCCTGACACCACTGCTCCTGGTTTTCACAATCGCCATTCTGGTTACAGGCATCGGTTCAGCTTTCCCAGCGAAGGAAGCAATCCTTAAAATAGTCCCGAGCAAAATAATGCTGGTCAGAGGGGAAATAGCCGTTAAAACAGAGAAGGACGGCTCTAAAAGAGCCTCGACGCCTATTCGACTAAAGAAAGACGATTTAGAGCAATTCTCCTCCCTAATCATAGATATGGCGCAATACCATTCCTACTCTCTTTACGGCATTATCGTACACTCGTATGAAAAAGAGGAGGACGGGGTGAGGCTGAACTTAAGCTATAGGACGATTTCCGGCCTTTCTGAAAGAACGGCAGATTACGATGTGAAGATCAAGTATGTTCCAGACAGAAGCTTCTACAATGTTGAGTTGATTGTTAAGAATATCGAGAGAAGCTCGTACGCATACGTGGAGTATAAAGCGTTAATGAAGTCGATGCTTTACGAGCTGCGCGACGAGCTTTTGAAGATCACCGTTTCAGAGCAATGGACATCCGGCAAGAAGGAGAGAAGAGTGTAAAATTTTTAAGCGAAAGCTTCGACTAATTACTGATGACCATAACCTGGTACCCCACTGTTTTCCCAGATCGTTGCGACGGCTGTCGAGAACTAGATAGGCCGAAATGCATGGAGTTCTGCCCCCACGATGTTTTCGCACTAGTAGACGGTAAAGCGATGGTTGCAAACCCGCAGAACTGCGTCGAAGGCTGCATAGCCTGCACGCCGCTTTGCCCCAAGAAGGCTATAGAGTTCCCGAGACACCAGGGCTTTAGAAAAACCGAAGGATCCTGGTCAAAGGGTTTGAAGAAAGTGGTTTGCAAGAAATGCGGTAAAAGCTTCTGGACTAACGAGGACAGGGAGCTCTGCTGGGAATGCAGCGGCTCAAAGTAGTTAGCGCGCGCCAATGCAGAAAAACTCCCGTCTATACTTAAAAAGGGATTTTATTGTTTTAAAGATAAACTTATAAGCCGGAGAATATTGCCGCTTAGTGTAGGATCGTTTAACGGGTGGTTAACGGTAATTGTCGTTTGAAATACAGGAGCTTCCTGATATCATAAGGGTTATCATACTTCTCTCTGGAAAACGTAGGGTGAAGAAGTCTGTTCTTAAAAAGCAGATTAATAAGATTTGCCAACCATATACTTTCATCGAGGCAAGCGATTTGGATGGGGCTCTAATGGAGATGGTTTCTGAAGGCCTGATTCAGGTTAAGGATGATGATGCTCAATTGACTAAGCAGGGCTTAGAGCTGAGCAGGGAATGGCGGAACCTTTTTCTGAAAAGGGAACCGGTGATGGAGACTGTTGCCGGGATAACCGATGGGTCAACCACAGGGCTAGCAATAATCATTTCCACCTTCATCGCC
>JBNAVT010000051.1:0-6020 GCA_049700215.1 Thermoproteota archaeon
GGGTAAGAAATATATTGGCTGGAAACAGCTCATACTCATGGCTCCTAAGAAGATGCAGGCGGTTGTATGCCACGGCCCCGGGGACTATAGGCTTCAATACGTCGACACTCCCGAGGCTGGGCCCGGCGACATTCTCGTCGAAGTAGGCGCCTGCGGCGTTTGCGCGAGCGACGTGAAGTGCTACCACGGCGCCCCATCCCTCTGGGGAGGCGAGAAGCCGTATGTTAAGGCCCCGGTTATCCCTGGGCACGAGTTCATAGGCACCGTCGTCGAGCTCGGCGTCGGCGCGGAGGAGCTTGGCGTCAGAGTCGGGGACAAGGCTGTTGCGGAGCAAATATTCCCGTGCAGAACCTGCCGTTTCTGCCGGAGCGGGCAATACTGGATGTGCGAGAGAAACTATGTTTTCGGCTTCCAGGGTGGTGTTGACGACGGGGGCTTCGCGGAATACATGAGGTACCCGTACGGGTCGATAGTGCACAGGGTTCCCAGGGAGATTCCGGATGAGCACGCGGTCATGATAGAGCCGTTGAGCTGCGCTATCCACGCTGTTCAGAGGGCTAGGATAGAGCTTGGAGACGTCGTCGCCATAGCTGGAATGGGCCCGCTGGGGCTGTGCATGCTTCAAGTAGCCAGGATGAAGAACCCCGGGAAACTAGTGGCGCTTGACACGAGGGACAGGAGGCTTGAGCTCGCTGAAAGACTCGGTGCAGACATGGTTATCAACGTCGCGAGGGAGGATGCTGTTAAAACGGTTAAAGGGTTAACCGCAGGATACGGGTGCGACGTCTATATTGAGGCCACAGGCTATCCGGAGGCGGTTCCACAGGGGCTTGAAATGCTGAGGAAGCTGGGGAGAATGGTTGTGTTCGGAGTCTTCAGGGAGCCAGCCACCGTAGACTGGTCTATAATAGGGGACAGGAAGGAGCTCGACATATACGGCTCGCACCTCGGGCCGTACTGCTACCCTCTCGCCATAGAGTACATTAGGACGGGGAAGGTTAGGGTCGACAGGATCGTCACGCACGTTTTCCCACTGTCAGAATTCAGAAAAGCCTTCGAGTACAGTGAGAAGGGCTTGGAGGGGGCGGTAAAGGTCGTCCTAGTGCCCCCGTGACTCGCATGCTTAAAGCGTCGCACGCGTATGTTTCAGGTGTTCGGGAAGTCTTCATATCTCAAGCAGTCAAGCTGAAAGAGGAGACTGGAAGCAAGAATATTCAAGAGCGCGCGTTCTCTCAGGTCTGAAAAGGGCAGTAGTAAGGTACCCGATTGAAAGGCAGGGAGATGTTCACAATATCTACTTATACTCCTCAAGAACACCGTGGCAGAGGGATTGCTGAGAAACTAATGAGTGAAGCCGTAAAATTCGCAGAAAGTGGAGACTGAAGCGCGCGCTCAATAAATTACTTCAGTTCCTGAATTAAGATTCTGCTTCAAAGCAGTGAATATTGCTCTCATCTATGCTTTAAGAATTTTCCCCATGAATTCATGATATTGTTTGACTGCTTCTTCAGGAAAAGGGTTAATCACCACTACCTCCTTTACTTTCGCAAGCTCCGTATCCAGCGAATACACGGCCGACGACCCTAGGCTTCTAGCCAAGGATATTAAGTATCCATCCCAAGATTCGACGTTATAGTATGTTGCATATTCAAGAGCATCCGCCGCAAGTTCCGGAGTAACCTGTGGATATAGGGCTGGTGATCTTGTGGCTAATATTCCTCCAAGAACCTTTCTAGCAAGTATCTTCGACACCCTCAGGTACCTTGTGACTATGTGATATGCGCCAATTATTGATGTAACTGGAAGAACGATCCTCTTATGCGTAAGCACATCGTAGAGAAAGGATACGCTATGCTCTTTAAGCGGGTTATCAAAACAGGCAACCACCACTATACTAACGTCCACCACGCCTTCATGCGAGGCCAAGCTTCCTCTCCGCATATTCACGGCTAATCCACTTCCAGCTTTCCTCGGGTTTTTCCGTGAAAGCCTCTATTTTCATGCTTCGCACAAAGTTGCTCCACTCTTCAACGCTCTTCTCCAAGTCTTCAGGAATCGGCTCGAGTATGATCCTTGAACCATCGAGCCTAACGGCCAGCTTACCTCCTTCAACCATTCCTAGGGCTCTACGGATTCGTGCTGGAAGCACAATTCTGCCCTGCTTATCCATATTCAAGACTTCTTCCATTATATCTGCCACGTGGAATAGAATGTGCCAATCTCTATATAAGCATTTTTCGACGGAGGGGCAAGGTTCCCCCTTCTCCGGCAGCCCCCTGGTTACGTGCGTCAAGTTGCCTAACCCCGTCCGGCACAGTGCAGCCATACTGCTGCCCTCTCGCGATAGAATGCATTAGGACGGGGAAGGTTAGGGTCGACAGGATCGTCACGCACGTCTTCCCGCTTTCAGACTACAGGAAGGCGTTTGAATATAGTGTGAAAGAATTGGAGGGGGCGGTAAAGGTTGTCTTGGTGCCCCGTGACTCACCAGCATGCTTAAAGCGTTTGGTTTTAAGTTTAAATCTGCGTGTTTTTCATGCATAGATAGCGGTGGCTCGATTGGGGTATAAGACTATAAGTCTTTCAGACGAGGCCTATGAGAAACTCGCCTCTTTAAAGAGAAACGGTGAATCGTTTACAGACGTTATTCTCAGACTATGCTCCAAAAGCCCCAGGAAACCGCTTTCAAGCTTCGCCGCCTCCTGGACCATGAGTGACGAGGAGGAGAAGAAAATATTCAGGGAGGTCGCGGAGGCATGGCGCAAGTATGAAGAGAGTCTGCTCGGACACTGGTTTCCTAGTGGCGTTGCTGAGAGGCCGGCCTGAAGCAGTGAGGAAGGCTGAGGAGTATGATTCCAGCGTGGTGGAGGTTTCAACAGCATCCATGAATGCTTTCGAAATCTACCTTGGAGCATACAGGTCGAAGCACGCTGAGAAAAACCTTAAGCAGGCTGACGAGCTCTTAGGCTCGATAAGAGTCTTAGGGCTGGATGCGGAGGCCTCGAGGAAGTCGAGCGAAATACTCTCGCGTCTATTAACCAGAGGGTTTTCAATCGGGGTTAGAGACGCCATAATAGCCGGGATCCCTCTTTCAAACGAATACACGCTGGTGACTAGAAACCTGGCGCATTTTAAAAGGGTGACGGGGCTCAGCGTTGAAGCATGGTAGGTTTTTAAACAGGGGGATGTTTAATGAGCATCGTGGATTACGACGAGAAGTCGCTCAGGATTAACGGTAAACCGGTTTTCATCTACAGCGGCGAGATCCACTACTTCAGGGTTCCGAGAGGACTGTGGGAAGACAGGCTCCTCAAGATGAAAAGGGCCTTTCTAAACTCTGCTACAATATACTTCGCCTGGAACTGGCATGAGAAAGAGGAGGGATGCTTCGACTTCTCAGGCTGGCGGGACATAGATGAGTTCCTGAAGCTCTGCGAGAAGCATGGGCTCTACGTCATAGCAAGACCGGGGCCCTATATTTGCTCGGAGTGGGATTTCGGAGGCCTCCCGGCCTGGCTGGTAGGCAGGAGCATTGTTCCGAGAAGCCTCGACGAGGGCTTCATGAAGCACGCGTTAAGATACTACGACCACGTTATTCCAGAGATTAGAAGACACCTCGCCACAAGGGGGGGAAGCGTAATCCTATTTCAGATTGAGAACGAGTATTTCTGGGGGAACGTGCCGTATCTACTAAGGCTCTACGAGGCTGCTAGGGAGAGGGGTGTGGACGTTCCGATCGTGCACAACGTTGACAGGTTCCTGAGGGGTACTCAAGTCATAGACTCGATAGACATCTACCCGGACCCGTGGGCTCTCGAATGGCCTTTAAACGAGGCTGCGAGCATCGCCGCGGAGCAGCCGGATAAGCCGAGGATGATAATGGAGTTCGAGGGAGGATGGTTCACATCCTTCGGCGGGAGGCTGCCGACGGACAGGGGCGACATCCCTCCCGAGTGGACCGACATGCTTCTTAAAACAATGGTTTTCGAAGGCTTCAGCCTCGTAAGCTTCTACATGTTTCACGGCGGCACGAACTTCGGATACTGGACTGGGAAGAACATTGCTTCAACCTACGACTACCAGGCTGCTGTGAGAGAATGGGGCGAGCCCGGGGAAAGATACTGGGTGGTAAGGCTCATGGGAGGCCTTCTGGACTGCTTCAACGAGTTTTTCGCAGCATCCGTCGTGGACAAGACGGTTGCGGAGTGCAGAACCCCGGGTGTAAGAGTCTCCTCGAGAACGAGGAACGGCGAGAGCTTCATACTAGTTTCCAACCTGAACACTGAGGACGCTGAGCCGGAGATACTGTTGAAGAAGCTTGGGGCCATGAGGATTAAGGTGGGCGGGAGGAAGGCGCTGGTCCTTCCCTTGAACGTTAAGCTGGCTAACGGCTGGACGCTGGAGTTCTCAACATGCCAGGTTTTCTACTCGTACGATCTCAACGGGAGGACGGTGCTTATCCTATACGGCGAGCCGGGTGAGCAGCATGAGGCGACGCTGGTTCATCCGAGCGGCGCGAGGGAGACGGTGAGCTTCAAAATCTCGGAGGAGGATTACGTGAGGGTCGTCGGGGCTACGCCGCCGAGGCTTCTCCTCGTCGCGTTAAGCAGGGAGCGGGCTGCGAGAACATGGTTCGCGGAACACTTTGGGAAGAGGATTGCGATCATCTCAGGCTTCAGCCTTCTCAGAGAATACGGTTGCGACGGCAATTCGCTAAGGATGAGCATCGAGTTCAAGAAGGGAGACGGCAGGCAGGTTACAATGATAGTCCCGTGGAGGCCCAGAGGGGTTGAGGTCAACGGGGCTAGCGCAGCAGGCTCGTACGACGGGGAGAAGTGGGTCTACTCGTTCATGCTTCCGGAGGAAGAGTTCAGGGAGGAAACCGTTAGCCTAGACGGGGACTGGAGAATCATGGTTGAGAACGTTGAAGAGTTCAGGCGGTGGAAATGGGTGCACACGGGGAGGCTGACGCCGCCTGAGGCGCTGGGCATGGCTGGCAACGGACACATATGGTATTTCAACAGCTTTGTCCTAAAGCCTGGGGAGGACAGGGTTGTGCTCTTCATACCCAGGGTTAACGACTATGTTACGGTTTTCCTGAACGGCAGGCTCGTTGGACACGCTAAGAACGCGCTCAGGGTTGAAGCAGACAAGAGTATTCTCAGAACCGGGGTTAACGAGCTCCTGCTGCTGGTTGAGTCAACCGGGCACAGGAACGACGGCCTCATACCCCTGGCCAACGGGCTCAACCAGCCTGTCTACGTGGGGAGGGAGGAGGAGATTACGCTTAGAAACCCGTTTTTCAAGGTTTTAAGCCAGGAAGGCTTCTTGAAGCCCGGCCTACCGGCTGCCGTGGACTACACCAGGCTCCTTAACAGGCCTCTCGAAGTCATTCCGAAGGAACTGCTGGCGGAAGGGTGGAGCAGGCTTGAGAGCGTTGAAGAGCTGGCTGGCCGGAGGGGACTAATAATGTTGAAGTACGCGGCTGAGCTCCCGGAGAACCCTAGGAAGACATGCCTGGTTGTTCCAAGCGGCCTCCCAGCCTGGGGCAGGCTGATCATAATCGTAAACGGCGAGCATGTTGAAACAGTCTACGCGGATGAGGCGGGTGTGGGCGTAGACGTTACGCGTCTAGTGAAGCCTGGTGTCAACGAGGTAGTCATTATTCTCGAGAACTTTCCTGACGCTGGGGCGTGGAGAGATCCGTGTCTAAGAATGTATGACGCTGCATTGGAGGAGGGCTGGAGGTTTTCCCAGGGCTTAAACGGGGAGAGGGAGGGCTGGTTTAAACCAGGTTTCGACGACTCGAAGTGGAGCGTGAGCAGCCTCAGGGAAGCGTTGAACAGGAGGGGAGTAACATGGCTTAGGAGAAGGTTTACTCGCAGGGTTGATGGGGAAACCGTGTCGCCGCTTATGCTTAGGCTCAACGGCCTGGGTTCCAAGTGTAAAATATTCTTAAACGGGGAGCTGGTGGGCAGGTACATGGATAAGGGGCCGCAGAGAGACTTCTACCTGCCTGA
>JBNAVT010000051.1:6120-8559 GCA_049700215.1 Thermoproteota archaeon
TTTCTGAACAGTTTAGAACGATTGCCGGAACCCTGTTGAAGCAACGCTTATAAAAAGTCAAATCATTGAATATATTAACCTTATATCCGGCTTCCCCCGGTGGGAAAACGGGTTGAAGACATGGGCGTGAAAAAGCAGGTGCTAAACCGCGTGGAACCCGTCGGAAGGAGGCTGGAGACGGTGAATAAACGCCAACTGATAGGGGCGGTAGTATTCGTGATGGCGCTGGAGGGGATAATCGCGTACGGAATAATGGTTTACTACTATCCCATCCCGGTTCTCCAGCTCTCAGTCTTCATAATTGTCGCGCTCATGCTGGGGTTGACAGCGTGGATCGGCTACAGCATGATGACGAGCAAGCCTGAGAAGAAGGAGGAGGAAGGGGAGACGGATGGGAGAGCGGAGAGGAAGCCGCCTGGCAGAGCCTAGCCGGCTTGGAAACCGGTTTCACCGGAGGCAATACCGCTGTCAGCATATACTTTAAAGCTTCCGGAAGCATTCAGCTTGAAGACGCTTCTGAAAGAACCGTCGGCGAACGTTCTCACAACATCCCTCCAGACAGTCACGCCGTTCTGGTCTAAAACCTCTACCGCGACATACTGGTTTGGAACAGGGTCGAAACCGTAGGTAAGCCTACCCGTAACAACGACAGTATTGTTCGCCAACAGCTCAGCCCTGACGCTGAGCCTAGGCTTGAAAAACTCCAGTGTGAAGACGGCGAGGAGAAAGAGGAGAGCGATGGAGAGCGAGACGAGGGTGACGTGCCTTAAGCTGATCTTTTCAACGGTTCTGCCACTGTTCGAGGCGGCACGCCTTCCAGGCACTAGTCCCACACTGTTCCCCAGGTTTTTTAAGAGGGCGGTGGCGGAGGAGCCTCCTCCTTAGCCTCCTTAGTCTCCTTCTCTATCTCTTTCTCAATCTCTTCAATAGGCTTAGGCGGCGGAGTGGTTGCTAGAGTATAGCCTATCCAGCCGAGTATGAAGAGGACGAAGCCCACTGCGACGAAGGCGGTTAACTGGAGGATCGTGGTCCACCATGGCGAGAGGAAGACGAGCCAGAAGTAAAGTATTACTCCGGCTATCGAGGCCAGCAGCAGCACCGCTCCAATACCCTGATCCTTGTTCATCAGCCTGAAGAGAGTATTCTTCAAAAATATAAGTCTTACTATTGTTCACTAGGCCCCGCCGCTGGGGAAACAGCATTACCCGGCGCGCGCTGAAGCGGAATCTTGACTACGCGGCTCAGCTGGAAAATGGGAAAAAACAAACGGTTTAACGCTGAGGCTACTCTGGTGGAAGCGGGAACCTGGCTCCGGGACGCCTCCTGAACACTAAGTATCCTATTATCAGGCCGATTAACACTCCCGCGACCAGGCCAAGCATGCTTGTGAACTGGACTCGCGACTCCGCCTCAGAAACCTTAGACTGGGTTTCAGCAAGCTGCTTCTCAAGGCTTGAAATCCTCGACTCAGCGCTCGCCAACCCGGCTTGAAGCTCCGCAATAGTCTTCTGCAGGTCCGCCACGGTTTTACCACAGGCCTGGAGCTGGCTCTCCTTCTCGCCAAGCTGCTCCTCCAGAGTTCTCAGCTGGCTGAGCATGTTGACAATGTCCTCCGGGGTAACTGGCTCACTCATCACAAGAACCCTGGAGGAGTTTGCTGAAGCAGGCGTGTAAGCCGGGTCGCCTACCCAGTCGACCCTAAACCTGTACTCCCCGGTTTCGCTCGGCGTGAAGACCATTGCTAGAACACCGTTTGAACCGGTTTCGAAGGAGCCTATGGTTGTCCAGGTCCCAGTCCTGTTAGAGATGTACGCAACCATCAGATGCCTGTTGGCAAGAGGCGGGGTAGTGGTGACGTAGACTATCACCGTTCCGCCTACGCCGGTGATGGAGGGGGTTGCAAGCACTTCGAGAGAAACATGCGTCCTTACAACTACTCCGACAGTGTTGCTCACGCAGCCCTCATACTTGTCGTTGCCCTCCCAGGTTGCCCTCATGGTCCAGTAGCCGGGCGCGTCAGGCTTGAAAACATACGTATACGCCCCGTAGGGGCTTGAAAGCATTCTGGAAACCTCGGAACCGTTTGGACAGGTTATCCTCAGCCTGACGGTAACATCCAGGCCCGGGCTAAGGATGCATGTCACAGTAAGGTTCTCGCCGAGCATGATGCTCTCCCTGTCCACGCTCAGAGTCATGGAGGTGCTCTCCTTAGGCGGAGGGGGAGGAGGCGGCGGTGGAGGAGGCGGGACATAGACCTCCACAACCTTGAAAGTGGTGTTGCCGGATTTACCGCATCCCGCTACGTAAACAGTATAGGTGCCGTAGACAGCATCCGGCGGAATACTGTAGGTTGCTGAAGCCCTCCCATCGCTGTCCGCCTTAGCCTCGCCTGGCCAAACCCCACCTGCTGGATTCGTTATTTGAATTCCTAGAGTGCAA
>JBNAVT010000052.1:0-8094 GCA_049700215.1 Thermoproteota archaeon
ACCAAAAGGTGAATACCGAGCATTATGGTATCTGGAAATCTGTAAGAAGGATGAATATAATAGAATTCTTGAAGAGCTTGGGCTACCAGAAGATAAGCATCGCCGTGAGGGTTAAGAAGATGCAGCACCCGGATGACTTGGATGAGGAGAAGGTAATGAAGAGGTGGCGCGAGGCGATTCAACAGGCTCCTTCATTGATCAGCTTGATCTTCGAGGATGGAAGATTAAAGGTTATGACAAGCGAAGAACTTTCAAGCGAGTTAGAGAGAAGGAACATATCTTATGATGACATAGAAGATGCGATTGATGAGGCAGAGAGGAGGAAGTTGATCACCATCGACTATAAAACGTGGTCGGCGTATTTCTGGATTCCACTAGAAAAAGGGAGGAGGAAAAACGAAGGACTGCAGAGCTGAAAAGCTAGTTGAAGAGGTTTTCAGAGAAAGGAATATTGAGAAAATTTCCAGGGACGAGTTAGAGGGGATCTTGGCCAGCAAGGGACTGTCCGCTGAAGAGGTGAGGCGGGCAATTCGTGAGGCCGTGAGGGACTGCATACTTTCCCCATACTCTCTCACCAAGAAGGGCTGGGTGTACGAGCTGATACCTCAGGAGGATAGGAAGAATGAGTTGGAGTTTAGAAGACTCGGAAAGCTATATGATGAAAAGTGGATTTACAGGAGAATAATGCTGGGTCTAGAGGTTTAGGCGCTAAGGTTTTTATAGGTGGAACCAGTAAGTAGCAGGAAGGTTTGAGGATACTCCTAATCCACTGCAAAGAGTTCGAGTACAACGCTAGGGACAAGGCTGTCGAGAATGCTGAGGAGCTCAACGAGTCCAACAAGGCGGGAAGATTCGAAAACGTTCTAGTCGTCTTCACGACTGTTGAGCGGGACGACGCGAAAGACCCGGAGGGAGTCGCGGAACAAGCCAGCAGAGAGATAATCGACGTGCTCCAGAAGGTGAAGGCTGAACGCGTCCTCCTCTACCCCTACGCCCACCTGTCCAGCGAGCTAGCCGAGGCGAGCGACGCGACAAGCATACTCAGGAAAACCCATGGCAAGCTCCTCGAGAACGGTGTTGAGGTGCATAGGGCAGCTTTCGGCTGGTATAAATCCTTCACCTTGGTGAACCTGGGCCATGCGCTCGCTGAGCTTTCGAGAAGCGTTAAACCCGGGGTGGTTGAGAAGACTGTTGAGAAGAAGGAGAAGTTCCACAGGTTCATCGTGATGGATGAGAACGGCGTGGAATATGAGCTGGACAGGAGTGGCTGGAGGAGCTGCGAAGCCTTCAGCAAGCCCGGCAGGAGAATGATGTTGCTTAAACAATTCGTGGAGAACGAGCTTGAGGAGAAGGCTAGAAGAGGAGAAGAGCCCAGCCATATCGTCAACATGAGGAAGCTCGAGCTCGTCGACTACTGCCCGGAGAGCGACGCTGGAAACATGAAATGGTATCCTGCAGGCATGTTGTTGAAGGATCTTATTATGGATTATGCTTTTAGGAATGTTGCTTTGCCCTGGGGGGCGATGAAGATGCAGAACCCTTTGCTTTACAGGACTGATGTTGAGGCGATTAGGCAGTTGCAGGGTGAGTTTCACGAGAGGGATTACAGGGTTGAGGGCGAGGGCTTGGTGTTAAGGTTTGCGAGCGACCCTGGTGCCTTCCCGTTTATTCAGAAGACTACTTTCACCTATAGGAATATGCCTGTCAAGGTGTATGAGGAGGCTATTTGCTTCAGGAAGGAGCTTAAGGGTGAGTTGACTGGGCTCATGAGGGTTAGGAATTTTTGGATGACGGATATGCACGCGTTCTGCAAGGGTGAGGAGCAGGCTTCAGAGGAGTATTTGAGGCTTAGTGTTCTCTTCGGCGGGCTTATGGATAATGTTATAGCCGGCGGGAGCTGGGTTCTTGGCTTCGAGGTTGTTGAGAAGTATTATGAGAAGTACAGGTGGCTTTTCAAAAGGATTGTTGAGACGCTGAGGGTCCCGGCTTTCTTCAAGCTTATGAGGGAGATGACTCACTACTATGCTTTCAAAAACGAGTTTCAAGCGATTTTTCCGAACGGTGAGAACCTTCAGATTTCGACGGTGCAGTGGGACGTGAAGAACGGGGAGAGGTTTAACATTTGCTATTATGATGCTGACGGTGTTAAGAAGCCTGTTGGCGTTATTATCCACGCCTCGTCGTTCGGAAGCGTTGAGAGGGCTGTCGCGGCGATGCTTGAGAACGCTGCCGGCAGGGTTGTGGAAGGCAGGCCCCCGATGCTTCCGGTCTGGCTCTCCCCGGAGCAGGTTAGGATAATACCTGTTGACGTTGAGAAGCACCTTGGTCAGAGCATTAGGGTTGCTGAGAGGCTGGAGAAGGAGGGTGCTAGGGTCGGTGTCGACGACAGGAGCCTGACGGTTTCGAAAAGGGTTGCTGAGGCCAAGACCCGTTGGATACCTTTCATAATAGTCTATGGGGAGAGGGAGGAGCAGAGTGGAACACTGAGGATCGTGGTCAGGGAGGAGTCTACTCTGGAGAAGGATCATGTTGAGGAGATGAGCCTGGAGGAGTTTGCAGAATACTTTAGGAGGAGGGTTGGAGGAATGCCGTCTAGACCCCTTTACGTGCCTAGGGAGCTGAGCAGGAGAATAGTCTTCGTGCCTATGAGAAGCTAGCGTGCATGTTGAAAGCATAGCCTAGGGTATTGAGGCGCACCTTGTTCCTCTTCGATCTATAAATAGCTGGTTGTTGCATGGCCTTCTAGACGTAAGCCTCTGGAAAAAGGCGGAACGTTTCGCTTGCGTAACCGTCTTCACGGGTCTAGGAGGCTGAAGCTTAAAGCTTTACCGTCTAAGACTGTTTTCAACCTGTTAAGGACGTCTCGGCCTAGAAGCGCGTCGCGACGTTGGGCATTAACCGCTTCAACCATCTTATACTCGAAGCCGTTGAAGGAAACGTTCACGAAATACGTGTATCGCCAGAACACCCGCCCGTCGAACGAGGAAACGCGTACGCGGCTTGCTGGAATTAGCTTGAGCTCGCTCACAGCTCGTTGCGGAAGCACCGTCATGTCTGCACCCGTATCCAACTTAGCCTGGAGCTCGAGCGAACGTTCTGAGAAGGGCCTGGTAAACCTGACCTTTAAAGAAGGGGCTGGAGGAGAATACTCGAAACTGTAATTCATGGCTGGGCCAGCTCAGGCGACGGTATCTCAACATGTCTTTCGCCAGGAGCCACCTTGTCGACATATATTGGAACATACCCGTGTTTCTTATAGACTGCTTCCACCAGCCTCTCCTTCTCCTCATCGCATCCTACGATCGTCCCCCGGAAAACAGCGACGTACTTCCCGTTGTAAAACGGGTCGCGCATGAGCTTGTCCCGGATTTTGAGAAAAGCCTCCCGCTCCTCTTCGATTCGGATGATCCACTCGAGCTGCTGCTCGTCGACGAGTAGGCCTCTCTGCTCAACATAATCTTTCAGGAGCTCTACAATGACTTCATTCTTTCTCCTCTCACCTCTTTCTCGGAGTACGATGAGGCTGAAACGCCTCCACAGATCCTCGTCGACTTCGATCGTAGTCTTAACCATTACCGTGTATAAGGATTGACGGGAATCCTTATAAACATTTTCAAGGAGACAGGAAGACAGGTTAAGCTGAAAAACACGCGAAGCCTCCTCCAACGCCCGAGACGTGCGTCAAATGCTTAGAAGAACGCCTGCAACCATGCTCGTCAGGAAGAGCAGTATGAGGATTATTGCAGCAGCCCTCCTGCTCACCTAGACACTCACCCCTGTGAAATACTTGTGGACCCTTAGAAGCTGGATTGTTAAGCCTATTACTATCACCAGGCCTACTAGGCCGGCGGCGAAGTTTTCGAAAACCGGTGTTCCTGTCGGCGAGGGTGATGTGGAGGGAGGTGAGGCAGCGTAGATGATCTGTATTATCGACACCGGTATCTCGAGGAGCACGAGGGCGAGCACGATGTAGAAGAGCGGGCGTATAACCATTAGGAGGCCTATGGCTGAGAGTATTGAGAGTACTCCTATGACTGTGTTGAAGACGGCTGGCGGGACTATTGAGAGCGGCGGGGGGAGCTGCGGCTGGATGAAGCCCATTGAGGAAACCACCGCGACGCCGAAGTTCCAGACAGCCCATATTATCAGCATGAGTGAAGTCATTGGGACGCCTTCAAGCTGGTAGCCCTCGAAGCTGAAGAACTCCCTTCTAGAGTAGGTTTGCTTGACGCCCTGCTGCCTCATCCTTAGCCTCATTCTCGCAACCTCAAGGTTGAACCCGCAGTTGGGGCAGAACCTCAAGTCCTCCCCGACGGGAGTGTTGCAGTTTGGACACTTCTTTAAAACCACCGTCTTGGGCGGGGCGGGCTTGCGTTGAACAGGCCTCTGGGGGGTTTTCACCGGTTTTTTAACAGGAGGCTTTTCAGGAGCATACTCCCCAGTCAAGTCTTGCCTGCTTTCAACAGCCTCTTCAAAAACCTCCTCCGGACCCGGTTTCGGGAGACGGAGGCCGCACAGGCTGCAGAAATCGTCGTCTTCGCCTACTGCTGCACCGCACCTCGGGCATGTTCTTCCTTGACTCAATACGGTTGTTCCAACACTGCCTTGTTAAAAAAGGTTTCTGGACTATTAATCAGCGATAAAAAGATGGGGCGGAATGCTTAGAAGAGGGAAAAAGAAAAAAAGGGAATGGGTTAGAGTGTTCTACTTTGGTCCTGCTGGTGCTCCGAAGAGCTGCGGAAGCTTCTTACGCCTATAGATGTGGTACTCGTGTATCACGATGGCGAGCACTATCACGATGATTATGATCATCACTATGAACAGCAGGAACTGGGCCATGCTCATTCCAACGCCTAGGAACTCTACGAACACGTCTAGGTTAACGGTCTTAAGAGTGTCGGCAGTCATGGATACTGAGTCAGTCTTTCCAAACTGGCCGTATGTTACTTCGATGTTGTAGCTTGCGTCCGGAAGCTCTATCTCAGCCTTGCCATCCTTATCCGTCAGCCTCGTAACCTCGACAGCGCCCTTCGTCACCTTCACCGTAGCACCCTCCAAAGCCTGTCCCTGAGCACCGATCACCCTGACAGTAAGCCTGTGCAGGTTTGTCGGCGTCAGAGTCACGGCTCCTGGCGCAGACACTACGAGCGAGGGCAGGCTTAGAGCAGTGTCTAGCCATGAGGCTGCAACACTGTATGTTCCAGGCGGTATCTGAGGCACCGTCACCTCTCCGGTTGCGGATGTTGCTCCAACGTCTACGCCCGCAACCTTCACCGGAACACCGACTAACGGTGTTCCCCTCGGCGTCAGGAGCCTCAGGGTGACGTCGTAAATGGGTAGTGATATTGAGGTCTCAGCCTCGGTGATTGAGGCGGTTCCAGTCGCCTTCGTACCGTACTTGCTTGTCCACTCAACCTGTATGGAGTAGCTTGTCCCAGGCTTCAGAGGAACCTTCTTCAGCGTCGCGGTATTCGTCTCAACGCTTATTGCTTTAGCAAGCTCAGCCTCCCAGCCGTAGACCGGGTGTTTAGCCTTCACGCTCACGCCAGTTAACGGTCTGCCAGCGGAGTCGGTGAAGCTTATTCTGAGATCCCTTACTGCAGCACGGAACGTCTTCGCCTGGCTTGGATCGTACTCAGCCACTGGAGCAAGCGCCTCCGGATGTATGCCTAGGTATATGTACTGGTGCTGAGGCTCGTCAGTATAGCTGTCGAACACCACTTCTGAGAACACTGGTCCCTGGACCTCGCTGCACCCGGCAGGCTTATAGTAGACCACGACGTAGTACTTTCCGTAGAACCTCATGCACTCGTACTCCTCGTAACCGTTTAGCGATGAACCGTATTGTTCATACCATTCTCCGCACTGTATGTACTCGGCTCCGACAGGTTGCGGCGGCGACTCCGGCCACGACCCAGGATGTTCGACATTCATATCCCACTCTGGGTTAACAGCTATCCCAGTCAGCCTCTTATGCTCGTCGACCCAGTACCATCCTCTGAGAAGGTTGAACCCTATGTCAACCCTGTCACCCGGCTCAATCTTCAAGTGTTCAGCAGCGTTGCCGGCTCCGACGAAGAGTGTTCCAGCGTGACCAAAGTTGTCTGTTATCGCCGCGGTAACGTTGCCCCTCGTGTAGGCGTCGATAACGTAGACCCATGCTTTCTCCAAAGGCCTACCGTCTTCAGTCAGTATCGTTACACTGAGCCTCGCGGGCCAGTCTAGGTAGACCATGCCCGAGACCCAGTCGACTTCTCCGCCAGACAGCTTTTCAACCAGGAACTGCGGGTCGTTCAGCTTCAGCAGGGTATTCGTCATTCCCTTGGTCAAGTTCTCAGTCTTGACTGTGAAGTCATAGATGCCCCAGAGAATGTTGCTCGGCGTCGACCTCAAGTATAGCACGTAGTAGTCAGTCGGGTCAGCGTTCGGCTTCGTAGGAGTCCAGTCCTCCATCAGCACTTTGCTGTCAGCAATCTTGGTTGAGTCAACGTATATCGCGTCCCTCGTTATCGTCACCTTCTGGTTCGGAAGCCCAACCTTAACTATGTTCCTAACCACGACGCCAATGTCGTTCGCTATGATTCTCTCTTCAGCCTTAGCGTAGCAGTTTGCAGTGGGCTGAGGCGGCGAAACCGTTGTCCCAGTCTCGCTGTCAGGAGTCCTGTGCTGGAATGCTCCTCCAGCCAGCATTCCTACTCCAGCCCACCACTTATCCTTGTAAGCTGAGCGGTAAGTCGTGTTGAGCGAGACACCGTCCTTGTAGACGGAGTCACCGTTAGCATAGGTTATTTCGACCCTAGTGTTCTCCCAGGTCTTCGTAGCAGGGTTAACCAGGCCGGTTGCGTTCATAGAGTGCTGTATCCACCTGCCGTATGCGGAGGCGGTTAACACTCCAACCAGCCTGGGAACATCCTTGTCAGGAATATTGTTCGTGACTCCCGGCACTGTGGTGAAGTTCGCGTAGACAGGTGTTCCGAAGAGCGCGCCAGTCCTGCCCTTTGTCCCGGCTGTGAACAGGAATACTGCAAGCGGGCCAGCAGTCTTGTTCCACGGGTGCCTCGGCCCAGCCTTATACTCAGCCAGCTGAGGACTGGGTGTGCCGTCGGTTTCTAGCCAAGTGTATATCTTCGGGGTCACGCTGTAGTTCCACACAGGTATTAGGAATGTTGCCTTCCCGTTGGAATCGGTTAACGCAGACTCTACGACAACCATGCTGCTGAAGTATGGCGGCACAGGCTGGTAGGGTATGTTCTCCAAGTATCTCATCACAACCTGCACGGGTCCCCACAGCCTTTTGACTACGCTCATGTTGAAGCCCTTGTCAAGCTTGCTCGCGTTCAGCAGCGAGAACTCTATTGGAGCGGTCTCGTAGGTCAAGTGTTTCGTCGGCCACCATGTGACGTTTAGCCCTGCCCAGAACACCGTCACCTTAATATTGGCTATTCCGAAGATAGTCCCGCCTTTAAGCGGGTTGTTCGTAACCCTGAACACGTACGGATATACTGAGGTTGTCAACGTGTGCTCCTTGCTAACGTACGGGTTGCTTAAAACAGTGGACTCGTTGTAGACTAGGACACCCTTGTAGTATACCATGATCCTGTATTTAGGCGTGGTCTTCTTCACTGGAGAGGCTACTCCTGTGATCTGCCATGTGCCCTTGCTTTCACCTATCAGGTACCTGCTCTGGTTCGGGTATTTCTTAGCAACCCATCCAGTCGTCGGGTTGTAGAGGTCAGGGTCGTTCGGCGGCGAGACGCTCGTAGCGTTGACCGAGCTGATGGTTACGACGCCACTACTGTCGGTAGCGTTCTTCCTAACGAGGTAAGCGTTGTAGGGCGCTGCTGTGACTCCGCTTGGCGTGCCTATCGTCACCAGCGACGTCGGGTCTATCTGCTGCATTGAGTAGAGCAGGTTACCAGTGTCCCACGGTTCCGCGAGTATAAGCGCGGAGCTCATCGTCTCGTCGAACACTAAGGGTGCTCCGCAAGCAGTCTTCAGGGCAATCTTCGGGTTATACACGTAGGTGTAGACGATGTACGGGTTATCGTTCCCGTAGCAGGCGCTCAGGCGGAGAGGCTTGTTCCACGGGTCTCC
>JBNAVT010000053.1:0-7663 GCA_049700215.1 Thermoproteota archaeon
TTCCTGGCTAGATCAAAAGGCATTTAGAACTTTTACCCGGGATGCGCGAGGAAAGAAGGGGCATCTAATCATGGAGGTGCAAATTTAGATTTTAATTCTAGGTGTTTTTTTACTGTTCATAAGCCGGGTAAGGAGTGTTTTACGAGTTTAGAAGAGTTTAAAAAGCCTGTTTTGAAAGGGTTGTCGAGCTTGAAAGCCGTAGTGGGCCCGGCTAGCATTGGGCTCGGCGAGAAAATATGTTCCTTAACGGGCTTGGAGAAGATCCGTTTCTCCTTCAAACAGTTTCCAGACGGGGAATTGTACGTTAGGCTGCTGGATAGTGTTAAGGGGCTCAACGCGTTAATAATTCAGTCTCTGTCTCCGCCTCAGGATAGGAACCTGATGCTTCTCCTACAGCTTTTACATGCGTTCAAGACGAACGGCGGCGGGGAGGCTTCGGTCCTGATTCCCTACTTGGCTTACGCTCGCCAAGACAAGATGTTCCTCTCCGGAGAGCCTGTTTCAGCACACCTTGTTGCTAGGCTTATCGAGACTGCTGGAGCAGACAGGGTTGCGCTTGTCGAGGTTCACAGCGATGCTGCTGCTAAAGGCTTTAGGAATATTGTTTTAATAGAGGCGACGCGATCTTTTGCAGAGCACTATTTAAGGAGCGGTTTTGAAAAAGCCTACGTGGTTGCACCCGATAAGAATGCTACTCCTAGAGCTAGGAGGCTTGCGGAAACCATTAACGGCGAAGTAGGGTGGGTTGAGAAAACCAGGGATAAGGAGACTGGCTTCGTCTCCTCCAGCGAGGGGGTGCTCAACCCAGCCGGCAGGAAGACGATCCTTATAGACGACATTATAAGCACAGGGGGGACGATCATAGAGGCAATAAAACTGCTTAAGAACAAGGGGGCCTCG
The DNA here is from genome assembly GCA_049700215.1 of Thermoproteota archaeon. Taxonomy (GTDB): domain Archaea; phylum Thermoproteota; class EX4484-205; order EX4484-205; family JAAOZP01; genus JAAOZP01. Next base: position 901 of record JBNAVT010000053.1, read on the forward strand.
CAGATATCTGTAGCGTGTGTTCACGGCATTTTCGTGGGCAATGCTTACGAGAGGATTATGAATGCTGGTGCTTCAAGCATACTTTCCTCAGACACTATTGAAACCCCGTATTCAAACATTTCTGTGGCGGGTGACGTGGTTAGGACGCTTAGGGAGAAGGGCTGGCTCTGAGTGCTGAACTAGGCTGGGCGCAGCTTTTCGCAGTCTTGTCGGGCGAGCAGGACAGGCTTCCAGCTGCCGAGGTCGAAGCCGTATTCGAGGCTGAGAATGTTCCCAGGGTCGTCCTAGAGGGCTTCACACAGGTCTACAGGTTCACCGCACCTTTGGAGCCTGCTTCAAAAGCCTTCAGAAGACTAGCCTTATCACACTTCCTGTGCGAGGAGATAGGTGTTTTCAAGCAGGGGGTTTCTTGTGATGAAATAGTTGCTGCAGCAGTGGAAGCGGGATTAAACGGGAGCGTTGCGTTCAGGGTTAGGAGGATAAGGCGCAGCATTTCCCCTGAGGAGGCTTTGGCTCTTGAAACAGGGTTGAACAGAAAAGCGTCGAAAACAATGCGTCTCATCGTAGACTTAGAGAATCCTGAGAATAATTTGGAGGTCGTGTCTTCAAACGGCTTCCTAATCTTAGGCAGGAGGGTTTGCAATAGCGCTAGGAGGAGCATAATGACTAGGAGCGGCGGCAGGAAGCCGTTCTTCCATCCTTCAAGCCTTAAGGTTGAGCTTGCAAGAACAATGCTGAACCTTGCCAGGGTTAGGGAGGGCAGTATAGTTGTGGACCCGTTCTCCGGAACCGGGACGGTTCTGGTTGAGGCGCATGAGTTGCAAACCCATCCGATAGGGCTGGACGTGGATCCCTTGATGACCTATTCCTCCCGTAGAAACTACAGGTGGTTTCAGACGCTCGTCTTCCAAGTCTTGGGGGATGCGAGACACATGCCTTTCAGACGCGCTGACGCTGTGGTTACGGACCCGCCTTACGGGAGGAGGGCTTCAACACACGGCTTTGAATCCCTAATGCTCTACGAGGGCTTCATAAAAGAGGCCTCGAGGATTCTCAGAGATAAAGGGTGGCTTGTCTTCCTAGCCCCCAGCAGGCTGCCTGTTGAAGAAATCCTGGAGCACAACGGCTTTGCGCTTAAAGAAGAGTTTCTCATAGAGGTTCACTCTAATCTGACTAGGAAGCTGTTAGTAAGCCTCAGGGGATGATTTGCATAAATGGGATTTCTGCGGCTGGAACATTAGCATCACGTTGAAAGCTGTCTAGTAACACTTATGGTTTAGAGTTAATAACCCGATTAAACGTTATATTCCACTAGGCCATTGGTAAAAACGTGTTGAAGAAGAGCCAGCCGTTCGGGAGACTAGTCTTCCTTGGAACGTCTGCAGCAGTCCCAACAGTCAGCAGGAGCCACCCTTGCGTAGCACTCTGGTGGAGAGGGGAGATACTCCTCTTCGACTGTGGAGAGGGCGCTCAGCGGCAGTTGATGAGCGCCAGCCTCAGCTTCGAAAGGATATCGAGTATTTTCATAACCCATATGCATGGAGATCATGTTCTGGGTCTTCCAGGGCTGCTCATGACGATGACTCTTCAAAACAGGAGGAGGCCTCTTAACATGTATGGTCCAAAAGGGCTCAGGCCGTTCATCGAGTCCTGCCTGCCGATGATATTCTACCAGCCTAGTTTCCCAATCAGCATCAGCGAGGTGGAGGAAGGCATAGTTGCCCCCGGTAGGAAGTATAAGGTTTATTCGCATGAGGTTAGGCATTCGGTTGAATCATACGCCTACTGTTTCAAGGAGGATGATAGGCCGGGCAAGTTTAATGTCGAGAAGGCTGAGGAGCTCGGCGTCAAGCCCGGGCCCTTGAGGAGCATGCTGGTTGAGGGTAAACCGGTTAGGCTTGAGGACGGTAGGATCATAAGGCCTGAGGAGGTTGTCGAGCCCTCGAGGCCTGGGGTTAAAATCGTTTACACTGGCGACATGGGGAATACTCCTGGATTCGAGGAGTTCTGCGTGAACGCTGATATTCTTATTCACGAGGCTACTTTCGACGAGAGCATGAGCAGCGAAGCGGGTAGTCTTCAACACTCTACCTGTGTTGAGGCCGCTAAGCTTGCGGCTGCTGCAGGCGTTAAGAAGCTCATACTTACTCACGTGAGCTCTAGATACGGTGACGCTTCAACCCTGCTTGAGCAGGCTAGAAGGTTTTTCAAAAACGTTCAGGTTGCTGAAGACTTCCTATCTATCGATATTTTTTGAAAGAATCTCCTTCAGTTTATTTTCAACGGCTTCTTCAAGATCCTTCAGGCTTCCATCGTTCAATATGTAGACGTCGCTTAACGCAATCACCTCCCCCAGCCCGATGGAGAGCTCCACCCTATCCCTCTCCTCAAGCTCCCTAAGAATCCTAGGGTCGTCCAGCCTACCCCTGTTATAAAGCCTGTTATACCTGAGGCTCACTGGGGCCAGTACAGCAACCCGGGTTACGAAGTATCCTTTAGACTTGAAGTATTCCGCTTCTCTCAACGACCTTAACCCGTCCACAGCAATGATCTTGCTATCTGATTTCTCAATCTTCCTCTCCACAAGCTTGGCGACAGCATCATTACCCAGCTCCTTCCTAAGATCAACCATAAACCTGCTCATGGACACTATGTCTTCGCCTACCCCCCGGGTTTCAGCCTCCTCCCTGACAGCGTCCCCCATAGAGACCACTGTAAACCCGTGTTCGCCAATAAGCTTCGCGACAGTCGTCTTTCCGGAGCCGGGCATTCCCGAGATAAGGATCAGCTTCTTCAACGACTAGTTCAGGTTAGAAAGGTAAGGTATATAAATTCTCACCCGCTTCCCATCGGGATGGTTCGAGTCTTTGTTTCAATGGATGTTGAAAACGAGAATGTAAGCAGGAGAATACTTGAGGTTCAAAGAAGAATGGTGGACACTAGGGCTGACCTGAAACTGGTGGACACTAGCATCCTCCACTTGACATTATTCTTCATAGGAGAGGTTCCTGAAAGCATGGTTGGCACAATATGTGAAAGCCTTTCCCGGGTTGAGGGAAGCCCTGTTGAAATAGAGCTCAGGGGCCTCGGGGCATTTCCAACCGTCTCACAACCCAGAGTCGTCTTCGCGAAAATCGGAAAGGGGTCGGGGGAGCTTGTTGAAAGGGCGGAGCAGGCTTCAGAAGCATTGTCTAGAATAGGCTTTAGGATGAACGAGCAGTTCCACCCCCACCTAACTATCGCGAGGGTTAGGAGCCGTTTAAACATGGATAGGCTTGTCCTTTTCATCAAGAATAACGGGGATATTCTTATAGGTGAGGCTCTTACAAGCAGGCTCAGGCTTAAAAAGAGCATTTTAACGCCACGGGGACCAGTATACGAAACCCTCTGGGAAAAACTTGATTAGCAGGCGCCCGTGTTAACAATACATGCCGAATAGTCTTCAAGAGGTTGTCCAGGAGGCTCTGAGAAGGGTTAAGCCCAGTTTAGAGGAGGAGGAACGGGTTAACAGGATACTTTCAAACACTGTTTCAATGCTTAGGGAAGAGTTTAAGCGGTTGGAGCCGGAGGCTGAGGTGCTCGTCGAAGGATCCGTTGCTAAAGGCACTTGGCTCAGCGGCGAGACGGATGCGGATATTTTCGTAAGGTTCCCTGTTAAATGGAAGAAGAATGAAATGGGAGAAACCCTGATAGAGAGTGTTAAAAAAATATTTGGCCCTGAGAAATGCAGACTCAGGTTTGCGGAGCACCCGTATGTAACGGTTAGGGCGGATAATATTAACGTGGATATTGTTCCATGCTACAAGGTTGAGAAGGGCTTTTACAAGAGTGCAACTGACAGAACTGTTTTCCACACGGAGTTCGTGAAGGAGAGGCTGAGCCTAGAGCTGAGGGATGAGGCCCGCCTCCTCAAAAGATTCTTTAAAGGAATAGGGGTTTACGGTGCTGAGATAAAGACGAGGGGGTTCAGCGGCTTTCTGGTTGAGCTCCTCGTATACTCTTTCGGAGGATTCGTGAAAACCCTGGAGGCGCTTAAGGACTTTAAGCCTCCTCTCACACTGGATCCTGGTGGGCTCTACAAGAATAGGGAGGAGGAGCTTGCCAGGAGGGCTAGGGGAAGCCTGCTCTGCGTCATAGACCCTGTTGACGAGCTTAGGAACGTGGCTGCAGCGGTGAGCGGCGAGAGCCTCAGCATAGCGCAGTACGCTGCCCACATGATGCTTGAAAAACCTTCTATAGAGTTTTTCTACCCTGTCTACAGGGCTTCTAAAGAAGAGCTTAGGGAGATTTTAAGAAGCAGGGAGCTTAACATTGTTTCAATCACAATACCTGTCTGGACGAATATCCCGGACATTCTCTGGGGCCAAGCCTACAGGCTGCTTTCAAGGCTCAGCGGCTTCCTCGAGGAGAATGAATTCGGGGTCTTGATGGAGAAAGCCTGGAGCGACGAGGAGAAGCATATCGTCTTGCTCTTCCTACTGGAGGAGGTTGAGAAGAGGGCGGCGACGCTTCACATGGGCCCGCCTTATTTCAGCAGTAATGTGCCCAGGTTCATTGAAACCTATTTGAGCAGCGAGAGGACACTTATCCACCCGTTTCCAAGAAACGGAAGATGGTGGACAGTTCTCAAGCCTAAAGTAAGGGATGCTAGGAACATTATCTCTAAATTCCTTTCTTCAAGCGAATTCTTGAAGGGTTTTTCCGAAAAAATAGTGGAGTCCCTCTCCCAATCTACAATACTGTCCGGCGAAAGCATTGTTGATGCTGTTGAAAACCCCGGCTACGTGTCTTTCTTGGAAAAATGCATCAATCCCTTCCCATGGCTTTCTAAATAATTGTTAGAAAAAGCTTTGCGGAATCAAGCATCCTAACGTTGTTAAACAGGACGTATACTTCCTCCGCCTCCTCAAGCCCCTCTATTAATTCTTTCAGCCTTTTCAAATCTTCGCGACTATACGCGTATCCATAGTTATAGCGTTTCCCGAGTCCGTGGAGCCTAAAGTAGTACACGCCTCTCGTAAGAGGCGGGTCCCAGAACGGGTCCACCACGTGAATAAGGTCAAGCTTCTCCAGAATGGTTTTCGTCAGGCTTTTCTTTTTAAGCCATTCTCCACGCGGCTCCCAAGCCAGCCTCACCCCTCCACTGTCTATCTCTCCGAAGAATTTCTTCATGTTGCCAATGTTTTTAGGCGAAGGGTTGAAGCTCGGGGGTGTTTGAAACACGGCTATTCTCGCATCAAGCTTCTTAACGATCTCTAGGGTTCTCGCCCATGCTTCCAGGGTTTTCCTTGAAGGAGTGAAGTCGCCATACCCCTTGAGCTCGTTTTTACTTAAGCCACTCCTCTTCCAAGTCGGACTTTCAGGCGGGTGTGTGATTCCCTGCCAGACTTTCACCGTAAACTCGAAGCCCTCAGGGGCTTGAGCCCTCCATTTTTCAGCCGTCTCAACCCTCGGAAGCTTGTAGAACGTTGACTGTGTTTCAACTAGGCGGAACTCGGCGAAATATTTCTGCATTGAAACAGGGTAGCCGCAGCAACCAACCTTTATCCGGGTCAACCCGAATACTATTGTTAACTGATTGCTTAAACCTTTCCCCGAGAAAGCTTAATACCACCTGTTTCCAGGGAATGGGCGTGTTGGAAAAATGCTCACGGTCATCGTTTCGGGTTTCTTCGGCGATGAGGGGAAGGGGAAGATCGCAGCCTTCCTGGCGCTTAAGGAGCGCCCGAAGATAACGGTTCGCATAGGCTCGGTTAACGCGGGGCATACTGTAGTATACCGTGGAGCGACATATAGGCTTAGGCTTGTACCTTGCTCATTCATAGTGCCGGAGACAAGGCTGCTGATAGGTGCTGGCGCAAACGTGGATCCTAAGGTTTTCACGGAGGAGGTTGGTTTACTCGGGGTTAAGGGAAGAATTTTCATAGATGAAAACGCGTCGGTGATCGAGGAGAAGCATGTTGAAGCAGATAGGCACAACGGTTTCTTCAGAGAGTTCATAGGCACAACTGGTACGGGTGTTTCTCCAGCACTGGTCGACAGGGTCGCTAGGAGAGCCATGCTTGTTAAAGATGTTCCAAGCCTAAAGAGCTACATTACGGATGTTGCTGAGGAGGTTAACTCTGCGCTAGACAGAGGGGAGAATGTTCATCTAGAGGGTACACAGGGCTTCTACCTCAGCCTCTACCACGGAACATATCCTTACGTGACTGGAAGGGACACTACGGCTGCAGCAGTTTGCAGTGAATGCGGCGTGGGCCCTAAGAGGGTTGACGAGGTGCTTCTCGTTTTGAAGAGCTTTGTGACTAGAGTTGGGAACGGCCCATTGGAGGGGGAGCTTTCCCCGGAAGAGGCTGAGAGAAGAGGCTTCGTTGAAAGAGGAACCGTAACTGGCAGGCTTAGGAGAGCCGCCCCATTCAATTTTAAGATGGCTAGGCGTGCAGCCATTGTAAATAGTGCAACCCAAATAGCTGTTACAAAACTAGATGTCTTGTTCCCAGAGTGCTCGCACGCTAGGAGGAGAGAGGAACTGTCAAACGAGTGCTTGCGCTTTCTGCGAAGGGTTCAGGATGAAACCGGCGTCCCGGTTACGATAGCCAGCACCGGCCCTGAGGCGGAGGACACTGTTTACATCGGTTCAGAGGGAGTTTAACGGTAAAGAAGAATAATGGCGAATAGGCTTCTCAGCCGTTGCCTCGTCTTTCAGCTTACTGCTGGTTTTGCATGACGCTTTGAAGCCTTACTACAAGCGGGCTATCAGTAT
>JBNAVT010000054.1:0-7648 GCA_049700215.1 Thermoproteota archaeon
GGGTGAAAGCGACTCGTGCATTAGGCGGGAGGGAGACCGGTTTACCCGGCGACAATGCCTCTTTGACCCCCATGCCACCATAGTCATGCGCGCGCTACACTCCTCTATTCATTGAGACGCATTCGCTCCCTCATTGTTCAGCGGCTGTCTGCAAAGTTAGCGCGCGCTATAGAGATCATGAGCTCAGGGCACAAGGAGATTTTCTGTACAACCGGTTTATCTACTCTCTTCCTGATGCTTCCGTATCTGCGGTCAAGCTCGGCTTCAGCCCAATCAAGGAATTTTCCAGCTATTGTCTCCATTTCTCCAGTCGGAGTTATGAAAACCCAGCCTACACGGACGTACCGCTTGTCATCTAGGATTCTTGCCCATTCAGCTTGGCTCTCGACTCTTGATTCCAGCTTCTCTTCAGAACCCATGCTGTATGCCAATGGTTGTGGCAGCTCATTTACGAGGTATAATCCATCAGTTTTATCTAAACGCCATTCGAAGATTTCCACGTCAAAGCCGAGGTTTCGTAAAGTGGACATTATGCTAGCGCGCGCTGGATTCTCATGCTCCTTCCAATTGAGAGGTTTAAGCAGGTCGTGAGGAAAGCCGACAATAGACTTCGACACCAAGCCAGATATATAGCTGACTGCCGTTTTTTAAATCTTTGGCCTGCCTAGCGCGCGCTATAATCCTATGAAGGATCCAAGAGTCTTTATCGAACATATTTTGGAAAGCATAAACGCAATAGTGCGCATGTTGTAGCGATCATTTACTATAGGGCTTCTTTTTTCAGCCGGAGAATAGTTTCTTTAAAAGGGTCTTGGCATATATTGCTAAGCTTGATGACAGGGGTGTCCTTCCCAGAATTATCCTGGAACGGCCTTTCTCCGCTTCTTTCAACCACCATTCCATGAATTACCGGCATTGACCGGATATGGCCGGAATGCTTATAAGTCTTTTAAAAACAAAATAGGACATTGACCGGATATGGCCGGAATTGACGAGCTGGTTGAGGCGGGAGAAAGCGAAAAACTCGAGTTTAAAAAAAGTTTAGCTGAAAGAGACGAGATACTGGAAACGATAACAGCGTTCTCAAATACTCGCGGGGGGACAGTAGTGATCGGAGTTGACGACCATGGTAACGTAATCGGAGTGGATTTTAAAAAAGGAGAAATAGAGAGCCTAGAGAACTCGATAAACCAACTTATTGAGCCAAGGGTTTATCCGGATTTTAAAATCATTCCTTACAGGAATAGGCTGATTCTGAAAATAGAGGTGCATGAGGGTTTCAACAAGCCTTATTTCTACAGGGGTGCTTGCTATGTGAGGAGGGGTAGTGTTACTAGAAGGCTTGACAGGAACGGGATTCTGGAGGTAGTTTCGCGTAGAGTAACATTCGACTCCCTAGTTTTTGAAGGTGAGTACGAGATTAGTGAGGAGCTTGTTGAAGACTTCTTGAAGAAGGCTAGGGAGGGAAGGAGGATGAGGATTGAATCAGAAAACATTCAAACAGTACTTAAGAAGCTGAACTTGTTAGACCGAGGGAAAGTGAGGAACGGGGCCCTGCTGCTTTTCTCAAAGGAGTGCTCATCCCACTTTCCTCAGGCAGTTATTAAAATAGGCTATGTTGAGGGAGACAAAATGGTGGATGAGGCTCTGATCGAGGGTCCCTTACAGGTTCAGCTAGAGGAGGCTATGAGCTTTATCCAGAAACACATTAGAAAAGGATACGTGATAAAGGGGCTTGAGAGGGTTGAAAGCTGGGAGTATCCCCTTGAATCCGTAAGGGAGGCTCTTGTAAATGCTCTGCTACACAGAGACTATTTTTCAAATTCACATATCTCAGTAAGGATCGAGGAATCTGGGATCATAGTTGAGAATCCAGGCGAGCTTCCCCCGCCTCTCGAGATTGAAGACTTAAGCCGGGAGCATCCCTCGATCCCCAGGAACCCGTTAATATCAAGAGCCTTCTTCTACATGGGGTATTTTGAGGAATGGGGGTCAGGAACGCTCAGAATGATAAACTCTCTTAGGAGCATGGGTCTTCCTGATCCGGAGTTTTCACAGGGTAAAGGGTTCTTCAAAGTCTGGATCAGGAACCTAAAGTCTTTAGAGAAGTATCTGAACGAGAACGAGAAGAGGCTCCTGGATTTCATTAGGGCAAGGAGGACAGCAAGCAGAAGGGATTGCGAACTGTTCCTGAACCTCTCTGAGAGAAGTGTGAGACGTTTCCTCTCTAAGCTTGAGGGACTCGGGTTGATAAGGAGGACTGGGGAAGGAAGGCAAATCAAGTATGAGCCAACTGGTTAGTGAACCGCTTTTCCCATGAGTCAACGATTCGTCTTGAAAACAAGCTAGAATTGGATTTTTCACCATTAGCGCGCGCTCTAGCTGTCCTAGTTACTGTAGAGATTAGTGGAGATGTTAAAGGCTTAAGAGGAGCATTCCAGAATTACCCAGATTTAATGACGTTTCGAAGCCCAGATGCGTTGAATGCTAGCGAAGTTTCAAGCTGGGTTCTGCCAGGCACCGAGGAAGTTTTAACCTTGCCTATTGAAGAGCTTCTTCTACGCTTGAAGACTTCTTCAAACGGGCTCTCGTCTGAAGAAGCGGGGAAGCGTCTTGAAGTTTTCGGTTACAATGAGCTTGTCAAGAAAAAGAAGAGGGCAGCTGTAGTCGATTTTCTTTCGCATTTTAAAAGCCCCCTAGTAATTATTCTCTTGTTTGCTGGGCTGGTTTCAGGCTTTTTCGGTGAAGTCGTAAACGCTGCAATTATATTTTCAATAGTGGTCTTCAGCATTACATTAGACTTTTACCAGGAGCATAAAGCTGAAAGGGCCGCTGAGATGCTTAAGCAAAGGGTAGCGACTACGGCTACCGCGTTGAGGGACGGTGTTAAAAGGGAGGTGAGGCTTGCCGAAATTGTTCCAGGCGACATCATATATCTTTCCGCTGGCGATATTGTTCCCGCGGATGCTAGAGTTTCAGGCGCCAAGGACTTGTTCGTAGATCAGTCTGCATTGACTGGCGAATCCTTGCCTGTCGAAAAAGTCGCTGAGCCGCTTAAGGTTTATGAACCGACCATTACTGAGTGGAGCAATTATCTCTTCATGGGCACGTCAGTCGTTAGTGGATCGGCAACAGCTGTTGTGGTTAAGACTGGAAGCTTAACGGAGTACGGGAAAATTGCAAAGAGGCTTGCTGCAAAAGAGCCTGAAACAGAGTTCCAGAGGAGTATCAGAAGCTTCGGCTACATGATAATGCAAGTGACGTTTCTTCTAGTTGTTTTTGTCTTTTTCATTAACGCTCTTTACATGCGTAATGTTTTAGACTCGCTTCTTTTCGCTGTAGCTTTAGCTGTTGGCTTAACGCCTGAACTATTGCCGATGATAATTTCAGTGAACCTCTCTAAGGGAGCCGTTTCAATGGCTAAGAAAGGAGTCATAGTGAAGCGCTTAGCATCCATACAGAATTTTGGAAGCATGGATGTTTTATGCACGGATAAAACTGGAACCTTGACGGAAAATCGGATAAGGCTCGTGCTTCATGTTGATCTTAACGGCGATGAAAGCGAGAAGGTGTTGCTATACTCTTACCTCAACAGTTATCACCAGACAGGGTTGAAAAACCCCCTTGATGAGGCAATACTGAAATTTAGAGAAGTTGACGTGAAGGAGTATAGGAAAATTGATGAGGTACCCTTTGATTTTGTCCGTAAACGTCTTTCCGTGGTTGTTGAATACCAGAATCAGCGGTTTATGATTACTAAAGGTGCTCCTGAAGAAGTTGCCAGAATCTGCTCTTACTACGAGGTTGGGAACGTTATAGCAGATATGACGGATGGGGTGTATAACAGGATTGAGCAGAAATATGTTGAGCTCAGCGCTGAGGGCTACCGGGTTTTAAGTGTAGCATATAAACGTCTGAGGGAGGACAAACCCATATACAATGTGAATGATGAAAACGACATGGTGTTTTTAGGCTTCGTCGCCTTCCTCGACCCGCCGAAAGAAACGGCAAGAGAGGCGCTGCAGCTTTTGAAAAATGCTGATGTAGAGTTGAAAATCCTTACGGGTGATAATGAGCTAGTAACTAGAAAAGTTTGCGAGTACCTGGGCTTTGAAACCAAAGGGGTCGTCACCGGGAGAGAGATTGCTCAAATGGGTGTCGACGCTCTTGCAAGAGTTGTTGAAGAGGCTAATGTCTTCTGCAGGGTTACACCAGCTCAGAAGGACAGGATAATAAACGCTTTAAAAAATAATGGGCACGTGGTTGGGTTTCTAGGAGATGGGATAAACGATGCACCTTCCCTGAGAACGGCGGATGTCGGCATATCTGTGGAAAACGCAGTTGATATTGCGAAAGAGTCGGCAGACATAATTCTTTTGCAGAATGATTTGAGAGTGCTTCATGACGGTGTCTTAGAGGGTAGAAAAACATTCGGCAACACGATGAAGTATATCATGATGGGTGTAAGCTCAAACTTTGGAAACATGTTCAGCGTTGCTGGAGCATCATTATTCCTGCCATTTCTACCCATGCTGCCAATACAAATACTTCTTAACAACCTCCTCTATGATTTTTCGCAGACAACAATACCCATGGATGAAGTCGACAAAGAATATATTGAAAAGCCCAAAAGACTAGATATAGCCTTCATTAAAAGGTTCATGGTGTTCCTGGGGCCTGTTAGCTCACTCTTCGACTTCTTAACATTCTTTGTAATGCTTTTCGTCTTCAAAGCCTCTGAATCCTTATTCCAAACAGCATGGTTTATCGAATCCCTGTCCTCACAAACCCTTGTAATTTTTGTCATCAGAACAAGGAAGTCGCCATTCTGGAGGAGTAGGCCAAGCAGGCTCTTACTTCTAAGCAGCATGGCGATAATTGCATTCGCATTGACACTACCATACACACCATTGGGATCAATTTTCCAATTTGTGAAGCCCCCAGCAATATTCTTCATAGCCTTAGCAGCTATTCTCGGCATCTACATAGCCCTTGCTGAAATCGTGAAAAGCCGGTTTTATAAAAGGTATGGTTACCTTCTAGAGCAGACTCTGATACCGCCGAGAAAAATTGGAATCTACCTCAGCAAGACTGCAAGACTTGTCCAAAATGTTGTAGCCACTATCTGTTTGCGTCCAGAAGATGAAATAGCAGTCGACTCCTTGCTAGAAGACTTAGCAAAAGTCATAGCACACCCTCTTGATTATGATCAAGTCGGTCACGCCATCCAGTATTTGAGGCACACGGGACTTGTAAGCTTCAACTGGCGCCAAAGGACAATTAAACGGGAAACACCGTTGAAAGAATATGTGGCAAGACAGCTAATGGTCAGCGAGCTGTGGCCTAAAATAGCCCAAGACTGGTATAAAATTAGTAGAATGATTCAAGAAAAACATGGGAAAATAAATCAAGAGTATCAAGAGCTCCTATTCTATAAAAGCCCAGAATAGTCTCTAAAACATGAACCTCCTCTGATTTGCGTGCTACGAGGTGGTCATAATAGACGAGATAGGGCTGATGGAGCTTTACTCTGAGGCTTTCCAGAAAGCCTTCTCGGAAGCGTTCTCCTCAGCCAAGAGTGTTGTCTAGCGTGCACGCTAACACTCAGAATGGTGAACTCTCTTAGGGGCGCGCGGTCTCCCTGATCGAGTTTCCACAGGGTAAGGGGTTCTTCAAAGTCTGGATTAGGAACTAGATGTGAGCGTCTATGAAATGAAGAATCCGTTTGAATTACTTCTTAAAGCAATCAGAAGCGTAAGAAGATTACTTTTTCGCATCCACACCGTAAAGCTCTGAGAGAAATTTGGCACAGGCCTCATAATGTTTCCTAGCCATTTCATATGCTTTTGGCGCATAGCTTTTAAAATAATCCGCGTCCAGGCCCTTCTCATAACCGTAGCCGGCTAACCCTCTTAACTCAGCCAGCTCAGAAATATTGTTAGTAAGCTCAGGAACAATGGATGAAAACCATTCCGGAACATTCTCTATTCTTGAGACCCGTTTGAAGACGGCGCTAACATCATGCTCCCTAGGGTATTCTATTCCAAGCGCTATCAATACGGCTTTAGATGCTTGTTCAACAGTCATCTGTGAAGAGTATACGACGTCATCCCACCTCTCATCCTCCAGAGCCCTTGAGGCGCTCCTCAACCATCGCGCGCTCCTCCTTAGGGCTGACGCGGCAAGGTCTATGTTCGTAGTGCTACCCAAGCGTTATTACCTCCCCCGCCTTCACATCCTTCAGAACCCAGTAGAACCTTTTATCTGGAAGCATAACCCTTACTGAACCCATCTCTTCAAGTCTTCTCCTTAAAGATTGAAGCACTCCTGTTAGAAAGCCATCCTTATCGTAAAGAATTATACCGTCGACCACCGCATCTAAGAATACCCTGTTAAACCCTTTAGCCTCCTCAACGCTCAGCGTATAGTTTTGGACGATCGGACAGTAACCGGCTCTTAAAGCCTCTGAATACTCCAGGCTTTCCTCCAGGGCTTCCTTAGCCCTCCTAAGCTCTTTAATCCTGACCCAAGCAGGCTTATCCTCCCAGCCCTCAGCCACTATGAGAATATCTATGTCACTGTCCCTGTTCCAGTCTCCTCTGGCGACAGAGCCGAAAAGCATTATGCTCAGCAGCCTTTCCCCCAACAGTTCCTTCAATATTTCACAGTACTTTCTTATCACGGGAGCATAGTAACGATGGGGTATTCTCTCCAAGTTCTCAACCCCTGGTTCAGAGGAGTGAAGGATTCTATGTAAATCTTCAAGAACACTGCTTGCCTCAAGGCCTTTAGGAGTCAGCTCATACACCCCGTTTTCAGCCTTTACAAGCCCAAGATGCTTAAGCCCCCTCAGCTTTATCGCAAGCGTCCTAGGATTGCTGACGACAGACTTAAGATCCTTGAACCTCGCAGTTTTCCTCCTCCTTAAGAAGAGCAGTATTCTGCGCGAGAATTCGTCGTACATCAAGTTTTAGTATCCTGAATTATATTTAAAGTTTACTTTTTTATATCAACTTTTGATGCCCAAAATTTCCAATTAAAAGCATGATTTTAGAGCACTTTTTCATCACATATATGCGCGCGGCTGTTTCCCTTGATGCCGATCGAAGTTATAATTAATGTGGCAATAGCACCGTCTCTTCTCCGGTTATCTCCTCCAAACTCCGCGCGCTTAATAGGCTGGACATAATGAAAATGGATGAAGAACAAATAGTGAGAGATATTATGGGAGGTGGCGAGATGAGCCAAGAATTTCTCGAGAAGTTGAGGAACTACCTTAACGAGAGGTTCAAGGATGAATTAGGATCTGGTCAATTTAAAATAAAGACAAAGGAAGTGAACGTTAAATGGTTAGTGGCGCCAGAATCAGAGGCGTTCATAAGCTGCGGAGCTGTTTACGAATACGAGGATGAAAGGGTGCAAATAGGATCCCTGTCCTTTGATTATCCTGGAGACCAAGTAAGAGAAGTTTTGGTTAGGCTTTACAGCCGTGAGTTTAAGAAGAGAAAATGGGAGGAAGTCTCCATCAAAATAGATAGGAAAAAGAAGGAAATACTAGACGACTTCATAAATAGGAGAGAAATATTGAGAAGCATTTGAAGAAGCCCTACAAGTATGCTTTCTCACGTCTGCTATTGGCTGACAAAAT
>JBNAVT010000055.1:0-7485 GCA_049700215.1 Thermoproteota archaeon
TCTTCTCATCAACAGTGTCTGCGTAGCCCTTGTACGTGACGAGCGTGCTGCAGGAGGCCAGCCTCTTACCCTTTCGAAGCGTAAACTCCTTTAAACAGCTGTAAGCATCCTTCACAAACGGGTGGTAGGCGTCAGCCTCCTTAACGGTTTTCGAAAGGATTTCTCCAACCCTTTTCTCAACCATCACGCTATACTCCTCGAGAACCTTCCCCCAATCCATCCCAGTGGGAGGAGGAGTGTGTGCTCATAAACCTTAGGGTTGAGCCACGAAACCCCAAGCTTGAAAAATCATATAAGCGTCAAGACGGATCTCAACACCAATATGGCTAGGCATGTTCAGCGCGAAGAGCCTGTTAAAATCGGCATACTCAGGATTCTTAGTGAGAGCAGCGAGCCAGTGGGGTCCACCACAATAACCAGGGAGCTTGTTAAAAGAGGCGTCTTCATAAACGAGAGAACAGTGAGAAACTATTTGAAGACTCTTGAAGACAAGGGCCTAGTCCACAGCCACGGTAAGAACGGGCGTTCAATAACCAGGGCTGGGCTTCAAGAGTTGATCGGAACCCTGACTTATCAACGCCTAGACTTCGTGCTTACACGCTATCTCTCACTCGCATACTCAGTGACCTTCACACCCAAGTCTAACAGGGGCAGGGTTGTTGCAAACGTGACTCTCATAGACAAGGATTCTCTAGATAAGGCTCTCGAGGTCCTGCGAAGCCTCAACGACGCGGAGCTGCTTCTAGCCCCATACTTGAAAACTATAGACGAGAACGAGACCTATGGGAACATTTCCGTAGACAAGGGTAGGATTGCCCTCCTCACAGTATGCAACCTCACTGTCGACGGTATTCTCATAAGGTCGGGAATACCCTTGATACTGAAGTACGGCGGGATACTGCAGTTCGTCGGCAAGAAGCCCATGAGATTCGTGGAGCTGATGTCCTACGAGGGGACAACCGTGCCTCCTCTCGAAGTCTTCACCTACAGGAATATGACTTCAATAACGGGCTTTTTGAAAACCGGAACCGGTTTAATACCTGCAAACTACAGGGAGATACCGAGGGAGGCTCGGGACAGAGTTGAGTCAATACTTTCAGACCTGTCCTCAATAGGCTGGAACATTCTTTCAGTAATCGGCCTCCCTGAGGAGCCTGTCCTCGGAATACCGGTTGGAGCCGGCAGGTGCGGCGTCTCAATAATAAGCGGAGTAACCCCTACAGCAGCCCTGAGGGAAACAGGCTTGAACGTTGAGGTTTTCGCACCCCACTGCCTAGCTAGGATTGAAGACATGAAGCTGATTGAATAGGCTATTTAACACGCTAAATGAGGAAGATATGCTGGAGCCAATACACCTGGAGAAAATATTGTTCCTCAGGGAAGATTACCCGGAGCTATTCACCTCCATAGGCTTAAACAATGCGTGCCCAGTTAAGCCAACCGACCTACGCCTGCGTCACGAAAAGGCTCTCTCAACACACTGGAGTGAAACCTCCACTGTAACCGTTTCATCAGTCGCGCTGCCCAAGGCAGACCTGGATTTAATAGACGCTCTTGTCGACGCAGGCTTATTCGAGAATAGGAGCGAAGGCATCGCCTATTTCACTCGCAAAGGCATCGAAGCTAGTGCGGAATGGGGTAAGGAAGTCAGGAAAATGCTCGACGAGATAAAGAGGCTAAAGAAGGAAGCAGAGAAGAAAGACTGGAGTGAGCTCCCGCGCGGCGAGTGGAGAGCCGGCCGAGGGCTTCACAGAAATTTAGCTGAACTTGCTCAAAAAGTCTCCACTAGAGGATCTAGCACACGCCAACCGAAAAGTTTAAATCGTAGCGCGCGCTTACAGATGTAATGTATTGATACAAAATTGAATGGGGAAGGGGTGGGAAATATTGTCCAGGTTCGAGGCTGAGTTTGAGCGGTTGCGGCGTGAGGTTGAGGAAGCTGTTAAGAGGTTTCTTGATCTTATTGAGGCGCATTCTTCAAGGGTTTCCGAGATTGAGCGTAGGGTTGGTTTGGAAGAGGCCACTCCTGGGCTCTGGGAGTTTTTGAAGGAGGTTAGGGGTTTGAGGAGTGAGGCTAGGCGGGAGCTTGCTGAGGCTAGGGAGAGTCTTGTCAGGGAGTTGAGGGTTTTCAGGGATAGGTTGAGGGAGGCTGCTTCGGCTGAGCCTGGTCGCCGGGATGAGTTGAGGGAGGCTTTCGACGATCTCAGGGAGTTTCTCGAGGACAGGCTTGAGGAGGCTGAGGATAGTCTTGAGGAGTTTCTCGACCGGGTTGAGGATGTTGAGGATGAGATTAGGGATAGGATTAGGGAGTTGAAGAGGGGTGTCAGGAGGGAGACGGTTGTTCTGAGGGTTCCCGGCTCTGAGGTTAAGATTCCAGATGTGCGTAAGCTCGTTGAGAATGCTCTCTCGAGGGCTTGGAGCGGCGTGCCCTCCACGATTGTCTCCTCCGTCAGGCTTCCTAAGGCTGACCTGGATTTGATTGATGCTCTGGTTGAGGGGAACGTGTTTAAGAGTAGGAACGAGGGTATCGCGTTTTTCGCCCACAGGGGTATTGAGGCGAGCAGGGATTTTCTGGATAAGGCTATGAAGTATCTAGACGAGATGAGGAAGCTGCAGGAGGAGGCTCGGAGGGAGCTGGAGGGGATGCTTGGCGAGGCTGAGAAGCCTGGGGGGAAGAGTGAGGGGGAGAGAAGGGAGGGTTAGTGTGGCCGAGGCTTTTCAACCAGGCCTGTCGTGCGCGATAATTCAGCCATGTGGAACGTCTAATCAAGGGAAGGATGTTAGCACGCGCTACTTTGCATCACAACTAACCAGGAGGCAGTAAAGGCTTTTACGGCTTATCCGGCGCTCCAGTTAAGAATAACGCTTTCCTGCCTTTGGCTGTGAGCTTTAGTATGAATCGATTCTTCTCTTTAAGTTTTGAAAGTTTCCCCTCTCTCACCAGTTTTGCTATCCGGTTTCTAATAATGTATTCTGGAAAATCAATCATTCCCCGAATGTTTTTGACGCTCGCAGCGCCGTGGGAAACAGATTGAAGAATCCCGATATCGATACAGTGTCTCAACAAATGGGTGTGAATGGGGATACTAATGCCTTCTTTCTCCTGGAGGAGTTCTATGCTGTCCAACACGTTGAAGCAGAGGTGCCTCTTAATAATCTTCTCTTCTTCGAAATAGGTTTCTAAAACCGTGTTCCAGCTGAATCCTCCTGCGCGTCTCGCTATTAGGGTCATGTCTTCTAAATCCCCCTCTCTACCGGTAATAGACTTTAGTAGAAACACGTCCTCCAAGCTGAGGAGGTAAAGCTTCAGCTTCCTGAAGGTTTTTAATTCAGCGCGTTTCTTCATCCCTTCCGTCAGGATGAAGGCATTGCAGATGACTCTGGTGAAAATATCTAGCCTCGGCAATCCTTGAGCAGTGAAGATGCCGCTTGGATTAAGCTTCTTGTCAGTTATTGTTATTTCATGTTCAGATAGCATTCGGAAACCAAGCTCAAGCAGGACGCCACGTAATTTGGAGAAGGAGCTGTCGTTCTCAACCACCAAATCCAGGTCTTTTGTGGCACTCTTCAAACCCCGCATCAAAAGGTTTGCGCCGCCGAAAAGGTAGGCTGTAGTGGCAGTAGCCAGTTTTTCGCCAAGCATGTTCAGCACCGTCATGATCTTCTCACGTTCAGGGGAAGGAGAAATGTTAACACCGTAGAGAGTTGCCTTCTCTCTGAACTCGCTCCAAGGCAGGAAACGCTCCACGTTAGGGTGTGACGGATCATTAATATACGTTTGAAGTTCCATCAACAGCGGCGTAGCCCCGTATTTTTTAGCCAAGGCTTTAATCTTTTGAATATCTATCCTATCGATATTCTTCAAATAGAAGATTGCACACATTGTGCGCTCAGCCCTGTTTCCCGCAACTATTAGAGAATGTATCAGACAATCTTCTATCGAAACACTTGTTGCCGGCTCTACATAATAATCGTAGGGAGAGAAATATTCTACACCATACTTGGGGAAGAGGGAGAACGCTGTCTTGCCTCCAGAAGCCTCTCGACCCGCAGGCACTTTTTTCAACCTTATGCCGTTACGCGAGTAAAGCGGCACCCCATAGGACTCAACCCCAACAGCCTCTCGTTCCCGTTTCAGAAGCCTCAGAAAATCCCTGAGGCTTGGTTCCTCAGCCACGATATAGTAATCACCGGTTTTACGAACAACACCCGTTGCCATAAGCTTTCTCAAGCCTTGATAAATGGTTGATTGTGCTAACCCAGTCTTCTGCTGAATCTCTGGAATGCCTGACGGTTCATCGAGGGCGAGCAGCAACGCTTCACATGCCCCTGAGAAAAGGGATGAAACGTCATACCGGTGGGCAAGCTCCTTCAACAAACTCGTCATAGCGTTTTGGGCAAGCATTACCTCACCATTACACCTCTCGCAATATCCTTTTTTAACGAGCTCCCTGATTATGGTCGCCGTCCTGGAATAGCTTAACCCGAGTTTCACAGCCAGTTCACGAATAGTAAACGTGCCATCCATGAGCAGTTTTAGGGCTCTTAATTCGCTCGAATTCATAAATTACATTTAAACGACAAAGCTATATAAAATTTACTGTTTTAATGTAATAACGCGCGCTAAAGTCAAAAACATGTATGCTCGGCCCACTCAAAGCCCACTTCGAAACACTCTACATAGTAGGCATTAAAAAGTTCAACCATGTTGTCCATTTTTCTCGCGGAAACGTTTTAAGCCACGTGGCCGTGCAGGCATGGAGCATGAAGCTGCTTGAAGCCCTCTGGCTCACGCTGGGCGTAACGCTCCTGCTAGCTCTACCTGGACTTCGCGCGCGGCTAGCTGCGACTTTTACGGTGCACTGCTCTACTTCACAGGCTTCATCGTCTTCCTCGTCATCTCCGAGAAGAAGGTGAAACTATCCCCGTAGCATGCGCTAAATGCTTGAAGACCCTGAGCGCGCGCTAAATAAAACACGCTATTATTCAACCGCAAGGGGTGTGGCTGAAGGTGGTAAAGATGGATGAGAAAAAGAAGATTGTTTTCGCCGCGTTACTGTCTCTAGTCCTGCTGGCGACAATGCTACCGGTTCTTGCAGCACCGCCGCCCGAGAAGATTGTTTTCATCCACTATAGGGCTCAGAGGGCAGGCAGGCCTCCTTCGAGCGAGGGATACTACAAGCTTCTTGGAGCCAGGTGGATGAAACTGCCTGTAACATTCGTCGTCGACCCTGATAATCCTTATGGCTTAAGCAGAGAGAGATTGTGGGCGCGTTGCGCGCCTCCGCCGAGGAATGGGATTCCCACACGAGCATAGAGCTCTTCGCCTCATGCCTAGTTGACCGTGACGCGGATTGGGATGATGATGCGCCTGACGGCGTAAACGAGATTGTCTTTGAATACTGCCCGGAGCCGAACGTGATCGCAGTCACCATAATATGGGGATACTTCTCGGGGAGGGATAAGAGATCATCGAGTTCGCCATTCTCTAGCGCGCGCTATTATGCTTAGGGAGACGCCACTATTAACCCGAACGTGATGGATATACGGAACATTGCGACGCACGAGTTTGGACACGGCGTGGGGCTAGCCGACCTCTACCAGCCTCCAGCGTGGAGGGAAACCATGTACGGGTACTCCGACTACGGTGAAACCAGTAAAAGAGACCTATGCTACGGCGACATCGCCGGCCTGCAAAAGCTCTACGGCGAATAGCCGGAGGATGCGGAGTCTCTAGCTACAAAATCTTTTTATCACTCAAAGATTAGGAAGCGGGTCTCAGATACTTTTCATGCTTGTTCCCCTTCTCAAGCGGTTTGATCGATGCGCGAGCCCCGTTACTCGATGGGTGCGTGCCATGTTTGCACTATTTGTTCAAATTTTTATCCTAAAATTGTTATTTTGTATCGATTGCACGTTTTTTTCTGAGCAATGTTAATAAAGTTTAAATAGTGCTTTATACGGCTTAATACCCGTATGACGCCCGAAGGCGATAGTGTTTCAGGCTTGATGCGGAGGATTGTCGATGAGGGGGTCAGGTTCATTGATTTTCAGTTCACGGATGTTCCGGGGCGTTTGCAGCATGTAACAGTTCCGGTGGGAGGGTTCTCCGCCAATTATTTTGCCGAAGGCGTTCCGAAGCTCGATGGCTCATCAATAAGGGGTTTCGCCGAAATATTCGAGTCAGACCTTGTTTTAAAGCCTGATCCGTCGACTTTCGCAGTCATCCCGTGGGGAGGTGTGGAGAATAAGACGGCTAGGTTTCTCTGCGATGTTTACGTTGGGTATGGCGGTGGCCGGTTATCTAGAGACCCCAGGTTTGTAGCGCAGAAGGCTGAAGAGTATGCTTTGGAGCAGGGTTTCTCATCCTACTGGGGTCCGGAGGTTGAGTTCTTCGTTTTCAAGAAGGTTACGTGGGATGTTTTAAACCCTTACAGGGGCCAGTCCTACTTTATCGAGTCTCCTGAAGCAGCCTGGTCCTCTGGAGAAGGGTATCCGATAAGGTTTAGAGAAGGGTATTTTCCAGCTCCTCCACATGATAGTCTGATGGAGTATCGCTCCACGGTTGTGAGGCTTATGGAGGACTACTTTGGAATAGCTTGCGAGGCGCATCATCACGAGGTTGCCACAGCCGGGCAGGGCGAGATAGACATGGTTAGGGACAGGCTTGTTAAGATGGCTGACAGCGTCATGACTCTCAAGTATGTTGTTAAGAACGTTGCTGTTCAGCAGGGGATGGTTGCGACGATGATGCCTAAGCCGATATTCGGTGATAATGCGAGCGGGATGCATGTTCACGTCAGCCTCTGGGGAGACCCGCTTTCAACCAAGGCTGAGGAGGAGCAGCTTTCAAACCTTTTCTACGATGCTGAAGATGAGTATGCTGAGCTCAGCCAGCTTGGAAGATACTTCGTAGGCGGCTTGATTGAGCACAGCAGAGCGTTGACCGCGATAACCAACCCGACTACCAACTCTTACAGGAGGCTTGTCCCAGGCTACGAGGCTCCTGTCTTCATAGCGTGGAGCAGGGGAAACAGGTCTGCAAACATCAGGATACCTGTGTACGAGAAGGGTGCTGCAAACGCTGCGAGGAAAAGGGTTGAATACAGGACTCCAGACCCCTCTTGCAACCCTTATCTCTGCTTCGCCGCAATAATGAGCGCTGGGCTAGACGGGGTGAGGAGAAAGATTGACCCTGGTGATCCTGTGGATGAAAACATTTACCACCTGTCTGCTGAAAGGAGGAGGCAGCTGGGAGTAAGGGAGCTCCCAGGAAGTCTTTACGAAGCGGTTGAATGTCTTAAAAGCGACAGGGAGTTTCTGAAACCGGTTTTCTCAGACGATTTGATAGATACGATAATCGAGAACGATTTACGCGACTATGTTCAAGTATCTGCGAGGACACACCCCTACGAGTTTTACCTTTACTTCGACATCTAGCAGTTTACTTTGACATTGTATAAAACATTTAAATAGAGGTTTACT
>JBNAVT010000056.1:0-6697 GCA_049700215.1 Thermoproteota archaeon
TATTTTGCCAGATCTTTTAGCGCATTCTTAATCCTTATATTATATCTTTGTATTACATCCCTCTCCACAATGTCCCTATAATTCTCCGAGAGAAAATACCTTCCAACCTTGTAAGTTAGGGGAAACCCTCCCGTCTTTAAGTATTCAACCAGTAAATTTTTTGTTTTTGCTATATCTTTCGTTAAGTAAATGTTTGGGTTAAAATCATTGAAAAGCAAGTATTCTCTGAAACTGAATGGGAAAAGTTCAAAGTCGATATGTCTTCCTGTTAGAAAAGTTGAAAATTCTTTACTCATTAGCCTTGCATTACTGCCAGTGATAATCACTTTTTTAGCTGGCAATATTCTGGATATGAATCTCTCCCAGCCATTCACGTATTGAATCTCATCGAATATTATAAATTCCACCTCCCCCTTTAAAGAAGCTATGGCTTCCAGAATAGCATTCAGCTCCTCCTGTTTAAGCTGGAGCCTTTCATCCTCAAAATTTATGTAGGCAGCATTTTTCTGGCGAGTCAACAGAAATGCGAGGATCGATTTACCACATCTTCTTACCCCAGTAATTATGCTTGCAACATCTTTACTCATCTTTTCTATCTTTAGCTCCCTTTCTATGATCCTCTCTGTTTTCACTTTATTCTTTAATTCTTCCTCCTTATCCACTATCGCTGACTTTATGGTTTCTATGCTTATCACATTTATTTATCAACGCAAACTTTTATTTAAAGTTTGTGTTAGTAATGCAAACTTTCTCTCGAGGCTTTTTATTGGGGGGGAACCGTCTTTCCACCAAATTAACTAGTCAAGAAACCTTTCTGGACGACTTAGCAAGCAGCTTAGCCGGTTCGTAAACCATCTTCTTGTTAACCGCACTAATGCAAACAAGCTTACCAGTTGCGAATAAAAAATTGCAACATCGGGATCATTCATTTTCAGGTTAGACCTGGCACGCTTAACTGTAGAGCAAACTTGACCCAAGCATTGTACGAATTATTAGCGCGCTAACGTTTCTAGATACTGTTAGAGGTCCCCTAGTCTAAAGCATCTATCAGGGTTGCTTCGGCTTCCTTCAGAGAGCTACGAAGCAGCCTCCTCTTTCTCTTCCTTAAAATCATGAACCTTGACTGTGAGGAAACCATGGTTTCCTCACCGATTCTATAAAGCCTTCCTTATCCACATAGACATAGCGCGCGCTAACATAGCCCATTTCAACCTGCTTCCTGATAACCCAGTCCATCTGGCGCAGGTTAGCACCCTTAACTAAGCCAAGCGCGCGCGTTATGGCAGAGAATAATCAACCTATCGGATCCCTGCCTAGAGGAAGGATGGTTTTTCGTGGAGCATTTCGTCGGAGAAGCACATTGGTATGCTCAGAAAACATCCTTCGGGTAGGAAGTGGATATGTGAGGAACCGGACCTTCAATCCAGCGCGTGCTACTAGAAAAATGCCTTAATGCTTACAGAAAGTTGAGGTCCATAAGCGAAAAAGCGCGCGCTTGAGATCTTGGCAAGCTTCTTCAACATAGTTAAACCTATGCCCTCCTTTATAACCGCCTCTGGATCCTCGGCAAAAACCCTCTTGGCGTCGAAGAAAGCTATCCTGCTGTCTATCTCAGCATCGCTTTTTCTTATGTATTCCTCTTCATGCTCATCTATGTACCCCTTTAAGCGTGCGCGCGCTATGTGACTTCTCTTTAGACTTTTTTCCAGATTTCTCCTCAAGAAACCATTGTGTACTATAATCTATTTCGCCATTGAAAATCATCTCAAGGATCTCTTCCGAGGTTAAATTGGAATAATCCTTGAAGAAGTCCATTTTGCGAAGATACTCCATGGAGTCTATAAGCCTTTTCCTCAGCCCGGGATCCATCAATATGACAATCTAGGTAAGGCTTAAAAGCATAACGGTGTCTCACGGTGCAGTGAGCCTTTGCCTCATCCGCGTTTAATACAGTACGCTATTTGAAATTCGCGCACTGAAAAGAAAAATATTAGGTTAAGCATGCGCAGGTTTACGAGATGAGTCTGTAGCTAAGGAAGTGTGTGATGTTTAGACTATGATTCTGAAAATAAAAGTATTTAAAATGCTCCGACCGGGATTTGAACCCGGGCCCCGAGCTCGAAAGGCTCGTATGCTCTCGGCACATGTTTTTGTTTGACCGGGCTACACCATCGGAGCTGGGAAACATTCTTCAAAGGGGGAATTAAATCTTTTCGGATTGCTGTTTCGCCGGTTTTTCGTCTACTTGACTATTTTCACGTAGATTTTTTCTCCCTCAATATCATATTCTTTCAGCGTGCTCACGTCAGCCGGCGGTTCTTTCTCAACCTCTACTTTCTCGGCTCTAACCAGGCTTGAAAGCTCCGCCAGCAGTGGCTTCAGCCTCGCGTAGCCTTCTTCGCCGACGCCGTAGACGGTGACGCTTCTCAGAATATCCGTCGGGTTTAAGCCGAGCTCCTTCCTGTACGCCTGTATTCTTCTCGCAACATCCCTCATGTATCCTTCCGAGACTAGTTCGGGTGTTCTCTCAGTGTCGAGTATCGCGTAGCCTGGTTTACTCTGCGTCATAACATGGTTTTCAGGCGGCTCATGCTCGAAAACAAGGTCCCCGGGTGTAAGCTCGAATGCTTCTCCGTCTGCTTCAACCACGTATCTTCCCTCTTTCTTGATGCTTCTCCTTGCTTCCACGGGCCTTGCTGCGACGATGCTCGCTATCTTCCCGGTTTTCTCCTTGAATCTCGGCCCAGCCGTGGAGTAGTTTACTCTGACTCTTGTCCCAACCCCTGCTTCCTCAAGGCTTTTCTTCACCACGAGCTCCTTAACGTTAAGCATCTCCCGCAGCAGGCTCATGTTTCTCTCAACGCTCTCCGAGTATTCTTCGCTGAGCACCAGTATTGCTTTCCTCAGGGGCCATCTTCTCTTCACCCCGGCCTTCATCCTGGCCCAGTTCACCATGCTCACCACCTCGTCAATCCTTTCGAAATCCTTCTCAAGCTGCTTGTCAACAAGGCTTTTATCCGGGACTGGCCACTGCTCCAGGTTTACTGATTCAGCAGTCCTGCCGCTGAACTTTTTAACAACACCTTGGTGCATGGCTTCAGCCAGGAAGGGTGTCAACGGGTTCATCAGCCTGTTGACGGTGTTCAGCGCGTGGAAGAGCGTAGCGTATATCGTCATTCTCCGCTCAAGGTCCTCCGGCGCGTCGCTCCAGAGATCTTTCCTAACCATCGGCACGTATTGTCTGCTCAGTGTTTCAACTATGAATTTCTCAAGGGCCCTCGCGGACTCGTGTATCCTCATGGTTTCAAAACCCTGCGTGACTGTCTCCACAAGCCTCTGGAGGCTTGAGAGTAGCCATTTCTCCGAGTCTTTGACGACGCCTTTCTCCAGGGCCCATTCAACGCTGTACGCGTCGTAGTTGAAGCCGTCGTACTCCGCGTTCTGCTTAAGAAGCTTCCCCAGGTTGAAGAAGGTGTTTAAAACCTGGAACGGCCTCTCCATCATCTCCTTGAAGCTGAAGTTAATGTTCTCCAGCGGGTTCGTCTTCCAAAGAAGATAGAGCCTGCAGAGGTCGGCTGAATACCTTGTTATAACGTCTTCAGTGTTTATAACGTTGCCCAGGCTCTTGCTCATTTTGTTCCCCTTCTCGTCTAGAACCTGCCCGTAGAACAGGAATGCCTTGTACGGTGCTTCAGCCCTGTTCTTCAAAATAACGTTTTCAACGAGCAGTGTGAACGCCCACCCCCTCGTCTGGTCTATTGATTCAACGAGGAACTCGACAGGCACGTATTGTTCAAACTCCTCGTCGCTCATGCTCGCGTACGGCGCGGCTCCGCTGTTATGCCAAGTGTCGAGCACGTAGGGAACCCTGTGCATTACTCCTCCGCACACGCACCTGACCTTGACCCTGTCTATCCACGGCTTGTGGAGCTCGAAGCCTTCTCCGTCGGGAAGGCTTACGGCTTTTTCAACAATCTTCCTCCTGGAGGCGAGGAGCTCCTCCCTGCCGCATTTCTCGCAGACGAATATTGGCAGCGGCGTCCCCCAGACTCTCTCCCTGGATATACACCAGGGCTTCCCCTCTTTTATGAACGCTAGGAACCTGTTTCTCGGCGGGTTGTAGAAGTATTCTACTCTGGACGCTGCCTCGACAAGCCTGTCCACAATCCTGTCCAGCCAGTAGAAGTACTCCGTCCTAGCCAGCCATATTAGCCTGTGCTTAGACCTCCAGCACAACGGGTATTCGTGAATAATCTTCTCCGCCTTAACCAGGAGGCCCTTCCTGTTTAAAACGTCTATGACAACCTGGTCCGCATCCCTCGCGAAAAGCCCTTTGAAGAAGCCTGCTTCCTCGGTGAACCTGGCCTCGTCGTCGAAAGGCGAGAAAACAGGTATCTTCATTCTCTGCGCAACGTCGAAGTCCTCCTCACCGTTCGCAGGCGCCAGGTGGACAACCCCCGTCCCGGTTGTGACGTCGACGAAGTCGGCGGTAACTATCCTGTGTATCCTGCTGTCCTCCTCCTCAAGCTTCTTCTGGCGGGGAACCTCCTCCAGCAGCGGGTAGAAATACTTCTTGCCCTCGAGCTCAGCCCCGGGGAATGTTTCCTCAATCGTGTAGCCGGATGCTCCAAGCTTATCCATCAGGTTTTCAACAAGGTTTCTAACCATTATCCATTTCTCCCCGCCGACCCTGACCCTCGCGTACTCCGCTTCAGGGTTTACTGCTAGAAGCTCGTCGGTAACTATTGTGAAAGGCATCGTCGTCCAAACTAGAACATAGTCTCCTGTTTCAAGCCTAACCTTGAAGTATACGGAGGGGTCTTCAACCATGCTGTACTCCTGGCCGACTTCAGCGTTGCTGAGCGACGTCTGGCAGCTTGGACAGTACGCTACAACCCTGTAGCCCTTCCCCAGAAGCCCCTGCTCATACGCCTTCTCAAGATACTTCCACTCTCTCTCAATATACTCGTCCCTATACGTTAAATACTCTTTCTCATAGTCCATGAACATGCCGAACCTCCTGTCAACCCTCCTCCAGTCCTCGTGATACTTGCCCAGAATCTTCTTAATCTCCGCGACGAATCTTTCCTCGCCCAGCTTCTCAAGAGCCTCCTTCTTGTTGGAGAAGCCGAGCTCCTTCTCAGCCTCGATCTCAACCGGAAGCCCCTGAGTGTCCCAGCCTGCTCTGAAAAGAACGTAGTAGCCCTGCATCGATCTCCACCTGTACCAAAGATCCTTCATAGCCCGCCCCCACGTATGCCCTACGTGGCAGCGACCGTTCAATGTTGGTGGTCCCTCAACGTATCCAAGTTTCCCTATGTTTTTCTCTAATCTCAGCTTTCTAATTTTCTCAGGTATCTTGTTCTCTTCCCAGAATTCTAACACTTTGTTCTCAAGCAACTGCATCTCGTATTCGCCGTCAAACAGTTTTGCAAATTCATCCTGGAGCATTTTTCCGCTACCCTTGGTAAACATGTTTCTTTTACTCTCCTCCTTAAAAGTATTGTCATTCCAGCCCAGCTACGCGTATTCCTCTTAAAAAATGCTTATCAAGTATTCTGAAACTATAGAGGGTTAAGCTACTCCTTAGCCTGCTTTCTTCTCCGTCTGCGTCCCAGCTTCGGCTTCGCCTTAAGCTCTTCTTCGAATCTTTCCTTTCGGGTTGTACCATGATTCATATGCATCGTAAACCCTCCTTATCCTTTTAAACAATATCTTCGAATATTTGCTCCTCGCTCACGCGCGCTGCCGCTGGGGTCGAATATCGATGTGTAGTACGTTTTTACCACGGGGGCACTCTGAACCCGATGTTCATACTGCATTGATCAAGCCGTCTAACACTCTCCTTATCTCCTCACGCCTCTTCTCTTGGATCTTCTTTTTCTCCTCCTTGCTCTTCGCCTTCTCCAGTCTAGGCCAGTAGAGACCTGCCGTTATTATCTCAAGACCTCCTCATAGCTCCCTCCCAGAGCATGAGAATGTACTCGATTCTGCCGTCGACAAGTCCCATTACCTCAACAGCGCGCGCTATGGCTTTCCTAAGATGGTTTTCGAGCTTACTCGCAAAGTCTTCTATCTGAGCATTAACCCTAATTAATGTGAGATGTTAAGCCCAAGGCTTAGGGCAAGGATGATTAGGAGTAAACCGGCTAGCTTCCTCCCTTCCACCTTCTCCTCACTTCGAGAAAAACTAAAAATGATGAAATGACCAATGCGATGACCAGCCCGTCCGTGAGGATAGTGTTTAAGCCCCTGGGGCTTGAGGCCTCTGCCCTAGCTTTATCCAAATCCTCCACGCACGCTCAGGCTTGACGAGCCTTGCTTCGAAGTCCGCTATCTCACCAGGATAGTTGAAAGCCAGAACTGTTTCATTCTCGTTGAACCCGATTGACGCGAGCCTCAGCTCGGGATGGATTAAGGTAGGCTCTCCCATGACTCTAATCATGAAGTCTCCCGGCCTCTTGCTGGTGGCGTTTAGAGAAGCCAAGATTGTGTGGTCGTCAACGTTCACGATAAAACTGCTGTTTGAAATAGGCGGGTCGTCGACACTTATCCAGAGCTGGCTAACCATCAAGGGTAACATTGGGACGATCACGACGTAGAAGTTCCCGGCTACTATAACGTTCGGAAGCTGAATCGTGTACCAGTCCAGAGTAACGTTCTTGAAGATGCTGCTGAGGAGGAATGCTGACCAATA
>JBNAVT010000057.1:0-6643 GCA_049700215.1 Thermoproteota archaeon
CGACTCGCAGGCTTTAGACGTAGTTAACACTTTAGCTAGGAACGTTGAGTGGCTGAAGACGTTAACCGGAAGCAGCAGGGTTGAAGTAGTCAGAAAAATAACGGAATACGTTGAGAAAGGGGAGACGTGCGAGGAAGCTATTGAGAGGGCTAAGAAAGAAAGCGAGGAATTCGTCAAGAACTTTGAGCTTGAGATAATCGATTTCTACAACTCGATCTCAAATGCCCAGCTTGCAAACGAAGTCCTAGACCTATTAAGGCACATTAAGGACACACCCGGCCTTGGGCCCGACGCTGCGAAATGGCTCTTGGATACGCTGAAAGGAGTTTACCTTAAGGTTTTTGTCTCATACGGAAGCAGGGAGGCTGCGGAGGCCGAGCTGAGGAGGGCCGTTGAAGAGAGATTCAGGTATCCTGAGAGCAGGGGGATGAATTGCGTGCTAGCATCGGCGATAGTCAAAGAGCTTATGGAAGGTGAACGAAGCTTCGAATTCAAAGAGCCTCGTAGGGTCATGCTGAGGAAGGGAAGACAGAGTCACCTAAATCTTGGAGAAAGCAATAAGGTGAAGCTTGGAACGTATGCGGTTAGGGTTCACTGGGAGCACGATGGAAAGAGCGGAGTGATGGAGTTCTCAATAGTAAAGAATGTTGAATCGGAACGAATTGAAGTACCCAAAGAGCAGGTGGACCAGGTTTTAGAGGAAATAGGGAAAGATGAAGTGCAAGTGCTCATAACTAAGGTTGAGCTGTTCGACTACAGGCTGCTCTTCCCAACCGTGTTCTTCGTTGGAGACAAGAGGATGAGGATAGACCTCTTCAACAACGAGATGGAGATCAATGGAATGTGCTATAAGTTTAGTACAAATCCAGATGTTCACGAAGGGAGGATACGTATAGATGCCGAATTCGAGGGAAAGAACATGGATGGTAAGAACCTAGTGCTCTCCTTCTATCAGGACGGAGAAATCAGAATAAAATATGGTCGTGATACTTATCTCATCAAAACGATCGAAATGGATGCAACGGGGAGTTTGATTAGGGTAGAATATCTTAAGGGTTGGGAGGTGATGGCTGAGTATTGCTTCAACCTTAAGCCCCTCAGCGAGCAGATGGGTAAGATACCGTGCGAAATAAATATGGAGGGTCAGCAAAAAGCTTTATTGAAAGAGAGGCTGTTCAGATTGTTGGGCTACGATGCACTAAAGGAGCTTGAGGAAAGGATTACTGCCGATGAAGATAGAAGGGTTATCCTTCTCATATGCTTCGACAACGGCAAAAGAGCCTATTGCGGAAGTAAGGAGCTCAGGGTACATATACCTCAAGGAGTGAAGAGCATAACCACGATAGAGATAGTTGCCTACAAGGAGCTCATGAGCCTGAAGCAGCTTGCGGCAGATATCCTTGCTGATCCCAGAAGTACGGAGCGGAAGGGACGGCTTGGAGAGGCGATAATAAATGAGAAGTTTATGAATGGTCTTATTGAGGAGGCTTCGAAGAGAAGTGGCGTACCAAGGGAGAAGATTAAAGTGGAGTGGCAGGGAGAAAATATTCCGGGAAAGGAAGTGCCTGATTTCGTGATGAAGAATGCCGAGACTGATGAGAAGATCGCAATAGTGGAAGCCAAGTACGTAAGCAACCCGGAGAATGTTAAAGACTTTGGAGAACGGATTGAGGAAGCTAAGGAGGATGTTAATAGATACTTGAATAGTGAAGAATGGGCTGCTGACTACGGGGCCATAGTTGTTATCTCTTGGTCCCCTGAGGATATTCTCGGTGATATACCCTATCCAGCAAAGGTAGGGGAGTTTAATAACCCGCATATAGAATGGGTTAGTAGAGGAGGAAGCTAGGAGATGAGTCAGAGCTTCCTCGGGAGGCTGAGGGATTACCTCAATGAGAGGCTGAAGGACGAAGGACCTTACAAAGGGCTTTTCAAACCGTTCAAAATAGATATGCCCAGCTCATTCCCCGGGGAGAAGTGGATGGTACGCTGTGAAGAGGGAGGGATTGCCGCCGTCATGAATATTGCAGAATCTTTTGACGGAACTATAAGCGTGTATTCCTGTAGGACGGATAGGGGAGGAGAGTACATACATGAGTGCCTGCTTAAGAGCTATCGGTATAGGTTCAAAAAGGCTGAGGCCAAGGGCAGGGAGGAAGAGGAGAAGGTCTGGAAGGTCTTTAGAGAGGAGAAGAAAAGAGCACGCGAGGACTACATTAACAGGAGGAACTTCGAGAAGCATCTTAAGAAGAGCTACAAGGAGGCTTTCATAAGGCTGCTGTGGTTCGACGGGGTAGCTAAGAGGATATCGGAGGAGTACGGGGTGGAGGTCAAGCTGACAATCGCTAAGGATAGTGATTGCGGTTCCTGCTTAGTATCAAGGTTCAACTCTAAGGGCATGAGCGATGAGGAGAAGCTCGAGGAGATCAAGAAGAGGGT
Source organism: Thermoproteota archaeon (assembly GCA_049700215.1). Lineage (GTDB taxonomy): Archaea > Thermoproteota > EX4484-205 > EX4484-205 > JAAOZP01 > JAAOZP01. The sequence continues at coordinate 2,440 of JBNAVT010000057.1, forward strand.
TGAGGCGATAACGGCTGCATGCAGGCTAGCACAAGGTGCATACGAAATAGGATACCCCCCGGAGCTACAGAGGGAATATCGTAGGAAATATCAAGAGTTCCGCAGGGCCATCTTGGAGAAATACGTGTCGAAAAGTGCTAAAAAACTTGAAAATCCCTGCCAGTAAGTAGCGCGCACTAAGTCAGTGGTCTCGGAGGAACATTAGTAAAAATTTAAGTCTCACAGCGCTAAGCGGTTAACCGGTTTGGAGGCTCAGCTGACTTGCGAGATAATATCCGTTGGAAACGAGCTTCTAATAGGAAAGGTTGTGAACACAAATGCCTCCTGGCTTGCTGAAAAACTAACCAGGCTAGGGGTCTCCGTTAAGAGGATAACGGTTGTCGGCGACAGCCCCAGCGAAATCTCCTCCTGCGTCAGCGAAGCCCTCTCGAGAAAACCCAGGTACATCGTAATGACGGGCGGCCTAGGACCCACTTACGACGACGTCACCCTCGAAGGATTGGCAAAAGCCCTTGGAAAACCCTTGACCCTGAACCAGGAGGCTCTTGAAATGGTTAGGGGAAAATACGAGAAAATGGGTGAAAAACTGACTGAAGCAAGGATCAAGATGGCGAAAATGCCTGAAGGGGCTGAGCCCCTGCCGAACCCTGTTGGAACCGCTCCTGCCGTCAAGATCGTTTCCGGAGGCACTGTCATCTATGCTCTGCCAGGGGTTCCGAGGGAGATGGAGGCAATATTCAACGAGACTGTTTCCAGAAGCGTTTCAGACGAATCCGGGTTCAGGGTTGCTGAGCTCTCCCTCCGCGTCACCGGCGTCAAGGAGTCGGCTTTAGCGCCCCTCATCAGCAGGGTTAAGGAGCTTTACCCTAACACCTATATAAAATCGCATCCGAAGGCTTCGGAGGAGAAGCCCTGGATAGAAATGTATTTCAGCGTGTTCCACCAGGATGAGGCGGAAGCCAGGAGAATCGTTTCAGAGGCTGCTGAGAAGCTATCCCGTCTTATCGAGGAGGCTTATGGCAAGGTTGTGAGCTTCCCTGAAGGCTCTGGCACTTAGAGCCTGGTTTTCAGCTCAAGCCGTCTGAAAACCTCCTCTAAAAACAGGTTTCTTCTACGGTGGAGACGAAGATAGTTTTCATAAATTATTAGTGTCGCGACAAGCCCGACGAAGGCTGCGGTTCCAATCCCGGTTACGAAGAACTCGAGTGCAAAGAAGTTTAGGAACGCGATTATTGGTTGGGTAATGATGCCGATTGTGAAGAAGACTAGGAATACGATTATTAGCTGGGTAATGATGCTGACTGGTATTGGAAAGATTATTGATGAGGAGCCGATGATCCGGGTTCCCGTAGGGTCGGGAAAAAGGTGAAAGCTTACTCTCTTCCACGTATCTCGTGGCGACATGCTGGAGGGAGTACCGTGCTCAACAATAATGCTTTTCAAAGGCTCCTCCATTATTATCCTACAATTGTTTTCAAGGAGGATGCTTCTCAGCTCCTCATAAGCCTTCTGAACCTCTAAAGAGACGACTCTCTCAATCAATATTTCCCTCTCTAATAATGCTGATTATTAATTTAAGCCTTGCTTTTTTTAAGCAGTATGCTTAACGTGTCTTCGAAATCAGTATATCCCTAACTCTTTTCTGCAGGTTTGCAAGTATCTTCCTGTCTTTCTCCAAGTGCTCCTTTTTGTAGAATGATTCGGGGTTAATGAGAATTGGAGTGCTTACGTCCAGGCTTATAGGCGATATCGATACTGCTTTCTGAACTGTCAGCGCGTAGAGATCAGTCCCCTCGTGAGACTTGTCAACGTTTATCTCGGAGCTCCCTATCCAATAATACGGTGCACCCCTTGGATCCTTCCTCTCAAGAATATAGTTTTCAAACTTAATCTTCGCGAGAGAAGTCAGCTCCACGCCCGTGTCCCTACCCATGTGAAAAGGAAAGTTCACGTTTAAAACATGCGGGGTTGAAAGGGGATTCTCAACCATGAATCTGGTGATCTCAGCTGCAATCTCGCCGTGATGCTGAAAGCTGCCCACCTTAAGCTCTCTGTGTTCAACGCTAGGCGGTATTTCAACGCTGAAAGCTATTGCAGGAACACCGCTCAGCAAGGATTGTATCGCCGCAGCAATAGTCCCGCTGGTGAAAAGATTGTCGAGTGTAATGTTATCACCCATGTTAATCCCGCTCACAGTTATGCACGGCTTCTCAGCGAGAATCAGGTTGAAAGCAACTACAACAGCGTCGGCAGGCGTCCCGGAGACGAGGTGAACATAACCATACTTATCACCGTGGATCTTGCTTGAAACCCGGTTAACCCTTAAAGGCTTGTGGAGAGTTATCGATTTACCCGCGGCACTCATCTCATGCTCGGGAGTAACCGCGACAACCTCGCCGAGCTTAAGGTCGACAAGCCTTCTCCAGAATGCTTTGAAAGCCGGGGAATGCACCCCGTCATCATTAGTCAACAGTATTGTCCTGCCCAATCTAGGTAGAACCTTTTCCAGAACCTTTTAACCGTTTATTTTACCCCTGCGAAAACCCTCCGTAAGCATGAGGATCACTAAAACAACCACCCAGTCTCGTTAAGCCTCTTAGAAAACTTTTTATTGGAGCATTTTACGGATGAGGCCGAGGAAACAATGGCCAAGTATAGAGTTAAAGTCGATAAGGACACTTGCATAGCGTGCGGAGTCTGCTATTCCACATGTCCCGAGGTTTTCGAGCCCGACGAGGAGAATAAAAGCCAGGTTGTTTCTAAGTATAGGACTTTAGCTAGCCAGAGCGTGTCCGAGGGTGTTATTGACGATAGTGTTGCTGATTGTGCTCAGTCGGCGAGGGACACGTGTCCGGTTCAAGCCATAACTGTTGAAACCGTAGAGTAGCCTTAGGCGGAGTAGCTTTTTTCTTTACCCTTAAAACGCGGCGCTCCGATTTTACGCTACGCTCCAAAAAAGTTGCAAGGTTCTTCAACCTCATGAACTTGAGCGTGCACTATTAAGTGAAGCATCTGAAATGCTTCAAAAATCCTCTTCTAAGGGTAATATTTCGTATAATATTTAAATAGCAGTATAACGCTGTTATATATCGTGATGGAAGAGTTGTCAGGAAGAGACGTCCTCTTACCGATCCTCATGGCAGTAGCAGTATTATTAGTGGTCGGATTTTTCTTTGCTCCTATTGGTTGTTGCGGAGGATATGGAATAATGAGCTACATGCCAATGATGGGTTATGGAATGTATTTTATAATTTTCCTTATACCGCTCTTATTCATAGTTATCTTAGTGATCGGGGCTTATTATGTGTTTAGAGCCCCATCAAGAACCCAAGAACGTGACCGAGCTCTGGATATAATTAAGGAACGTTATGCAAGGGGAGAGATAACAGAGGAGCAATATCGTAAGATGAAGGAGGAGCTGAAGTGAACGCGACCGAGTTAGTCCTAGGTCTTATCCTGATCGGAGTTGGAATATTAGGCCTAGTGGTCTGTGTTTCAGCATTAAACGCCGGGTATAGTCCCTCCTTACCCATGGGTCACATGATGTTTCGGTGGGCTGATGGCAAGATTGAGGAGATAAGCGGCGAAGTAGAGAAGATCGAATGGATGGAGATAGAGTTGACACTAGACGGGCGAGAGATTGAAGTTCATGGTCCATGGTGGTTCTGGCAAGCGATCGGAGTTAAGAACGGGGACGAGATCACAGTCGTTGGCATGATTGTCAACATGTTCGAGCCAGAAGAAGGCTGGCATCAAGCCCTTATGCCTTATCAGCTTGTCATAGGTGATCAGACTTATGGCAACGCGGACAGACGGATACCAGTCTGGATGCAAGGATAAGGGGAAGTGCAGGGCCGGGTTTTGATGGAGAGGCTCATGATCTTTCGAAGCGATAGGAACAAACGCATTCATCAAGGCCACGTGGAGGGAAACGGCCACCGAGGCTCGGATCATGCCCACCATATTGAGGAATTTCAAAATAGGTTCTGGGTTTCCCTGGTCCTCACGATTCCTATCTTGCTTCTCTCAGAAATGATCCAGATGTGGTTCAGATTCAGTTTGATCGTGCCGTTTCAGAGAGAGGTTCTTTTCCTCCTCTCATTGCTTGTATACGTTTATGGCGGACTACCCTTTCTAAAGGGGATGGTTCAGGAAATCAAGGATAGGCAGCCCGGCATGATGACCTTAATAGGCACCGCCATCT
>JBNAVT010000058.1:0-6581 GCA_049700215.1 Thermoproteota archaeon
TAATACAAAGATATAATATAAGGATTAAGAATGCGCTAAAAGATCTGGCAAAATACTATGTTTCTAACTGTGCGCAAGAAATATCCTTCAATAAGCTTAAAAACATTCTAAACTTAAAGAGTGTTCATACAGTTAAAGACTACTCCCTTTACCTTTCGAATGCATATTTAATTTTCTTATTGGAGAAGTATTCTCCAAAGCTTAAGGAGAGTATTATTGCACCGAAGAAGGTTTATTGCATAGACAACGGAATAGTAAACACAATCGGCTTTAAAATATCTGAAAATATTGGCAACCTAATGGAAAATCTCGTTGCAATAGAGCTATTGAGAAGGAAAAGCTACTGGTTTAAAGAATGGGAAGTATACTATTGGAAGAATTCTCAACAGAATGAAGTGGATTTCGTAATAAAAGAGGGCCCAAGGGTAAATCTACTAATTCAAGTTACGTATGCTTCCGGAAAGGATGAAGTTGGAGGAAGAGAAATCAGGTCTTTAATCAAAGCTTCTGAACAGCTAGGCTGTAAAGAATTACAAGTAATTACTTGGGATTATGAAGACAAGCTGAAACTTGAAAACAGGATAATTAAATTCTTACCTTTATGGAAGTGGCTTATGACTGCTTCTTAGCTAAGACAGTCATTCCGAGGAATACTCCAAACGAGCCTCCTGTTGAAGAAATCGTGAAAAATCATTTCTCAGGGATACTGGTTTCTCCCCTGATCGCACTTGCCTTGTCAACACCCATGAGAATGAAGCTTGCGATGTTAACTAGCAGAAGATGATCGTAGACAAGTTCTTTAATCAGGGCAGTCAACTCTAATAGTCAATATTATGAAAATAGTATTTAAACCTCTATGGAAGGATTGGGTTGAAGAATGGCTGAGCCTTTCCTGGTGATATTTTGGCTGCTTGGCTGACGGAGAAAGAGATGCTGCTTGTACTCGAGTAACGCTGTAGCGTGCGCTACGCATTCAAAAGGACGCTTTTTAAGATAGTTAATAAATTGTCTACTAACCGCGTGCACGTTAGATCTTGCCCCCTTTTCTACCGCATAAGGAATTTTGCTTGAATACAAAAACTAGGATGAGGATGATAACTGTCAGAAAATAGAATGGGAAGATGGAGCTGGCGATACTTGCTTCAACAAATAGTATGGTGTTTGCCATGTTTGTGGATGCATGGTATAGCGACACTATGAGCAAGCTTCCTTTAGTGGAGTTGTAGAGCCACGTGTAAGAGATGGAGTATAAGAGTGTGAAAACAGTAAACCAGAGAAAATTATGGTAATTGACTGCCATGACGCTGTCTTTGACTGCAAAATGTGGCCAGTGCCACAATGCCCAAAACACTCCGACAATTAGGCTCGAAACAAGAGCATCGTGTTTCTTTTGCAGCGCGGGTAGAGAGTAACCTCTCCACCCTATTTCCTCCCACATGTTCATTAAGAAACTCGTAACCAGAATCAGCGGAAACTCGTACAGCTTCGTCAAGTAAGCGCGCGCGCGCGCGCGTATGGTGCTCGTCATACCAACTATAGCTTATAAGTTTTTTCTCGAGCCTTCCCGGAAGCCTCCTTCATCAACCAGAATAATGGGGGATTGGATTCCCCTACGGGATGCATGATCCAGAAGTGGTTTATACTATTGTTCGCGGGTGGTAAGCTTGTTTGCAACGGTGAGGTTAGCGAGCGGATTGTTTACGATGCTTTCGAGAAGCCCGTGTCGAATGGATACGGAAGGGTTTGTTAAGAAGGTGGTTGAAGGCTTGAAGCAGTAACGGCTCACGCTTACCTATACTCCCGTCATGGGCTAGCTATAATGGCGTTTATCAAGCCCTGTTCATCAGATTCTTGAAGCCTGAAAAGATTTAAGCGTCCTTCAACCATTTTCCCCATGCCTGGACTCAGGTTCATAACGGAGGTTTCTAAAATACGTGAAGGCACAATGATTGGGATGAAAATAGATAATGTTAATATTCTTGTCGCGAACCCAGACGGCAAGATTGTTGCTTTAAGCAATGAGTGTACCCATAGAGGCTGCCTAGTCTCGAAGGGCGAGCTTGTCGGAGTCGTGGCGAAATGCCCATGCCATGGGGCTAAATTCGATCTTTTGACTGGAGAGGTTAAAGCTGGGCCGGCAGCAAAGCCTTTGAAGAAATACGAGGTTGTTATTGAAGAGGGTAAAGCATACTTAAAAACGTGATGAGGACAGCGCGCTACGATGATAGTCCGGGCCATCCTCATCGGGTTTCTCCCTCCTCCGACAGCCCTGTTTCAGCGTGCAGAATGCACGCTTCAGACCTGCCCCTCTCCCGGCTCTCCATGAACGTTGAGAATTTTTAAATGTTTAGTTGCAGCAAGCAACCATATAGTCGCGTCGCCGAAGGAATACTAGCCGGGTTCCCACTCTTGCTTAGAAAAGAGGCGAAGGCTGCTGAAAAAATATCGGAGACGGGCGACGCGGGAAACAGGTCCTATACAAACAGTTTCCTGGATTGGATTGCTGAGGAAAGCCTGTTTATTGCGAGGCTTACTATAAAGACGTCGATGATTTTAACAAGCTCATCCTCAGTCGACAGGAAATGGTTTAGCGCCTTCTTCATTGATTCAAGCGCCTTCTCATAGTTTTCCTGAATATACTGTTCAATAGCCTCGAGAACAAGCGTGGTGAAAGTATTGTGGTGGAGGAGAATGGTGGCGGACCTTTTTTGAACAGGCTCTCTACTGTTCTGCGCGATTTCCTCAATCCGTTTCCTGCTCTCCTTGACGAATTCAAGCAGTTTCGCCGGGTTCTCTGGCTTCGGCAAGTACTCCCTGTGCTCGTAGCTGCTTGCATCAATAAACGAGTAGACCTTCTCCAAGTATTCTGAAACGAACTCCGCTGAACTGCCGAACGCTGCCTGAAGATAACGCTTCCTAATGTCTTCTAGACTGGCGTTTTTATTCCAGAGTGTTTCAGCGAGTATCTTCATGTTGATCCCCGTCGGATAGAAGGCGCGAAGGGTTTGGCAGGATAGTAGGCCGTTTAATCCAATTTCACCCAGATCATGCAGGTCTCGCCACAGGATTTTCCCAATATCTCCTTTCAGGAAGTCGAAGCCGAATGCGAACCAGAGGTGGTAATCGAACAGAAAGCTGTCTGACTTCAAAGTTTTCTGCCAGGCCTTAAGCAACTGGATGAACTCACGGTTTGTCCTAGGTGGAACTATTCTGTTCCTCGAGGGCGCTTCAAGGGGGAATGGTTCTGAACACTTCTCATCACAGAGAGGATGAAGATAGCAACGGCTTATCGGTGCGAACATGAAGATAGTGTTCCCATACTTGTTGTCGACAAACTCCTCCGTCGGAGCCCATAGAGTGTTTGCATAGCACAGGAAGACGACTCTCGTCTTGCAATTCAATTCCCCGAGCCTGTGTGACACAGCGTTTACAAGCTTCGAATACCAGTCGGACGGAGACATTTTCCGGCATTCCGGGCATTCGCAGTGATTGTTCATCCCGTCTGAGAGCCAGAAGTGGAGTATGTCCACCTCAGGGTGTTCCAACGCGTATTGAACAAAATGGTCGACAATCGTCTGAAACGCTTTAGGGTTCGAGTAGCAGAGCTCCGTGTTAACGGCGACCCCGCCAAACAGCTCCCTCTTCCCGTTTACCAGGGCTAGAAGCTGCCTTTGCTCATCCTTAACCAAGCCTTTCTCAGGGTCCCATCCGAGGCCTTGAATACCGATTGACTCACAGGTCCAACCGTGTCCCACACGGTCGACAATCATGCCTCTTTTCTTCAACTCCATTATTATTCTAGCATCCTGTCTCAGAGCCTCTTCCACAGAAATCTCTGGAGAAGGCTCCGCCATCGGATTGTATTTTCTGGCGTAATACCTATTGTAGAAATAGCGCGACGTTTTGAACTGCAGGAAAAACTCGTTGAGCCTTTGCTTAGCCATCCAGTCTATGAAATCTATAGCCATCTCGGGTGTTATGGCTCCCTCAATGCATACGCCCCGGTGAACGTATGAAGCGGTTTCCTTAATGTCGAAGCCATCTGTCCTCGCCTCCTCAATGCTCGGCAAAAACTCTCCATCTTCACTCGGCCACAACCATTCCGCCCCGTGCTGTTTCAAATAGTAGTATGAGGCGAATAGAACGCTCCTAGGGTTGGATCCGGAGATAAACAGGCATCGCCCAACCGTCTTCAGTATTACTGTGTCCCTTTCATCGTCTTCGCTGACGGCGAGGTTGACGCTGGCGAGCATAAGATCCCCCGGCAGACCCAAGCAAATGCCCTCTTCATCCCTGTAAACATCTATATTTTTAACATGATGCTTCAGCCCAGTCATTTTCTCCAGATACTTGGACAGCTCTTCAGCTGCAAAACTGACGACAGGGTTTTTCCCAACAACATATATCTTAGTCCCGCTGACCAGATCAGTGTTTTCGCCTTCCATAGAACTAGCATCATTACTCTAAACTTAAGCTTTTGCCTTCCTGAGATGGGAACAACACTATGTGAGCATGTCTTACTCGTCCGCCGCGAATAAAGACGCAGACAAAGTCTGGTTTAAAGACCTTTTTTATTTTTCGGGCGACTGTCTTAGCAGTGTTGAAAACGGCGGCTGTCTCTGCGTCACTTAGGTCGTGCCAGTATGGAACGTGCCGTTTCGGGATAATTAGACAGTGACCCTCAGCAGTAGGGTTATTGTCCAAAATGCCCAGTGCAGAGGCTGGTGAACGGGTGGTTCAACCCTGAGAGCTCGAGGGACCCGCTCGCCATCCTGGTGGGCGGAGCGGTTTTCAAGAATGGTTCAGCCTTCTTCGAGCCGTTTCTGGTTCAGCGGGCTGAGGTAGACCTGCAGCCGGGTTCGGAAGGCGAGTACTACATTGTTTTCCTAGATAAAGAGGGCAGGGTTTTGAGACGGTTCGGCTTCAACGCCAGCTTCTTGGTTTTCGACAACCCGTTGGAGACCGAGGGGGAAGAGTCTTATTTCAACTATTTTCTGGAGGCTGTGGAAGGCACTCGGGTAGTCGAGTTAACGGACTCAAGTGGGAGAACGCTTGCCCACAGGGAGATATCGGCGAACTCCCCGGCTCTGAGTCTGAAGTCCCCCTGCGTGGCGAGGCTGACGAACCTGCGGAACAATAAGACTTGGATAAGCTGGGAGGCGAGCGACCCGGATGGTAACAATCTCTACTACTACGTGGCTATAAGCCCGGACAACGGGACCACATGGCTCCCCCTGGAGGTTGACCACATGGGTACGAGGCTCGGGTTCGGCGCATGGTGCTTCGAGCCCGGAGAGCAGTACATGGTTAACGTTAAAGCCTCCGACGGCTTTCACACTGTTGAGGTGTTTTCGAAAACGTTCAGCATAGGCCCCTATGTTGAGCTGAGAGTGCTTTCTGAAATCGGCGGGGTCAACGGGTCCGGCTGGTATCTGAAGGGTGAGGAAGCAGTCTTCAGCGTGTTTTCCACGAGGAGGAGCATGGATGGGCTCCTGGGGCTGCTCGGAGGCTTCTACGAGTTCACAGGCTGGAGTGGAGACCTTGTTTCGAAGGAGACCGCGCGCTAGACACGTGCTTACGTGCTGGCCGCCCTCCGGGTTTTAACGGGTTGCTCACCATTATCACCGGCCAGCGGGTCTTTAAACAGCATGGTGAAACCTCTCCAAGAGACTTTCCGCAATGCTAGGAGTTCACGGTCATGAGTGTAAAGAACTGGAACCTTGTTGGACAGGAAGCACGCTGTGACAAGAGCGTCTCTCCCTCCAAGCCTGTATTGAACAGCAAGGTTAAGCGCAACCGTCGAGGTTTTCTTCGTTTGACTGAAGAATTCAACGTACGGATGCGTCAGCAGCATTCTAAGCCTCCTCCGCGCCTCACCCGGAACCCATTTCTGGCTGAAGACGAGAGTATGATAAGTCTCGTGGAGCACCGTCGGGTTGATTGCAGCAACGTTCTCCTGAGACAGGTTTACCAGCAGGCTTCTAAGCTTCCTATGCTCCGGATAAGCAGGGTCGAGAGAATAGCAGAGAATATTCGTGTCAAGCCCGATCAGCATGCTACGGCGAGCTCCATATCGACTTCATCTTCGAAGGCGCCCAGTTCTCAGGTTTACCTGTTCTCGGCGGTTTAGAAGTAATCGTCCTCCGAAACTCCTCTAGAAAGTCTGAACGCTTGCCGGGCTTTATCAGGAAGCCTTTAGAAGTCTTCTTAAGAGTGACGGTATCCCCTATCTGCTCCCGTATGTGGGGCGGAATGTAAAGCCTCCCCTTGGAATCCATCTTTAAACGAACTTCCTCCAACTGTCCCACCAATATTAAGTGGGACAAGGTATTTAAGTATTCTTCAACAAGCAGCTTTAGCAACTCTTTAATTCGGGAATCCGCGTTGAAGATGGGGAAGAAGGCTGGGGAATAGTTTAGACGAGCATGAAGCAGATGGCTTAACAGCCGGAGAGGTAAGATTCCTAGCCGGCGCCCTTGATAGAACAGGCTGCGAGGCACACGCTGTCCGCTTGATCAGCGTAAGCCCCAGGTGCGACTGGCAGGCGTCGGATCGATGTTCCCAACCGCGTCGATGGCGCG
>JBNAVT010000059.1:0-6310 GCA_049700215.1 Thermoproteota archaeon
TTCCAGCTGCACGCCCTTATAAGGCTGAGATATCCTTCATTTGGCTTAAAGATGATGCGCAGCATCATCAGGATCTCCTGAGCCCTGCTGTGTAGGAATCTTTTTAAATCATGCGTGTAACCAAGGGGTCAGCCTGATGAATAAGCATGGATGCAAGCAGCGTGCAGCAGACCAAGCTTAAACCTTTCCTAGGTCTGTTTGACGCCACCGCCATCAGCATTGGCGCGATTATTGGAGCAGGCATTTTCATCGTTACAGGTATTGCGGCGGGTTTAGCCGGTTCAGCCTTAGTAGTTTCAATGCTTATAGCCGCGGTAATTGCGTTGTTAACTGCTTTAAGCTTAGCGGAGCTGACGGCCTGGCAACCTTTAGAGGGAAGCATCTATGAATATGCTTATCGGTTAATCTCGCCATTCGCGGGTTTTCTAGCAGGATGGATATGGGTTTTGTCAAACACTTTTGCGGGAGCAGCTGTCTCACTGGGCTTCGCGTATTACCTTGCGGCACTAGCCCCAGTTCTACCTGTTAATCTTATTGCAGCAATAGTCTGCATGGGTTTCACGACGCTGAACTTCATCGGGATCCGTCAGTCAGCGTTCGCCAACAATATTCTCGTCGCCGCAAAACTACTCATACTGGTATTCTTCATCGTAACCGGTTTCTTCTTCATAAGGGTGGAGAACTTCTCGCGGTTTGAGCCTTTTGAAGCCGGGGTGTTCTATGGGGCATTCTACATTTTCTTCGCCTACGGTGGCTTCGCCAGAGTAGCCGTGGTAGCGGAGGAGGTTAGAAACGCGAGGAAAAATGTTCCAAGAGCGATACTTCTATCCCTCGTAATATCCACGCTAGTTTATATTCTCGTCGGAACCATAGCCGTCGGACTTGCAGGAGCCTCAGATCTTTCAAGCTCGAAATCGCCGCTGACAGATGCGATAAGCGTGACGGGCAGCACGGCAGCGGTCTACATAGTCTCCGCCGGAGGGCTTCTCGCAACTGCGAGTGTTCTGCTCACGTCAATCCTAGGCGTTTCCCGCATGGCTTATGCGATGGCGAGGAGGAGAGACCTGCCTCAAGCCATGAGCAAGCTGCATGCGAGATTCGGCACACCTCATTACTCTATCTAGATAATTGGTGTTTTAATGACGGTTCTCGCTTTATTCGTAGACCTCAGCAGGATTATCGCCATAAGCACTTTCGCGCTGCTTTTCTACTATGCCCTTGCAAACGCATCTGCGTTAAGATTGAGAATTGAGAAACGGCTTTACCCCCGTGTTGCCCCTGTTCTAGGCCTAGTCACCTGCCTGATCCTAATGGTTTTTATCCCTCTTGGAGCATGGATAATGGGTTCTGCAGGGTTAGCAGCAGGCGTAGCCTTCTACTGGATGAAAAAACGCTTCTCAGCGTAGCGCGCGCTTTCCGGTTAAAAAAGCTTCCCCTGGGGAATAGCTTCGAGTAATGGGAAGCTGGCTCCGTAGCTTCGGCAGTAAGCCTTTAAAGCCTTCTAGGCGGACCCTAGATTATGCCGGTTGTACATGTTTACGTCTGGACGGGTTTCTCAGACGAGGCTAAGAGGAGAGTGATATCTGGGATAACAAGGGTTTTCGCCGAGACCGGTGTCCCCCCGGAGGCTGTTGAAGTAATAATTCACGAGGTTCCTAAGGAGAACTGGGGAGTGGGCGGGGAGCAGGCGAGCGAGAAGCTAAGGCACGTAAAGCCACCTTAACTTTTCCTAATAGGAATCTCATGCTAGGAGTAAATCTTCTTAACGTGCTCAATGATCTTCTGCTCGTTGTTGGGTGTTTTTACGAATACTGGGACGTTTCTTCTTTTCGTAGCCTTGTATGAGACGAACATCCATTCTCCAGTGTCCAGCTCAGCAACCCTGTTGAGAACCTCGTAGTCAAGCGAGTAGGCGTCCGCAATCACCATTCTGTCGTAAAACCTGGGTAGTGTGCTCGTGAAGTAAGTGTGGAGCTGTTGAAGAGCGTTAACGTTCAGGTGTGCAACCCTCTGCGTGCTTAGCCAGCATCCCGCCCTATACTTCCTGCCCTGTCTGAGAAGCGTCTCAACCGCCGTGTTAGACTGCTCCGTATAGTCTTCTTTCCTAGCCCGGTCTGGGACGAACTCCTGAGCCTCGTCGAGCACTGTTAGAACGTTAACCCGAGAGAACCCTTTCTTCTTCAACTCGAGCAGGCGTTCAACATATCTTGAGACCACTTTCCTAGCGTCAACCAAGTTAGGCGTGTAGACAACGCTTAGGCTAGGGGCACCGTCTCCAAGCACCAACTCAGCAAGCCGCTCAGGGTTCACCGCTGCCTCCCTCTTCACCACTGTTCTTCCCGGAGCGCTCTCCAAAACCCTTAGGATCGTGTTCACTGCTTTCACCTCAGACGACATTCCGTGAAGCTCTCCTGCGAAATCCTCAAGAATGCTTCTGAAGCCCTCAGCCTTCTTCGAGTCAGTAGCCAGGTTGACCAGCGAATCCGTCTCCCTAACACTGTTCTCCTCCATAAAGCTGATCAGCCTCCCCAGAGCCATTTTCGCCGCGATCGCGCCCGGCTTTCCTGAACTGATAATCGAGTCGAGAAGATTCAAAACATCCTCAACCCTCGCTTCCACCTGGCCTGGCTCCGTTAAAACCAACTGGCGAACCTTCCCTTTTCCGTGAAGCATACTCAAGGCCTTCTCAATCTTCTCTGCTCCCACCACCTCCTCGAGAGACTCAGGGATTGTTTGAGACCTTACAAACTCCTCCTCGTTTTCAACAGCAGTCCTCTCAGTGATGAAGACAACACCCTTCTCGAGAAGGTCCAGCAGGTTTACAACATACTCTCCTGCGACGTCGAAAACCACTACCCTCAGGCCCTCAACCGTTTCAAAAGCCTTCCTAATCAGGACCGAGGTCAGGTTCGACTTACCCGTGCCGGTGAACCCGAATACCCCCGTGTGATATCTTATCATGGAGTCTATTTTGGCTGTCACAGGCACGTCCAGCCCCATGAGCCTTCCGACCTCCGCCCCATCCTCTACGCATACGAATGCTTTCACCGCATCTCTAGAGAGGAGGTGTGCCTGCTTGCCTGTAAGCGGGGAGATCGTCGTCTTCTCAAACTCCACATTCCCGTTGACGACCCTGGCTAAGTAGCCCGTTGGCGCTGCGACAACGTCTATCCAGTTCTCCCTAGCTGTTTCCCAGTCTTTCTCAATGGTCTGCAGAAACTCCTCTCTGAGAACCCCGGGCATGGATACTCTTACGCCAAGCTCCTGCAGGTGTGTAGCCCTAACCCCGACAACCTCGTACACCAAGTATGTCTTGGGGTTTGACGCGGTGGGCCTCTCGATCCCTACGAAGGATGGTGAGTGAAGCTTGTCTAGAACCTGCATGTTGAACCTTGTTTCAAGCGTCGCCGTCGAGCTTCTAAGCGTGACCTCAGAACCCCTTACGGATGTCTTTAAATATGATGTTCCGTGCGTCCTAACCCTCGCTTGGAACCTTCCGTCAAGGTCGTCGAAAAGCTGTTCCTCCCTAAGGCTCAAGCCTCTCCTCCCCCAGCCTCCCTCATAACCTCGTACTCCGCCCTTATATCTCTAAATCTTCTCGCTATGTTGAACATCCTGTCTGTCCTCGCCAACGAGCCTATTTCAAGCTCCACGATTCCCTTCAGCATCGGTCTAGCCTGCTTAGCCTCAGCCTTAACCGCCTTGTCAGCCAAGAAAAGAAGCTGGTTGTGGCCGAAGGCTTCAGCCACATGCGGGTTGTCCGAGAGGCTTAGGACTAGGAGGATAAGATCGTCCAGCCTGTTTCGACCCTGCTCGAAGTAAAGGTTGGCTTTGCAAGCCCTATTCATCTCGCTTATCTCAACTGTTTCCCTATGCTCGCCGTCGAAAGCATCGTTCTGAAACCTGTCGTATAGGAATACTGAGGATTTGCTTCTCGAGTCTGAAGACAGGCTTCTAAGCTGGAAGTAGCTTCTGACGAGAAAACCCTCGTTGCCTGCTCTCTTCCTGGCTGCTGCAAGACTAGGAGTCTCGTTTCTCCTGAAGACCAGTGTGGTGAAGACAGCGTCGTAGCCAAGCGTCCTCCATGGGGTTGGAAAATCTATCTCCTCAGAGGTGCTCAGCAGCCCGAGGAGAGCCCTGTCGCTCTTCACCATCAGCGGGATCCTGCTTGCCTCAAGAACTCCTCTCGAGCCTGCGAACGGTATCACTACCCTGCTTAAGTCGGTGGAGCCAACGTCCTTAGCCACCCCGATGACTAGCACGCTGTTTTCGAAAGCTAGGCTCCTCAGCCTGTAGAGGAGGAGAGTGTTGAAAGCGTTGAGCTCCCTAGCGGTCAGCCATTTCTCCTCGCCCAGGGACAACGGGTGGTCCTCGCCCGTGAACACTTTTTCAAGAACCCAGTTTAAAGCGTGCTCAACCCTTCTCCAGTAGTCCCTAGCGTAGCTGGTGATTTTGAAAGCGTTCTCTCCCCTCTCGCCGCCTTTTTCAAACAGTCTTCCCCCAGATTCTGCGTTAATCCTTCTCAGCCTTTTCACAGTCTTCTCGAAAACGCTGATGCTTAGGCGGAGCCTGCTCCCTATTTCAGAAGCAGTGTGCGCCTCGCTGTCGAGAAGCATTCTTACAACAGCATACGGAAGGTATCTCTCCCTCGGTGGCAGAGGATTCCCGCCGGGGCCAAGGTAGTATGCTAGAGTCATGTCGAGAAGGGAAAGCTGGCCAGCAGGAGTCTCCATTCCAGCCAGGGAGAAACGCTTCATCCTGAGCAGGTCCCTGTAGTCCCTCGCTAGAGGCGGGAGGGAGCCTGACAGAGGCCTGTCTAGAAACAGGATTCTAACCCTTCTTGAGCGAGCCGCCTCGCAAGCCATCTTCAACTCAGCCATCGTCATGAGTGCGAACGCTATCCTGCTGGAGGCTGCGTCAAGCTGGTAGTCAGTATCTATGCTTGAAGAGTCAGAAGCCTCCGGAAGGTCCTCCATCCAAAGCGGGACGGTGGCTGAGACTGAGAGTCTTTCGTCTCTCCTAGCTTGGTCGAGCTTAAACTCAACGCGTTCACTGGAGACCGTGAAGGGGCAAGTGTAGGCTGCAGCGTTAACGTAGAATATGAACATTTCAAGCAGCTCATCCGTCTGCATCGAGCCGTCGATACCGGTGGCGAAGTGCTCCCCGACGCCGAAGTATTCGCGGGCAGCCTCGGTGGCTGTTTTAAAATCCAGGGTCTTAACAAGGGCTGCGAGTTCCCTGGCGCCGCGGATCTGCCTAGCCCTCCTCCTGAAAGCATCCACGAGAATAGATGTCTCAGCCTTAAGCTTTCTCGCTGTCTCGCTGAACCCGAGCATCTGAATGTCTCACCCGTTTCAGGTTAAAAAGTTTCAAGAGGCGCCCGAAGCTGGGAGAGAGGCTAGTGTTTCTCGTCCGCCAACTGGTTTAAACGGTTTTTCAACATGCTGGAAACCGGGAGGGGCACGCTTAACCCAGGCAGCTACTTTCACACAACCCTCTCCCTCAAGCGTTTACATACTCAATCCTTAAAGAAGCGTTAAAAGGTTTTCTAGACGAGTGTGATGAGCGAGTACTCTCTGGAGGATGTTGATGGCATTGGGCCTGCGACCGCGAGGAAGCTTAGGGAAGCGGGCTACGTGACCGTGGAGTCGCTGGCTGTCGCCACGGCTTTCGAGCTCTCCGAGGCGACTGGAATAGGCTACGACACTGCGCTGAAAATAACGCAAGGGGCTAGAGGGCTTGTCAACATAAGCCTCGTCACTGCCGACGAGGTTTTGAAAAGGAGGCAGCTGGCGCAGAAGATCACAACGGGGAGCAAAGCCTTAGACGCCCTGCTTGGTGGAGGAGTTGAGACCCAGGCGATGACGGAGCTGGTCGGAGAGTTTGGAACAGGGAAGACCCAGCTCTGCCACACGCTTTGCGTGACTGTCCAGCTCCCAGGGGACAAGGGTGGGCTTGAAACCGGAGCTTTGTTCATTGATACTGAGGGAACCTTCAGGCCTGAGAGGATCGTTCAGATAGCTAGGAGGCACGGGCTGAGCGTTGAGAAAACTCTTAAGAACATTGTTTACGCCAGGGTTTACAACTCTGACCACCAGGTCCTCCTCACGGATAAGGCTTGGGAAATATGCAGCCAGCATAACGTCAGGCTGATCATCGTCGACTCTTTAACCAGCCAGTTCAGAGGGGAATACCTGGGGAGGGAGGCGTTAGCGTTGAGGCAGCAGAGGCTTAACAACCATGTTCACAAGCTGCTCAAGCTTGCTGAAGCATTGAACCTTGCCGTCGTGGTTACTAACCAGGTGGTTGC
>JBNAVT010000060.1:0-6035 GCA_049700215.1 Thermoproteota archaeon
CGCAGTCCCCCCAACCGATTTCCCCCGTGCCCGGCAATGTCTGGTTCGGGTACTGCGGGGGTCTTAACTCCTCCCCCTCGGGATACCTGACTCTGCCCCCTATGAAATCAACCGTTTTAGAGATTACCCTGAGGATATTCGTATCGTTACCCTTGATCTGGGCAGCAAGGTCAGCTATATATTTGAAACACTCATCCCGGTATCTCCATGCTCCGCTCGGAACAGTATAGTTTGCAAGCCAAGCAGGTATGTCGGAGAAGCTTCCTGAGGAGTCGACGGATATTTCAGGCAGGCTTCTGGAGGATATATTAACCATAATTATGATCGTTGCAGTAATGTTTCCCCCCGGTTCGATTCTCTCCGGAAAATCCAGCTCCGCAAGCAGGTTGCCATCCTCATCCGTGAAAATCCGCTTCACACCCGGATCAGCCTTATAAATATACGTTTTCTGGGTTGAAGTGTTGGGAAATATTAGGAATGACCTGTCTTCAAGGATAGTAGTGTAGCTGCTTGAACCCTTGTTTAAGAAGCTCATCCTAAGCCTATAGTAGTATACGTTCCGGTTTTCAGGGGCTTTAACACTGTAGTTTAAAACACTCAATACGATTAGGGTTAGGAGAGCAATCTTGGCGATGGTGCTTTTCCTCATGCTGCCCACTTCTAAACTTCTAGCATTCCTAGATAGCCCAGCCGTATTTATAAATAGTTCTTGAAAAAATAACTGCTTTTTAACAGCTAGAACCGCGACATGCAGGCGTCACGAGTGCCCTGAGGATTCAGGAACCCAGCGATAGGCTGGCTTAAGATAATCGACACGTCGCTTAACCACTAGGGGTATTCGGATGCGGGAGCCTTTTTTGAGTTCTTCAAGCCTGTTTTTCACTTAATTTTTAAATGGGGAATAGCTTGCTGTGTGAACACGGGGAGTGACTGAGAGCTATGCTTTTCTAACACTGACTTCCCTCAACAACCTGTTTCTTCTTTCGTCAAACTTTTGGAAGACCAGCTTGGCCCCCTCCAAGTAATCCTTCATGTTTATCCAAGGGTACTTCCTCATCCTGTCTTCAACGCTTCTAGCCAGCTGGAAATACTCCTTAACCGGCTCATCCAGGATTCGCGGGTTCCTTGCTATGAAATTCTTAACCGGCTCCTCGTCAACTCTCTTGAGTCCATTCTTTAAGCATTCCACGATAAGCATGTTTATTGTGCCCTCCCTGAGGTTGCTGAAAAGGTCTTTCATCTCGTCGCTCCACATCCATATGTTGGTGATTGCCCACTGGTATTTCACTATTGCTTCACAGGCATCAGGCTCCTCATCCAGTATGCCTGCTTCGAAAAGGGTGAGTGAAACAACCCTCTCCCCTATTCCAGCAGTCTTGCCGTGCCATGTCTCCTTCAAATCATCGTAGAGAGAGATTATTTTATCGTATTCTCCTTTCCTGAAAAGCTCGGAATACTCCAGGTCTTTAAGCTCATGGTTGAAAACCTCTTCCCTTCCCTTGAAGTATCTGTCGGCAAACCCATCCCTATGTATTCTTCTAACCCTCTTGTTAACCAGGTTCTCAAGATTGTCAGCTATCCTTATTTTAAACTCGTATTCCTCGGGCTTCACGAAGCCTTTCTCGTCGAAAGCCTCATCCCTAATGTCTCCAGACTTTAAGGCTATTGCGAAAGTCGTTGCCAACTCGTACATTCTCCTGTCCCTCAGGGTTTTGAGCATTGTTGAAAATCCGGATGCGCCACCCTCTTTCTTCCAAAGCCAGTATGAAACACTGCTCCTCCAGTTGACTGGCACGCTTATCTTGAGGGCTGTCACGAAATCCGTCTGATGAGAGAGGGCTTTCTCAAGCTGGGCCTCAGCCTCCTTGCCGTCTATTAATCCCTCCTGCGAAGCATTCTTGTAGAATTCAGTTATCTCCCTGCTTATGAAAGCATCGATCCTGCGGGAAACAGGTATGAGCCAGGCTAGCGTCAGCTTACTCAACGCTTAACACTTTGAGAAGCATTTTAAAAAGGTTTATTAAGGCTACTGTATGCCGAGAGCGATGGGAAACACTGTTACTCCACTATAAGGCTTGTCCTCCTGAAATTAACCGTGTCGATAAGCCCTTTATCGGTTATCCTGAGCTCAGGAAGGACTGGGAGAGCCAGGAGGGACATCGTCATGAACGGGCGGGTCGTCAAGCAGCCCAGCTGCCTCCAGGCTTCTGAAAGCTTTTCAACTTTCGCCGCAACCTCTTGAACAGGCTTATCCGACATTAAGCCGGCTATAGGAAGCTCAAGCAGAGCCAGTATCTTCCCGTCTTCCACAGCTATCATTCCCCCGCCGACTTCCGCCAGAGTGTTCCCCGCTATAGCCATGTCGCCATCGTTCACCCCTACTATAAGCATGTTGTGGCTGTCGTGTGCTACTGTGGACGCTACAGCACCCTTCTTAAAGCCGAAGCCCTTTACGAAGCCTATCCCCATGTTGCCTGAAGCCACGTGTCTTTCAACAACCGCAACCTTAGCAATATCCTGGGCTGGATCCGCCTCTAGGAAACCGTTTCTCTGCCTAATGTCTGCAAGCATGCTTCTCGTAATAGTCTTGGCTTCAACAACCTGGATAACCCTGATTTTGAAAACCTCCTTGCCAGGGTCAACCCTTATCTTAAAGTCGTTTGCGTCAAGCTTTCTCCTGAGCCTGACTGTTCTCCTCGCCTCCTCAGGATACTGGTATTCCGGCACCTCCACCACAAGCCTGCCGCTCTTCGCGACAACCCTGCCGTTAGCTATCACCGTGTCGACAATAACCCTGTTCAAGTCGCTCAGGACCAGTATGTCCGCGATCATCCCCGGGGCTAAAGCACCTATCTCGCCGTCAACCCTGAAGTGTTCAGCAGTGTTCAACGTGGCCATTTGAATACTCGTCACAGGGTCAACCCCTTCTTCAACCGCCCTTCTAACTATGTAGTCAATATGTCCCTCTTTCAAAAGGTCGCTGGGCTCCCTGTCGTCGCTAACCAGGCAGACTCTTCTAGCGTCAACCCTCTTCTCCCTAACGATTCTTATAACCTCCTTCAAGTCCCTCCAGGCCGATGCCTCCCTAATCATCACGTGCATCCCTAGTCTCAGCTTAGCCAGCCCAGCCTCCATCGTGACAGACTCGTGATCCGAGGCTATTCCAGCTGCAACGTAGGCATTAAGCTCCTCATTCAGGTTTCCGAAGAAATGTCCTTCAACAATCCTGCCGTTTCTCAAAGCAGCTTTAACCTCCCCTATCATCTTAGGGTCTAGCGATAAGACTCCAGGATAGTTCATAACCTCGCCGAGCGCCACGGTGTTTCTCCATGAAAATGCTTCCTCAACCTCCTTCAACCCTATTTCAGCACCCGCGGTCTCAAACTCTAGGCTGGTCGCCGGAACACAGCTGGGGATTGAAACGTAGACTTTCAAAGGCAAGCCTAATCCCTCGTCATGCATCATCCTAACCCCGTTTATCCCAAGCACGTTTGCAATCTCGTGAGGATCTATGAAAACCGTAGTCGTCCCGCGAGGTAGGACGGCTTTCGCGAACTGGGTCACCGTCAGCATCGAGCTCTCCACATGCACGTGCCCGTCTAGGAATCCCGGCGCCAAGTATTTGCCATGAGCCTCAATAATCTTCGTCTCAGGCCCAACCGTGTGCTCCGCGTTTCCAACAAGCACTATCCTGTCTTCAAGCACGGCAACATCCGTGTTTTCAACAATCTCCCTCGTGAAAACGTTCACCAATGCTCCTCCCTTGATGACGAGGCTCGCCTTACTCCTTCCAAGCGCTGCGGAGACCATTTTCTCAACGATTTCAGGAGGCCTAACCCCCGGATTCATCAGCATGTTTTCCACATTGGAATTATTAAGGTTTAACATCCCCTTTCGAGGTTCCCGGTTCATCAACCTCATGGTCTCATCCTACCGAGTTCAGCGCCGTGTCAAATCAGCCCCTGCCATACGCGTGTAGCGCATGGCTCGCCTCATCATGTCCATCGCCCCGTTATAGTCCGCATTGCAAGAGTGGTTGCAACTCGGGCATTTGAAGAGGCTTCTGATTCGTATTCCCTTCCTTCCACACTTGTGGCATTGCTTCGAGGTATTCTTTTCGTTTACCTTAATTACTTTGATTCCAAACCATCTCGCTTTGTAATCTATTAACTTGCTTAGCTTATGATATAGGAACCCGTTTAATTTCCTGTTAAATCTCCTGCCCCTGTCGTTCTCCCTTATCCCTTTAAGACCCTAAGCACGATTATCGCAGCCCTCTCCAAGGCCTCATTCACTATTTCCCTGCTTATCTCATGCAGGATATCATTCACACCCTTCGCTCCCTATCACCAATCTTCTTTATTGCTCCGTACGCCTTTCTCATGGCCAAGCTCCTCCTAAGGTAGAAGAAGTGCCCCTTGACCCTCCTCAGCTCCCTGCCATAGAACTTTGGTACTGGATCGCTCGAGTTGACCGTAGTTGCTATCCACCGTATTCCCATATCAATAGCTTTGTTACCCAAGATGAATACGGCAATACCGATCATAACCCTTGACTATGATGATCACTGAAGGATTAAGGTTTTAAGGTTTCAAATTTAAAAACAGCCTGTGCACCCGTTAAACATAGGTGTGGGAGAGTGAGCCTAGAATCTAGGCTTGAGAAAGATATTGTGGAGGCGCTTAGAAGAACCGGTAGAGCCCTAGGATTCAGCGAATTATGCCTGCTCACAGGCTTGAACGAGTCGTCAGCTGCAAGCGCGGTTTCATCCCTATCCCAGAAGGGCCTTGTAAGCGTCTCCACCAGGGAGACCAGGTATGCTAGGCTAACGGGAGAGGGAGAATACCATTCTAGAAACGGGCTTCCCGAGAGGAGGCTTGTGAAGCTAATACTGGAGAACAGGGGGGTTATGCCTCTTGAGGAGGCTCGCAAGGCTTATCCAGACGAGTCCTTCTTCACAATAGCGCTGGGCTGGCTGCGTAAAAAGGGGTGGGGTGCAATAAGGGCTGTAAACGGGGTTCCCCACGTGATTGTTGAGAAGGAGCCTCCTGAAGGAGTTGACGAAACTATTGTCAGAATGCTCGCGTCAGGCCCCCTAGATGTCAGCCTGC
The DNA here is from genome assembly GCA_049700215.1 of Thermoproteota archaeon. Taxonomy (GTDB): domain Archaea; phylum Thermoproteota; class EX4484-205; order EX4484-205; family JAAOZP01; genus JAAOZP01. The sequence goes on from JBNAVT010000060.1 coordinate 5,112, forward strand.
TGAACACCGAGGCTGTTAAACTCCTGTCCAGCCGGGGTATAGTCAGGGTTGAGGAGAGGGTTGAGAGACTAGTCTCTCTGACTGAAGCCGGTAGGCTCGTCGAGCTGAAGGTTGCAGTAACCCAGCTGACACCAGAGCTGCTGAGAACTGGAGAGTGGAGAAACGTTGAGCTTAAACCCTATGATGTAACCGCAGATGTGGAACCAGTATACCCCGGTAGACTACACCCGGTAACAGAATTCATCAAGGAAGTTAAGGAAATATTTATAGAAATGGGTTTCACTGAAGCCAAGGGCCCATTAGTCGAATCATGCTTCTGGTGCTTCGATGCCCTATTCACTCCCCAGGACCATCCTGCTAGGGAAATGCAGGACACTTTCTATCTTTCACATCCTTCCTCTGCAGAGCTGGCTGACAGGCTGCTTGTTGAAAGAGTGAGGAGGACGCATGAGGACGGTTGGGAGACGGGTTCAACAGGCTGGGGTGGGAAATGGTCTGAGGAGGCTGCTAAGAGGCTCGTGTTGAGAACCCATACTACCTGCGTGTCAGTCAGATACCTGTATGAGCACAGGGATCCTCCGGTTAAGGTTTTCAGCGTCGACAGGGTTTTCAGGAACGAGAGGGTCTCGTTCAAAAGCCTCGCCGAGTTCCACCAGATAGAGGGCATAATAATGGACAGGAGCGTTACGCTTAGAGACCTTAAAGGGGTCCTGACGGAGTTCTATAAGAGACTCGGTTTGGAGAAAGTACAGTTCTGGCCCTCGTACTTCCCATATACCGAGCCTTCTATGAACTCCGTCGTCTACGTTCCCCAAGCTGGCAGGTGGCTTGAATTATGCGGCATGGGTGTTTTCAGGCCTGAGGTTACTAAGCCTCTAGGTATTGACTATCCTGTTCTTGCTTGGGGAGGAGGCTTGGAGCGCC
>JBNAVT010000061.1:0-5849 GCA_049700215.1 Thermoproteota archaeon
CAGTTTGATAGAGGTTAAGGGTGTTAAGATATACTGGCTGGGGCACGCCGGCTTCAGAATAGCTGGAGAGGGGAAAACGATTTACATAGACCCGTTTAAGATTAAAGGAGGTCCGGCTGCAGACATCATTCTGGTTACGCATAACCATTTCGACCATTTAAGCGTGGAAGACATTAGGAAGGTCTCCTCTCCTAAGACTCTTTTGATCGGTCCAAAGGAGTGTGAAGCAAGATTCAGGCAGATAGGATTGGAGCATAAGGTTGTTAGGCCTGGTGTAAGCATGGATGTTTCAGGGGTTAGGGTTGAGGCTGTTCCATCGTACAACGTTGGAAAATCCTTCCATCCTAAGATGGACGGCAAGGTTGGGTACGTTGTTACAGTAGGCGGCGTGAAAATATACCATGCGGGAGATACTGACAGGATACCTGAAATGGCCAGTATAAAGCCAGACGTCTCCCTAATCCCGGTCGGGGGGACATACACTATGAATGTTGAGGAGGCTGTGCAAGCGGCTAAAGACATAGGTGTGGGGATATTCGTGCCTATGCACTACGGCTCCATAGTCGGGGGTAAGGGTGATGCTGAAAGGTTCTGCAGCATGATTGGTAAAAACGCTGTTATAATGGAGCCTGAGGAATAGCTTAAAACCCACTGTTTTTTCAAGACCTAAGAGTTCTCCGACTGTTTCCAAGAGCTTTTAAAGATGATTAACGTGGCCACTATCATCACAGCAGCGATAATGACGCTTACGAGTATGAGTATTGGGGAGTATTCTCCGAAGCCGAATGCCAGTGGGAAAGGACCTATGAAGATTACCAGGGCTCCACCACCCTTAGCTTCAACCCAGGGCAGCGAGGCTAGGAAAAGCGTTGCGAACCCGATCATCATCAGGAGGAAGCCTGTTAACAGCAGTTTTCCGGAAGTGTTCAAGGCTCCTCAGCCGTAAGTAAAGAAGACCGTTAAGAGGATCAAAATCAGGGTGAGTATGATCGCGAGCACAAGCAGCATCCTGGCTGTCTTAGGGTCCGAAGCAAGGATTATCGGGACTGGGCCTATCATCACCACCGCCCCCCGGTGCTTCTCAACCTCGACGTCTTTCCGTTTTAGAGCACGCAGCAACTCCATGAAAAAAGCTATGGAAACAAGTAGGAAGCCAGCTAGGATTAGGAGCATAGCGGCCAGGGTCAGCGGAGGACTCATGGAGCTTGTGCTACTCTACAGGTATTTCCTCGCCCTTCTTCTCCTTTCTGATCCTGTTCAGAGTTACCTCGAGAATACCGTTCTTATAGCTGGCCTTAGCCGTCTTGGGGTCGACCTCCTCAGGCAGCTCAACATCCTTACTGTACTTTCTTTTCTCAGACTCGGCCCGTATCGAAAGGGTCTTGCCGACCACGTTCAGCTTAATGTCCTGCTTATCTACGCCGGGTACTTCAGCAATGACTTTAATCTTGTCCTCCTCGGTAATAACGTCTATCAGGGGCTCAGCAGCCTCCTTAACTTCAAGCGGCTTCACCGGGGAGACTTTACGCTTAACGTTTCCAAACTCCCTTACAATGGGCTTTCCGTCAGGCCCTATTCTGACGGAGTAACCGTATACGAAAGGGCCGTACTCTCTCCTAACGCTTCCGTCAGGAAGCTTCTCCTCCCTAACCAGGTCCTTTGGAAACTTCTCCTCAATCCCTTTGAAAAGGTCGAAGAAATCCTCCTCGAAGGGTGTTGCACTGAAGGCTCTCCGCATCATTCTCCTCAAATCCTTCTCAAGTTTTTCAAACCATTCTTCAAACCAGTCTTCAGACATTTTAAACACCTCCGTTTTCCAAGCATGCTTTCAGGAAGATATTAATTTTTCCCTCAGGATTTCGGGGCGGATGTGGCCGTGAAACACCGGATTAAGAGGTTTTTGCAGGCGTCGAGTCAAAGCTTTTATTTAACCCTCGTCAAACCCTTTCAGCATTGTCCGGAGAATGGATTGTTAAAGTGCTGGAGGACCTGACAAACTCGTTCGGGCCCGCTGGGTACGAGAAAGAGGTTCTGTCAAAGGCGAAGAGCTACATGCAGGCTTATGCTGACGAGATGATTTCCGACAAACTGGGTTCCCTAGCGTTCATCAAGAAGGGTGGTTCAGAGAGGCCGCGCGTCCTTCTCGCCGGCCACGTTGACGAGGTTGGCTTCGTTGTCTCAGGCATAAACGACCAGGGATTCCTTTCTTTCGCACCTCTAGGAGGATGGTTCGACCAGGTTCTGCTCTCAACCAGAGTCATAGTTAGGACTCAGAAGGGTGATTTAAACGGGGTTATAGCTGCGAAACCTCCCCACCTGATACCGCCAGAGGAGGCTGGCAAGGTGATAACAAAGGACAACATGTTCATCGACATAGGTGCTTCCTCGGCAGACGAGGCAAGGAACATGGGTGTTAGAGTAGGCGACCCCGTGGTGCCATGCTCATTCTTCACCCTTATGAAGGGCGGCGAGGTTGCGATGGGCAAGGCTTTCGACGACAGGGTTGGGGCGGCGATAGCGATGGAGGTTGCGAGAAGGCTGAGAGCAGAAGGAGTTCAACACCCCAACACTGTGTACAGTGCAGCCACAGTCATGGAGGAGGTTGGCCTCAGGGGAGCTACGACGATAGCGAGTCTAGTGGATCCTGACGTAGCCATCGTGCTTGAAGTAGATATCGCTGGCGATGTTCCGGGAATACCTCCTGGGCAGGCTCAAACCAAGATCGGGAAAGGCCCCTCAATAGTTGCCATGGATGCTACAATGATACCTAATCAAAACCTGAAGAATCTGGCGATAAGAGTTGCGGAGGAGAATAATATTCCGTACCAGCTTTCACTCGTGGCGAGAGGAGGGACGGACGCGGGTAGGATCCATATTCATAAGGTTGGCTGCCCCAGTCTAGTAATCGGGGTTCCCACGCGGCATATTCACTCAGCAGCTTCAATAATGAGTCTCAGCGACGTTAGGAATGCTGTCAGGCTTGTTTTAGAGATGGTTAAGAGGCTCGACGAGGAGACGGTCAGGAAGTTAACGGAATGGTAGCGTTGCAAACCCCTGTTTAAGAATAGTGTTGAAAACAAGGGTTAAGGCAGTTATATTCGATCTGGATGGAACGATCGTCAATACGGTTGGCTTGCTCTCTGAAGCATGGTCTAAGGCGGCAAGCCTTATGAAGATAGAGATCAACCCCAGGGATGTTGAAAAGTATGTGGGGCTCGCCGGGCCGGAGATTTCTCTTAAAATAACTGGGGGGGACAAGGCTAAGGCTGCGGAGCTAAGGAGGCTTAAAGACGAGATATACGATTCTGAATACATGGGTAGAATAAGGCTTTTCGAAGACGTTGAACCATCTTTAAGAATACTTAGGGAGAAGGGTGTTAAAATAGCGGTGGCAAGCTCCCAGACTACGAGGAGTCTTAAGAAATACCTTTCCCTTCTAGGAGTTTTGAAAATGTTTGACGTTCTCGTAGGCTCAGATACTGTTGCGAGAAGGAAACCGGCTCCAGACGTTTTCCTGAAGGCAGCTGAACTCTTGAGGGTTAAGCCTGAAGAGTGTTTTGCGGTTGGAGATACTTGTTTCGACTGTGAGTCGGCTAAGAACGCGGGAATGCGATTCATACTTGTTTCAAGGAGGGGCACTTACTGTGAGAATGCGGATTTTACGGTAAAAAGCCTGAACGAAGCAGCTTCAATAATATTAAGCACCGGCGACTCGAATTGAGTTCACCATGATTCAACTATGAGGCCTGAAACCCTTTCAAAATGGTCTTTATCAGCGGTTACTACGTGTTCGTTATGAGTTAGGGCTAGGCTCGCTATAATGGCATCTAGATCGCCGATTGGCGTTCCTGCGGATTCAAGATCATTCGCAAGCTTACCATACCTTTCACAAGAATCCATAGAGAAATCCAACATGTCTATGCGTGTTAGTATTTCCCTGACTTTCCTAACCTCGGCATCTCTCTTCTTCGACCTATAGGCTCCTTTAAACAGTTCGCACGCTGTTATAGGTGTCGTGGATAGCCTTACCCCAGTACTAACATACTCCTCCAGCTTTCTCTCTGCTCTTGGATCACGCCTTATAAGGGCAATTATGAAACTTGTATCCAAGCAGACCATTTGAATACCCCTATGCTCCAGGCGTTCTTAATCTGATTCTCCTTCTCTCCCTGACTACATCCTCCATTATCTCGGCGAACTCCTCATCAGGTTCAAGCGACCTTACGTAGTCTAAGAGGGTGCCATCCACTCTCCTCCTAACCAGTCTTAGTATCACGTCCGTGAACGATTCCTTGCCACTTTTAAGATGAGATAGTGCTCTGTACGCCTCGTCAGAGATGGTGATAGTCTTGTGACCCATAAAAATTGGCATACACATACGTGCATTTAAATTTTACCCGGAGCACCTCTAACCAAACCCGTTTAAACAGTGTCCTTGTTCCCAAGGTCGCAACTATCATGTTCAAAATCCCTTAGACCCTTTATTGGATATTACAGAAATCCCGTGTTTATAGTTAGGAGCCTGTTAGAAACATTGCCATCAAGGTTAAGCGTTGCTCCCGGTCTTTGCTAAACGCTTTTAACGGCTTTTCTGCCAGGTTCTTGGCTTTCTATAAGCTTTTTAACGGTTTATGCTGAGTGGTTTATTGATGCTTCCCTTAAACGTTAAGAGCCTGCTGGAGAAGCAGCAATACAGGATAGTTGGTAGACACTCCGCCGTTAAGGTTTGCTACTGGACTAGGCAGAGGCTAACCAGGGGAAGAGCCTGCTATAAGGAGCTCTGGTATGGCGTTCAGAGCCACAGGTGTATGCAGATGGCTCCCTTCATAGGCTGCAATTACAGGTGCACCTACTGCTGGAGGATCCACTCTGGAGACAGGCCCGGTTATACTTGGCAAGAGTATCCAGCTCAAGTTTCTGAATTAGACGATCCGGCTTACGTTATTGAGGAAGCCATTAGGATGAGGAGGAGCCTCCTAATAGGCTATAAGGCAAACCAGATGGTGGATCCTAGAGTTTTCGAAGAGGCTCTTAAACCATCCATGGTGACGTTCAGCCTGACGGGAGAACCAACGCTGTACCCTAGGCTGGGGGAGCTGATAAGCGAAGCTCGCAAGAGGAGCATGACAGTGTATCTCGTGACTAACGGCAGCATGCCGGAGGTTTTAGAAAGCTTAAACCCGCTTCCGGACCAGCTTTACATCAGCATCCAAGCTCCTAACGAGACTGTTTTCAAAAATGTTGCGAGACCATTGGTTAAGGACGCTTGGCAGAGGCTATTAAGGTCGCTAGAGTTGCTACCAGGCTTTAAAGGTGTTAAGCGCGTGCTCAGGATAACAATGGTTAAGAGTGTTAACGATAGCGATGCAGAGGGTTACGCTAGGCTGATAAGCGTCGCGAGCCCTGATTACGTAGAGGTTAAGGCTTACGAGTGGGTGGGTGCAAGTCAGTCGAGGCTGCCTAAGGACGCGATGCCGTGGATGAGCGACGTAGTTTCCTTCTCGGAAAAAATAGCTGAGTCATCAGGGTACTTGAAGAAAGGGGAGTTCGAGCCAAGCGGAGTCGTCTTACTCTCTAAGGAATAGTTTGCCGTAGCGCGTGCTAGCGCACGCTGAGGACTGGCGGTCCGTAGCCTGGCTATTCTTTGTTTCGTGAACAGAAATCAATTATATGGCTAAGCTGACGAAAGCCAAGGCGAGGAAGCTCAAGAAGCTTATCGTAGAGCTCCTGCAACACCACAAGAGCGCGCGCTAAAATAAAACAGCGTTAGTTAGTACCTTACTAGAGTTTTTCATTTTTGCTCTCCTTTGTTAAAATCCATGTTTTCCTCATCTTTTTTCATGAATTCT
>JBNAVT010000062.1:0-5836 GCA_049700215.1 Thermoproteota archaeon
ATTGACGCATCCTAAGACGCTTCGATAAACTTTAATTCATATGCTTTCAACGCGTCGTAATGCTTAGTGTTCCTCGTCAACAGCTTAAGCCTTTTCACCACGGCCGTGGCCCCTATCATCAGGTCCCGGTCTTCAATAGGCATTCCTGAAGCCTTAAGGCTCCTCCATATTTCCGAGGCTTTCTCCAGAATCTCGTTGTCGAGCCAAACGATTGTGAAGGATTCCTCAAGTATTCTCTTCGCCTCCTTAACATTCCTCGTCCCCCTGATAAACTTGAAAATAGTTATTTCAGAGATGTGGAGAGAATCCTCAGGGTTTAGCTCCAGCTCCCCTTATAGTAATCGATCAAGCAATCAGTATCGACTAGTATTCTCTCGCCCATTTTCTAACCCTGGTCTCGTCATACCCCATTTCCAGCAGTTTCTGCATCCTTTTCCCATTTTTAAGCCTCTTCTCAGTTAGAGCCAGGTTCGCAAGCTCGTTCAGAAACTCTTCCCACGTCCTGTCTCCCTTAATGCTCTCAAGCAGTTTCTTCGTTTCTCTGCCCACCGGTATAGTGCTCACAATTAATAATTCATTAATCATAATTTATAAACCTTCCCGGGTAGTAGCAAGGTTGTCCCGGAAGCGGTTTCCAACTCTTAGCACGCCACTCAAGGCGTTTACACACTTTTTGGAAAAAGCTGCGAAGGAAGCTTTTAAAAACATTAAGACTCTCAGACGACTGCCTGAACAGTCTTCTTAGAGCTCCAGAACTTCCAGGTTACGTAGAGCCTCTGAAGCACAGTTATCTGGCCAAGGATTATCATAAGTATCATTGAGAACCATATTATCCCGTCTAACAGAGGGTTCAGAAAAGTTGCTGCAGATATTATCAGTATCTTCTCAACCCTCTCAAGAACGCCGACTGAAGCGTCCTTCATGCCGCCGACGCTCTCAGCCCTAGCTCTAACATAGCTCGACGCAATAATGCTGAACATGGTTACGAAGGCAAGCGGCCAGTCCACATACCCTCCTAACGCAGGGCCGAGAACATAGAAGAACTCAGTATACCTATCTACCAAAGCGTCCAAGGTTCCGCCGAACCCAGTGGCTCTGTTGCTAATCCTGGCGACAACACCGTCCAGAACGTCGAACAATCCTGAGAAGAGTATCGCGACACCAGCCCAGAAAAGATGCCTGTAGGAGTAGAACAGGGTCGCAACCACCGCCGACAGTAACCCAAGAATGGTCAACCCCGTGGGCGTTATAACTGGGGAGAGGATTCTCCCAATCCTTGAGAAGAACTTCTCACTCTTTTTCCTCAGGCTCCCCAGAACCACCCTGCCCAGCCCCCTCCAGGAGTCGGAGCCTACTCCGAAGGTACTCAATCCCTTTCTCAAGCGTCTCCCTACCCTTATCAGTCTGCCTGTAGTAAACCTTCCTAATGTTAACCTTCCCACCCCCAGTTTCAGGATGCTCCACCCTCTCCACAAGACCCTCTCTCTCCATCTTGTAGAGTACGACGTAAGCCGTTATCGTAGCAATAGGAATCTTAAAAGCAGTCTTAAGCCTCCCAGCTATTTGATAACCATACATTGGTCCTTCTCTCAGCATTGTTAGTATGTATAGCCATAGGTTTTCCTTGGTGAGTTTTTCAACGAGTCTTTCATACGCCATTATTCCGCCCCCAGTCTTTCCTTTCTGGATCTTACTCTCACTATTCCGGCGTGGACGGCGCAGGAGACGCAGTAGTATCTTGTTACGCTGACCCGGGGCAGGAAGGTTCCGGTTTTCTTCAGCTCTCTCGCGAGAACCGGGTCGACGTAGGAGACTCTTTTAGTGGCTTTTATAGCCTTGTCTATGGGGATTCTGCTTCCGCAATTCGTACAGCTGACGTATTCGGACCTCCCCTTCCCGCCTTTCGACCGTCCCCTAGACTTCCTTTTCTTACCCATTTTTCCCATTTTACACTTGTACAAGCCTCGTATTTAGCTTTTTCATGCCGCAATATTTTAAAAACCCTGGGCGGCTGGAACTACGGGCTTGACTGTTGAGAGAGGGGAAATAGGCTTAACAGTGGGTAAAAACGAGGATTTCGCTGAGTGGTACAGCCAGGTTGTTACGAAGTCAGGCTTGGCGGACTATGCTCCTGTTCATGGATGTATTGTTTTCAGGGAGCTGGCCTATGCTGTTTGGGAAAGGGTTATGAGCGTTCTCGACTCGGAGTTTAAGAAGACGGGTGTGAGGAATGTTTACTTCCCGCTTCTGATTCCTGAGAGGCTTCTCAGGAAGGAGGCTGAGCACTTCAAGGGCTTTACTGTTGAAGTAGCCTGGGTTACTCAGGGGGGTGACGAGCCGCTTTCAGAGAGGCTTGCGATAAGGCCGACGTCGGAGACGATAATGTACGAGATGTATGCTAAATGGATCAGGAGCTGGAGGGACCTGCCGCTTAAGCTCAACCAGTGGTGTAACATCGTCAGGTGGGAGATAAAGTCTACCAAGCCTTTCATCAGGAACACGGAGTTCCTTTGGCAGGAGGGTCACACGGCTCACGCTACGAGGGAGGAGGCGTTGCAGCAGGCTCTTGAAATACTTCGGCTCTACAAGAGGTTTGTCGAGGAATACTTGGCGATACCTGTTTTAGACGGTGTTAAAACCGACTGGGACAAGTTCGCCGGCGCGGAAGCCACTTTCACTATCGAGGCCTTGATGCCGGACGGTAGGGCTCTTCAAGCAGGGACCTCTCATTTCCTAGGCCAGAACTTCTCTAAGGCTTTTGAAATAACTTTTCTCGACAGGGATGGTTTAAGCAACTATGTTTGGCAAACCTCTTGGGGCGTTACGACGAGGCTTATAGGTGCTGTGGTGATGGTGCACGGTGACGACAGGGGGCTTGTACTGCCGCCGCGGATAGCCCCGGTGCAGGTCGTCGTGATCCCGATATTCTACAGTGATGAGGAGAAAAGGATCGTTGTCTCCAAGTGTAGGGAGGTTGAGCAGAGGCTTTTGAAGAAGGGTTTCTCAGCCCAGGCTGACCTCAGGGAGGACTACACGCCCGGCTGGAAGTATAACGATTGGGAGCTTAAAGGCGTCCCCGTGAGAATAGAGATCGGCCCGAGGGATGTTAGGGAGAGCATGCTGACTGTCTTCAGGAGGGATGAGTTTAAACGGGTTAGGATACCTGACGGCAGCCTTGAGGAGGAAACCGGGAGGCTTCTCGAGGATATTCAGAGAAACATGTATGAGAAGGCCAGGAGGATGATGGCTGAGAAAACAGGCAGGGCTGAGACGATGAGCGAGCTCTCGGAAATGGTTTCCAGGGGGATGATGGTTAAAGCATGCTGGTGCGGCTCTAAAGAGTGCGACGAGGCTGTTAAGAGTGAGACAGGGGCGTCGATAAGGCTGGTCCCGTTTGAGGAGGAGCCCGTGTTCTCGGGATGCGTGAAATGCGGTAGGCCTGCTTCAAAAGTAGTCTACTTCGCGAAATCATACTGATTAGAAATGGTTTTAATAGCCGGCGTCGACGAGGCTGGAAGGGGGTGCGTGATAGGCCCGCTTGTCATAGCCGCGGTAGGTGTTGAGGAGAAGAGTGTTTCAAGGCTTGTTGAAGCAGGCGTTAAAGACTCTAAGAGGCTCAGCCCACGGAGAAGGGTTCAGGTTGCTTCAAGCATAAGGAGGATAGCTAGGGTTGTTGAAACCAGGAGGGTGAGCGCCAGCCGCATAGACAGTCTCAGGGCTAGGGGCGTGAGCCTGAACGAGATTGAAGCCATGCTTATAGGAAGCATTCTGAGTAAGCATCGCCGGGGAGTATTCTACGTGGACTCCGTGGACAGGGATTGCGAAAGGTTTAGAACGATGATGCTGAGGCACGCGCCCGGCTTCAAAGGTGTTCTCATCGTTAGAAACTATTTGGACGAGTCTAGCCCTATGGTTGGTGCCGCAAGCATAATAGCTAAGGTGGAGCGGGACAGGGCTGTTAAAAGCCTTCTGGGGAAAGCCGGGCTGCCGGAGTGCTCAGGATACTCAAGCGACCCTAGGACGGTAAGGATTTTGAAGCAGCTTATTCAATCGGGTTCTGAGACAAGGATGGTTAGGCGGAGCTGGAGCACTGTGGGAAGGATAAGGGCAAGCTTAAACCAGGATAGTCTAAGCAGGTTCCTCTAGACCCGTCTGGAGACGATCAGCTCATGCATCATTGCGAAGGGCTCTAGGTCAACAGTCTCCTCCACCACGTACCTGCCAGTAGCCTCCAGCCTGGCTTCCTCAGCCCTGTATATCTCGCTCGGCTTCTTTGCCGAGTCGACGCTGCTGGCTTTCAACGCGACCACGAGGAACCCTTTCTCCCTGAGAAACAGGTCAGCGTTCCTAACGGCTATGTCAACCTCGTCAGGCTGAGCAACGTCGCAGTAAACCGCGTCAACCTGCTCGAGAAGCCAAGCATACTCGAAAACCCTCCTCGCGTCGGCGAGAATGGGCACCACGTTGCTCCTCTTCCCGGAAACCTTCTCGAGAAAATCTCTGAAAGGCCTGTGGGCGACTTCAACCGCGTAGACAACCCCCGTGGGCCCAACTATGTCTGAAACATGGCTGACAGTGGTTCCGGAGGCTGCTCCAAGATAAAGGATCCTCAAGCCCGGCTGTATAAAGAAGCTGCGCAGACCCTTAAGCAGGGCAGCGGCTATCTTACTCCTATACGGATTCCAAACCCTGTATTCAGCGTCCCCAACCCTAATCGTTTTCTCACCGTAAACCAGGGTTCCGGGCGCGAGGCTCAGTGTTGCGAGACGAGTCCCCTCCTCATCCTCAACCTCGTAAACCCCTTTAAACACTTCTCTAACCCTCATCCCGCACCCTCCTTCAAAGCCTTAAGCCTGTTCTCAACATCCTTCTTCAACTCTTCCCCTATGAATCTTCCAGAGAAGTAGTCAACCCTGGCTGCGACAGCTATCCTGCTGGCGAGCAGCCTCGCAACCTTGCCTCTAATCTTCCTGGGAGACGTATGAACATAAGGATGCTGGAAGATTATCCCGTGTTTAGGAGGCCTGCCTCTTTTCCTCAAAGCCCTGAAGAGAGCCTTCTCAGCTCCAAGTATCTGGATGGTTGAGGCGGGCAGGCTGGCAAGCCTGGAGAGCGAGCCTGTTTTAGAAATGAGCCTGGCGCCGAGCAGCGGGCCGATGACTGCGCTGAGGTTTGGAGCAGCCTCATCCATGAGCATGCTTATATGCTTCTCGACAACCCCCCTGCAATCCTCCGTCTCAAGATAGAGCTCAGCAATCCTCCTAACGTAGCCAGAAGTGTTTGAAGAAACTATTCGCTTAACAATCTTCTCCGCATCCTTGCCCTCCTCAAGCAAGCGTGGCTCCCGCTCCTTAACCCATATCATGATCCTGTCTTGAAGAATGTTAAGCATCTTTACAAGCTCGTCGTAAGCCTGCATCGCGATAACAATATCCAGGTCACTGCTTTTAGCAAGCTCCTCAACCCTGGCCTGGGCAAGCCTCGCCGCGACCTTTGCGGCGAAACCCCGGTAATCATTCATGCTTAAGCCAAGGATCCTCAGTGTCTTCTCAACGTCAGCCCTAAGCTCAACAGCCTTCTTCAAAGGCTCCTCCACAACAGGCTTCAAGCCTAGGCGTGTCAAGGCTTCAACGAGGCTCCTCCTCTCAACCATTATGCTCCTCCCTCTCCAGCTTCTGAGGAAGGCTGCGACACCCTGGGGAATAGCCCCGCTGTAATGCTCCGCAGCCTCGTCGACACTCTTGAAGAGATATGGCTCAGCCTCTTCCCCTTCGAAAACAATAAGGCCTGCAGCAGTCTCCACTAGGCTAAGGCTCTCCTCCAACCTGTTTCACCC
>JBNAVT010000063.1:0-5520 GCA_049700215.1 Thermoproteota archaeon
GTCGAAATACTCTCTCAGTTGAAAAGCTGAAACCAATTTTTCAAGCCGAGTGTTAACCATGTCCGCGTTTAGACGCCTAATGGAGGCTACAAACTCCAGGAATTCCCTGGGGGTTAGCGAATCCATCAGGATGACCTCCTCCGGAACATACCCCATCATGCTTTTCACAGCAACCTCGTCTGAAAGAGGCCTACCGAAGATTTCAACCCTACCGGAAGCAGGCTTTAAAAGCCCTGTTAAAACTTTCAAGGTGCTTGTTTTACCAGCCCCATTCGGGCCTAGAAGCCCGTATATTTCGCCGGGTTTAACGGTGAAGGAAATATTGTCAACGGCGACGAAAGAACCATACTTAACCACGAGCCCCCCGACGAAGACAGCAGGAGCATGCGCCCCATAGTCGACTAGCATGGAACTCAGCTCCTCAGCACCCCTTTTCTAGAATAATGCTTTCAATATAAGTTTTACCGGATTCTAGCCGCTAACAGTGGTAAAAGCTAATAGCAAGCGAAAATCTATTCTGACGGCTTTGGACCCGAGAAGCATCTTTCTCTCAATAGTGCACGGTGAAGACGCGGAGAGACCCATGGCGGCAGCGATAACAAGCCCCCTGACTGAAGAGCTGCTCAACATGCTTGGCTTAACATGGTCCTCAGTCCATAAGACTCGCGAACACATGGTTAAAGCAGCCTTAGCAGCTAAATCCTTAATGGGTTTTGAAACGGTTCGTGTTCCCTTCGACCAGTGTGTTGAAGCCGAAGCCCTGGGTGTTGAGCTCGATTTCCGAGACTATTACCCGATGCCGAGGAGGCTCATGGAGAGAATAGAGGACTTCAACTTTACAGGGGAAGGCAGGACGATGATGGTTATAGACGTCGTCAGGGATCTCAGGGAGGCAGTAGGCCCGGGTTTCCCTATACTCGGCGGCGTCACTGGTCCTTTCACCCTACTCAACTATCTTCTCGGCCCCGCTAAGACCATGTTGCTAACTAGAAGAGACTTGAGCATCATTAAGGATTACGCTGGCAGGCTGTCAGCATCCATAGCGAATTACGCTCGAGAAATGGTTTCCTCCGGGGCGGACGCTATTGTGATCGAGGACATGGCTTCATCACCCGACGTGCTCAACCCCATGATCTTTAGAACGGTTGAAGTGGAGCCTCTTAAAAGATTGACAACCATGCTGAAAGCTCCTTGCATACTGCATATATGTGGAGACGCTTCAGGGATTTTAAGAGACATATCTGAGACGGGTGTTAAAGTCTTCCATATTGACCCTAAAACCAACCTCAGGATTGCGAAAGAACTGACTCGCGGCGTAACTTTAGCAGGAGGGGTAAGCACGTTTCTACTGTTGGAAGGCGATGAGAAGAGTATTGTTGAAGCCTCGCTCTCCTGCATAAACCTCGGAATCAGAATAGTGGCTCCAGCCTGCGCCCTACATCCAAAAACTCCGGTGGAGAATGTTAAGACCATGGTTAAAGCAGTTAAAAATCATGAAAAATACTGAAAGGCGATTGTCATAATCGAGTTTGCAACAGATAGCATGTTACTCTTCGGCTCCAAGCAGCTCCCTTAACCCTAGCCTATCGAGAGTCTCTTTTTCAGGCACGCCCTCCTCGCTCCAACCCCTGAGCCTATAGTATTCGGAGAGCATGGGTTCAAGCTCAACAACCTGCCCCTTCGCAGGCCCTTCCGACATAGGCTCGTTTAAGAATCTGCTGGGCAGAGTATCATCCTTCCTCGACAACCCCTCTCTCACGTTGAAAAGCCTCGTCAGATTGTAGACCCTTCCCCCTATCCTCATGAATTCATACCAGTCCTTGTAAGGCTGCCCGGTGCAAGCAACAACCATCCGGTGCAGCTCCTTAAGCGTTATAGCGTAGAACGCGAAGAAGCATAGGCCTGAAGAATCTATCACAGCCTTCTCATCCTGCCTGTCTATCACTAGCCTAGCCTTGCCCTCAATAGTGTACGGGTCTACGCCCCCACCATACCCAAGCAGCTCCTGCCCAGCCGTGTATCCTCTAAGGTGGCACGCTCCCCGGTCGCTGGTCGCGTAGCCAAGGCCCATTCCTTTAGCAGCCCTAGGCTCGTAAGCAGGCATCTCCAACCCTTTCACGTGCATCGCGAAGCCCTCGCTGCCGGGGAACTTTCTGCTCAGCCTGGCTACGCCCTGCTCAATCATTCTTCCGCAACCCTCTCCCTTACAAGCCTTCTCCACAAGCCTGAGGAAAACCTCATTGTCTCCCCACGTGGGCTTCAACCCGTCAAGATCCTGGATGAATCCTTTCTCATAGAGCTCCATTAGGAAGCTTATCGTTACGCCGGTGCTTATCGTGTCTAAGCCGTAGGCGTCGCAAAGATGATTAGCCACAGCTATAGTCCTAGTATCCTTGACGCCGCAGTTTGGGCCGAATGCCCATATGGTCTCGTAGTCTGGACCGTCGAGCCATGAGCCGTTTAAAACAGCGATTTTACCACACCTTATAGTGCAGCCGTAGCAACCCTTGTCGGCCCTCCAAAGACTGGACCGCCATTTTTCCCCTGAAAGCTCACCCGCGTCGTCGAACCTTCCTTTTTGAAAGTTTCTCGTGGGAAGAGCACCCATCTCGTTGACAGCCTCTATTATGTTCACTGTCCCGTGTCTCGGCAGGCTTCTAGCAGTAACCTCGTGCAGCCTAAGCATCCTCCTGACAACCCAGGCAGCCCTCTTCATCCCCTCAGGGTCATAAACCTCTATCGGTTTCCCACCGCCCGCCACTATTGCCTTCAGCCTCTTAGAGCCCATTACGGCGCCGGAGCCACCCCGTCCGGCGGACCTCGTATCGTCAGTCAACAGCCCGGATATTGGGGCGAGCCTCTCGCCCGCGGGCCCAGCGACCAGGAAACTGTGAGCCGGAAACTCTTTCCTAAGCTCCAAAATGGTTTCGAACGTTGTTCTGCCCCACAGCTTGCTGGGCCTAAGCTCAGCCCCGTTTTCATCCACCACGAGAATAGAAGGCTCTTCAGCAGCCCCCTTAATGACCAGCATGTCGTAGCCGGCTCTCTTAAGCTTAACCCCGAACATTCCGCCGCAGTTTGAATCCAGGAAGACACCCGTCTGGGGGCTTTTAGTGACTATGCTGAACTTTGTGCCTGTGGGAGCAATGGTGCCTGTTAAAGGCCCTGTTGAAACTATGAGAGGGTTTTCAGGGGAGAGCGGGTCCTCCTTTCCCCGCAGGCTCCTGTAGAGGAAGAGGGCTCCAAGACCCTTCCCCCCCAGCATTAGGAAAGCCTCCTTCTCGCTCAGGCTTTCAACCCTAGCCTTTTTAATGGAGAGGTCGAAGCTGAGAACCCTACCCGTGTAGCCGCCCTTCACCTCAGACACTCTCCTCGACGACTCTTATTGCGGCCGTGCCACACCATTCCGCGCACTGTGGAACCCCGCCGCAAAGGTCGCATACGAGAGGCTTATTCCTCTCCTCGTCGAACACGATAACCTTCTGAGGGCATGATTCCACGCAGGCCCTGCAGGAGTTGCACAGCTCCTCCACAAGCTCAACATTACCTTTTGAACCCCATTTTAAGGCTCCTGTTGGACATACGGTTATGCATTCCCCGCATTGAACGCATGCAACCGGCTTGGCTCCACTCGGCCACTCCTGAACAACCCTGAGCCTAGCACGCCCAACATCTATTCTACCATCATGGTAGAGGCTGCAGACAGCAGTACACAGGCTGCAACCTACGCAGACGGCAGGCTCAACCATTAGAGAGATCCTGCCCTTCTTAGCGGCTCCGACTACTTCCAGGACGCTCCTACCCTCGTGCACTATGGCCCTGACGAGCCTCACCATCTCCCCTGGATCCTGGGCCTGCACTATGTTCCTGCCGTAGACTATCCCGGACCCTCCTGCCTGCATAACTTCTTCAACAACCTCCAGCGAGTCCCTTATTGTGACACCGCTGTAGCCGCCTAGGGCAAGCACAGGTATGCCGCCGGCGGCCTTAACAGTCCTTTCGAAAGTATAGGGGTCGCCGGTGTACGGGACTTTAAGAGCATCAGCCCCGAGCTCAGCAGCCATCTTCACTGAAAGGTTTACAAGGTCAACGTAGTTCGCCTTCGTAACGCGCTCACCCATCGGCAGGGGTTCAACTATGAGAGGCATACCCCGCTTCCCGCATTCACGCGAAAACATCGATATCATCTCAATGTTTCTAGCCTCCTCATCCTCGTCGCCGAGACCCATGAAGAGATAGACCACTATGCCGGAGGCCCCTAGGGCTAAAGCATCATCCACCCTCACGGTGCCCACGTCACGTATAACCCTGGCGGGGAGAGTGTATGTTTTGTCTCTGAACGCGTTCGTCCAGTCAGCCCTGACTAGGAGTGCTGGCGCATCCTTACCGTGGAAAAGGTCGATTAGGCTGGATGCCTGCCCAGGGGTTAGCAGGATAGCGTCAGGACGGCCTTGAACAACCCTGGCGAGTGTTTCCCTCAGGTTGACGACGCCTCTTATTGGCCCGAGCATAAGACCGTGATCAGCAGCAACAACCACGGCTCTCCCATCCTCGGCGAATATTCTTTTCAGCCTAAGCCTCTTACCTGTCTGCATCCTTAACACCGTGAACCAGAAGCCCGGCTTCCGCAACAGTCTCCTCCACGCTGCTCGACGCCAGCCTCTCCCTTAAAACAAGGCCGGCGCATCCTGCTGAAATAGCGTTCGCGAGTTCTGACAGAGGTTTCTCCGGGTCGTCAACCGCGATAACCGGGGTTTGACCAGCCACCTCGACAACAGCACGCATAGAATCCTCCCCTTCAACATACGGTGCTGCAACCAGGTCAGCGCCCGCTTCAACCGCCATCCTGACGGCAAGCTTTAAACAGTCTAGACGATTAGCCTGGGTGACGCGCTCCCCTATTGCCGTCGACTCCACCAGCAGCGGGAGCCCGAGCCTCCTACATCCTGAGACGAGTTTTGAAACAATTCTGATGCTCCTGGCCTCCTCGTCCTCATCGCCCACTAGAAGGTAGGCGGCTATACCTTCAACACCCAGTGTCAAAGCCTCCCTAGCGTCAACAAGCTTAACATGCTCGAGCTTTCTACGAGGCAGTGCTGGATGAGCCTGCAAAGCATTCGTGAAATCAGACCTTAGGAGAACAGCGGGCCCCCTTCCACCGATTAGGTCTTCCAGGCCGGTTAACTGCCCCTTGGCGAGTATGACGGCGTCCGGCTTAGATTTTAAAACGCTCGTTAAGACGCTTCGCGTCCACAACAGGTTTTCAACCAGGCTGTTGATGAAAGCCGAGTCCAGACCAACGATCAGTGTTCTCCCGTCTTTTGAGAAAATCCTGCTCACCCTAAGGCTCCTACCTATTTGAGCGAACAAGGGCTACACCTCTGAACGGCTGTTCTGCAAAGGCTTCATCAAAACCATGTTCAACCACTAACCTTCTACTCCTCAAGTCCTGCTTCTCGGCTTAGCTATGATCTCCTTGATAATCGTGTCGAATATCCTAGGGGAGTTGGCGGGCTGGAC
>JBNAVT010000064.1:0-5465 GCA_049700215.1 Thermoproteota archaeon
CCAGCACCGCAGCCTTTGAATAGCAGCTTGCCCACCAGTAGCCCGTGAGCTCGTAGACCTTCACTCCATTGACATAAACCCTGAGGTACTTGTCGAACACGCGCCAACGGTTATCGTAGGGAGGAGTCTGGGGATTACGGTCGTCGCCGCAGACGTAAACCCCTGCGGAAACACCGTCGGGTACTGTAACGGTTGCAATGCATTCCTTCGAATCGCCATATGTGCCGGGTCCACTCGTGACGATACTGAGGTAGCTAGTTCCACCGTACCAAGCTATCTCATTGATGGAGTAAGCTATGCTCGCCGAGTCGACCCTAAGGCTATTCCAAGAGTATGATGAGGGCGTTGCTGAGACTGCTGGTCTATTTAGCTGAGGGCTTAAGCCAGTTAGGAGGAGGGACGCGAGGACCGAGAGGAACACGGCGTGAAGCAAACCCGGGCAGGCGCGCCAAGCCATTCCAAGTATGGAAGGCGAATTCTTCAGATAAAGCTTTCTTATTAGGGCTGTCCTCACAGTGTTACCCCTTCCTCCGACAGCCCTGTTTTTAGCGCATGGTATCATCGCTTCCATGCCCAAGGGTAACTTTAACAGGCCATATCGCCAGGGCTGGATTTGCCTCGTCGAGAACCCTCGCAATACTCTTCCTCTCAAGCTCCACTCTGTTGCCAACGGGCTTGCACACTAGCCCTGTTGAAGCGTTGAGCGTGTACGGAACCGAGATAACCCTCATCGGGTCCATGCTTAACGTGAAATGTGGCTCGTCGAACCTTGTGTCGAGCTGCCAGGCAAGGTGGAGAGTATATTTGAACCTCGCAACCTCGTGGCTCTTAACAGGGTCGCTCATTGCAGAACATCCAGTCCCTAGCGAAGTATAACACGTGAATATGGAAGCCCATCGCCCCGCTGAAAACTATCATCAAAGTCAGAATTTGAAAGTTCTGACTTAACACCACAGATCCCGAGAGCATTAGTTCTATTAACATAAGTGTTACAGATTCGCGAGGAAAAATGCAAGAATATATTGCTGAAAGAGACAATGGCTTATACCTTGTAAACCTAGACACATCAGAACTTTCAATAGGCAATGCCGAATTGAATGTCCTTATAAAAGATGGGATGGGAGTTACCTCGACTTCAAAATATAAGTTTACCATAATCGGCAGATTCTTAATTATATCTGACATCCTAAAACCGAATGTATATCAGGCGAATCGGTAATAGTTTCTATTCGAGTGAATGATCATGAAGGGAGAGGCACAGACTTTACAACAGCGAAGTTAAAAGTTGCTAATAATATCATAAATATGACCTTTTGTGAGAAGGGAAGTACAAGGCCCCAGATTCAGACAACAGGACTGGAAGGTAATCAGTTGATCGAAATAATAGTGTCCAAACCGGGTTAAGAGCCTGAGAGCGATACATTGCTATTGCTCATAAGACCTTGGTGGTGGCCCTACTTGCCTTATATGGCACTAGCTGCTATTATTCTGGTTGCCGGTCTATTGGTCTACAGTTTAAAGAAGAAGCACGCGCTAATAGCTGAAAGAAGTGTTCCAGAGCCGCAGGCAAAATCTACGACTCGAAGAGGCTCGTTGTTATATGTTGGAGGAACATACTTAACAACCAGTTCAGAAGGCAGCTTTACCAAGAGCCTCGGTAAGCGCGCGCTAAACGTCTGGGCTTAAAATATTTTTCTATTCTCTAAGCCGGAAAATAAGGCCGATTAAGCCTAGGAGCATTATCACTACGCTGGTGAACAGGAAAAACGGGTATGTTATACCCAAGGCTTCCCCCGTGTTCACAGTGTAGTATAGCAGTACGGCTCCGCAGCAGGTTAATAGGACCGCGAACAGTTTCGCCGCAACGATGTTTGCTTTCAAATCGCCTTTACGCTTCAAATCCCTAAGATAAATCTTTCCCTGAAGCCTCCTACCTTGCATTTGAACATCAGTCCCTATTTTACGCCAGTCTTTTCTTAAGGTATACGTCGACCATGAATGATAAGCCGTACTTGCTGAACGCCTCCTGCTCGGCCTTCCTCTTTATCTCGAAGAACATGCCTATCTCCCTCTTCCACGGATCCTTAGCATACCTCTTATCCTTCTTAAGCTCGTTCAGCCTCTTGATGTCCACGTCTAGAAGCTTGGTGCTTGGAAGCTTATACTCCTCTATGTCTGAAGCATAGACGCCCATCCACCTTGCCTTCGGCGTAGCTAGCTCAGGCACGTGCGCAGCATTAGCTGAGCCTGAGATTATGACTTGTGCAATATGCAGCCCCCATGGATCAGCATCGGTGAAAATATACACAGGTAGGTCTAGCTCCACGTTAAGCCTCCTTATAAGGCGCCGCGTGGCGCGCGGAGCCTGGCCGGCGGTATGAATCAGAATAGCGTTATACTTTTTCCAAGCCTTCTCCTCAACGAACCTCGTGAACATGGCGCCCTTCTCAATGCAGAGAACCTTGTCGGCCGAGGTTTTCACGAACCTAGCTGTGGCAAGCGCCGGGCCTATCATTAACCCATCGGGGTGCGAAGTCAGATTGATCTTCTTCCCCTCATAGCCTTTCACAGTGTACTCGATAGTTAGGTCTGCGAATATGGCGCTCCTTTCCTCAGGATAAATGTTGAAATCCTCCCTGGGTGAGCCCACTACGGATTCAAGCTCAGTTATTATCCTGTCCGACTCGCTCTGATCCTCGAAACCGAGGTCCACGCCCTCAGCCATATAGAAAACATCTCTAAGCGTACTTGTCTTATCCTCGTCGATAAGCTTCCTAGCCAGGCTCGCAACCCATACGAGTTGAGTCAAAGGCTTTAGGTGCTTCACGTTGCGCGAGGTGCGAACCGCCTTCTTAGGCCCCAGCACATAGTGACCCTTCTTCTCGTCGAAGATAATGTTGTCAACAGTCCTCAGGGGGAGCTCCAGCGAGGGAGGCTGCCTATTCTCAACCTGCTTGAGTATTTCAAAAGCTAGACTCACTATGTTCTTACGAGCCTTAGACTCCTTTTTCATCGCTTCGAAGCTAGGGTAGAAAGGTGCTTATTAAAGTATCCATCTAGACCTGGTTTTTAACTCTGAACCGGAGGCTATCGACGATGGAAACATATTTATGATGCCTCCCGCAATCTTTCCTTGGGCGGCAGGCAGGCTCGGGGAGCTCGCCATTCCCTACACCCGAAACTGGCGACACGCGGGGAGCCGATAACCTGAGGACAGGGCTGCCTCAACGCAGCCGGCTGCAGCAGGTCTGTGAAAGCCATACTTACTGGGCAGGAGTAGCAGGCTCGCCCGCCGTAGGGCGGGTGCGTCTGCCTAATTGCCGAACCCGCTAGGCCCGGGAGGGAGCAGCGGTAAGGCAAGCTACCTGCGTTGGTAAGAGGTGGCTGGAGGGTAAACCTGTTGCACGCTGGTTGCGTCGGAGGGGCTCGACCCTCATGGGGCTGCCGCCTGCTTCTTTACGAGTCAATTCTAGACACTTTCTGTCTCTCAAGATAATGCTGGTTCCAACGTTTTGGGCTGTGCGGCCGCTGGGTCTCTAGCGAAAGACAGATCTCCGCCTCCTTCCCTCAGCCGCATTCTAATCTAACAGTTCCTTTCAGGAAACTTCTCCCAGAAAGATTTCAACCATTCAGAAATCCTATCTTTGAGATCGCTTCCTCCACTTCCGTAAACCACAAATTCTGGAAAGACTTTAGAATTAGGGCATAAAGCCTTGATATCCTGTATAACTTTTTGTTTACCGCCGCCTCCATGGGTACAGAAGGGAATTATCGCTTTTCCTGACAGATCATACTGAGATAGGAAAGATGCAACCGGGGGAGCGAGCGACCCCCACCAGTTGGGGGATCCAACGAATATTATTTCGTAAGATTCAATGTAATTGATTTTCGTCTTCAAAGGAGGTTTATGCCCTGATCGAATCTCTCTTTTAGCTTGTTCCACTGTTGCATTGTAGGATCCAGGGTAGGGATTTACAGGTTCCAGCTCAACGATATCACCGCCCACGAGCTTATGAATCATCCTTGCTATTCTACGTGTGTTACCAGACCAACTGTAATACACAATAAGAGTTCTCATGCCCAATCACTCTCAAAGCATCTTTGAAGGATATTGATCATCCGTCACCCATATGATTTTATTCTTCTCAACCTTTTCTTCCCGCATCTTCAGTTTATAACGAGGCAGGAGTTATCCATAAGTTTTTCGGCTGAAAGTTTTAGCAAGCTGAGTCCTCACGGAGTGCACTAGGCTAATTCTCCTCCTTGCCTTATTCTTTAAGACTTTTCGGTAAAGCTCTTCTAAAAGTTGTCTGTTTGTTCTATATCTAAGGCTCTGACGATACCTGTGGAGACTATTTGGTTCATCCCTCTCTCTTAGAGGCAAGCGTGCAAACTCATGTGGTAACTCCGAGGATGAAGAATAGCTCGGCAGCGAAAGCATGCTAAAAAGGATATTGGTGAAAAAATGGGCCAGGCCGGATTTGAACCGGCGATCTCCCGGTTATCAGCCGGGCGCCTTAACCAGGCTGGGCCACTGGCCCTTCGTCTTCTTCACTCTCAAGCCAGCTATTAAATTTTATTCTTGAACATAGCATACACGGTACGGACTGGCAGGGTGAAGAAGGTTATTAAAGAAAATACTTATTAAGCGGAGAAGTAGAGAAATCTCCCTGGTTCCCCGTAGTCATACTTTAGGAGCGCGCGCTTATTATCGCCTTCTCTTTTCAAGTATTTGGCTTAGCGCGCGCCACTTGGGAGCTGAAGAGCAAAACACTAGTTGATGGAGAAACCCTGAGTGTTTCGGCCGGATGGAAATCAAAAAGCAATGAACTTATAGGAGAGGTTAGCGCACGCTAGGACGCTTAGCATATAGCAATAAGTAATAGTGCCTAGCATATGTGAATGTTGCTTTAAGATTTAAATCCCGAGACGAGTAATCAGTATCCGCTTATGTGGCGGATTGAGGGTCGTGATTTGAAACCTTTGGCTGAGGGTGCTATTCGTTCGGAATCTGAGCTGGAGGACCTGGTTGCGAGGAGGCCGGAGATATTGAGGGAGGACCTTATGGTTATCGGTCGCCAGGTGCAGGTTGAGGAGCTGAAGGACAGGATTGACCTCCTAGCCATTGATAGCAACCTGAATACGGTCGTAATCGAGATAAAGAAAGGTCAAGTAAAAGGAGGGATAGATATCCAGTCCTTGAAGTATGCGTCCTACGTGTCCAACTGGACTTTTGACCAGCTTAGGGAAATCGCTGACTCATACTTCAGGGATAATAAGGTTGAAAAAACATTTGCTAACGCTCTTGAGGAGTTCGCAGGCGAAGACATCGACTATGAGGATGTTAATAAAAGGCAGAGGATAATACTGGTTGGCACTGATTTTGACCCGAGGATAGTATCTGTTGGGAAATGGCTCATAGACCAAGGTGTCCCAATAAAATTCGTTAAAATCTCCGTGTTGAC
>JBNAVT010000065.1:0-5409 GCA_049700215.1 Thermoproteota archaeon
CATTGTGGAGGGCAAGCGTAAACCAGTCGAGACACCTGGGGTGTTTCTCCATAGTTCTTCTAGCATCCTCGCACCACCATGGGAACCTGGCTTTCAGAAAGAGGAGAAGCTCCAACACGTGTTCATCGTCAAGCTGCTGGAACGAGTAGCCTTCTGCAGCAAGCTTTCTCTCAAGCTCGAAAACTCCTCTGGGCGTTGTGTAGCCCATGAGCGACATGCTCATTGAAACCGATTCCCTGCTTGATTCACTATAACCGTTCTTAGTGAAGAATCTTATTGCCCCAGGGTAAGCCTTAACGTCAACCCCTGGAACAAGGTATCTAGGCCCGCCTGAGAAGACTACTCTCTTTAAACCCTTCTTCCCGAGTCTTTCCTCAATCGTTGCAAGCATTCTTGACCCGATGCCCCTTCCCCTAAACCCGTTTTTCACAGCCAGTATGTTGATGTAGCCGGTTTCACCCCTGGTCACTGAGTAGATGAAGCCAACCACCCTTCCCTCCGACTCCGACACGATGCAGAGCTCAGGATCATAGTTCTCCTGCAGTAGAACCCTGTATCTGAAGGACTCCTCGTTAAGCCTGTCGAGGGGCATCGCGTCGTTGACGACTTCTAGAACAGGCCTGAGATCCCGGCCTTTAAAACTCCTTTCCTCCAGGTTCAACAGGAATCTGTTAGAATGGAGACATATAAGTGTTTTTCAAACCCAAGATTTATCATCCACCGGGTAACTTATAGCAGCTTGAAAATGGTTTCAAGACTGGAGAGAATAGACACGGAGTTTGAAAAACTGTTGACCGAGCATAGGAACCCTAGGACGGTTAGAATAGACAGGGTTGAGGTGGTTAAGGCTTTGAAGATGATAAACAGGGAGGATAGGAAGGTGGCTAGGGCTGTTGAACTCGAGATACCGAGGATCGCTAGGGCTGTTGAAAGCGTTGTTCAAGCCTTTAAGAAAGGCGGTAGACTAATATACGTTGGCGCAGGCACGAGCGGCAGGATAGGAGTTGTAGACGCGGCCGAGTGTCCGCCTACATTCGGCACAAGCCCCAGCATGGTTCAGGCACTGATAGCAGGCGGGAGGAGAGCCATGTTCAAGGCTGTTGAAGGGGCTGAGGACGATATGAGGGCTGGTGTTAAAGATGTTAAGCGCCTCAAGGTTTCTGAGAGAGATGTCGTCATAGGGCTGAGCGCCTCAGGCAGGGCGCCCTACGTGATCGGGGCTCTTAAAGAGGCTAGGCGAAGGGGTGCTGAAACCATAGCTGTCGCAACAGTGCCAAACCCCAGGATCGGCTCCTACGCTAGCATAGTGATAACGCCCATAGTTGGTCCAGAGGCTATAGCGGGGTCGACCAGGATGAAGGCGGGTACTGCGGAGAAAATGGTGTTAAACATGATTTCAACAGTCTCCATGGTGAGGATTGGAAAGGTGTATACGAACCTGATGATAGATATTAAGCCTTTAAGCGTTAAGCTTAGGTCGCGGGCTAGGAGGCTGCTGCGCTTTTTCACAGGAATCTCAAGCGAGGAGGCTGAGGAAATCTACAGGAGAAGCAGGTATGATTTGAAGGTTGCTCTAGTCATGGCTCTAGCGAGGGTTGAGGCGGAGGAGGCGAGGAAGGCTTTGAGGAAAAGCCAAGGCCTGGTCTGGAAGGCAATAAAGCTTGTTCGCGAGGAGGAAAAGGATTTGGGAAACACTGGCCACCCAGGGTTCAAAACTCGAAGACGATCACGTCGTAAACCATCAGATTATCCAAAGTGAATTCGAAACAGTCTGGAAGCTCTCGCCCAGCAAGCATGCTTCCATCGCTGAGCTTAAACACTCTCCTAGGCCGGATCCCCCTGACCCTAACCCTGATACCGTGCACACAAGTTATGCTTGAAACCGGCCTCTGCATGTCCCCAGTAGTGTTAACAAGGTGGACTAGTGTTCTCCCGGTGCTTCTCTGCTCTCTGACTTCAAACTGCACAGTCTCCGGGGCTTCAACCTCCACAGCCGGCGGCCTGCCCATTGCAAACCTAACGCAGTCAGCGTAAACCCTTGAGATGTCGGGCATCCTGAACCTGGTGTAAAAGTCTTCAATCAGCGAGGAGAAATAGACTGTTCTACCCCTGCCGTGACGGCTGCAAACGATCGCAGCGTATTTTGAAACACCCCTGGGAGCAGAGTAGTAGGCGCCTATCGGATTCATGAAGAAGCATGGTGCATCAGCATCTTCTCTCCGAAGGGTTTTGAGACTATACACTGGCCTAGGTATCAACGCGCCCGGGGGGATTGAGAGGATTCTCCCCGCGGAGTCCGAGAGCTTCATGTATTCCTCCCCGACTCTGGGAAGCATCATGCCGTCACACCCTTCTATGCCGAGAATGCTCCAGAGCGGGTTTTCAAGCCTATGGTTACCATACTCATCGTAGCGGCCTGTTTCAAAGGAGCAGACAAGGCTTCCACCCTTCTCCAGGAAACCCCGGATGCCTCGGATCTGTTCATCGCTCAAGCAGGCAGAGTTTGGAAGAACCAGTAGAGAGTATTTCTCCAGCTCACCGTTGACCAGAGCGTTATCTAGAACTATGTCGTACGCAACATGGTTACGGCTTAAAATGGTTGCCGCGCCCAGGATGGAGTTAGTGTAGACCTCGTCGCACACGGCTTTCCTCGCTTTCAGGTCTGTTGTCCTACGGCCTATGCCCTCCTCTATTTTAAGGTCTCTTTCAACACCAGTCCCAGGATCAAGGTAGAGCTCCCTGAGTTCAGAAAGGTAGAACGTGGAGGTTTGCGAAGAGAGCAGCAGGGCGGCTTCAGCCTTCGAGACAGTGTCCACGTAGTACTCCTCGTTTCTCGACAGAAAGCCTAGAATGTTTCTCATAGGGGTTAAAGCATCCTCCAGCCTAGTGTCTAAAGCATAGTCGAAGACGGCGAACCAGGGGTTTGCCCCGCAGGAGACGGTTTGCACAACCGAGATCTCAGCCTCGAAACGGGGGATGGGCACGTAGTGCCAGCTGCCCAACGCGTGATGGCTGAAGACTACCGCCGGCTTGCCTTTGGCGGCGAGATGCTTGGCTTCAAGCGTCCAGAAGATTAGGGGCACGTTTTGAGAACCAGGGTGGAAGAAAGCCTCTGCACCGTTAAAATCCTCATGCTCGCTCAGCTTTTCAATGTTGCGCGCAACCCTCCAGCTGCCGGGCCACCAGGCCCCGCCGTTGAGAAATATGACTCCCTCCTCGTTCACTTTCTTAACAGCCCGTCGAGCATCCCTGAGAAACTCCACCATGGAGTCTTCTCTAAACTCTATGAATTTCCTCCAGAGAGGGTTAGACCAGTCTTCCCAGCCGGGAGCCTCGCCACCATACTTGGCTGAAAACTTTTCCCGGCACGACTCGCAGTAGCAGCACTCTGGGAAGACAACCGGTCCGTCTAGGAAAACCCCGTCAATACCTGTTTTCATAGCCTCCTCTATAAGTTCGAACGCCCAGTTCCTCCACCCCGAGTTTACGCAGAACGTTGTCCCGGAGCCGTAGAGCGGATGCACCTTCCCATAGCTCCTGCCGTCCTCGACACGCTGCTCCCAATCACTATGCTTCTGCCCAAACTCATACGAGTACCAGTGCATGTTCAGGTACGCTAGAACCCTGATGCCGTGCTTCCTAGCGTGGGGCAAGTACTCCCTCACCAGGTCGAAGTCACCTAGAGCAGGATGCTTCTCAAACCTGGGCGTGTTGAAAGTCGTCAAGTAGCCTAGGCCCGGGGCTGTCCCCGGGGTCCCTATCACCCATTCGCAGTTAATATTCCACTCCTCCTTCTTCCACCGGGCCAGCTTATCCATGTCTGATTCAGCCATCCTGCTTAGAGCATCCAAGTAGTCGAGCCTCATCATTCTAACGGGTTTCCTCCACCATTCCAAGCCTGTCCCCATTTATCCCACAGGATGTTGAAAAGTTATTTAAAACGTTTATGCCCAATGCAAACCATGGTTATGAAACTTGAAGCAACACTATCCTCGCGATGCTGCAGGAGTCGAATAGGCTACTTCTTCAGAAAGTTTTCAACCATTGTCTCCCCGCTGATGCAACGCATGCAGACGGTAGCGCGAGCGCTAACGATCCTACTTACCATGCTCCCCCCCTTACATTTTTTATTCACGAATACGTTTTAAACCTTACTTCGCGCGCTAGACTTGTTCAGACTAGGGTTACGGGTATGTGTAAAAAATAGCTAAGTATACTTGAGAATTCAGAGGAACCAGAATGTAAAGATGGAATTTCCTCATAATATCATTATTAACCTTGAATGATT
This sequence comes from Thermoproteota archaeon, assembly GCA_049700215.1. Classification (GTDB taxonomy): domain Archaea; phylum Thermoproteota; class EX4484-205; order EX4484-205; family JAAOZP01; genus JAAOZP01. Next base: position 4,289 of record JBNAVT010000065.1, read on the forward strand.
TCATGCTTGAAAGGCTTCTGCAGACTTAGGCAACCCTATAGTCTGGAACCCTCTTCAGCAGCATCCCGCCTATGGGTATTGGCGTGAGCTTCTGAGCCAAGGTCTTAGCCCTCTCCAGCTTAACCATGCTGTCGGCGTAAATCGTGAAAAGCCTATCGCCCTTCTTAACCTGGCTGCCCATTTTCTGCCAGATCACCATTCCCGCCCCCTTATCCCTAGGCGCCCCGGCTGTACGGCAGATCTGGATTACGGCAGCGTTGTTCACCATCTGAACATACCCGTCCTCCCAGGCAGTAAAGTCTATAGTATACTTGCCCACCTTAATGTCGTCGGAAGTCACATCAGGGTTGCCGCCTTGAGCAGCAATAATCTCCCTAAGCTTCGAGAGGGCCCTCCCACTCCTAAGAGTCTCCTCGGCAAGCTCTCTACCCCTCCCCCTCTCAGCTACGCCAGCCATCTCCAGGAGGATCCCGGCTAGGACGCAGGACTTCTCGACCAGGCTTCTGGGCGCATACTTGCCCTCTAAAGCCATCAATGCTTCCCTAGCCTCCAGCGCCGGGCCAACAGCCCTGCCCAAGGGCTGTGAGCCGTATGTTATTGCGCATTCAACCCTTATCCCCACTCTTCTCCCGAGCTCTATGAAGTCTTGAGCCAGGCTCCTAGCCTCGTCCTCGGTCTCAACCTTAGCCCCCTTCCCCGTCGGAATGTCGATCAGGAGAAGCTCGACGCCGGCAGCCTTCTTCTTAGACATTACTGAAGCAAGGACCTGCGGCCGAGGGTCTAGGGAGAGCGGGTACTCAGCCCTGATTATCTTGTCGTCGGCAGGCGCAAGGTTAACGCTTCCACCCCAGGCAAGGGTTCCCCCGGTGCTTTCAGCAATGAACTTTATCTTCTGGGCTGTGAGCGACACGGGGGCGAGCACCTCCATGGTGTCAGCTATCCCCGACGGGCTGGTTATGGCTCTCGAGGATGTCTTCGGAATCGTGACACCGTTTGCAGCGACTATTGGAACAGTGATGAGGGCATACTTGTTGCCGGGAACCCCCCCGATGCTGTGGACATCAACAATAGGCGATTTATCGAAAACAATGGTTTCACCAGTCTCAACCATCGCTTTAACC
>JBNAVT010000066.1:0-4624 GCA_049700215.1 Thermoproteota archaeon
ACCACCTCAACCCTGTAATAAGCCTTTCCTCCAGAATAGGCGTGGAGAAACAACAGTGTAATCAAAAAGTTTTTAGGGACTGGAGTAATCCTGCAGACGCCTTGAGATTCCTCAGGTGTAAGGAAATAGCTCCGCGCATAAGGGGAAGGGTGGCAGTAATCGGCGCTGGACCAGCTGGGCTGACTGCAGCAGGCTCCTTGATATGCGAAGGAGTTGAAGTGGATGTTTACGACATGCTGCCTGAGGCAGGTGGCCTACTCTTATTCGGCATACCTGAGTTCAGAATACCTAAGAAGAGTGTTAGAGAAGGCGTTAAGGAGCTTGTTGAGAAAGGGGTTTACTTTCACCTTGGCAAGAAGGTTTACGACTCAGAGGTCTTCGACGTGGATTTCAGGGAGATAGTGGAGAGATACGACGCCACCCTGATAGCGACTGGAGCATGGGAGCCGCGTAGGCTGAACGTTGAGGGAGAGGGGCTCAAAGGCATTTTCCACGCAGCCCCATACATTGTAAAATACTATTTGACTAAGTTCGGCTACTCCCCGCCTTCAAGCCTTCCAAGCCTAGGGGCCTCGGTCGCGGTCATCGGAGCCGGTTTAACAGCAGTAGACTCGGCCCTACTGGCTCTTGAAATAGGCGTTAAGGAGGTTTCGCTAGTCTACAGGAGGACTAGGAGGGAGGCTCCGGCTGGTGAAAAAGAGCTTAAAATGCTTGAGGAGAAGGGTGTTAAAATAGTTGAGCTTAAGGCTCCCGTGGGCTTCAAGGGTGAAGACGGCAGGGTTAGGGAGATGATCACCATAGATATTAAGCTCGGCCCTCCTGACAAGAGTGGCAGGCCCTCTCCCACACCAGTCCCCGGGTCTGAGAAAGCTTTTGAAGTCGACTCAGTAATAGTGGCGACAGGAGGGCTTTCCACACCGCCCTTCAAGAAACACTCGGACAGGATACGTGTAGCTGAAGACGGTAGGATAATCGTGGACGATAAGAGGAGGACTAGCTGGAAAGGTGTTTTCGCAGCCGGAGACGTTGAGTCAGGCCCCTCTCTAATAGGGCCGGCTTTAAAATCCGGTTTAATCGCAGCGGAATCCATAAAGGAATACCTTGTTAAACGCGTGTAACGCTCAAACGGGCGTAGTTTTCGAAACAGGGCTTTAAACAGAGACAGGGTTAGAAGTCCCACTCGACAGGCATTTCCCTATCCTCCACCGCAGACCGGTATACTGCTTCAAGGATGGCTTGAACCCTGAGCCCCTCGATGGCCGGGGAGAACAGGGCCCTGCCTTCTTTAACTGACTGTATAAACTTCTGTATCCTCACCTCATACACGTCTACGTTTGGCGCCTGGTCCTGCGGCTTAACATTCACCCTAACCCCCTGAATCTCCTTGTATATTTCAAACGGGTCGAGCTGGGCCCCGCCTTTCGTCCCGAGCAATTCAACGCTAAACCTGTCCCTATCTATGAACGAGGCCCAGTTCGTCTCAAGAAGCATTGTGAAGTCATTCGTAAACTTGACCAGGGCGAAAGCATTATCCTCAACCTCAAACTCCGCCGGGCTCCATGCTCCACCCCAGCACCCCCGTCTAGCCATTTCAGGATTATTGCCAAACTTCGTGTACAAAACTCCGAAAGCCGACTTGGGTTTAGGAAAGCCCGTGACGTACATGGTGAAGTCAACGGCGTAGCAGCCTATGTCGAACAACGGGCCTGCCCCGGCGAGAGTCCTACTTATGAAGGTCTTCCTCGGAGGTATGCCCCATCTTCTTAAGGCTAGTGCCCTAGCATAATAGATTTCACCAAGCTCCCCAGCGTTAACCATGCTTCTCAGAATGTTTAAGTCAGGCCTAAACCTCGTCTGGAAACCCACGATAAGGATTCTGCCTGTCTTCTTAGAGGCCTCGTACATCTCCAACGCGTCCCTAAGGTTACCGGCCATAGGCTTCTCCGTTAAAACATGCGCGCCAGCCTTCAAAGCCGCGACAGTAGGATCCTTATGCAACATGTTCGGAGTGCAGACGCTTACCGCGTCAAGCTCCTCCTTCTCAAACATGTCGTTGAAATCCGTGTAAAACCTGGGTATTTTAAAGTCCTCAGCCAGGCTCCTAGCAGCGTTAACATCAACATCGGCGCAGGCAACGATCTCAACCTCGCTGATCTTCTTATAGTGTGGAACATGAGTAGCCCTCGCTATTCCGCCGCAACCAACTATGCCCACCCTAATCCTGCTCATTTTAACCGTGGGGGGAAAAGGGTTTTTAATAAGATTTACTGGAGCCTGGTTTTCAAGCAGGTAGAGTTTAATAGCCTGCAGGCTCTCCTCCATGGTTCCGATGGATGCTGGTGAAAACACTAGGAAGCTGAGGCTGATGTACGGGAGGGCTTTCGCCAGCTCTCTAAGCAACAGCATGGTTTCCCCCTTCATCTATGTTTACGCCGCCAGAATCGGGGCTTCCCCCGGCGAAATAGGCTGGATGTACTCTTTCAACAACCTTTTCTTCAACAGCCTCCAAGTCCCTTGGGGAAGGCTCAGCGACATTCTCGGGAGAAGAATCAGCATCATAGTTGCAACTAGCATCGCAGCATCGCTCATCTGGATACCCATGTCTCTGACGGCTGAACCCAGGGTATTCCTTATACTCGTAGCACTATACTTCTTCCTGAGCTCCGCAGCAGTCCCGGCTTGGAACGCTCTCTTAAGGGAGACGACGCAACCCTCCTCGAGAAGCCTCGTGGTTTCAAACATGAACATTGCCTCCCTTCTCGGAAGCCTGGTTGCAACAGCATTCTCAGGATGGCTTATAGACTACTCGGGGGGAAGCCTCGCGGCACCATCCGCGATAGCTGTTCTCATAAGCATAGCCGGATCCCTAATACTCTTGAGAATAAAGGAGGACAGGATTCGTAAAACCAGCTTCAAAAGCATTGTATCCGTATTCAGAATATCCGACATACCTGGTTTGATAAACGAGAGCAGTGATTTCAAGCTTTTCCTAAAGCTGTCAGCAATACAGGGTTTCTTCATGTCCTACGCCTGGCCCCTTTTCACCATCACCACCGCGATAACCCTTAACCTGAGCATGACTGAGGTTGGAGCCATCTCCGTGATTCAAACAATCGCCACGCTCCTAGCTCAGCCTTTAATGGGGCGCCTAGCCTTAGCGAAAGGCAAAAAGCCTCTGATAGTCTTCTACTATGTCTCGCTCACCGCAGTACCGTTAGGATACTGTTTCGCCCAAGGCTTCCTCCACATAGCTATCCTAAGCGTTTTCCTCGGCTTCGCGTTAGCCACGGGCAATGCAACAATCCTCCCTTATATTCTAGACATTATCCCTGAAGACCGTGTTGGCGAGCTGACCTCCATATACAACATGATCACTGGAATATCGTATTTCACAGGCTCAGCTATAGGGGGGAACGTTGACGAGCTCATAAGCCTTAGTTTCGGGAGACAGTTAAGCCTTCAAACAGGATACTTCATATCTGCAGCTGGAAGGCTTGCTTCAGGATTATTATTTCTCAGAGTAAGCGAGGAGCCTCCGAGTAGAAGGGTTGGGAAAGCAGCTGAGCAATCCTAACAGGATTTCACGCTTAACCACCATGTTCTCTTAAAGGCTCTCGGATCCGGAGAAATATTAGCGCGCTGCCACCGGTGGAAGCTCAGAAAAAGTCTATCGATATGGTTTTGAGAACACTGTCTATCTCCGTAAGCTCCTGATCGCTCAGCCTCCAGCCTGCTGCGCCAGCGTTCTCCTCCGCCTGCTGAGGGTTCTTTGCACCAGGTATCGGGACCACGCCTCCCTCTCTAAGCAGCCAGTTCATAGCGACCTGGGCAATAGTCTTGCCTCTTTCCCTAGCAATCCTCTCCAAGACCATTAGGAGACGGCTTACCTCCGTAAGGTTCTCATCCGTGAAAAGCTTGTTCCCCCTCCTAATATTGTCGGAAGGCTTGTTGCTTAAACCATATTTTCCGGTTAGCGCTCCCTGCGCCAGGGGACTGTACGCGATTACCGTTATGTTCTCCCTCCTGCAGTAGGGCAGGACCTCCTCCTCGATCTCCCTCTGCAGCATGTTATACCTAACCTGGTTTGAAGCAATGCTTGCTTCAGACAAGTGTCTACCCGCCTCCTCAAGATCCCTGACGGCGAAATTGCTAACCCCGATGGCTCTGATCTTACCCTCCTTGTAAAGCCTCTCCATAGCGCGCATAGTGTGCTTCAGCGGAACCTGCTCCCACGGGTCTGGCCAGTGAACCTGGTAGAGGTCTATCTCCCTAACTCCAAGCCTTCTTAAACTGTGTTCAGCAGCCTTCAAAACATCGTTATACCTTAAGTGTCCGCCGTGAACCTTCGTAGCTATAACAAGATTCTCCCTACCGATCTCCCTTACTGCCCTCGCAACAACCTCCTCAGAATGACCCCCGCCATATGCTTCAGCCGTATCTATAAGGTTTACCCCGAGCCCGTGAGCCTTAATCATCGCCTTCACTATCTGGTCGTCCTCGACATCAGCACCCCAGGCTTTTCCACTCGCCTGCCAAGCGCCAAAACCTATCACTGAAACCTTTAAACCGTTTCTACCCAGCTCGACATACTCCACCATGACCACCGTTTTGAGGAAAGCCCCAG
>JBNAVT010000067.1:0-4468 GCA_049700215.1 Thermoproteota archaeon
ACGGGTGGTTCAACCCTGAGAGCTCGAGGGACCCGCTCGCCATCCTGGTGGGCGGCGCGCGCGCATCGACTATAACACTAGGTACCTTATTCTGGGGCTTGCCGCTGCCAGCGTTGCCCTAGTTGTCTTCGCCATCCGGGACAGGAGTAGGGAAGCAGGAGTACAACCGGGTTTGCAAGGCAGGAAAATATATCTCCACCTAGGCATTCTAGCCATAATCGGCCTGGCCGTCGGCTTAATGATGGTGTTCAACAACACTATCGCGAACGTAAGGAAGCTGGACATGCTTGGCCCATATGTTTCTCAAACAATCTCCGTTAACAGGCATCTTGCAGAACTGGACAAGGTAGTGGAAGTGCCGTACGAATTCGGCTTATCATCAATCCCTCCAAGCCAGATCGACGAGTATGTTGAGAAACACGGAGAGATCTTGGGAAAAGTACGCCTGTGGGACCAGCAGGGCTCGTTTGACAAACTAAGGCCGGAGATAGGTTTAATACCCTATATTGATTTCGCAGACGCGGACATTATTCGTTTCAACGGAACGCTCTACTGGAGTGCCTCAATGGACCTCATACTGCCTCAAACCGTTAGGCCGGAAGACCGGTGGTACGCCACCCATTTCGTCTACACGCATGTGCCAAGCGGCTTTCTCATGCTTGACGCTCACACTGGGAGAATAGTTGACGCAGCCAAGTTCTTTCCCCAGAGGAGAATCTACTACGGGGAAGGAGGGCTCTTCCGGGAGACATGGGTAGCATACCCCATTGGGAGAACTATGAGCGACGAAGTAGGGGGCTACTTCTACGATGGCAGGGGCGGAGTGGAAATTTCCCCGCCTCTAAGCTGGGTTTTCGAGCCCAACTTTCTCCTTTCCTATCCTACAACGTCCATGCGGGTTCTAAGGTATAGGGATGTCTTCGATCGCATGCAGCTGCTTTTCCCGTATTTCACGTATGAAATCGGAGGGCAAAGCATAGACATATGGCCGGTGACTGACGGTGAAAAAACATTCTGGATAATGCCCCTCATGGTGTTTCTGGATGCTGGGAAAGTGCCTTGGAGCCGTGGAAACTATCTGGGAAGGCTTGTGGGATACGCTTTGATAGATGTTTACCACGGGGATATTCAGCTGATAATTACTGGTGAAGACTTCTTCAGCCAACTCTTTAAAACAGTCTACAGCGAATACGTTTCTACAAGCGTGCCTGAATGGCTTAAGACCCAGATCAGATATCCTGAAGAACTCTTCGAGTGGAGGATCAGCATGTACAATTTTTACCATGTCACCGACCCTTCAGCCTTCATTGCAGCAAAGGAGTTCTACATCGTGCCCAGCGGCCTAGATACTTACTACATCATAGCCAAGCCCCACGGCTTTAAAGAACTAGAGTTTGTAGGAATACTGTCGCTCGAGCTGCGTGGAGCCCTGGGGGAGAACCTCGCTGGATACATGGTGGTTAGAAACGACTATCCACACACCGGCGAGATGTTTTTCTTCAAGGTGCCTCTTGAATCAGAGACCAAGCTCCTTGGCCCGACCGCTATAAACGAGGCGCTGGACAGAAACCCGGATTACGCGACGCTGAAAACCCTTCTGCGAAACCCCCGGGTGGGAAACCAGATCTTCTACAGGATTGGAGACTACGACGTGTTCTTCATACCGGTTTACACGGCGCCCGGGGGTGGAGTCGTCACCCAGCTGGGAACCATCGCGACCGTGGGGGCTGACTTCACCGGAGAATACTACGTGGGTCTAGGATCCACGGTTGTGGAAAGCTTCCGGGCTTTCCTAGCTAGGCTCGCCGGGGTCGAAGCTCCGCCGCCACCGCCCGAGAAAAGCGAGGAGGAAAGGATCGCTAGGCTGACGAAGGTTTTAGAGGAGGCAGGCTTAACGGTGCTCGTGCCAACTGCCGTCAACCCCGACGTTTCCTTCTACTACGGTGGAACCAGGTATGTTTCCGAAGAAGACTGGGCTGGAGTCCAGCTGTTTCTCGAAAGAATCATGGAGCTGTGCGACACTCACCGGGCTAAAAGAGTATTCGTTTGGAGGGTAGACGGAAAAGTGAACATCGGAATCCTGGTGCGCATCGAAGACGTGGTTGAACTACACTACGTGACGGTTGAGCTCGCCTGAGGAGGTGTGGCTCGTGAGGCAGGATGAGCCGCTGGGAATCCTGCTGGTGGCCGTGGCCACCGTAGTCATACTCTTGATAGTGCTGTTTAAACTGAAAGGGGGAATACTGGGTGTTATGATCGGGATCCTCGCGGCCGCGGCTTTAACATACTGGGTTATAGAGGTTAAGAGAATTCTCAAAGAGCAGAAAGCTCCTTCTTTAGGGAAGCGCGAATGGTTCTACGACCTTATTGAGGAGGAGGAAAGCATAACGTTCGTGGCTAAGGTGCCCGGCCCCGCCCAAGAGGTGAAAGTGAAAATCGTCAGAGGCATGTTGGAGGTTAAGGGAGGGGGAGGTTTTTTGGAAAGAATACGGATGCCGAAAAACGTGGAACTGGAGGACGAGAAGTATGTCAACGGAATACTGCATGTAAGACTCAGGAAAACAGAGACACTGCGGCAGCGAGACGCTAAGCAAGACGTGTGAAACAAGCGTGGGAAAGCTTCCGCGCGCGCTGAGGAGGAGCTGCTGACGAAAACCTGGATATTCTCCGTATCCATGATGCTGCGCACAAACCTTTCCCAGCCCGAGACGTTCTGAACCTCGTCTATAAACAGGTAAACCTTCTGCTTTTGCTCGCGGTGGACCTCGTAGAAAACATCAAGCATGTGCCTCAAGTCTTCTAGAGCACAGCTGATTAAAAGGTCGCTTTCAAGATTATTATCCATGTTTCCCTTGTTATCATCGTACTCTATATGGGGAAACTATTTTAAAAAGTTTCCCTCTTCAGAGAACTAAAGAAAAACCAGGGTTGCCGGCGAGGCTGAACGGGGAAGACGGCTAGGCTCCCGGGGCCTCCACTAATTTAACGGGTTTTCCCAGGCCGGCGTTTCCTCTGTTTAAGCAGCCACTCGTAGAGCCTAGGGTTATCGTAGGTGACTGTCCAAGAGTCGTGACCCAGGTCAGGATATATCGTGAGCCTCACTTTCCCCCCGATCTTCTTAAGAGCTTCGTAAAGCTGCTTAGAGTTGTCAACGGGCACAAGCTCATCCTTAGCCCCGTGGAAAATCCAGATGGGAATGTCTTTCAAAGCCCTGATCCTTTCTTGAAACTTCTCGTCGGGAAACATGCCTCCGCAAATCGGGACGACGGCGGCGAAGAGCTCAGGGTAAGTGGAGGCCAGGTGCCAGGCTCCGAAACCACCCATGCTCAGCCCAGTAAGGTAGACGCGCGTCTCGTCGATACGATAGCGTTTCAAAGCGTCCAGCAGAAGGTCGCGGAGCTCATCCACCATCATCGGCCACATGGAGTACGAGGGGCACTGCGGCGAAATAGCGATGAAAGGGAAGCTTCTCTTCTTCTCAACGATCTTCGGGATCCCATGCTTCTTGACGAGCTCAAGATTATCACCCCTCTCGCCCATCCCGTGCAGGAAAAGGATCGCGGGCCACTTTAAACCAGGCTTCCTGTCATAGTCTTTAGGAAGATAGAGCAAGTATTTGATGGAAACCTTCTTCACAACCTCCTCTTCAAACACCTGCGGAGTCTGACTCATAAACAATAATACGCTTAGCCGGATTTATATAAACATAGGGTCACGCTATAATTCAGCCAAGTATTTCTCATAGTCTTTAACAACAAGCTTACTGCCTTTTCGAACAACCGTGAAGCCCTCCTTCTCCAGGAGCCTCCTATGGTTCTCAGCGCCGCCGGGGTATTTCTCGTTCAGGAAACCGCCTGCCTTCAGCGTACGCCAGTGGGGAAAACCTAGGTTTTCCCCTTCTCTCGCAGCCTCCTCAGCCGCGTTCGCAGCTATCGTTATGAAGATGCCTGTTGTAATGGTGCAGCAAGCCTTAACCCTGTGCCTCCTAGCTATCCTCCTACATATGACTTATTTCCACCCGAAGAATTCTATGGTATAGTTGTTTTCCTAATCCATCCTCCTAAACCTGAAAACTGGTGAACGCGACTGCACTGCTCTTAGAAAGAGTGAAAGATTTGAAAGGTAAGCTGTTCGCGGTTGGTGAAGGCTGGCTTAAGCTGGTTGAGGAATAAAAGGGTTCATCACCAGGATAGTAACAAAATGCTTCTCGTCGTGGACAGGAGGAACCCGGCTGAAAGGACACTAAATAAGGTTCAGCGGAGAATAGTGAAGGCAGAGGATCCCCACAAGACTGAAACATGGAATAGGCTATAGTTATTTACGTTACGCGCGCTCAGACACGCGGAAATGCCCTTATGATGCTTAGTGAAGCATGCTTTTGCTTTGCTGAAGAAGGAAGGGTTTCACGCGCCTCTTTTCACCGGGCGCGTCCGAAATATTTCTCAGCCGGGTATTTCTCCTCGTTTTT
>JBNAVT010000068.1:0-4416 GCA_049700215.1 Thermoproteota archaeon
TACGGCGTGTCAAGGTGTAGGGATACGAAGTCTTCCCTCAAGGGTAGTGGCGCCTGGCTTCCGTAGACTGAGCAGCCTGAGGATGCGAAAACGAATCTTTCAACGCCGGCAAGGTTCGCGTACTCCAGTGTCTTCAGGGTTCCCAGACCGTTTACTAGAAGGTCTGTTTCAGGATGGTCCACGCTGTTCTGGTTCGCGAAGTGTGCTGCAAGGTGGAAAACGTAATGCGGCTTATAGCTGAAAGCCCTTTTCATCCTCTCCTCGTCCAGTATGCTCCCTTTTACCAGCACAACTCTGGGATCCTTAGGAATGTTCCACTCGTATGATGCTGAGAAGTCGTCTATTATAACTATTTTCTCAGGTTCTGCTTTCAGAAGCATCCTAGTAAGGTTTGTCCCTATGCATCCCGCTCCACCCGTTATCAGGATTCTTTCCCCAGTGTAACTGCTCAATATGCTCGGGTTACTCATGGTTTAAGATCCGGGTTGAAATATTTGAGTTTTTGGGAGGGCTACTTGTTTAAGCATTTAGAGGGACGGCTGCTTCATTAGCACAGATATTTTTCAAAGCTCTCCCGGGTTTATTATCTCGAGAGCCGTTATTTCCTCCGTGTCCTTATCCCTGTAAACGTGTATTTTCGGGTGGAGCGGCTCCCCAAGCTCCGCTTCCCCCGGCTCTTTAAACCTTACGTACAGGATGTCTTCCGTTGGCACGATTGATATCTCGATTATTTCAACCGGCATTTTTACACCTGTCAACTCCTGCGCTTTGGAAAGTATTTGTTTAACGTCGAGGTCTAGTAGAGACGTTGTACCCATTTCTTCTCTTTAAATCTCTTATATGACTTCGCGCTTATTAAATATGCTGTCTTGACAGAATCCCCGGCAACTATTGTGTTAAAATAGAGTTCGTCGGTCTTTTTTAAGAAATATTTAGTGCCAAAGGTGTCTACATATGTTCCATCAGGTTTTTCAATAACACTGGTTATAAGCTTCCTTAGTTCCTCCACGTTTTCAATACCCATAAGCCTAGTAATATCCCGGTGTTTCCGTAGAATGTGTTTAAGAACGTACTCAGAAACAATAACCACTAATTATCATGTCAATAGTATTTTTTGCTCGGCTATTTCCCATATATTTGTTTGAACCATTCCACCGTTCTCCTCATTCCTTCTTCAACCGGCATGGTTAGCTTGAAACCCAGGTCTCTTTTAGCCTTAGTGGAGTCAGGCGTCTTAACCCTTGTCGTGAAGGGCTCAGCCTCCCTATAAGTCACCCTTGAATCATCCTTCCCCAGGATCCTTAGAATCAGGTCTGAAACATACTTGACCTCGTACTGCTCGTCCCCGCCCAGGTTGTACACCTCGCCCGGCTTAAAAACGTCGATAATGTTGCCCAGGGTTCTGCAAACATCCTCAACATACTCCAGGGTCCTCTTGTGGCCGAGGTAGACGGTGTAAGGCTCGTCGCGTAGAGCCTTGAATATGAACCTAGGTATCCACCCACGGTATGGCGTGTAGTGCTCACCCGGACCGTAGACGTTGAAAAGCCTTACTCTAACTGTCTCGGTTCCAAACATGGCTGCGGAGTTCAGTATCTGCATCTCGTTAACCCATTTGCTCATCGCGTAGTCGTTCATCTGCCTTATCGGAACCCTGTCCATAACGTCCTCGCTCATCACCCCGTCGTAATCCCCGTATACCTCGGCGCTCCCGAAGAAAACCATTCTGAACCTTTTCCTCTCCTGCATCCTTAGGATGTTCTTAGTCCCAACGGCGTTAGTCATCCAAAGGTTCTCGTAATAGTCCTCCCCGTTCCACCTCCCGTATTCGGCGGCAGCGTGGTAAACATACTCGAAGCCCTGGGACTCGAAAAGCCTTTCAACCTGTCTGAAGACGCTTACGTCGCACCTCACCGACTTAGGGTCCTCCGAGTGCCTCAGGTCGCAGAGCCAAACGTCGTGCCCACGTTTCCTCAGCTCCCTAACAAGGTTGGAGCCTATGAAGCCAAGCCCCCCGGTAACCAGTATCTTAGCCATCCGCATCACCCGAGGGACCTTAACATGCGTAAATCCGCGTACTGCCTAATCGTTTCGTCAACAATCCTGATCCTGGCTTCCTCATCCCTGGAGAATAAGAGCCTCCCCCTGGTGAAGACGATGTGCCTCAACGGAAGCGGGGCCTCGTTAAGCACGTGAACATCGATTGGATTCTTAAGCTCAGCCTCAAGCTTGGAGGACAGCTCAACCTCGTGCCTGAAGGCTTCTCCAGAGTCCTCTATCCAAACGGCGACGTCAACGTCTCTGAAGAACCCTCTTTCTACAAACCCCCCGTAAACATAGGCGAACAGTATGCTGCCGACTTTTTCAAGCTTCTTCCCCAACTCGTCGAGCAGGCTCTCTTTCTCCACCGTGATCATCATGCGATACTTGAACTCGCCGGTGCTGGTTGAGCTACCCATGCTCCTTCCCCCTCTCCTGAAAGCGCCGCCAACGGTAACACCATTATTTTCCAACGGTGTTGCTAATAATGCTTATTATTCTCTCAGCAGCCCTGCCGTCGCCAAACGGGTTCTCCCAGTCTCTTTTCCTCGCCATCATGAGCTTGGTCTTCTCGAGAATGCTCCCGGGCTCTGTTCCAGCAATAATGTTCGCACCCACCTCAAGGGTTTCAGGCCTCTCAGTATTGTACCTGAGGGTTACGCACGGCACTCTGAGTATGCACGCCTCCTCCTGAACGCCGCCTGAGTCCGTGAGTACTAGCCTAGCATTGCTTTCAAGCTGGAGGAAGCTAAGGTAGTCGAGGGGCTCAACCAAGGTTAGTGAGCCACAGTCTAACCCGTGCTCCCGCATTCTCCTCCTCGCCCTCGGGTGAACCGGGTAGACAACCGGCATTCCGAAATCCTCGTGCAATAGTTTCAACCCTTCCAGTATGCTTCTGAACCTCTGCTTGCTGTCAACGTTCTCCTGCCTGTGAACCGTCGCCAAGAAGTAGCCTCCACCGTCAACCCCTATGGTTTCTAAAACACTGTTTTTCTCCCCGGCCAGCCTAATGTTCTGGCATACGGCGTCGACTATCGTGTTCCCGGTTACGAAAATCTTCTCCTCCGCGATCCCCTCTTTCAAAAGGTTTTCCCTAGCCTTCTCCGTCGGCGCGAACAAGTAGTCTGAAACATGGTCTGCGAGAACCCTGTTAACCTCTTCAGGCATGCTCCTGTCGAAGCTTCTCAGGCCTGCTTCAACATGACCAACCAGTATCCCGATTTTCACAGAGGCAAGGGCCCCGGCTAAAACGCTGTTAGTGTCTCCTTCAACCAGAACTATATTCGGCTTCTCCTCCATCAAAACCTTCTCTATCCCGATCAGCATTCTCCCCGTCTGCTCGCCATGCGACCCAGAGCCTGCTTCAAGATTATGCTTCGGCTGCGGGAGGCCAAGCTGCTCGAAGAAAACCCTATCCATGTTGTAGGAGTAGTGCTGACCAGTGTGGAGAATGAAGAAGTCTATTCTTTTCTCCTGGAGCTGCCTGACCACCGGGGACATTTTTATTATCTCCGGCCTCGTGCCCAGGATTACCGCAACCCTCATTTTAACACTAAGATCTAGGTGTACACGCTAATCTTTCATTAATGTAATTTTCAAGCGCGCGCGCTCTTAGCAGCTTCCTGTTCAAGGCTTTATGCTTCTCCAGCATGTGCGCGTTAACCATGCTGGACGGTCCTCAAATTTCACGTTTCCCCTTTCTCAGCTTGATTCTGGCGAAGTTCAGAAAGTATTCGGCGGCGGTTACAGGCTCCTCCGGAATAAGGCTTTCGACAACGTTCCACCCAGCCCCGTCGTGGAAATGCTTGGGGAAGGTTTCGACCCGCCCCCATTTCGCGTGCGGCAGGTTGTCGTGCCTATAGATCCTGCCGTCTACGCTCGTCCTCTCCCAGTGGAAAGCATACCTCCCCATGAGGTCTTCATCCCTGTATAGCCAGACCTCCATGAAGCTCCCGTCCTTCAGGAAAATCCTCGCGTAGTCGTCGTTGAAGCCTGCCCCATTAACTATGTCCGCGAAGCTCATTTCAGCAATCCTGCAGATAAGCCTGTAGGCATCCTTCCTATTCAACACTGGCCTCCTCCAAAAGTTTCTCCAGGGTTTCCCTACGCTCCTCCAGGTGGCTCAGCCTGAAGAACAGGCGCCACGTATCCTCCTCCCCAAGCCGCCCCAGCATATACTTTTTCTCAACCTCGCTGGAGGAGGAGACCCCGAGCCTGCTGCACAGCTCAACTATTTCAGCGTCAACCTCTCTCAGAATAGTTTTAAGATGCTCTGAAACACCCTTGGCTACAATCTTCTCCCGCGCTTCGCCAGTAGCCCTGACCACCTTCTCTAGCAGCGCAGAGGCTTCAACCATCCTCGGCTAACACTCCCCC
>JBNAVT010000069.1:0-4027 GCA_049700215.1 Thermoproteota archaeon
TAGCAGCTTGCCCACCAGTAGCCCGTGAGCTCGTAAACCTTAACATTGTCGACATAGACCCTGAGGTACTTGTCGAACACGCGCCAGCGACCATCATAGGGAGGTGTTTGAGGATTACGGTCGTCGCCGCAGACGTAAACCCCTGCGGAAACGCCATCGGGTATCGTAACGGTTGCGACGCACTCCTTCCAATCGCTGTAGGTGCCGGGACCACTCGTAGGGATGCTGAGGTATCCTGTCCCGCCGTACCATGCTCTCTCATCGACGGAGTAAGCTATGCTCGCCGAGTCGACCCTAAGGCTGCTCCAAGAATAGGATGAGGGTGTTGCCGAGACACTTGACCTATTCGGCTGGGGGCCTAAACCAGTTAGGAGGAGAGACGCGAGGATTGATGAGAGGAATACGGCGTGAAGAAAACCCGGGCGGGCGCGCCAAGCCATTACAAGTATGGAAGGCGAATTCTTCAGATAAAGCTTTCTTATTAGGGCTGTCCTCACAGGGTTACCCCTTCCTCCGACAACCCTGTTTTTAGCGCGCATGATCATCGCTCAATCGCTCAGGGGTAACTGAAAGGGGCCATATCGCCAGGGCTGGATTAGCCTCGTCGAGAACCCTGGCCACGCTCTTCCTCTCCA
Organism: Thermoproteota archaeon; assembly: GCA_049700215.1. Classification (GTDB taxonomy): domain Archaea; phylum Thermoproteota; class EX4484-205; order EX4484-205; family JAAOZP01; genus JAAOZP01. The sequence goes on from JBNAVT010000069.1 coordinate 636, forward strand.
GGATAATCCTATTGCCGATGGGCTTGCACACTAATCCTGTTGAAGCGTTCAAAGTGTAGGGGGATGAGATAACCCTCATCGGGTCTACGGAGAGCTTGAAGTGTCGCCCGTCGAACCGGGACCACCGCCTCGTAGCGCGCGCTGGCATTTTTCCAAGAGGCTCGAGGTTCCTCGTACCACCAATTATGTGGATAATTGATTTCCCCGCGAAAAATTTTTTCAAGAATCTCTTCTGACGATAAGTTGGAGTAATCTTGAAAGAAATCCATTCTACGAAGATATTCTACTGAATCCACGAACCTCTTCCTAAGTCTAGGATTCATCTCCATGAATAATATGGCTGAACCTTTAAAAATATAATGCTTACGGCGATCCCGTGCGCGCGTAGAATGAGTTCCTATAATCCATGTAAATCAACTGTTAACATGCGCTTAAGCAAGCACATTTCTATAGGCTTGCGAGCTTGACAGAAAACCATAAAAGAGAGATAAGAGAATATCTTTACTGGGCCGGGGTGGCGGAGTGGTTATCGCGCTGGGCTCGAGCGCGCTTTGCGGAGAGACCCGGTTCCCCTTGACGGGGAGCGCAGGTTCAAAAGGCATAGGCCGGAAACTCCTGCCCCCGGCGCTTGTTTCTACTCATCATTCTGAAGCAATGGGTAGAATAGATGCTACCGTTCCAATAGAACCATAATTAAGAATAGGTCGTACGATGCTGCTTGCTATGTAGGTGTCTACGCTACCGTGAAAATTTTGACTCAGCTGACTACTTAATCGCTTGGGTATACGACGGCTACGATATCCTAGAGTCCCTGCTCCTCTAACAGTCTATTCACATGCCTGTAGTAATCTTTCCTCCTTAGTTTCGCCGCGGCAGCCTCATCAATAATAACTATTGTGTCAGGGTGCATTTGCAGTATTGAAGCAGTTATTTGGGATGTTACCGGGCCTTCTACCGTAGCTGCTATAGCATCCGCTTTTCCCTCGCCGTTAGCTAAAAGTATTATTTTTCTAGCCTCCATAATGGTTCCACAACCCATCGTGACGGCGAGTCTCGGAACTTCAGTCTCGCTTCTGAAGAAGCGTGCATTATCCTTTATTGTCTCCTCTGCCAGCGCTACTAGCATGGTTCTTCCCATCAGGGGGGAGCCAGGCTCGTTAAAGGCGATATGCCCATCTCTACCTATTCCCAAGAGCTGTAGGTCTATTCCCCCTGCTTTCCTGATCTCCTCCTCGTATTTTTCGCAAAAGGCTTTAACATCCTTAGCAAGACCGTCAGGTATATGCACATTTCTCGGGTTTATATTAATATGGTTGAAGAGGTTTTCAAACATGAAATAATGGTAGCTTTGGGGATGTGTAGGGGGCAACCCATAATACTCGTCGAGGTTAAAAGTTACTACCTTCGAGAAGTCTAGGCTCTCCTCCCTATGCATTCTGATCAGCTCCTTATAGGTACCAAGGGGCGTGCTGCCCGTAGCTAGGCCTAGGACAGAATTCGGCTTCCTCCTTATCTGCCCAGCTATTATTTTTGCAGCTCTCCTGCTCATCTCTTCATAATCTTTTGCAATTACGACCCTCATTTCATTCTCTTGGTTTAAAAGGCCTTATATAAGGCTAACTCTTACTGGAAGCTTCCTTTCAGCATTCTGCAGAGTATAAATTCTTTTAAGTTAAAGATCTACTTAGAATTCTCAGAGGATATTTGAGGATAGTGGTAACAGGAATCAGTGGCAGTGGCCGGGAGACGCATCTTAAGAGATTCGTCGAATTCGCGGAGGCAAGGAATACCAAGGTTAAGCTTTTCTCTGTGGGCAGCATGATGTTTGAAGCGGCAAGGAAGCTCGGTGTCGAGATAAAGGAGGATAAGATACTTGACCTCTCCCCCTCCTCCCTAAACTTTCTGAGGGCAACGGTTTTCGAGCAGATCATAAGGGAAGCGGAAAACTATGAGAATATTGTCATAAGTACGCACGCCTGCTTCAGGTGGAAGAAACACGTTTTCCAAGCGTTTGACTTTCACTATCTTAACGAGTTGTCTCCAGACGCTTTCATAACAATCTCAGACTCCGCGTTACCTATTAAAATTAGGCTTGAATCCTCTACGCAATGGAGAGGGCGTCTAACCCTCAAGGAAATACTTGTTTGGAGAGATGAGGAAACCCTCTTAACCAAGAGCATTGCCGACTATCGTAGAAGGCCTTTCTACATTGTTCCTTTTTCTTCCCCGCCGGAAACCCTCTTCAACCTCATGTTTAAACAGTATTCGAAAAAGGTATACCTTAGCTACCCTATAACGCACATAGAAAACCGAGAGGCTAAGCTCGCTGGCAAAGACCGGTTTAAAAACAGGCTTAGAACGCTTGGTCTAACCGTGTTCGACCCGGGTGAAATAGAAGATTCTCTCCTACTCTACAAGCTTAGGGAGCTGAAGGATACTGGAGGAGAAAAACTGGTAGTTGTGGAGAATGGCGTTAAGACAGAGATCTGCATTGGTGAAATCGAAGATGTTGTTGAAGACCTGCTCGACCAGATTGTTGCGAGAGACTACCAGCTCATAGACCAGAGTGATTTCCTCATAGTCTATTATTTCTCGCAAGTAATGTCTCCCGGCGTGCTTTCAGAAATGACTTATGGTTTCAGCAATAACAAGAAGGTCTTCGTAGTTTACAAGGGGCCTGAAAGCCCGTTTTTCAACTACTATTCTACTAGAATATTCGAATCGGAGGAAGCCTTAGTGGACTTTATGAACAGAGAAGGCATGATAATGGAAAACCTTAAATGACAAAATTTATTAGGGGACTGGCAACAAAATACGCTTGAAACAGCCCTGCCAAAACCAGGGCAGTTGCGGAGGTCGCCAAAGCAAAGCGGCGGCAAAGCCTGGTTAAAGGCGCGAGGCTCAGGACCTCGTCCCGAAGGGGTTCGTGGGTTCAAATCCCACCCTCCGCACTTATACTTCATATTTTTCAATACTTTATAACTTCATGTATCAAACCTAACTTGCCTATGCTTCTTCAGCCCTTTTTGGAAGCTTCTCAGCATACTAGCTCTGGTACTCGTGTCAGGGATCCATAATGCGTGCTACAAAGCGCGTGCTGAAACCTGGGTGGCATCCCTCTCGCAGGCCCCCGGATATGATAACCCGATGTTTAACCGAGGTGATGGATGTTTACTTGCTGGTAAGCAAAAATTTCCAACAGGCTACCATTGCTTCCCTGGTATCAATAGTGGCCTTTATAACGCGATTTCTTCAGGGGATTCGCCCTTAAATGCCGTTCCTCGGGCCGACTGAAGACAGCAAATATAAACCTTACGTTGGTAAATTTAGCGCGCGCGCCGGAGCGCCCATAATGGATGATGAGGAGAAGAGCGGCAAAGGACAAGGCGGAC
>JBNAVT010000070.1:0-4025 GCA_049700215.1 Thermoproteota archaeon
GTTGAGCAAAGAATAGAAAGACTTGCTGAAGCAGTTAGAGACATCGGCCTCCCGTACCCGGCGAGATACGTAGCGATAAAACTCCTTGAGGGCGACAGGGAGATTCAGGAGGAGGTTGAAAAAGCGAATCCCCAGGCGGCGGCTCTTGCGAGAAGCCTCGGCGAGGAGCTTGAAAGGCTCCACGGCCACTCCTGCCCGACCCTGATAACTTCTGAACGCTACCAGGCTGCCAACAACATAGCTAGAGAAGTGCAGAGGCTCGTCCCACCGTTGAAACCAACCCTAGGCGAGAAGCTTCACAGCGTAACCACGCACAGGGTCGCCGGATACATCGTAATGGCTGCGACACTGCTCTCAATGTTCCTCTTCGTCTTCACCGTGGGAAACGTTTTCTCAGAGCTTTTAAGCAGCCTTCTCTACGGTTTTAAACCGTTTTTCGAAGGGTTTTTCGGAACAGGGTTTCTCGGGCAGCTCCTCTGGGGAGGCGTTGCCGAAGGACTTATAGCTGGGGCAACGATAGCGCTGCCCTACGTCGCCCCGTTCTACCTGGCCCTGTACTTCCTGGAGGACTCCGGCTACCTGAGCCGGATAGCCTTCCTAATGGACAGCGTAATGCACAAGATGGGGCTTCACGGGAAAGCCTTCATACCCCTGCTACTAGGATACGGCTGCAATGTTCCAGCATGCCTAGGGTGCAGAATAATGGAGACCCAGAGGGAGAGGCTTATCGCAGCCTTCGTCACAACCCTGGTGCCGTGCGCCGCCAGAACAGTCATAATACTCGGCCTAGTTGGGAGATTCATAGGAATACAGTGGGCCCTGGTGCTCTACGCGCTCGACCTGCTGATAATCCTCCTCCTAGGGAGGCTCGCCTTCAAAATACTGCCTGGCGAGCCGACGGGGCTGATAATGGAGATGCCTGACTACAGGCTGCCGCACCTCAAGACTGTTTTAAGCCAGACGTGGTTCAGGCTTCTCGAGTTCCTTAAAATAGCCTTTCCGCTGATAATCGCGTCAACGCTCACGGTTAAGCTTCTAGAGGCGCTTGGAATACTGAGCGTTTTCACAAGCCTGCTGGCCCCCGTCACAGTGGATTGGCTCGGCCTCCCCGTGGAGACAGGCGTAACACTCTTGTTCGGGGTTTTGAGAAAAGAGCTTGCGCTCGTAATGCTCACCACCCTGCTTGGCACCACCGACCTGGCTCAAGCGTTGACACCGGTTCAAATGACGGTTTTCACGATCGTCAGCATGTTCTACATTCCATGCGTGGCGACGATCGCAACCCTAGTGATGGAGTTCGGATGGAGGAAAGCCCTAGTCATAACTGTTTCAGAGGTTTTTCTCGCCCTAGCCCTAGGCGGGCTCGCCCTAAGAATACTGGCGCTCGCAGGATTAAGGTAGGAGGAAAATATGGAACAGGAGGACTTGCCAGCATTCTCCGAGCTACGCGAGGAGGGAAATATTTATCCCCTCCCCAGCTTTTTTTTTAAGCGTGAAGCCCTGTCCCGGGAAGTACGACTATCCTGAACACACTTCCGACGTGTATGTTCAAGCATACGGGAGAAGCCTGGAGGAGGCTTTCGAGAACGCTGCACTAGGATTAACAGGGATCATAACAGACGTTTCAAGAATAAGGCCTGAGCAGACTGTTGAGGAGACTGTTGAAGCCGAGGATCTCCAGATGCTTCTCTACAAGTGGCTGGAAGCAATCCTGATCAGGCTTGACGCTGAGCAAACGGTTTTCTCAGTCTTCAACGTGAAGATAGAGAGGGAGAACTCCAAGTATGTTCTCAAAGCCGTGATGACGGGTGAAAGGTTTAAGCCCGGATGGCACACCAGTGGGACACAGGTGAAGGCGGTAACCCTCCACGACATGGAGATAGACAGGTCGCCGTGTGGAGCCAGGGTTAAGGTATTGCTAGACATATAAGGTCAGGTAACGCGCGAAAAATGGAAATAAGGGTTTACTACACACCAGCATCATAGTAAAGATTCTCTATTTTTGTGAATTCAGCACTTGAGCAAGCGCTGTTCTCTCGGAAAAAATAATAGTTCAAGTATGATGTTAAACTTTACATAAGTCTATCAAGTATATAGTAGAATACTGTTGAGAACATCTCTATCAATAGCACTGCAAGTATGGAACCTGACAGTTCACCCGTCATAATATACGTTATGAGTAAAGCTACAGGGTCTACGATTAGTCTGTATACTAATGTTTTCATCAAGCTTTTCTTCCGTGAACGGTGAATTGGCGGGGCAACCGCACCACCCTGGCTTGCGGCAGAAATTCACAGCATATAAGTTTTTTCTTTTATCCTTGTCTCCTCTTTTTCATAATATGCAACACCCATTTTTACAGCGGGAGTTTTCCAGCAGGAAGCCTACATTATTGTGAGCATTTGCAGCACGTTTTCATATAGGAAGATGCCAGTCTAAAATGTGTGGGAAGAGTCTCCTAGAAAAGGAGGATTAAGACTCTTTTAGACATATAGCTTGGGCACGCGCTAAAGCATAGCTGGAACCCTTTTTCTTACAGCTACGTTCTATCTAGGGACAATCCTGTGTGCGGACAATTATCCTAGTAATTCTTAGCGCGCGCTTATCTACTCGTGGTTTTCGACGACACGCGATGCATAAAGGACGATGTATATAGAACCTTGAGGAGGAATATTAGGCTGCCGAGAATAGAGCTGCACATCCTATCTCTTAAAGAGTATCATGAACTCGAGGGCTCTAAATGGGTTGAAACCATGGATGAAGAGGGGATCAGGATCCTGTGATGAGAGAAACGAGTTGAAGCACGACACAGGTCTTGGAGCAGGATCGTCGACCACTCTCATACGGGTATGCGAACATCCGTTGAACCAGCGCTCCGATTACGCGCAGGAGTCATTAGTATGTGGAACGTCTTCACGGATAATACCGATCATAATTAATTTGAAAGAATAATGCTACACTCACTCCTCAAAAACACAGATTCTTGCTAAATCTTAGTCTTCGAATCTTTGATGGTCGCTAAGGCATGCGGTGAAAGTGGTCAACGCGTTCTTGCTAACGAAGCATCGATTTATAGAATCTTTTCAAACCCAACTACATCAGTCTGCCCAGAAACAGTATAACCAAGCTTCTTAAAGAAAGCCTGAGCACCATGGTTTCCCTTGCTCGTGATCAAAGTCGCCTTGCGAGCTCACATTGTAGCGAGATCGGCTTCAGCGGCTTTCACAAGCCTACTGCCAACTCCTCTTCTTTGAAAATCCGGATGTACAATCACGTCAGATATATACCCTATATCGGTGCTTCTGTTGAACTCTCTCTTAAAGGGCTCCAGGAGCCATACGTACCCCAAGCAGTAAAAGATGAAACCCACGAGCTCTCCTGAACGACCCTCTAATGCAACTTTGCCACGTTTTTCACCCTCTTCCATGTACTTTTTCAGCTTCTCCACACTCTTATAATGGTCGGCGCCCGATGGCACACCGAATTTAGCGATCATCTTGATGATTTGCTCGAGATGCTCGTCCTTTACATCGATTATCTCAACCTCGTTTATGGGCAATGTCTACAACCCTATAGCCTGGTTTAACTATAAACTATAAATTTATCGTGTCAACCTATCCTGCGAACGCTGCACATTGGCAACATACCGTCTCTTCAAAGGGCAAGGATATACTGCTGAATCTTCATCCACACGGCTTAACGCACGTCCGCTAGATCTGTGTTGGCTTAAGCACCCGGGATCTGGGACATGTAGCGTTTAGCAGCCATCCTAACGTCTTCCGCGCGAATCGTCTTCCTCCTCGCGAATACTGCGAGCTGCGCAGCATCCCTGGCTATTCTCACGCCTATGTCCTCCAGTATCCTTGACAGTTCCTCCGCAGCCTCCTCGCTCACTCTTTCTCCTCCAGACTTACGGAGAATCCTGTACATAGCCGCTAACGACAGTTCCTCCGACATTTAATTTACCCTTCTTTGGGTTAAACGGACGCATTAATAAGTCTTTTCGCATGGAAAGGGTGGAAAAT
>JBNAVT010000071.1:0-3950 GCA_049700215.1 Thermoproteota archaeon
TCCTTATCTCTGGAAGCAAGACCTTTGAAATCCAGCTTGGAACCTTAGCTGCAACCTTTGCCATTTTATTTTTATTTTCTTTGATTAGCTATTTAAACATTTCCAAAGCGCGCGCTAGTGTGAAAAACCTATTACAGATGATCTGGCAAGAGTCTTCTTTATCCGGTATCATAGCGCGCGCTAAACTCCTAGGCTCCTCCTAGTTGCGCATACCACCTCCACATCCTTCAACCCTTTAACCAAGTTAAGCAAGCCGTCAGCAACCTCTTCACAGACAAGTATCCCGAGGGCCCTCAACCCTGTTTTCTCAGAATACTCCTTCACAAGCCTAGAAACACTCTCCAAATCCTTCTCTGGCTCAGAAGCCTCAGCCAGAACCCTGACCTCCCTCCTTGGAGGAATGAATGAAGGGTCTGAAACAAGGAGGACGGCATGGTTAACCTCATTCTTTAAGCGGGGCAGAATATTGCCCTCGCCCAGGAGAATCCTGGCCTCGCCTTTCCCAACCTCAAGCGCCTCCTCAACATTAAGTCCCCTTGAAGACAGGGATTCAAGGTAGGCTGAGACAACACTACGATACTCCTCTATCGAAACCTCTATTGGAAACGCTTTCGCAATGCGCCTCCTAGTCTGGGGTAGGATGATTAAAACGAGGATGAGAAGAACCGCGAAAGTCAAGATCGTCGCCCATGAGAAGTTAAAGACCTGCGAAACCTCAACCACGTCCCCGTTAAGATTGAGGCTCAGCATCCTCTTCTCAAAGCCCGATTCAAGAACAACGTTAACCCTGCCAACAGGTATCTGGTTGAGAGTAAACACCCCGTTCTCATCAGTAGCGCCGTTCACGCTAGAGCCGTCCGGCATGGTTAAGGATACCCGGACATCCTGCAACGGAAACCCGAATAGGTCTCTAAGATTGAGAACAAGCCTAGAAACGTTGGCTGTTAAAGCGCGCGCTACCGTTAACAACCTTCCAGAGCCTACCCCTGGGGCCGTCGCTGAAGAAGAGCTCGCCCCTACTGTTGAAGGCTATGCCGCCTATCGCGATGGGCGAAGTGAAAACCAAGACCGCGGCCATGGAGCCTGAGGCCGTGATGGCTCCTTGCGGAACAAGCCTGAAAACAGACTGGTATCCCTCGGGGGGAATAGGCTCAGCAAAGAAGAGCGTCCCGTTAGGGGCGAAAGCTAGGGGGCCAACTTTCTTATCAGCCCTAACGTATACAGTGAAGACACCACCGCCCCGAGCAATCCTGAGAACCTCACCAGTATATGGGCAGGAAACATAGACATCACCATCCGTCGAAACAGCAACGCCATAGAGAGCGCGCGTACGTAACTGACAAACAGAGGTAGGAAAACCAAGAATATTAGCAAAACAATTGGACAACGCTTAACAGCATTCCTAGCTGATTTTGACATACTCATATCACGTGGACACTAACAATTCATCTCTCCTCTATTCCTAGTTTTGAAAGAAGGTCTATTAGATCCGAAGTTGAGAAAACCTTGACCTTATCCTGATTCTTGAACTCTTTCTCATTCGACCATATGGGAGAGTTTAAGGCGAGAGCTAGAGCAAAACATGGAACATCCTCTTCATGCGGGGCCAACTTTTTGGCTTCTCCACCATATTGCTTTACTTCTTCATCCCCTATTGTTTCGACGAAAATCCTGATTTCATCCAAGGTTTTTAAAAACTCCTCGGCAGTAATGTTAGCCTTAGCGCAAACCTCCTCTTTATGTTTAAAGAGCTCATCGAACCTTGACCTAAGAGTGTAGAATTCGAATAAATCAACCATTGTGATGATTCTCCTAGTTGCAGAGTCTTTTCTAAAGAATGAAAACAGGATGTTAGTATCAACAATCAGTTTCAAAAATGCTCACCAGCACCATTCGTCGAGAAGAGCGTGAAGCGGAAAGTATCCTATTCCACCCATCCCTTCTCTTTCCAAAGCTTTAAAGATGCTCTGTTGACTTCCCTGCCGAGAGTTAGACACTCCTCCTCCGTCAGAACGCTTCTAGCAAACCTCTCACCCCATTCCTTCAGCAACAATTCCCTCGCAACCCTAAGCCGCACCACCACATCTATATCCTTCTTCAACTTGGCGAGAAGCTCCTCACTAACCTCGGTCGGAATCCTTACAACGATCTCAGCCATGTCCATTACGGTATTCTCACCAACCAGTATTTAAGCGTTCTTAAAAATTATAAATATACAAGGAACCTCGCCGGTATAAGGGCAGTAAACGTAAAAATCACCACTCCCCGAAAAGCAACGCCATAGAGATCGTAGGCAGCCTTAGAAGCCTCGTAGACTAGAGTCTCAAACCCTTTGGTTAAACGCCACAGCCTACCGGGCTTAGTCGGGTAGTTGGTGAACAAAAGCTCCCCCGACGCAGCTAAAGAAATATCGCCGATCCTGCCGTTAGCACGAGTATAAACCATCCGTTTGAGACAGATTGATTCTATATGACCCTATTTAGCGCGCGCTCTAGCGTATCTCTCGCTTCGTTCATCAACTCGTCAAAAGCATTGTTAAAGAATTTATCAAGTAGTAACCCCCCCAAAATCCGGTCTTACTCCCCAAGTATCTTTGTGCATAGTTTTTCATCAATCCAGAAACCCTGATCAATCAACCTCTTGCACAAATATTCGGGCGTTTCTGTAATTGATCCTTTGTGAATAAGCGTTTTTAATACAGCTAGTGTTCCCATCACCTTCAAGCCTAACTTTCTTGCAGTCTTGCGAGCCTTCAAGTCATCGAGCAATACAAAGTCAGCTTTTAACTCTGAGGCTAAAGCTATGGCCTCAGCCTCACCCTTACCAAGACTTGATGACATTAAATCCAGAAGACCTGGTTTCACAACCTTTGTAACCTCCATAAAACCCATGTGGATTAATTCGCTTAACTGTGTAAATACTTCGCTATCCTTTACTTCTTCAAAAACAGATTCGCTCACAACAATCTTATCAAACACTTCCCTAAGCAGTTTTAAGTAACCCAGTTTACTAAAAGCCAGAATAACCGAGGTATTCGCCACAGCCTTCAACCTAGCTTCTTCATCAACTCTTTGCCAGCAGCGGTCTCCTGCTGAGCCTCCTCCTCATCCAAGTATTCGTATTTGAAGCCGATGGTCCTAAGTATCGCCGATAACTCAGAGCGGGAAAGCCCCAGTATTTCCGCAGCCTTAGCCAGAGTTATGGTCCTAGATGCGAGAAGACCTAAAACGAGTAGAAAACGCTCTTTCTTCTCCCTCTCTTTAAAAAGTGGAAACTCGTCTACGACAACTGGTAAAGACATACTAGAGTTGAATAAAGCGTGTAAATTTAAACCTTTCCTGATTAAACTCTGCAGCCTTTTCAAAACCAACTTAGAGAGTATCCACTAATTCGTTCAGCAGGAAGCTTAGATAATTAGCTCAACCAGCTTATGCCCTTTCTCACACTTTTCAAGCACTAATTCCAGGCCTCCTTAACATTTGCTAAAGCCTCCTCCTAGCGCGCGCTCAGCTTTGACGATGTCTCCGCTAAAGCCCTAGGGCTTAGCCACGTATTTCGCCAGCCTTCCCCCAGCTACCTGCTGGACGAGATGGACGTCCTCGTTGTTCAGCACCCTTAGCATCCTAACCATCGCCAGATAGGTGACTCCGCCTGTAGCGACGTATAACGGCAATAGAAACCTGCTGTACGCAACCTGCTGGATCACCGTAACCGCGACGGCCATTACGGCTGATGCCGACACCGCCTTGAAGCCCGTTTCGCAATCAATCCCTATCTTAACGCTTTTCGACAGGAGGTGGAGTGAGAGGAGGAACGTCAGCAGGCTTGCAGACCCCCTCACCACAGCCAGCCCCTCCAGGTTTAAAAACCAGACGACGGGGAGGAAAACAGTGCTCACGGCTACCGACACCAGGTTCAGGAGCAGTATGGCTTTTGTCCTCCCGTAGACC
>JBNAVT010000072.1:0-3939 GCA_049700215.1 Thermoproteota archaeon
GCTTGACGTGGGTGGCGTAGCAAAGATCAACGGGGGGAGAATAGTGGATATAAATGTTGGAGGCGTTTTCGAATCGGCTGGAAAACTGGTTTTCGAGAAACTGAATGTAGGTGGGGTTGCGAAGCTGAAGATGGTGGATTAAGAATGGGAATAAAGGGGAAGCGTATTTCAGTCGGCGGTGTTCTGGATGTGGATGGGAGCATGGAGGTTGACGAAGTAGGGGTTGGAGGGACAGTCGGGGTCAAAGGCTCCGTTAAGGCAAAGAAGGTGTCGGTTGGCGGAAGGCTGAAAGTGGATGAGAATGCTTCAGTGGAAGACAGGCTGGAGGTAGGCGGGGTTGTGAAGATAGGCGGAGAGTTGAAAGCCGGCGTAGTGGAAGTGGGGGGAGCTTTAGAGGCTGATGCCTGTTTCGCGGATAGCGTCAAGGTCGGTGGGAAAGTGGAGACTAGGAGGGGTTCCAGGTCTAAAACGTTTGAAATAGGAAGGAGGGGTAGAGTCATAGGTCCTGTTGTCGCCGAGTACGTGAAAATAGGTCATGGCGCGAGTGTTGAGGATGTTTACGCCGGCCGGCTCGAGCTCGGGGAAAACGCTTCAGCCCGCAACGTTTACGCGAGGGAAGCCTATTTGAAACACGGCTGCAGGGTTGCCGGTGAACTCCTGTATGTTGAGAAGCTGGAGCTGGAACACGTGGCGCAGGTGAACTCTAGGAAAGTAGAGAAGCTTCCTGAGCCTCCCATCTAGGGGTCTACCTTAAATTTTTTATAGTTGCGTCTGGAGGTAAAGGAGAGATGCATGGGTAAAGCCAAGAGGCATAGGCTCCAGCTGTACGCGGATATTCTCAGGACGCTGAAGGTTCATGGGGAAGGATGTGGAATAACAAGGCTATCTTACGGGGCCAACATGCCTCTCGACAGGGTTAAGAAACTCGTTGGGGAACTGGCTTCACACGGCTTGATAGCTAAAAGGACTGACGACCCCAGGGTCTTAGTCTTAACGGCGAGGGGAATGGAGTTTCTAGATGCCTTCGACAAGCTCGCGATCTTCCTCGAATAATCTCGATCCATTACGTGTATGTAGAAACCAGCTTTTTAATCGTTTCTCTCGGGCAAAATTTATTTAAGCATGAGTCTTAATCTATTGAAGGAGAAGGGGCAGATGGTCACGTATACGGATGAGATGGAGGCTGCGGAGAAGCTTATACGCGAATGGAAGGGTGGCTCCTACCTCTTTGGAGAGGCTGTGCTAGATAAGGTTGGGAGCCTTGTAGGAGAATATGGTGGTGATGCTCTGCTCGTGGCGTCGAGCGCTAACCCTTGGATCCGGGAGCCGCTGGCAAGAGTTTCTGATTCTCTAAAGAAGGAGGGAATCAGGCACGACGTGGTTCTGGGTGCAAGGCCCAACTCTCCTCTCGCCGACCTTTACAGGATAGCTTATCATGCAGCACTCTACAGGCCCAGGAGCCTCATCGCGCTTGGTGGAGGAAGCACGATAGACGCTGTTAAGGCTGCAAGCGTCTTGGCCACGTATTCTCCTGCTGAAGTCAGCAGCGTATTGGGCGTCAGCTGGGATAAGGCTTGCACAATAGAGCCATACTTCGGCACAGACTTAGTAACAAGGATGAGGAAGGCAACAGGCAGGGACATTCTGCCGATAATTGCTGTGCAAACCGCTTCAGGCTCCGCTTCCCACCTGACTAAGTACTCGAACATAACGGACCCTGCAGCAGGGCAGAAGAAGCTCATCGTTGACGAGGCGATAGTCCCGAAAAAGGCTGTCTTCGACTATCTCGTGACGCTCGGCGCTCCCCGGAACCTGACTGTAGACGGGGCTCTCGACGGCATTTCCCACATCTGGGAAGTATTCATGGGGGCAACCGGCAAAGAATACTACGGCAGGGTAAAGGAGATCGCCCGGGTCGGGATCAAGCTAATACTGAACAGCCTCAGGCCAGCTGTAGAGAGGAATGATTTGAAGGCTAGGGTTGCTCTGGGGCTGGGAACTGACCTCGGGGGATACGCTATAATGATCGGTGGAACAAGTGGCCCTCACCTGGGTAGTTTTTCGCTTGTCGACGTCCTTACGCATGGAAGGGCCTGCGCGATTCTCAACCCTTACTACACAGTGTTCTTCGCCGACAGGATAGAGGATCAGCTCACCACTGTTGCTCCAATACTTAGGGACTCAGGCTTCATAAGCGAGTACCTGGATAACCTAACGGGCAGGAAGCTGGCGGAAGCTGTTGCTAAGGGTTTTCTCTCTTTCTACAGGTCTCTAGGGGTTCCGACTACGCTGAGGGAGGCGGGGGCTTCAAGGCTGCACCTGGAACGGATGATGCTTGCGGCCAAAGACCCCCAGCTCAAGATGAAGCTGCTCAACATGCCTGTGCCGTTAGATCCTGAAAGAGGGGATGTAGAGAGATACATGAAGGGAATACTGGAGGCAGCGTTCACTGGAGACCTAAGCCTAATCAACAGCATGAAGCCTTAGTCAGGGTTGTTAATAGCGTGCCGCGTTCAGCGTTTTAAAGCATCGGGCTTCCAACGGGTCAACCGGGTGGATAGTAATGCTTAATAATGTTTCCAAACACGACTGGCAATGTGGAAACAGAGTTTGCGCGAATACCGGTGATCGACTGCCACATGCATGTAACGAGCATCCGGGACGCCGGCAACATTCTTGAAATAGTTTCTGAAGCAGGTTACCATAGAGCATCCCTCCTAAGCATCATAGATGATAAGAGGGTTAATTTTAATCCCGACGTGTTGCTTCTAAAGGCCTCGCATCCGGAAATGTTCTATGCTTTCGGAAGCCTCGACTATTCTTTCATTTTCACGGGCAGCCAGCCTCAACCGCTTCGCGAGCAGGTGGACAGGCTTCTGAACATTGGGTTTGACGGAATTAAAATGGTCGAGGGGAAACCTGTTTGCAGGAAACTGTTGAAAATCAGGTTTGACGATCCTTTCTACGAGGATTATTTTCAGCGTCTCGAGGACACTGGGCTTCCTCTGCTTTTTCACGTCGCCGACCCTGAGGAATTCTGGGATCCCGAGAAGGTTCCGGTTTGGGCTAAGACGCAAGGCTGGTTTTACGACCAGACTTATCCTCCGAAAGAACAGTTCTACGAAGAGGTTGAAACGATCTTAGAGAAGCATCCTCGTTTAAAAGTTGTATTCGCGCATTTCTATTTTCTCTCCGCAGACATGGAGGCGGCTTCAAGCTTTCTGGAGGGTCATGAGAATGTTCATCTCGACCTAACACCAGGAATAGAGATGTATCATAATTTCTCGATGAAAAAAGAGGCTTGGCGAGAATTCTTCGTTAGATACGAGGATAGGATTCTTTTCGGCACCGATATTTTCGGCGGTGAGAGGATTGAAGGCGCTTTAGCCAAGGTTCGGTTAGTCAGAGGGTTTCTTGAAACCGATGAAGGGTTAAACCTGCCGAGACGCACACTGGAGAAGATATATTGTTCGAACTTTCAAAGAATCGTGGGCCTTAAGCCGAGAAAGCTCAGTTTCAGCCTTGCTGTGGAAGAGTGTGAAAGACTAGCTGGAGAGGAGGCACGTCTAAGCTCACGACCCTTGGAAGAAACCGTTGCTTGGATAGCCGCTGGAAAAATAAGGAGCCTAGCCTAGCGCGCGCCACGTGCGCCGAGCCCTTTTTCCCAGGCTTTTTGATAAGCGGGGATACAGCTGCAAACCAGTAGGCTGAACCCTAGCACGGTGTTTTCCCGGTCAAGGTTAATATTCCGGCGTAATGTCTACTCTACGTGTTGGAGAAGCCCCGTGTAAGGCAAGTATCAGCCTTCATCCCGAGCTTCCTAGTGTGCAAAATTGCTGAGACCCTTGCTGTTACACCAGGTTTCGAGCAGACTCCAGTAACCAGCAGGTATGAGGCAATAAGAGGAAGATTAAGAGGTAAAACTGTGATAATATACCG
>JBNAVT010000073.1:0-3839 GCA_049700215.1 Thermoproteota archaeon
GAGGAGGTGCATGGCCGTCGCCAGCTCGTGCCGTGAGGTGTCCTGTTAAGTCAGGTAACGAGCGAGACCTCCGCCTCCAGTTGCCACCGCTCCTCGAAAGGGGGGCGAGCACTCTGGAGGGACTGCCACCGATAAGGTGGAGGAAGGAGGAGGCAACGGCAGGTCAGTATGCCCCGAAACCCCTGGGCCACACGCGGCAGATAATGGCGAGGGCAGAGGGCTCCGACCCCGAAAGGGGAAGGTAATCCCTAATCCTCGCCGTGGTTGGGATCGAGGGCTGCAACTCGCCCTCGTGAACGTGGAATCCCTAGTAATCGCATGTCACCATCGTGCGGTGAATACGTCCCTGCTCCTTGCACACACCGCCCGTCGCTCCAACCGAGTGGGTCTGGGTCGAGGCCTGGTCCGACGAGGGTTGGGACGAGACCTAGGCCTGCGAGGCGGGAGAAGTCGTAACAAGGTAGCCGTACGGGAACGTGCGGCGGGATCACCTCCTACGTTTAGGACGGTGGACCCTTAAAACATGTTCAACAGCATCGTTGTAATGACCCTGAGCTTAACGCTTAGGCGAATGCATGAGCCCAACCGTGTTGGGCTGTGAGTGCGTCACAGGCAGATCACAGACTGTTCCAACGGGAAGTTGGGGCCGTGGCACATGGACGCTGCCTGGTGGATGGATCGGCTCGACAGCCGATGAAGGCCGTGGCAAGCGGCGATACGCCCCGGGTAGGAGCATGCATCCGTAGATCCGGGGGTCGCTGAATGGGTAACCCTCCCCGAGCTTCGGCTTGGGGAACACCCTCCGCAAGGAGGGTGTGGGAACCCGCCGAAAGGAAGCATCTGAGTAGGCGGAGGAAGGGAAATCAAAACGAGACTCCCCGAGTAACGGCGAGTGAAAGGGGATCAGCCCAAACCGAAACGGGCGTGGATGACACGCCTGTGATGTGGTGTTGAGGCGGAAGCGTTCCCTCCAATCCGGGCTGACCCGAAGGGACCTGGAATGGTCCGCCACAGAGGGTGACAGCCCCGTAGGGGTAGGCCTGGAGGAGGATGGCTTCTCAGCCCGAGTACCATAGCTCGGATATGCTATGGGAAGCAGGGAGCCAGCTGCTTCCAAGGCTAAGTACTCGTCGAGACCGATAGCGCACCAGTACGGTGACGGAAATCTGAAAAGTGCCCCGGAAGGGGGGTGAAAAGCGCCTGAAACCAGGCAGTTATAGACGTGCATGGCCTGAAAGGGTTACTCCCTTCAAAAGCGGGGGCTGGAGACGGCTCTTCGCGATGAAGGGTACCAGGGTCATGCGCTCCGTCTTGAAACACGGGCCGGGGAGTTTACCGTCATGGCGAGCTTAAGAGGCTTGAAGCCTCGTAGGCGTAGGGAAACCGACTCCACGCACAGCCTTTTAAGGCTGGAGGTGGGGGGTGCGTTGAGCGCCCTTAGTCATGGCGGTAAGACTAGAAACCGAGCGATCTAGCCCTGGGCAGGGCGAAGCCAGGCGAAAGCCTGGTGGAGGTCCGTAGGGGTGCTGACGTGCAATTCGTTCCTCTGACCTGGGGCTAGGGGACAAAAACCAATCTAGCTCGGTGATAGCTAGTTCCCTCCGAAGTGAGTCGCAGCTCAGCCCGCCTGGAGGAGGCACTCTGGGTAGAGCACTGATCGAGCGGTAAGGGCTCGAAAGGGCCCGCCGCTCTTTCAAACTCCGAACCAGCGTGCTCCTGAGAAGGGTGGAGTGGGGTTCCGCGGGTTAAGCTCGTGGACCGAGAGGGGAGCAACCCAGACCAGGGTTAAGGTCCCCAAATGCCAGCTAAGTGTCAAACCAAAGGGCGTCTTGCCTCTTAGACAACCGGGGTGTAGGCTTAGAAGCAGCCATCACTTAAAAAGTGCGTAACAGCTTACCGGTCGAGAGGCAAGGCCCCGAAAATGGACGGGGCTTAAGCTGGCTACCGATACCCTGGAGCACGCTGCAATGCGGCGTGTCTGGTAGGAGGGCGTTCGGCTTGGGGAGAAGCTGGGCCGTGAGGCCCAGTGGACCGAGTCGAAGTGTAGATCCCGGTGGTAGTAACAGCAAAGTTGGGTGAGAATCCCAACCGCCGTAAGGGCCAGGGTTCCCCGGCAATGCGTCGTCAGCCGGGGGTTAGTCGGTCCTAAGGCCTGCTCTTAACACGAGTAGGCCGATAAGGGGAAGCCGGTTAATATTCCGGCACCAGACGGGTACGTGCGGCGACGCTAGGCTCAGGAGCCGACGGCTTGGGATAGGGTGAGCAGGGTTGCTGCCCTGTTTAACCGTTTAAGCCTGGGGAGTGCCGTAAAGGCGAGAACCAGGTGAAGGCGGGAATAGCACGCCATTAGGCGTGTTCACCCGATTCCTAGGCCCATGGAAAAGGCTTCTGGGAAGGATCCCGTCTGACCGTACCGAGAACCGACACAGGTGCCCCTGGGTGAGAAGCCCAAGGCGTGTCGGGGGTAATCCATGGCGAGGGAACTCGGCAAATTAGCCACGTAACTTAGGGAGAAGTGGTGCCTGAGGCTGGGCCGCGAGGCTTGGCTTCAGGTCGCAGTGACAAGGGGGTCCCGACTGTTTACTAAAAACATAGGGAACCGTTAGCCCGAAAGGGTTTACACGGTTCCTGAATCCTGGCCAGTGGCGGTACCTGAAACCTGGGTCCAACCGGGCTAAGGGCCGCTAAACGCCGGGAGTAACTCTGACTCTCAGCATTAAAGGGAGTCGTTAAACCTAGCTATATGCTGGGAAGCGCTAGTTCGCAGCCCCCGAGCAGGGAAGAGAGCTGCGAGCGATGAGCGCGATCAGCAGGGAACCGCTCTTCGCAAGTCTTATATTGCAGGGCTCGAAACATCCGATGCAGCCAATGCTCTTCGAATTCAGGGATGTGATTGATCCAGCGAAGCTTCCAAAGAGACGGAAATACCTGAATTATTATCTTCTCGGCTTCACAGACGGTGAAGGCTGTTTCTCCATTGCGATAAAGAAACAGAGTGATGCGAGATACGGCTGGGTGGTGGATCCGGTTTTCCACGTGACCCAGCATAAGAACAATAGGGTCATACTTGAACTCTTTAAAAAGACGCTTGGGTGTGGAAGAATTATTCCGAAATCAGGTCAAGAAGAAACAATGCTTCAATATGTTGTCGACAATAGGAGACATCTCTCGGAAAAAGTAATCCCTTTCTTCAAGAAGCATAAGCCGATCGCAAAATCGAAGGAGTTTGACCACTTTTGCAGGATTGTTGAGGCGCTTGAAAATGGGGAACATAAAAAGGCTGAAGGTTTGAAGAGGCTCATAGTAATGGCTTACAGCCTTTCTCATGAACGCAAACATAATATTGAAGAGGTTATTAGCGAGATCGAGCGAAGGGCGGGCGCCTCAGAGACCATACGCTAGGCGTTCGAACCCTGATCGGAGTTCGAATGAAGATATGGTCCAACACCGAAAATGGTGTTGCTTAAGGTAGCCAAATGCCTTGTCGGGTAAGTTCCGACGTGCATGAATGGATCAACGAGGGCCCCGCTGTCCCCGCCTGGAACCCGGTGAACCCACGTAACGTGGACGAACAGTCCACGGACTCCCAGCGGGAAAAGAAGTCCCTGTGGAGCTTTACTGCAGCCTGTCGTTGTAGCGGTGGCTCCGGTGCATAGCGTAAGCGGGAGCCGTTACCAGGCTCATCCTCTCGGGGATGGGCTGAGGCGCCAATGAAACACCGCTCACTGGGGCTGCTGCTACTGATCCTGGCGGAAGCCGGGAAACAGCGGCAGGTGGGCAGTTCGGCTGGGGCGGTCCCCCCTTGAAAAGGTATCGAGGGGGCCCAAAGGTCGGCTCAG
>JBNAVT010000074.1:0-3804 GCA_049700215.1 Thermoproteota archaeon
GACATATCCCTCGAAAATACCAGTATCGAAGTCGTTAGGTTATGTTGAAATGCTTAAGCTTCTCCAGCATGCTAAAATTGTTTTGACTGATTCAGGTGGGCTGCAGAAGGAGGCTTTCTGGTCCAGGGTTCCATGTATAACCTTAAGAGATAGAACTGAGTGGATTGAGACAGTCGAAATGAATGTGAACTTTCTTGTTAAAGCGGATGCCGATGAAATCGTTCAAACCATAAATCTTGTTGAAAGGGGGTACGATTTGATAATGGGAAGGTTTACAGGGAACCCTTTCGGGGATGGTTATGCTTCGAGAAGGGTGATAGATGTTGTAAGAAGGGTTGTAGAGGGCGGTTAGTTGAACGCATCAGAGGTCGCATCTGGCTCAATATACCTTACCCTCCAAAACATCTTATCAACAGTCATAGGCGTCTTAGGCTACTCTTATCTGGCTAGGGGCATAACTCAGGAGGAGATGGGTGTTGTAGCTGGTTTAACGCTGCTATCCTCCCTAACCCTAACATCCATAGACTTGGGTGTAAACACCTCTATAGCGAAGTTTGTTTCAGAGGGTGTAGGTAGCGGAAAAGGCTATCTGCACTTCGTGTTTTCAGCTTTAACATTAAGGTTGCCTCTTGCCCTCCTAGCCTCTACCCTCCTATACGCATTCTCAACAGCAACCTCTGGGATTCTCTTTAAGACGCAGGCTTACTCAAGCCTCGTAAGCCTCGTAGCCGTTGATGTGATGGTTCAATCGATTTCACAGATTCTCAACAACACGCTTTGGGGCTTGGGTAGGCTGAAGGACATGGCCGTCTATGGTGTAGCGTCTGTGGCTGTCCGATGGGCTTTCATAACATTATTTCTCTTCATAGGCTTCAGTTTAAAGGGTGTTGTATTTGGTTGGATAGCTGGAGACCTAACCCTACTCACCCTACTCTCAACATCACTAAAAAGTGTTAACTTAAAGGTGTGCAGGCTGAACAGTGTCTTAAAACTCGTACCAAGCATCCTAAAGTTTTCGACACCAATCTACATTGCGGCGTTAATCTCATTCCTATACAGCTGGTACGATAGGGTTCTCATACTGGCTTTCCTCCCTCTCCAGCAGCTTGGCGTATACAATGTAGCGTACACAGCATTCTCGGTCCTGGCGGCGATAGCGTCGTCGCTAGGCTCATCACTTCTACCATACTATGGCTCCTCATACGGTAGAGGAGACCATGAAGCTGTAAGCGAGGGTGTGAGGAGGGCGAGCAGGTACACGGCGCTCATAATGTTTCCGCTAGCCCTAGGCTTAGCCTCACTATCCAAGCCAGCAATCACTGTATTCGCAGGCCAACAGTATGAGGATGGTTGGATGATATTAGCTATCCTATCAGCCTTCAGCCTAGTTTACGGGGTTTCACCAGCATTCAGCAACATACTCCTAATCTATGGTAAGACGGGAACCATACTGCTTCTTAACATAATCTCGGTAGGGATAAGCTTCACCCTACTACCATTAACACTATTCATGGGCTTAACAGGCTTAGCCCTGATGAGGGGGATAACAATAGCATCATCTTTTCTCATAACCCTACACTTTATTTCAAAGAACATAAGGGTCAGAGTTGAACTTGAAAGCCTAGCGAAAACCCTGATTTCAGCGGCCACGATGGCTGCAATAACCCTAACACTGCAACAGACGCTGCAAAGCAACATCCTCCTCCCACTATATGCGGCTGTGGCAGCATCGGTCTACATAACGCTTGTAAGAGAGTTGAAGATACTCAAGAGCGAAGACGCGGGCCTCATATCAAACCTAGCTGGAAGAAGGCTATCAAAACATATAATTAAGATACTAAACATCAACCATAAAACCCAAAAATAGGAACATAATTAATGGAGGGAATTTGACAAGACCCTCAACTGTATGCTGTATGATATTGGTTCAATTACTCTGATCCTTGCAGCCATCTCCATTATTTTGAAGGCGCCAAAATATTTGTCGGCTATGGTTTCAAGGGGGTTCGATGATGACGCCTCTCTCGTCAGCCCTTATCTTAACGTAGCCCTTTTTCACCTTAGCTTTCTCTCGAATGCTTTCAGAAATTGTTACTCTACCTTCCCATACACTTTCACGGTTTCCATTACACTTTAACCCACTAATATTTTTGTAGCCCACTTATTTAATTTTTCCCACTACGTCTTTTAGAGATCGCTAGGTGCGTGATTCTCAAAATTTTACAACGCTAGATTCATCTTTTTCTTCACTGAAAATGAGGACCTTATCTTTTGTTAATAGAAATGCCTTTCCTCTGATTTCATCAAATTCGAATCTTTTAAAGAATTTTAACATTATATCCTCAATTTCGGTTAATGGATAAATGGCTAACACTAATGTTCCATTAACAGGTCTATAGGATTCTATTCTAAGAAAATCGTGGTCATGTGTTAGAAGAATTCTTCCCTCCCTTTCAGCAATAGCCAATAGCTCAGAGTTTCTCAACCCTTTAGAAGCACACTTTACGTCAAACCCCTTCCCCTTAAGAAATTTTATTAGACTCGATTCAATGTTTTCGTCAGCTAGGATTTTAGGCTTCGACAAGCCTTTCACCAGCAGCCTTTTTTGCTGCGTAATCTAAGGCTGCCTTCAAATGCTCTATGGTTAGGGATGGAAATTCTCTTAATATGTCCTCGAAACTGTATCCTATTTTAAGCATTTTTAAAACCTGCCAAACCATTATCCTCGTCCCCTTAAAAGTAGGCTTACCATGACAGATTTCAGTATCGATTACAATGTAATCGTTGACTTCAATCCTCATAAAGGGAGATTAATAAATGATCTTTATTTAAGCTTTTCTAAGATACAAAAAATTAATTTTTCCCATAAACTTCTAATAAATTAATGGCTTTCCGATATCGTTGGCACATCCTCGTCAAGATGGGGGCAAGTAATCTTCTAAATCCAAAAGCTTTCACAATCAGCTTTGCTAACTAAAGTTAAGGATGTCTTCGCAGTCGAAGGAGCAGTCTTCCTCGTTAAGCGGGACGTTTGAGAAAAACTACATGGTTTCGACCCAAGCTACTTTACGCTATGTGAGGACATCGACTTGTGTTGGAGAGCCCAACTTTTAGGTTACAGGGTCTTGGTAGTCTCCAGCTCCATAGTTTTCCACGTTGGCAGCGCTACGGTTAGCAGGGCAGGTTTGCTTATGAGGAGAATAGCATAGAAGCAAAGCATAGTATAGGATACGTGAGTTACACTATAGCCAGTGCCGCACCTAATAAATAGGTGAAGTTGCATAAATAGTGGGAATGTTGCGCGATGGGTGTCGGAGAAGGTTATGTTTAAATATCCCTGAGATGAGTATCTTTTTGGGTGATATATTTGGGTGCTCAAGTTAAGGTGCTCCAGAAGGGGAAGATAACGATTCCAGCGGAGGTTAGGGAGATGCTGGGGATTAAGGAGGGGGACATCTTGACTTTAGAGGCGCGTGGCGGATGCATAATCCTACTTCCGCCGAGAACCGTATTGAACCCCACAGAGTTACTTGACGGCCTCCTTGAGGGCGTTTCTGTAGGCGCGCGCATTAAAGAGGAGCTTAAGAGGGCGGCTGCAACTAGAATTGAGGAGAAATCGAGAAGGATGTGAAGTCAGCTACTCCCGACTAGAGCCGGGAGCCTCCTTGGGTGATTTGATGAAGTTTGTAGATGCCAATGTGTTCATATACATTCTCACCAAATCCCCGAAAGAAGATTACTTTATTTCAAAAAGCGTACTTAAGAGGATTGAGAATGGGGAGGAAGCTATAACAAGCACGGCCA
>JBNAVT010000075.1:0-3667 GCA_049700215.1 Thermoproteota archaeon
AGACTGCTAAGAAGAGCGTTGAAGAAGCATAAGCCGGGCGAAATCTATATAACCAGTGTTGGGAGGCCGAGGAGGCTTGTCACAATCGGTTTCTGAGTGCTGGCCTCAGCGCGCGCGCTAAGGTTCTCTGCAAGGTTTTGGCTAGCGCGCTTGCTCACGAGGTTTATCAACAGGCACTTATACTTTTCAATCTAAATGTCGATTTTGTCCTACTGCACCATAAGCTGTGCCGAAAGCTTTCACGCTAATGGTAAGCTTTATAGCTTACGGTTTTTCATGACTAGTAAAACTTGAAAAATAAGGCGGTGATAGCAACCCGCTGCTATACTTGTCGTACTCAGACGCTGGCGCTCGACAGTAATTCATGGTTGAGCATGCACGGGTGGTTCCACTGATGGCGAGGTGCGAGGTCTGCGGTTCAGAGTTAAGCCTGCCGTTCGTCTGCTCCTATTGCGGGGGCACGTTCTGCTCCCGCCACAGGCTTCCTGAGGCGCATAACTGTAGAATGATGCACCTGGTGAGGATGCAGAAGCCAATGTTCAGCGATCTTCCTCCACCCCCGCCTCAGACTGTGAGCAGGCCCAGGGTTGGAGGACTCACCAGTAGGACTGAGGTTACGCACCTGTTGGCCGCATGGGTTGTTCTAAGCATATGCTTCTCAACCGGATACTTCTTCAGGATGAGTTCAGTATTGCCCTTAATATTCGCCATCAACCTGTGCGTAGTCGGGACGGGGTTCATGTTCCACGAGCTGGCGCACAAGTTTACTGCCCAGAGGTACGGCTACTGGTCTGAGTTTAGACTCTGGCCCTGGGGGCTGGCGATGGCTCTACTATCTTCTCTGCTTACGTCAGGCTCTTTTATCTTCGCTGCTCCGGGTGCCACGTACGTGGTGCCGCTTCACCATGATTACGAATGGCCCGGGGCTGCTGAAAGAAGAAGGATGGGGCTGATGTCTCTAGCAGGCCCCTTGTCCAACGTTGCCTGGGCTGTCGCATTCTTTTTCCTAAGCCTTCTCGACGGGCTGCCGGGTGTAGTCGGCGCCATTGGTTTTCAAGTAAACCTGTGGCTTGCGGCCTTCAACATGATCCCCTTGGGCGGCTTAGACGGTAGGAAAATCCTGGGGTGGAGCATTGCAGCATGGGCTGCGGTGGCTGTTCCACTATGGGTTGCTCAAGCATTCTTAATCTTCTTCTAAGCAGTCTTCTCCAAGGTTTCCTAGAGACGTTTAGCGATTAGTCTGCAAGGCGCGTTTCACCAACGCTGTTGACACTGGTGGAGTAGGAAGCGCGGTAAGCCTTCATCCGTAAACCGGTTGGAAGCTGAGCGCGCTATTAAAACATAATATTTAAATATGTCCGCTCCATCTGTCCGCGATGAATTCTTGGGAGCGAGTCGTTAGGGCGATGCAGGTCTCGAAGCCCGACAGGGTTCCCACTTACGAGATGGCTATTCCCCCTGCGATTGCCTCCAGGATCCTTAACAAGCCTGCAGACTCTATTCTCCTGCACAACACTGAGGCTTTATACTCCTTAATGGCGAATAATGATGTTGACCTGGGGAAAATCAATAAGTGTTTAGCCAATGAACTTCTGCAGCTTCACAGGAGCACAGGTATAGATTGGATAAGAGTGATCCATGCTTACGCGGCTAAGCCTAGAGAAATCAGGATGGCGGGTGAGCACGAGTGGATAATAGACGGCAGAAGATACAGGTGGAGCGCCGGCTCAATCTGGGATCTGGATGAGCCGAAAACCTATAATCCTGAAAGCATAATTAAGCATTGTAGAAACGCTAAGGCTGAGATCAACCCCAGGATTTTCGACATTCTACGCATGCTTAGGAAAGAAGTTAAGGGAGAGTATTTTCTTTCTTTCGACGCTGACGGCACCTGGGGGCCTATTGTTTCGAATCCTAACCTGCTCCGCCACGTGCTCGTGTGGGTGTACACGCATCCTGAAGCAGTAGAGGCGCTTATAGACTTCAACACTAGACACGCGATTGAGGTTGGAAAATGGGCTATAGACGAGGGGGCTGACGCCATACAGCTTTGCGTAGACTATGGGCACAAGACTGGCCCGTGGCTCTCGCCCGAAATGTTCAGGCGGTTTGTTAAGCCCGCTTTAAAACGGCACTGCGACGCTTTCAAAAGCAAGGGTGCTTTCGTGGTACTCCACTCAGATGGAAACACGGTTCCAATTCTCTCAGAAATGGTGGATGCTGGCATAAGCGCGTACCAGTGTATTGACGTGACCGCCGGGATGAGCTTGAAGCATGTTAAAGAACAATACGGGGACAGGATATGTCTAGTCGGCAACGTGGACCCGAGGATACTTGAGTTCGGCAGCTCTGACGACGTCTATCAAGAGGTTAATAGGTGTATACGAGACGGTAGCCCCGGAGGAGGATTCGTCCTCTCCGCCTCGGCTAGCGTTTGCTCAAACACGAATGCTGAAAACTTCCTGCTTATGCTTGAGCTGGCTAAAAAGCTCGGCGAATATTCTTAGCGTGTGGCGCGCGTACCTCCTCTTCCCATGGCTGAGGAGCCGCAAAACAGGGTGCTGCTTCGCGCAAGAGGCTTTTTAAAAAGTATTTTTAAGCGCTAATATTCGATAATTATCCTATTAGAAAAACTTTTATTCGAAAACAACAATATGTAAAACGTATGCTGCAAAGGTGCCACGTGTGCGGCAAAACAGGCGAGGATTGTAAACCATGCTCGTTTTGCGAATGGGTATTCTGCGAGAAACATTCAGACCCCGGGGAGCATGACTGCATTGCTCTGAAGAAGCTTAGAACCACTCGGCTGAGGCTTGAACACAGGGAAACACCGGGGCCCGTTAGCATGCCGGCTGCGTCGGCGGAAGGCTTCCTCGCCAACGTCGCCAGGGAGCCTAAGGAAAGATTTTTAGACGAGAATCTCGCCAAGGGTCTTAGCAAGCTCAGCTGGATGCTTCCCCTTTACTTCGTCGGCTCCCCGCTCGCAGGCGCAGCAATACTGTTGTCTGCCACCGGCTTCACGACTATCGTCGGCTCCACCCTCCGTAACGAGCTTCCAACAATGGTTTTAAGCCTCTGGCTCACGCTTCAAAGCCTCCTGGGAGAACCCTATCTGCTTGCAGCGCCAATAATCATGCTCTTCCTGCTCGCTGTCAGCGGGGGGCTGACGGTGTTTGCGGTAGAATACGGCCTTCTTCTCCCAGCGTTCGGATCCATCAGGAGGCACGACGAATCCTTCAGAACCTCCTTGACGCTCGTTAAAACCGGCTGCGCCGGGCCCGTGGTCCTCCTGATAGCCGTAATAATGCTCGCCACAGAGGTTTCAAGCGGGAAACCTGTTTCAACCATTCCGACAATACTGTTCTGGGCGGGGACTGCCCTACTCGTCACCGGTCAAACAGGGCTGGCAGCAGGGCTCTTCAAACTCGGGGGAAAGCTTGGAAACTCAAAGTTCTCAGCTGCCGCAGCCATGCTCGTAGTAAACCTCCTGCTAAGCCTGGCGCTGAGCCCACTAGCCATCGTAGCCGGGCTCGCAGGATGGATCCTAACCCTAACAGCATCTAGAGCAGCGTTAAAGAAACCAGCGTAGTCGAGCACCCTTCTTTGACAGCGGAGCCAAGCATCCTGGCGGTGAATGATCGCCATTCTTTCAATTCTCTTTATCGAG
>JBNAVT010000076.1:0-3439 GCA_049700215.1 Thermoproteota archaeon
CCGACAATCCACGGATGTGGACGCTTCTTCCTTATCGCCAACACCCTGGCCGCGGGCCCGAAGAAGGCGACTTGAAGCTCGCTCCCGGTGGCGCTCCATAAAAGTTTCGCAGCGTCCCCGGGGTGGACATAGCCGCCCCGCCTCAGCGTAGACGGTGCTTCTCCAAGGAAATGGCCTGACCAGAACTCGTAGACCCAGTATTTCCTGTCAGAGTCCAACCCTATGAGGCTCCACGGAATTCTGAACCTGGTTATCTGGTGCTCCCTGCCCTCTCTGGTTTCCGGAGGCTCCCAGGCGAACAGGCCGGCGACAACCCAGCTGTCCCATTCAGTGTCTATCCGTTGCACCCAAATGTTCCCACCGTCCTCCTCAATGCTTCCTACAGTAGCCTCGCTCCCGCTGCGGCTCATTTCCTCATAGGACAATTGTTCAACGGCAACCGGTTCGAAAAGGTCCACCGGCTTAGCTGAGGAGCAGGCTGGCGGCAATACGGACAGGAGGACCTGCCACCTGTCTTCAGGCAGAGCGGTAAGGTCGTCGCCAATACTTATCTCGCCGCCCGACAAGTATGCTGCTGTGGCACGGATCCTCGCCTCCTCAAGCGTGCCCGGTGGGCCGACGCAGAGGCAGGAGGGCTGGATTATCCCCCACCTGTGGTTTTTCCACAAGTGGGACGCGACAGACCTGTAGTTTTCTTTCATGAACCTCCATGTCACGTACCCAGTGTTACCAGTGTCGTTGCAAGTATAGAGCAGCTGGAAATAGCCTAGGCCGCACTGCTCGTACGGGTTGCAGTTTAACACTAAGCATTCCTGGTCAATCTCCCTCAGGGTCTCGGCGATTATCCTGCAACCTAGGCGCACAGCCTCAACACCGCCTCCGGCTACGATCCTCGAGTCATGCCGGTTGCGTAGACGCGGGTTGCAGGGCCCATTCATAAAGTCGAACTTGAAGTATCTAACCCCCTTCTTGGCTAGTGAAGCTATTTTTTCACGAAGATAGTTCTGCGCCCCGGGGTGTGTAAGGTCCAGGGCGTAAACCTTTCCATACGGCTTCCAGAACCATGTCGAGTATGGGGCTGGCTTCTCCTTCTCGTCTCCGAGGAGCCACTCGGGGTGTTGAGCAGCAACAGGGTCGTACTCGCTGATTGTGAAAGGCGCCTTCCAGACTCCTAGGTTGAAGCCCATTTCCCAAAGCCGCTCCGAAAGCCATTTCAACCCGTGGGGGAACTGCTCGTTCTCATCATAGGAACTGGGCAGGTAGTCCTTCTCCCAGCCTAGGTCGACCTGAATATTCTTAAGCCCAAGGCTCTTTAAACGCTCAGCCCCGATCCTAGCGTTCTCCAAGACGCGCTCCTCGCTGACTCCTAAGCGGAAAGGGTACCAGCTGCACCAGCTAACCGGAGGCTTTTCCAAAGGCCTGATGCAGTATCTCTCCTTAACCAGGTTTCCAAAATCCTCTAGAAGAAGCCAGGGGTCCCGTCCAAGCATCAGCGCGATCTCTTCCAGCTTAACAGTCTCCCCCGGGTTAACGGTTATGTCGCCAGCGTCAAAACCCATTTTCCACCGGGTGACCCCTAGGGTTGCGTTGAATCCTGCTTCAACCATGCCGAGCCATCTTTCAAAGGTTTGGAAGCCAGCTAGGAAAGCCATTCTGTCAACCGGGTTGTAGACTTCCCAGCAGACCTGGGAGGAACCGTGGGCTTCGCCGCTTGACGCTTGAACCGCTGCTTCAATACTCTGCTTCGGGCTCCGGCTTAGCTTGCGGACACGCCCCCAGTAGCCACCGTCCTCGTAAACCCTGGCCTCCTCCTGCCTTGTTCCAAACGAGGCTTCACCCGGCTCCGCGGATTCCAGCAGAGCCAGCTCGCTGAGGTGGGCAGCCCTGCTTGAAGTGTTTGTGAAGAAGCCGCGTATTTCAAGAAGCCTCGGCTTGGGAGTGATCTCTTGAATTATTTTCGCGCCAGCCCTGTTGAAAATCCAAATCATTCTTAAGCTTTTCTCATTCCCCAGATTCTCTACTCTAAGCTCCTCCGGGTAGTGCGTCTGCCCGCTTAAGCAGACGCGGCATGTTAACGATCCGATTTTAAACCCGGGCCACTGCGGGGATGAGAGACGCCAAGCAGAGTTCTCCACCTCAACCTGGAATAATCCGGCTGAAAACACGCTTCTCACGCTCGTCAAGCTTCAACAGCTGGGTGGGAAATAGTAGTTAAGCATTGCTCCAAGCCCTCGTGTGCAGATAAGGTTTAAAAGAAGGGTCAAGCATGCTGCCCGTGTTTAATCAGGGTTGTCGGCCAGCATCCTTCAAAACCTTCCTGAACGAGCTTAGGAAATACTCTATCTCAGCCCTCCCCTCGTAGCCGACATTGCCTATTCTAGTTGTTTCACTCTTAATCCTACCCATTCCTCTCGCTATCAGCACCCCGTATTCTTCGTAAAGCCTCCTGATTATCGCTTCCGCATTAAGCCCCTTGTTTCTGAAAACTATTATTGATGTAGACCAGTGTTCTTTGTTACGTGGAAAAACCTCAATATTCTCAGACTCCAGGAACTCGTATATCATTCTAGCGTTTTCAGCATGTCTTCTTATACGCTCTTCGTAACCCTCTTCTTTAAGCATTTCAAGCGCTTCAGCCATGCCGTATAGCAGTGGCACCGCGGGCGTGAAGGGAGTCTCCCTCTTAAGGTGGAAACTGTGAAGCTTCTCAACATCCAGGTATAGGCTTCTCCTCCTGGGATTGTTCAAACCCTTGTCTAACGCTTTCCCGCTTACCGAGACGAAGGATAGGCCTGGAGGCCCGCCGAGGCCCTTCTGGCTTGCAGTCACACAGACGTCAACACCCAGCTTATCAGTGTAGAAGGGTTCAACACCCATGTCTGAAACCGTGTCGGCGAAAACAAGAATCCCCTTTTTCCTAGCGATGTCAGCAACCTCCTCCATCATTCGGAAAGTCACTCCCGTAGAGGTCTCGTTATGCACTATGAAGATGCTTCCAACATTATTGTTCTCAACCGCCTCCGCAATGCTCCTGAGGCTCGGCAGGCTTCCCCATTCTGACTTCACGGCAACGGGCTCAGCGCCAACCTTCAAAGCATTCTCCACAACCCTCTCCGTGAATTCCCCGAAATCCGGTATAAGCACCTTCTCACCCTCGTACACGAAGTTCTGGAAAACCATGTCCACTCCCGCGGTCCCGGAGCCACTTATGATGTAGACGTTGTTCTCAGTCTTGAAAACATTTCTCAAGCCTTCCTCAATCCTCTCGTAGAGGGCGTGGAACTCCTCCCCCCTGTGGTTTACGATGGGTTTAGCCATCGCCTTCAAAACCCTTTCCGGCAGGGTTATTGGACCAGGTATTAACAGCATCGGGGTTTTCCGGTTCATCCCCGGGAGCAACGTTGAAAAAGTTTTTAACCCTTTCCCAGGCTAGCCGGGG
>JBNAVT010000077.1:0-3349 GCA_049700215.1 Thermoproteota archaeon
GCCGTGGGAAACGTCTCCAGAGAGGTTCTAGAAAGGCTTAAGGAAGAGGCTAAAACAAACGGGATTGAGCTCATCTTCGGAAGAACAATTGAAACGCAAGAGTTAGTATAGAAAATAAGTAAATATATTGATGATTGGTGTGGAACGTTCTGTTGAGATTTTGAAATTCAAGTAGTGCGCGCTATTTTAGCTTTTGCTTATTTATTCCCAACCACTTATCTGTCTCAACGTCGGTTTCTCGACATGCTTCAACTAGTGGCTCGTCTTAAATACGTTCTGAGTAAACTGTATATTAAAAGCAGGCAAACCGGGAACCAAAAAGTCACAGACATTATCACGTAAGGCAAATGTGACGCGTTTTGCTCAATAGCATAAAGATACCAAGAGTAAACATAATTCAAAAACCACAGGAGCATGAATAAGATTGAAAAAGATAGCACAATTCTATTTCTAAAGTTAAATTGTTCTATGGCTGTGCCAAGAAAATATGCGATGGCAAAACTTAAAGCTGATGCGAACAAAAACAAGCTTGAAAGTGTCTGGCTCCAGAAATTAAGCAACACGCCTATCATCAAGTACAGGAAAATAAGCCCTACCGACCAAGGCGACAACCTGAATTTGAACAAAAAATGTTCAATTCTGGACATCTTCTCATCCTCCTAGCATTCGGGGCAAGCGCGCGCTTACACCCGTATGTGGTCCTGCGTTCAAGGCGGAAGCCATGCTGGAGACGACTAAAAGAAGGAAAACCAGCATCACTCCCACAGCCTTAACAAGACCACTATTATCCAGCCTTCCCTCCACCACCCTCAGGAGAAAAAAAAATGGAAGAGGAGGTATTTATTTTTTAATGCGTGTAAAACAATTAATCTACCTTAACCGCATTATGAACGAGTAGAAAGGAATAGACATGACGCTCTCGACAGAGCTTGCAATTTCGTATTTTGAACATGGAGCCAGATAGGGAGAATGAGAGAATGTTCTTGAACATAGTTTCCCGCTTCAGCTAGGCGAGCCCAAGCCTTTCAAGCGTTCTTCTGGTTGGGCGTCCTTCATTATCCCATCCTCTAGCCCTATAATACTCATCCAGCATCTGGTCGAGCTCAACGACCTGCCCCTTAGTCGGCCCTGTAGACAACGGCTCGCCAAGAAACCTCCTTGGAAGAGTATCATCCTTCCTGCTAAAACCCTCTCTAATGTTGAAAAGCTTCTCGAGGTTCCATATTCTCTCACCAACGAGCATGAGGTCTTCAGCTGCATACTTTTCTCCGGTTGCGGCCGAAAGCATTCTGGAGTAGTACTCCTCGTCAAGCCCGTATCCAGTGAACCTGCACGCTACAAGCGTATCCATGGCGGCGTAAAGGTTCTGTTGGTATATAACCAGGCCCGCCTTGTTAACTGTTGAAAACCTGTCTATCCTCTTCGGAACCCCCAGTATTTCCAAGCCTATCATGTAGGATCTAAGGTGGCAGCCTCCCCTGTTGCTTGTGGCGTAGGCTAATCCCTGCCCCTTCGCCCCCCGGGGATCGTATGCAGGCAGCTCTAAGCTTTTAACATGCATGGCTGCATCCGGGTCCCCGTATTTCTCAGAGAGCCTTCGAGAGCCCTCTGCAAGATCGTTCCCGAAACCGTTTCTGTAAGCTGTTTTTTCAATCAGCTCGATGATCTTATCCCCGTCGCCCCATTTAACCTTCTCAGGCGTCAAGCCTTTCTCGCTGAGCTCCATCGCGCAGGCTATCGTCACGCCTGTTGAAATAGTGTCCAGCCCCAGGTCGTTGCACAAGTGGTTCGCCTTCCAGATTGTCTCCAGGTCCCAAAGCAGGCAGCATGAGCCAAGCGCATATACAGTCTCATACTCCGGTCCCTCGCCCTCAACACCGTCTAGACGAGTCTCCCTGCCACACGCGATCCTGCATCCGAAGCAAGCCTTAGGCTTAACCAGCAGCCTCCTGGTTATCTCCTCGCCAGCAATATTCTTAGCCTCAGGTAGGAAGGTTGCTTGAAAGTTTTTAGCAGGGAGCACGCCAAGCTCGTTCATAAGGTTTACGAGAACCGCGGTTCCAAACCGGGGTAGGGCTTTACTAGTAATGGGGTTTTGGCCGAAAACCCTGTTGCATTCTCCAACCACGAAGAGGAAAGTCTCCTTGTCAGCAATTTCAACAGTCTTGCTTCCTTTCGCAACAATTGCCTTCAGCTTCTTTGAGCCCATTACTGCACCCACCCCGCCTCTCGCAGCAGACCTGTAACAGTCGTTCATTATGCCCGCTATTCTCACAAGGTTTTCCCCAGCAGGACCTATGCATGCTACCCTTGCTTCTTTCCCAAATTTCTCAATCAACGTGTTCGTAGTTTCAAACACTCTCATGCCCCAATATTTTTCTCCATCTAGAACCTGTATATCCTTATCATCCATGTATATTATAACCGGGCTTTTAGCTGCTCCTCGGATTATGAGGGCGTCGACGCCGCATGCTTTGAACTTAGTTGCGAAAAACCCTCCAGAGTTTGCGTCGAACACCGTGCCTGTCAACGGGGATTTAGTTGACACTGAGAACCTACCTGATGTTGGTGCAGCTGTGGCCGTAAGCGGGCCCACTGCGAAAACAAGCACGTTATCCCTGCTTAAAGGATCAACATCTGGGCCCACGTTATCATAGATGATTTTAGCTCCTATTCCTCTTCCGCCGATGAACCTGAGCTTCTCATCCTCATTCCACTCGCGAAAAGTTATCTTTGAACTAGAGAGGTCAACTTCAGCGATGGAGCCCATCCAGCCAGCCATTGTAAGAGTCAGGGGAGCATGGCATACAAGTATTTATAAGCGTGACGTAAGAATGCCCGTAGCCTAAAAACATATAAGTCTGCAGGCGTTGGGGAGACTTGATGAGGATTCTGGTGAAGTACTTTGCCTCCTACAGGGAGGCCGTGGGGAAGTATGAGGAGGAGCTGGAGCTGGAACCCGGCTCAACCGTTGGAGAAGCTATTGAAAAGATCGTTGCCAAATACCCACGTATTGAGCTCGACAAGGAAGCCATACTTGTATTAAACCAGAAGATAGTTAGGAGTGATCAAGAGGTTAAAGACGGGGATGTTCTAGCGGTTTTCCCGCCGCTGGGCGGGGGCTAAGCGAATATTTTCAACCCGTAGCTTGATCCTCGGGTTGTAATCTGACCCGTGTTGGACGGCTGGTGAACCAGCCTCATTTTAACCGAGGTAAAGTTAAAAAAGCCTGTTGCGGCATGTGAGTAGAGATGAAGTTCTCAGTTCAGGAGAATCTTGTACCCGGTGTCAACCTAGAGGAGAAGCTTAGAAAGCTTGAGAACTATGGCTACGACGGTGTAGAGCTCTG
>JBNAVT010000078.1:0-3325 GCA_049700215.1 Thermoproteota archaeon
GGCTGAACGCGTTGAACCCGAATGTTTTCTCAGCCTGCTGCCCCGGGACAACCTTGACGCTTTGAATGTCCTCCTTCAGGAGCTCGAAAACCGCTGGGATATGCTCCTCAGCCTTGAACGCGAAGACTAATCGTTTCTCAACCCCTTCCAGAGTCCTGTCCTCAACGTACGCCAATAATCCTTTGAAGACGATGCTCCCCCTTTCGAACTGGAATTCTACGACGGTGCCCCTCTGAATACTTGGGTATAGCTTGCTTGCAAGGCCCTTCTCAACCCAGACCTCAATTCCATCGCTGCTCACGCCGAGTATCCCCGCAGCATTGGGACCTAGCTTTGAGAACTGCTCGAATGCCTGCTTGAACTCCGCTTTGCGGAGCATTTGCATGAAGTCCCCACCAACGCTCCGGGATAGTTGGAGGGCCTCCTCCGGGCTGAGCCCCAGTAGGGAGTTAAGCCTCCACCTTAGCAGCGGGCTTCCAAGGTACTCCATCAAGCTGCCAGCATGCTGCTTTAGAAACTCGTCGCCCATCCTCGACATCCATTCGAGCGTGCTCGCGATGAACACTGCTTCCTGCCTGCTCTTCAGAGCGTCGCCGAGGATCATCGCCACTAGGCCTTCTGGGTCGGGCACATCCAGGGACGGATAGACCTTGCCTATGCTCTCAGCCATTGAGCACGCTAACGGCGTTCCCCAGCGTTTCTCGTTCTCGTAGAGCTTGGCGTACACTTCAGGGTTGTTTCTGAGCTCTGTTGGCATCCTTAGCATCGCAACATCCAGGGCTATTTCTCTTCCGACGAATGCTCCGAGCGGCGCCCCGATCATCGCGCCTATTATCGATGCCCTCATGCTATCGTCCATCGTCGGGTCTGCTAAAGCCCTGACCGGGGCAACGACTATTCCGAGAGGGCTTACCGTCAATGCTTCTATAACGCTCCCGGTCTGCACGTAGACTGTAATCGCGTTTATGGTGCTCCACCCCAAACCAACGGCTGTTGCCAGCGCTGCGAAGGGCTGGAGTGGGGGAACTAGCCACATCACCGTCATGCCAGCTGCGGTGCCGAAGCCGGTTAGGAAGCCTCCTATGGTTTCGAAGGGGTGCCTAGCGATAACCCTGCCTACGTCGAAGCCCTCGAACGTTTCAAGAATCCTCTGCTTAGCGACAAGCCTCCCGTTCCTGAGGACCTTGACGACGAACTCGCATCTCGCCTGCCCACCCGGCCAGTCGTCCCTCCTCCTGCTTTCAACGCTGTATTCTCCCTCGAAGATCTCCATGATCCATGCTGTGAAAGCCAGATTGTACGATGCGCCTCCAGGAGTTACTGGGATGAGCCAATTGTTTGGCTCTGCGAACGGC
Source organism: Thermoproteota archaeon (assembly GCA_049700215.1). Taxonomy (GTDB): domain Archaea; phylum Thermoproteota; class EX4484-205; order EX4484-205; family JAAOZP01; genus JAAOZP01. Next base: position 1,356 of record JBNAVT010000078.1, read on the forward strand.
GCGTAGGTTACCCTGTTGACGACGCCCATGGTCTGCATTTGAACATCCATAACTCCAAGCGTATTCTCAGCCTCAATCACAACCTGGTATGTCAACGTATCTCCGGTCGGGTTTGCTATAGCAAGCTTCAGAGTGTTCTGCTTTCCAAGCATGCCCAGCTCGTTCCTCTCTATTGAGGCTTGAAGCATCCTCATGCTGAACCTTATCGGATTGGCCTGAGAAACCTTAGCGCCCTTAACAACGTATCCCTCGTTCCCATACCTCTTAGCAAGGCTTTCATCGAGGGTCTCGCAGACGAGCTCAAGGACCTCGCCGGATTCGACGACCTTAGGGACAAGGTAGTATTTCGTAGGATCGCTGTACTTTGCCCTAACAACGCTCTCAGGCACGTTTGATTCGATGAGCATCCTCCCGCCAGCGTCAGTCTCAACGTTGCTTTCAGCAAGCTCCCACCTCGCCCCAGTCTCCTCCTTCCTAACCACTATGGGAACCTGGTACTCCTCCCAGTGGAACACCTTATATCTAACGAAGCCTCCCTCTAAATAGTAGAGCTTGTAGAGGTCTACGGTGTAGCTCACCTTCTCCCTCTTCCTGAACTCCTTTATGTACGGCGGGGTTGGATATTGATTGGTAACGCTCTCCTCGAAAGTACCGATGAACCTCTTGTTCTCAATCCTGTAGAAAGCCTCATACTTTTCGTTTTGAGGGACATTGTCGGGCTTGCTCTCAACATCGCCCTGGTAGATCCACTCGCCGTAGCCTCCCACGTGGACACTGACATCATCCACATAGAGCTCGCTGTTCTCGGCTGCGACGAAAGATATTGTGTAGTATCCCGCCTGGTTGAAGACGTCGCCCGAAGCCCTTAAAAACCTGCTCCAGCTAGCGCTTCCACCTAACGCGAAGAGGCATGCTGACCCATCCGGCTTTTTTATCGCTACTGCCCCGCTTCCGCTCAGGATATACCAGAAGTCTAAGGCTGGGCTTGAGCCCCCGGCGTCGAAGTAGAACGTTTGCCTCCACGCTCCCCTCCCGCTCCTCGAGACTATCCTGAGGCTGCTCGGGCCACTGCGATAGGTTGAGGAGCATACTTCTCCGCTTGCATCCCCTATGCTTTCGAAGCCCCAGCCCCCGCTAGAAGAAATATTTCCGTTAGCAACGTACTCGTGGAACGGGTGAATAACATACTTGTAATAGCGATACATTAGTTTCCATGTCGCGTTGTAAACATCGTAGTAGGATATTTCTTTTGTTACCGTCGTCGTGTTGTGCTTCTCAGCTATGTAGCGGGGATCCATGCTTGTTAAAAGCTGAGCCTCCGGCTCAGTCACTATTCCTAGGTAAGTCTTTAAGGTCCAGTTCACAACTTCAGGCGAGTATATCCATGTTGCCATATCATAGGTCTCAGGGGTCTTGTTAACATAGCCCTTGAAAACCCAGCCATATTTCTCCTCATAACTGGTCTCGTTCCAGGCTCTGTAGTATGGCCTAAGCTCGTAAACGTCGTAAACAGGCTTCAAGAATGTCGCTATGACGTAGTATTGCTTAACCTCCCTGGTGACGGTTTCAAACCTAGTTATGTTCTCATCATATGGCTCTACTCCGCAGGACTTGTAACTCATGCCCTGGCTGTTAACCCAATTCCTAAGGCTCTGCTCAACGATTTGCTTGGAATTTTCAGCGTCGCTTTTCGATGGAAAGCCCTTCGCGTAGCCCGGTAAATCATCTATGCTGATCTTCTTATCCTCGTAGCCGGTTTGAACGACAACCTGATATATTTTCTTAGTTTCATAATGGGACGTATCGATTCTACGGTATATCCTCCAAGCTATAACGTCCCCATCCGCCTGCTTCTCCCCAGTCTTGTATAGCCTGACTGAATATGGCCCGCTTGAAGAGTAATAGTAGTATTCCTCGCCGTATCCATCGATGCTTTTCGAAAGCTCGCCTGTTTGAAGCATCCTCTCGAA
>JBNAVT010000079.1:0-3297 GCA_049700215.1 Thermoproteota archaeon
GGCGAAAAAATTCTTAAATAAAATTTTAAACGCTTAACCGTCAACCTGAAACATTTTTCAAACTATTTTTTATGAGAACGTTATCACTGTCTGTAGATGGTCATTTAGATGGGATCACAACAAATTCTTTTAATGTACAATTTTGTACATTAATGCTTTTATATGTATATTTTGATGCTTTTTGCATGCAGTATATGACAGGGACTGGAATGCAAAAAATAATCGGAAGGGTTGTGGCTAGAGAAAAGCTTGCTAGAGAAGAAGTGTTCCAATTCCTCGATGAAATAAAGTCGGGTGCAGCGAGTCCTGTCCAAATTGGAGGCCTACTCGTTGGACTTGTGATGAAGGGAATTGATGTAGATGAACTGCTGGCTATCGTCGAATGGATGCGCAATAATGCTGTCCACGTGAAGCCTAAAGTTGATGGAATCGTGATAGACACATGTGGTACGGGAGGGGGGCTTCTAACGTTTAACGTGAGCACAGCCAGCGCCATTGTAGCAGCAGCCTCGAATGTTCCAGTCGCTAAGCATGGGAGCCGTTCAATCTCACATAAAAGTGGAAGTGCTGACGTGCTTGAAAGATTAAATGTAAAAATTAATCTAACAAAAGAGCAGGCTGAAAGGTTAATTGAGGAGACAAACTTCACGTTCCTTTTCGCACCATTATTTCATCCGATGATGCATAAAATTCTTGGGCCGGAGCAGGAGCTTGGCGTGAAAACCGTATTTTACACACTCGTAGGCCCTCTAATAAATCCTGCGCTTGTCAAAGCACATGTGTTGGGCGTATACAGGCGGGAGATTGTTGAACCAATAGCCCAGGTTCTCGCTGGACTAGGATACGCGAGAGCGTTGGTCGTGCACGGACTAGAAGGATTAGACGAAATCTCTAACACGGGTGAAACTGTTGTAGCTGAAGTTCAAAACGGTAGACTGTACGATGTATACGAAATTGTTCCAGAAGATTTTGGTATCCCGAGGTCGAGAGCAGCTGATCTGGCGCCTGAAGTTGACAGCCCCGAATACAATGCAGAGCTCATTATAAGACTGCTCAAGGGGGATAGGTTGGATACGGCAAAACGGGACTTTCTCCTCCTCAACTCGGCAGGAGCACTTTATGTTGGCGGAAAGGTTAAGTGCTTAAAGGACGGGTTAGAGTTTGCAAGAAACGTTATCGACGAAGGCCTAGCCAACAGGAAGCTTGAAGAGATTTCTGAAGTTTCCCAGAAGGTTATGTCGTATGAGTAGCCTGAAGAGAAAAATTTTTGCTGACATGAGAAAGCACATTCTCTACGATAAGCAGAGAATAGATGGAAGACAGCTTGAAGAGCTTGCTGAAGAGGCTAGGCGAAGAAGACGGGCTGACATTTTGAGCACACTTAAGTCCGTGAAGGATAGGGTGCCGTTGATCGCCGAATTTAAGCCGGCTTCACCTGAAAAAATCTACTTTTTTCACCGGAACCCCTTAAAGGTTGTTTCAGAAATGTTGGAGGGTGGCGCCTGCGCAATATCAGTCTTAACTGAACCCATATACTATCGTGGAAGCTTACACTATCTCTATAGAATATCCGATACCTATAATGTTCCACTATTGCGCAAGGACCTAATACTTGAAGAATTTCAAGTTTATGAGGCCGCCGCGGCAGGCGCAAGCTCTTACCTGCTTATAGTGGAACAGTTTAAGGATCCTAGAAGGCTCGAGGACATGATACAACTTGGACGAAGCCTCGGACTTGAACCGTTAGTTGAAGTTAACGATGCAAGGGACGTTGGGATGGTTAACAGGACTTCCGCGAAGCTTGTGGGCGTCAACAACGGGGAGGGTGAGGGAAGAAATCTTGAAAGAACCAGGATATTGTCAGAAAGCTTGAACGTGGAATTTTTGGTAAGCGAGTCCGGGATAAGGAGTGTGGAAGACGTCAAGTTTGTCATGAACTACGCTAACGGAATCCTTGTTGGAACAGCATTAAGTGAGGCGGTGGACGTTAAGGCTAAGGTTAGGAGTCTATGTATGATATAAAATGTTCTGGTGAAGGTATTGGAGTTTAAAGTTTATCCTGTAAACGGTAAATATGGTGTATACGGCGGCCAGTTTGTTCCAGAAACGCTTATATCAGCTCTTAGAGAGTTAGAGAAAGCTTATATTGAAGCTAGGGGGGATAGAGAATTTAATAAAAAATTGGAATATTATCTTTCAGAATATGCTGGTAGGCCGACACCATTATATTATGCAGAAAATCTTACAAGGTACATTGGTGGGGCGAAAATATATTTGAAAAGAGAGGATTTAGCCCACGGTGGGGCGCACAAGATAAACAATACACTTGGACAGGCGCTTCTAGCTAAAAGGATGGGTAAGACAAGGGTTATAGCTGAAACAGGCGCGGGACAGCATGGGGTTGCAACGGCGATGGCATGCTCCGCTCTAGGGTTAAAAGCTGAAATATACATGGGTGCAGAGGATATGGAAAGACAAAAGCTTAACGTGTTTAGAATGAAGCTTTTAGGCGCCACAGTTCACAGGGTTGAATGCGGTTCCAGAACATTAAAGGACGCTATCAATGAAGCATTAAGGGACTGGGTTACTAACGTGGAGACCACATACTATCTGATAGGTTCGGCTGTTGGACCACACCCCTACCCCATGATAGTCAGAGACTTTCAAAGCGTAATCGGACGAGAGATTAGGGAACAGGTTCTTCGAAAGGAGGGACGCTTTCCAGACGCCCTAGTAGCTTGCGTTGGAGGAGGAAGCAATGCTATAGGCACATTCCACCCATTCCTCGATGAAATGGATGTTAAAATGTATGGTGTAGAGGCTGGAGGAAGAGGTTTGCATACAAGAGAACATTCTGCAGCACTATGTATTGGAGAAGAAGGAATCTTCCATGGCATGCTAACCTACCTGCTTCAAGACGAAAATGGGCAGGTGAGGTGCACATACAGTATTGCAGCAGGCCTTGATTACCCCGCTGTTGGACCTGAACATTCCTTTCTTAAAAGCGTTGGGAGAGTAGAATATTATGCTGTAACAGACGAGGAGGCTGTAGACGCCTTCCTTAAACTCTCTAAATATGAGGGTATCGTTCCAGCACTAGAGTCAGCCCACGCCCTAGCCTTCGCTTTAGAGCTGGCTAGACGGTTGGAAAAAGACAAGATTATCGTCGTAACATTATCGGGGAGAGGAGACAAGGATGTTGAAGTTGTAGCAAAATACCTCGATGAGCGCGCATGAGCAGCATATTAAAAAAATTTTCAAACCTAAGGAACAGGGGAGAGGGTGCCCTGATAGCCT
>JBNAVT010000080.1:0-2831 GCA_049700215.1 Thermoproteota archaeon
GGAAACTCTTGTCCATCTTGGAAAGCCATTCGAGCGTGCTCGCGATGAACACTGCGTCCTGCCTGCTCTTCAGCGCGTCGCCGAGAATTAGGGCTACGAGTTCCTCCGCATCCGGCACATCCAGGTAGGGGTAGAGCTTGCCGATGCTGTCTGCGATTGAGCACGCCAATGGAGTCCCATGGTTATTCTCAATCCCGTAGAGCTTGGCGTACACTTCAGGGCTGTTTCTAAGCTCCGTTGGCATCCTTAGCATCGCAACGTCAAGGGCTATCTCTCTTCCGACGAATGCTCCAATGGGTGCCCCGACCATCGCACCTATTATCGAGGCCCTCATGCTATCGTCCATCGTCGGGTCCCCAATGGCCCTGACTGGAGCAACGACTATTCCGAGAGGGCTTACCGTCAACGCCTCAATAGCACTTCCTGTCTGCACGTAGACTGAAATCGCGTTGAAGGTGCTCCACCCCAAACCAACGGCTGTCGCCAGCGCTGCGAAGGGCTGGAGGGATGGAACAATCCACATCACCGTCATGCCTGCTGCGGAGACGAAGCCGGTTAGGAATCCTCCTATGGTTTCGAACGGGTGCCTAGCGATAACCCTGCCTACGTCGAAGCCCTCGAACGTTTCGAGTATTCTTTGCTTCGCAATAAGCCTACCGTTCCTGAGGACCTTAACGATGAAGCTGCATCCCACAGGGGAGGGCCAGTAGGCTGTGTTCTCACTATGGCTTCCGTAATCTACCTCGAAGTTCCTCCTCACCCATGCCGTGAACGCTAGCGAGTACGGGGCTCCCCCTGGAGGGACTGGGATGAGCCAGCTGTTTGGCTCTGCAACAGGGATTGAGGTTATCCTTCCAACGGTGCCGAAACCGGTGTACTGGGCCTCTGGCCCCAACTCCCTCCAGTCCTCAACCCCAAGCGTGTTCTCAGCCTCTATCACAACCTGGTATGTCAACGTATCTCCAGTCGGGTTGGCTATGGCAACCTTTAGAAGGTTCTGCTTCCCAAGCATGCCCAGCTCGTTCCTCTCTATTGAAGCTTGGAGGACTTTCATGCTGAACCTTATCGGATTGGCCTGAGAAACCTTAGCGCCCTTAACAACGTATCCCTCTTTCTCATATTTTCTCGCAAGGCTTTCATCGAGGGTCTCGCAGACGAGCTCAAGAACCTCGCTACCTCCAACAACCTTAGGAACGAGGTAGTATTTCGTCGGGTCGCTGTACTTCTCTCTAACAACGCTCTCAGGAACGTTTGACTCAACAAGGATCCTTCCGCCAGCGTCCGTCTCAACGTTGGTTTCAGCAAGCTCCCACCTCGCCCCGCTCTCCTCCTTCCTAACCACGATTGGAACCTTGTACTTCTCCCAGTGGAAAACCCTGTACCTGACTAGGCCTCCCTCGAGGTAGTAGAGCTTGTAGAGGTCTACGACGTAGCTTACTTTCTCTTTTTTCTTAAACTCCTTAATGTAGGGCGGAGTGGGATATTGATTCGCAACATTCTCCTCGAAAGTACCAACGAACCTCTTGTTCTCAATCCTGTAGAAAGCCTCATATTTTTCGTTTTGGGGAACGTTTTCGGGCTTATTCTCTACATCGCCCTGGTAGACCCACTCGCCATAGCCGCCAACGTGGACGCTGACATCGTCGATGAAAAGCTCGCTGTTCTCCGAAGCAACGAAGGAAATAGTATAGTATCCCGCCTGGTTGAAGACATCGCCAGAATTTCTAAGGAACCTGCTCCAACCACTGCTCCCGCTTAAAGCGAAGAGGCATGCGGAGCCATCCGGCTTTTTAACCGCAACTGCTCCGCTTCCACTCAGGATATACCAGAAATCTAGGACTGGGCTTGAGCCGCCGGCGTCGAAGTAGAATGTTTGCCTCCACGCACCCCTCCCATTCCTTGAGACTATTCTCAGGCTGCTGGGGCTACTCCGGTATGTTGAAGAACATATTTCCCCGCTAGCATCCCCGATGCTTTCGAAGCCCCAGCCACCGCTAGAAGAAATATTTCCGTTAGCTACATATTCGTGGAGAGGGTGAACAACATACTTGTAATAGTGATACATCAGCTTCCATGTTGCGTTGTAAACATCGTAGTAGGCTATTTCTCTGGTTACCGTTGTTGTGTTGTGCTTCTCAGCGACGTAGCGTGGATCCATGCTTGTGAGTGTTTGAGCCTCCAATTCGGTAACTATTCCCAGGTATGTTTTAGAAGTCCAGTTCACAACCTCTGGCGAATATATCCATGTTGTCATATCATAATTCTCAGGGGTCTTGTTAACGTAGCCCTTGAAAACCCAGCCGTATTTCTCCTCGTAACGGGTCTCGTTCCAAGCCCTGTGGTAAGGTCTCAATTCGTAAATATCGTAGAGTGGCTTCAGGAATGTGGCTATGACGTAGTATTGCTTAACCTCCTTGGTAACGGTTTCAAACCTCGTAATGTTCTCCTCGTAAGATTCCACTCCGCATCCTTTGTAACTCATGCCCTGGCTGTTAACCCAGTTCCTAAGGCCCTGCTCAACAACCCCCTTAGAGTTCTCGGCGTCGCTCTTAGATTGAAAGTCCTTCGCGTAGCTAGGTAAATCATCTATGCTGACCTTCTTATCCTCGTAGCCGGTTTGAACGACAACCTGGTATACTTTCTTAGTTTCATAATGAGAAGTATCGATTCTTCGATATATCCTCCAAGCTATTATGCCTCCTTCCTCCGCCTCCTCCCTCATCTTGTAGAGCCTCGTCCCAGCGTCTCCCTCTGAAGCATAATAGTAGAATAGTTCTCCAAGGCCCCACCAGTCCCTTCCGGTCTTAACCTGCCCGGTTTCAACCATGCGC
>JBNAVT010000081.1:0-2745 GCA_049700215.1 Thermoproteota archaeon
ATGTCGACAATGTTAAGGTTTACGAGCTCACGGGCTACTGGTGGGCAAGCTGCTACTCAAGGGCTACAACCCTAGACCCCGGAACTCATGAGGTTAAGCTTTTAATTCATGCCTCTGTCTGGACTAACAGGACGACGAGCGACACGTTTGTAATAGGGTATGCCGCGATGGACATAAGGCTCGAGGGGAGTGGGGCGATAAACGCGGAATCCCATAGCGCTGAGGCAACTCTGGATGGGGATTCAACCCATACCTTCGTGTTCAGGCTCCCCCAGATAACTGGCGTCAGGAACATGAGCTGGAGGGCAAGCTGGAAAGGTATCGAGAAGACTGGTTATGGAACACCCGGGAGCGTTCAGAGAGCAGTTTTCCAAGGTGTTAACAGGGACTGCTGGTCGTTCTCAAGCCCGGTTGTGATTAAAGTGGGCGAGCCTGTTCCATCTGTGAGCGTCGGCGAGGGCTACGCTATATATGCTGCTTACGATGAAGGCTCCGGGGAAGCAGGGGTTCGTAGGATTGCTGTTGCAATGAGCAACGGCGACGAAGTTGGGTTCACCTCAGCCAGATACCTCGTCACGGAGATTAAGAGGGAGACTAGGGTTGTTGGAGGAACGCTTATAGGCTCGGAGATATGGACTAACAGCGGCTCAACGATCTCGTTCAACCAGACTATCAGCTACTATTCCTCAGGTGGCTTGGTAACGGAGAGAATCAGGGGAGGCGTTGAAACAGGTTATGCTACGGTGAAGACTTTCGGGGACCTTAACGTTTCTAGAAAAGTTGGATTCTCCTCTAAGAATAGGAATGATGAGGTTGAGCTTATGGTAAGAATCCCCAAGATAACCATGGTCTTCACCCACATTAGAATCTCGGCTGAGAGGAACAGTGGGAACGTCAACGCTATGGCTTCTTGGGCCCACGACAACAGCCCAATAGCTGGTCTTAGGGCAAGGTGCTTCGAAACAGATCAAAGCGGGGTAACAGATTTCAACGGCAATGTCTCGTTCAGCATAGCTGGCTCAGGCTTCCAAGTAACTATCTATCCTTCTGAGGGCAGGAACGGGATAACCCTTTATGAGGAGGCTAGGATTTGGCTGTGAGCATGCGTAGCAGGCTTAATGCCTTCCTAACGCTTGCTAGGGCTTGGCCAGTATGCTTGACCAGTGCAACGGTAGCATACCTCACGTTAGCCGGGCTACTCCTTTTTCTTGCTCCCGATATAGCTCTGCTGATCGTTAACGGCGTCCCAACGCTTAGGCTAGTGCTAGCCGGGGCTGGAGCCTTCCTTCTCCTCAATATGTTGCTCGCATTAACCTACGCTGCCTCTCTCTTCGCGATTAGGCGTGAGAACATCATGGGTGGCTTAAGGAAGAATAGTAAAAAGCTGATGAAGGGCTTCATGCTTCTCTCAGTATTCAGCCTCGCCGGCATAGCCCTGATGTTCTCCACCTGTTCTCAGGCCTTTTCCTCAACCAGCTTGGCTCAAGGAGCATTATGGCTCATAGCGATGAACTACGGGGCCGGGGTAATTGCTTCAGTCTTACTGGCTATTTCGCTGGTCTGGCTACTGACATCCTTAGCTGGGGGAAGGCTCTGGATAGGATTTGGAAGGCTCCTCTCAACGATAGCCCTGTTCTTCTTAATGCTTGCAATCCTTTCAGCATACGGCCTCCCAGGACTCTTCATAGACTCAATGCTAATCCCAACCGTCACAGGTCTCATTGTTCCAGCTGGCGAGAAAGCTTTGGAGAATAAGGCTCAGAAAAACGTTAAGGGAAACCGGCTCTTCCATCTTAAGGGTAGGAGCATAAGGAAGGCTTCTGCCGCACTCGTCTTAATTACCCTAGTCCTAAGCGCCGAGATTCCTTTCGGCAGCATCCTGCTTGCTTTTGGCGAAGAGGCTAGGTTCAGCGAGGACAGGCTGAAGACCCTTGTCTCTAAAGCCATTGCCGAGGGATGGAGCAGTGGAGAGCTTGCTTCAGAGATAAGGAAGGATCCTGGGCTGAGCATGCTTTCAACCTACGACCTTGGTAGCATAACCATAGAGAGGGATGATGGTGGAAACGTCATCGTAACGATACCTCTCAACGCTATGGGCTACGCGATATATAGGAAAACAAGCAATAGGACAACGGTCTACGATGTTTACTCCCAAGGCGGCTCGGGCGAGGTAAGCGTTGGGGACAAGCGTTACGTTCTGACAGGCTACAGGAGCAGTGAGGAAACATATGGTCCATTCGAAAGCCTTGATGAAGCATTGGCCAGGGAGAACGAGGCTAAGAAGAACGCTAACGCCACACGGATAGCTTCAAACACTGTCCTTAAGACTGAGACCAGGGAGATAACTAGGGTTGAGACGAGGTATGCTATTGTCCCAACGGTCATGGTGGAGAGGTATGAGGTGTTGAAGGAGTTCGAAAACTACTGGGATGCGCAGAGCTACCTCTATAGCCGCCCGGGGATTTTTGATATAGCTGAGGTTAAAGAGGTTGTGAAGAACGTCTGGGTCTACTCATACAGGCTTGAGTTCGTCAAGGAAACAGCTAATCATTACGAGGCTGTTATGATGAGCAGGGACGGCTACCTGGTTGAGGAGGTCAGGGAGAGGGTTGTGGTCTACGTTTTCGAGAAGCGCACGCCCCTCTACCTCGGTCCAATCTACCTGGGCCACTACTACGCTGGGGAGGAGAGGATAAGGAGGGATGTCTTCGAGCGCATGGTTGAAACCGGGCAGGTTAAGACCGG
>JBNAVT010000082.1:0-2706 GCA_049700215.1 Thermoproteota archaeon
GAAGCCGGCGTGCCCCAGCCAGTATATCTTAACACCCTTAACCTCTATCAAACTGGATTTAAGTAATTGGAACAAGGTTGAATATAAAGTTATTCTCAAGTCTCCGTAGGCCCCAGTGGTTCCGTAAAACTAGGAGGCGCAGAGAAGAAAGATTCCTTAGAGCGTGCGCTATTCAGCAGACTAAAAGCAATCCCTCTAAAGAATGCTTAGGATCTCTGGTCGAGCTTCAAGCTTAACCCGTTTTCTTTATTCGCGTCATCAGCAAGGTTTAATAAGAAAAGAATATTCGATTTCCAAGTTTTAATTCTGTGATCCTCTTCTCCCTTATTGAGACTAGGAAGATTAATCCTACGGGAAACCGGGCTCAACAGTTAAACACTACGTTTATAAGGATTGTCACAATGTCTGCAAACAGTCTTGAAAAAACTCGTTTACGCAGTGTTCCTAACGCTCGCATTGTTCACTTCACAGAACGCGGGCAACCGCTTCCCTGCTTCAGTGGATGAAGCGGGTCCGCACAGTTTTAAAAACGCTGCTGAAAAAAGCTTTTCAATCCAGATGGCGGTTAACTCGGCGGATGATGGAGACACGATATATGTTCCACCCGGCAAATATTTGGAGAATCTTAAAATAAACAAATCCGTGAAACTCATTGCTAATGGAACGGTGGAAGTCACACCGCTTAACCCGAACGACAATACTGTAGAGATCTTGAAGGATAATGTCACCCTTATGGGTTTCACTTTAGTAAACCAGGAGGGAATACGCGGAATACGCGTCGGAGGGGTGGCGGGCTACAGGATTATTGGAAACACGATTTTAGGCGGAGACTACGGATTACTGATCGAGGACTCTAGTAAAGGTTTTGTCTCCGGAAACGAGGTTAGAGGGTGTCTTTTCGGAATATACTTTCGAGAATCCTCTGAAAACACGGTTTCCCAGAATGCTGTTGAATCCTGCAAGTATGGAATTAGCCTTTCACTGTGTTTAAACACTACGATTATTGGAAACAGGGTGGTTAACTGTACCTACGGCCTGTATAATCACATATCTGATAGAAGCAATGTGTCGAGAAACGTTTTTCAGGAAAACATGATGGGCGTAGTGATCACTAGGTCTGTAGAAAACCAGATACTCCTGAACGAAATCCTATATAATTTTTACGGCGTGCATCTAGATGATGCTCGCAGAAGCATCGTGGCTAAGAATAATGTTGTCGGGGGTCTTATAGGAATAAAGATGCAGAACTCGTATAATATCGCTTTACTGAACAATACTGTAGGCTTCTCAACCAATAATATTGCCATAGATTCAAGCCTCAACACGACTGTCTCAGGCAACACGCTGGAATACGCTAAGGGACATGGAATAATTATTTACGAAACAGGCAACAGCGTTCTATCCTGGAACTCGATTTCCCACTGTCGCGTTGGAATATCCGTTGAAAACTGTAGGCTAAACAGGGTTGAGGACAATTTAGCCGTGCAGAATTCATATGGACTATACCTCTTCCGTTCGTCGGAAATCCGTCTTTCACACAACCGGTGTGTAAACAATACGAATACTGATTTTTATTCAGAGGGCTCTGAGAACATTATCGTCAAAAACCTCGAGTTAAAAGGCTACGGGGATAGTGGTGAAATCTCTTTCACTTATCGAGGAGACGTTTCTATAAGAGGAGCGGAGCCAATCGGGTTTGAAGCAGGAAGGCTTCTAAGTGGCTTCTTCAACATCACGCTACTCTCACCCAGCAGCTGGGTAAGGATTAACGTCACATACAGCCTGAAAGATATTCAAGATATTCATAAGGAGGAGCCTGTCCTCTACCATTGGACGGGTGTGGAGTGGAAAACCCTAAGGGGCTCAGTTAAGAACGAGCCTCCTTTGAAGGGCTCAGCATCCTTTCAGTTGACTGAGACCGGGATCTATGTTTTAGGAGCAGGCGAGAAAACAGTTGAACCATTTCTCCCGGTTATTGGAATTATCGCCGTCATGGTTCTAATTATCAGCTCGTATCTCGTTCTAAGGATTCTCAAAGGCAGAAAACCATAGGCTTTAAAGCCATTTTAGAAAACCACTGTAGTGCCACTACTCTCTCGACTCTTCCCTTTTCCTCACAGCCTCCCTTATCACCGTTATAAGGTAGGCGAAAGTACCGTACCCCACGAGTGCGATGCTGATGAAAGAAAAAGCCACTTGGATTATGACGAGGATGGACAGTGTGGTCGGGTTATAGACTTGCCTAAGGTACCACATGTTGTATAGACCCGTAATCATCGATAGCAGGTAGACCAGAACTCCGATTAGCATTGCTCTCTTAGGACTCATTTCGCTTAAGACCTTTCGTAGAGCCAGCATTTAACCCAGTGTCCTGAATCCGTTTCAAACTCCGGTGGCTCCTCCTTGAAACACTTGTCGAAAGCGTGTGGACAGCGTGGAGAGAACCTGCAGCTCTTTGGAGGATCTATCAGCGCGGGAGGCTCGCCTGGGGGAACCTCTTTAAACTTGTTCCTGTTCTCCGGATTAGGCTCCGGAGTAGCGGTGAGAAGTGCCCTCGTATAAGGATGCAGAGGGTTTCTTAAGACTTCCTGCGTGGAAGCCTTCTCCATAACGTGTCCAGCATACATTATAAGCGCCCATTCTGAGAAGAACCGTGTTGTCGCAAGGTCGTGCGTTATGTATATTACTCCGAGCCGAAGCCTTTCC
>JBNAVT010000083.1:0-2586 GCA_049700215.1 Thermoproteota archaeon
TCCTCTCCCTCGACCCTCATCATCGCCCTACCTCTCCCCCATTCTTTTACCTCCTGCTTGTAGCAGTCTATGAAGAAGCACCCATCTGGAGCGGTATCATTATCAACACCTATCCAAAGCTGCGTACCGCTGAACTCAAGCATGGGGTAGATGCAGACGTAGAAATCGCCCCTTACGATCACGCTCGGTAAAGGTATTTTAGCCCAATGGAGGGTCGCGTTCTTGAAATGTCTGGAGATCAGCACAGAGGTTCTGAGGACCGCGTTCAGGTCGCTGTCTCTTACCTCGACTATGAAGGACTTCTCGCCTTTGTCTATAGCGAAGCCGTAGAGGAGGATCGCCGTTACCTTCCAGCGAGAAACAGGAGGGCTAAACTTCAGGGCTATACCATTAGGATAGTAGTCACTCCAGAAGTAGTCTACTCCGCCGTCGTCATAGGCGAGCTCAGTGGGCGTCCCAAACACGTTATTTAGCCAAGCAGTTAATAAGATTAGGATGAGGGCTAGCCGAATACCTTTAACTGAAGGGAAATCATCACTTACGATCCTATAACTTAAAACCACCTTTAACCACCCACTTCTACTTCTAACGGATGTTTCGCCAACCTTGCTCTCGGAGGAGCTTAGTGATGCTATTCTCCTCATCATCCATTATGGGCGCTCCGGCAAATATTTATAGCATGAGGTAAGCGAAAATTTCCGCTTACCTTTGGTAAAAAATTTACCGACGGAAGGTTTATATCCGCCGTTCTCAGCCAGCCCAGGGAGCGGTGTTTGAGCTCGAATCCTCCGGGGAATCGGGAGGATAAAGGCCACTATGGGCATCGGTGGAGAGATAAGGGTCTTCATCGGAAATTTCGCCTACCGGCAGTAAACATCCGTTTACCTCAGGTAAATGTCCGTTTACCACATCCGGCAGCTCGCTTAAGCAAGCTCAGGGTATACAATCTTTCTCCTTTCTTGTTCTAGCTACTTTACAAACTCCACGTTCTCAAGATCCTTAAACTTTTCATCTCCAGTTAGAAGTTTAACATCTAGAAATTTGGCTAAAACATAGTTGATGCAGTCCGTCATAGACAGATTCCTGTCTTTAAGCTTCAGTTTCATTACCGCAGATTCTAAGATTATAGGCTCTCCGAATTCTTGGACAAACCGTCCATAAGCGGCCAAATACCTTTTTACCAAGGGCTTTTTAAAATTTTTCAACAGATAGTAAACCAGTTCGAACAGAGTCAGTTTCGTAATAACCATCCTGCTTCCCACATACTTCTTATAGTTGGCATTACCCCTAATTATCTCTATGATTGCATAAGTATCGAAGACAAAGGCTTTACTGGCCGTAGAGCTCACGGTCAATTTCATCCATTATCCTTTGCGTCGGTTCCTTTACTCTACCCCTCATCGAGCCAAATGTCTTCTTTAAAACATCGCTATCCTTAAGGAGCAGAATAGATATTTTTTGCCCGGACTTGATTTTCTCCCTTTTCACCACCCCTTTAGGTATGATTATGCCTATTGAATTACCCCATTTTCTCGTCTTAACCTTTATCTCCACCATAAGTTATACATCGTCTAACCATTATTTAAAGATATTTTCTCTCGATACTCGTTTTGGATCATCATGGCAGATCAGCTCACGGAAACAAGCTTTTTGCGTTAGGTTCCTCTAGAGGATTGTAAGCGAAGGGACTATTAGAATGTGGCGCCCCATCTGGACGATGTGCATATCTTTCTTGAGCGTCACGAGAACAGATGCTAAACCCTAGGCTTCCGTGTGGTTTCGCTGGATCCCAGTGACAAAATGGCTTAATCATTTCAGGTTAAAGATTAGAGCGCGCTATTTACTCAGACTTCCAGCCAGTATCCTTTTTCCAGCGCCTCCGTGATCAACGGGTTCTTTTCCTCAAGCATTTTTTGAAACTCTGTTTCAGTGTAGCACAGAGGCTCTATCGGCAGGTCTGTTTCACGCAGCACGTTCAGTATTCTCTCGTGCATTCTACCCTTGAAGCCGCCGATTATTATGATGTCTATGTCGCTTCCCTCGTTGAGCTCTCTTCTGGCGAAAGACCCGAAAACCAGGACCCTCTTGATTTCGAAACGCGTCTTAATCCTTCTCAGAAACCCTACGAGCCTGTCCTCCAGCTCTCTATATGTTTTCTCGCCCTCTCCAATATTAATTCTGACAACCTTAAGCATTTTTCAGCATCACCCGCATCAAAATACTCTGAAGGCACAACCTCCTCTGAGAAAGAGTTCGGGTATCTTGACGCAACATAGACACTGTCTAAAAATTTAACATCCTCCTTTTTAAGCTCTTCGTCCCCAACCCTATTAACCAGCTCGAAAATCGAATGGGTTAAAACGGCTCGGAATCCTCTGAGGAAGAGAACGGCTTTAAGCGCTTTCTCAGCCGCCTGCTGGGCTTGAAAGCACGCCCACTCATAGTTCCCACTGTTGAAACTGTCTCTTGCAGCTTTCAAATCTCGTTCAGCCTGCTTCAACCATCTGCGGGCCAGTAAGACATTGCCCATGTACTGACGCTAAAAACTGCAGGAGGACGCTATTAAACCTTTGTGGAAAACCGGGT
>JBNAVT010000084.1:0-2553 GCA_049700215.1 Thermoproteota archaeon
TAACCTCCTCAACAACGTAGTTGTCCCTGCTCATCATAGCAGCCTCGTAATGATTGTTCGTTTCCTTGACGAACTCGAGCCTGTACGACTCAACCCAGACCTGCTTCTCAACCTCCCTTATCTCCGCGATCTCGAAAATCATTGGGCGGCTGTAGAGGTAGTTCTGCGCATCCCAGTAGTTTTCAAACTCAGCCCTAACCTCATACCTAGCCACCCTGACGGTTGGAACAATAGCATACCTCGTCTCAACCCTTGTAACCTGCCTCGTCTCAGTCCTTAGGATAGCGTTGGAAGCGATCCGCGTAGCATTGGCATGCTTCTTAACATCGCCCTCCTTGGCCAAAGCCTCCTCAAGGCTTTCAAAAGGACCATATGTTTCCTCCCTGCTCCTGTAGCCCGTTAAAACGTAGCGCTTATCCCCAACGCTTACCTCGCTTGAGCCGCTTAAATAAACATCGTAGACCGTAGTCTTGTTGCTTGTTTTCCTATATATTCCGTAGCCTGCAGCGTTGAGGGGTATTGTCACGGCCACGTTTCCAGAGTCATCCCTCTCAATAGTTATGCTGCTGAGGTCGTAGGTTGAAAGCATGCTGAGCTCAGGCTCGCCCTTAACTGCTTTAGCAAGCTCCCCGCTGCTCCATCCCTCGGCGATAGCCTTGGAGACAAGGGTTTTCAGCCTGTCCTCGCTGAACCTCGCCTCCTCTCCAATGGCAGGCAGGATGCTGCTGAAAGGAACCTCGGCGCTTAATACTAGGATTGTTAGGATGACCCCGGCGGAAACTTTCCTTATGCTCCTGCCCTTAAGCCAGGAGAACCTGTTTTTCTTAACCCTTTCCTCACCCGTACCAACTACGATGCTTATGATAGTGGGGATCAGCATCGAGTCCGTGAAGAGGCCTGGGAGGCCGTATGCTGAGAGGATTGCGAGCATTAAGAAGAATAATGCAGCTATTGAGAGGAGCCTCGGTGAGTCTATCCAGAGCCTTCTCCCAGCTAAGGATGTCAGTAGCCAGACGAGCGGAATAGCCAGCAGGAGAGATGCAACCATCCCCGCCCCGTAGCTCACCGCTATGAATCCAAACGCTCCTTGAGCCAAGTTGGTTAAGGAAAAAGCCTGAGAACAGGTGGAGAGCATTAAGGCTAGGCATGCGAGGCTGGATATGGAGAGAAACATGAAGCCCTTAACCAGCGTTTTACCGTTCTTTCTTAAACCACCCATGATGTTCTCACGCCTAATCGCGAAGAGGGAGGCAGCGTAGGTCAACGCGAGCAACATATTGAGGAAAAGGAAGACGATGATCGTTGCTGCGAGAAGCCTAATCGTCGGAATGCCATCGACGATCAGCAAAGCAATATCTGGGGCGAGGAAAAGGAGCAGGCCAGTTACCGTCAGGTATGATACCGTTGCACCAACCAAGCATGCTGGCCAGGCCCTGGCGAGGTTTAGGAAAACACTGAGCCTTTTAAGCTTGCTCATAGCCCAACCCTAGCCTCCTCGTATGCGGTTATCCCGTTCCTGCCCTCAGAAGGATAGATCGTTACCTCGAAGCCTGAGCCAGCTATCATGAACGAGACCCTCCCGTTAAGGTCCGTTATTCCGCTCTGGTCTGTCTCGAAGCACCTTACCCTGAGCCCCGCTACCGGGCTGTTGTCGTGGGCCCAAGAAGCCATAGCGTTAACGTAACCGCCACTTCTCTCGGCTGAGATTCTAATGTGGGTGAAGACCATGGTTATCTTTGGGATCCTTACCGTGAGCTCAACCTCATCGTTTCTATTCTTAGAGGAGAATCCAACTTTTCTAGAGGCGTTCAATTCCCCGAAGGCTTTCACCGTAGCATAGCCTGTTTCAACGCCACCCCTAACTCTCTCCGTTACCCAGCCGCTTGAAGTATAGTAGCTGACGGTCTGGTTGAAAGTGATCGTTGAGCCGCTGTTAGTCCATATCTCTGAGCCTATAAGCGTGCCTCCGATGACCCTAGTATCCCTTTTAATCTCCGTAACAAGGTATCTGGCTGAGGTGAACCCTACTTCGTCGCCGTTGCTGATGGCTATAGCGATCCTGCGAACCCCCGCTTGCCCGGAGCCTTCATCGTAAGCAGCATCTATGGCGTAGCCCTCGCCGACGCTCACCGATGGAACACTGTCTCCAACTTTAATCACAACCGGGCTTGCGAACGACCAGCAGTCCCTGTTAACACCTTGGAAGACTGCTCTCTGAACGCTCCCAGGTATTCCATAACCAGTCTTCTCAACTCCCCTCCATACCGCTTTCCAGCTCATGTTCCTGACCCCGCTGACCTGGGGAAGCCTGAACACGAAGGTATGTGTTGCATCCCCATCTAGGGCTGCTTCAGCCGTGTGGGATTCCGCGTTTATCGCCCCGCCTCCCTCGAGCCTAATGTCCATCGCAGCGTACCCTATGGTGAACGTGTCGCTGCCAGTCCTGTTCGTCCAGACGGAGGCGTGGATCATGAGCTTAACCTCGTGCGTCCCGGGGCCCAGCACCGCAGCCTTTGAATAGCAGCTTGCCCACCAGTAGCCCGTGAGCTCGTA
>JBNAVT010000085.1:0-10064 GCA_049700215.1 Thermoproteota archaeon
AGCATTCGTAGGCGTTGAAAAGGCTGAGACAAGGATCACCTGGACAAGCATTGGAACGAATGAACTCTACAGCCAGATGGCGAGCGTCAGCGGGCTGCTCGGAAGCGTTTTCGGACACGCTTTCGCAGAGGAGCTTGTTAAAACACTGCTGTTAAGCGGGCTGACCGACGCTCAAGTGCTGGACATAGTCAACACTTTGGCGAAGAACGTTGGGTGGCTGAAGACGTTAACCAGAAGCAGCAGGGTCGATGTCATCAGAAAGATAACTGACTACGTTAAGAAGGGTAATACTGCCGAGGAAGCGAGGGGGAAAGTTGAGAAGGAGAGCGAGGAGTACGTTAAGAACCTTGAGCTGGAGATACTTGAGTTCTACAACACTATCTCCGACACCATGCTTGCGAACGAAGTTGAGGATCTTCTGAGACACGTTCTGAACACCCTTGGGCCGGAAGAGGCAAAGTGGCTCCTAGACCTGCTTAAGAGAATCCACAGCCAAGCTGGAAACGCTGGGCTTAGGATAGCTGTAGAGAAAGCCTTCAAATATCCTGAAAGCAAGACGCAGGGATGCGCACTAGCCTCACACATAGTCGGCGAGCTGAGGGAGAAAAGCACCGAGCAGGCATGGGAGGAGCTTAACAGGATAGTCAACTACCCTGACGGAATAAGATTTAGATGCAGACTTATATCTCGCGGAGACGGCTTAGGATTTAGAATACCTGTAGAGTATCGGCCGTCGGTAGTTTCATATCTGGGGCATGAACCGTGCTGGATAAAATTGGAAGTAAAGGGAAGGGTTTTCTACAGAAACTATGGACCAAGCTTCGAATTCCGCCTTCCACAGAACGTTGGCGAAGTAGGCGAAGAAGTCGACATAACTATCGTTAAGATCAACACTTACGATTTCGTCAGAGACATCATTGAGAAAGCGAACGCGCCCTTCGACATATCATTCCGTTCGGGAAAATACATGCTTATTATAGGTGGAAAAGAAGTCTGCGAAATATCCTTAGAGAAAGATTTGCATTACAGTGAGGGAGACGGTGGCCCCGCAGTCATCTTCGCCATAACAGACTATGCTGGGAGAAAGCACTCAATTAAGCTGGTTCAAACAAGTAATGATGAAAATCTGGTCAAAGTGATGATCAGCCAGTTTAGGAGAATTGCAAACATGAAATACGATGAGAAGGAAAGCAAACTCACAATAGAATATTATAGGGGAGAAGGTGAAACCACGTCTGAGCATGAGGTCTTTTTCGAAAACCCCAAGACAGTTTTAGTAAGGATGGCTGAAGAATTGCGAGAACTTATAGGCAAGGGACTTAAGCGCGAAGCAAATGAGCTCGAAGGGGAAATTGGTGAACTTTATGCGGAGATTTATTTGAAAGAAGAGGTAATTAAGGAGAAGGCTTCTGGAATCCTAGGGATCCCGAAGGAAAGGCTCAGTATCCAGAAGGGTCATGAGAAGTGGGGGCCAGATTTCTACATTTACGGCGATGGCAAGTTGTTAATGATAATTGAGATCAAGGCCACAAGAATAAGCGATATAACGGAGCAGATGAATGATGCCATGGGTCAACTAAAAAAATATTTTACAAAAGATAAGTGGAAAGATTACTTCATTGATATCAAATACGGAATTTCCTTAGTCATAGCATTTACGAATTTAGATAAAATTATCATATCAAACTTCTCAGAAGGCGTTGATATTATTTTCGGCGATGTAGTACTAAACCCGAACTATAAGGGTTAACATCCTTATGGGGCTCCTCCTGTCTTCTGCAGACTAATGCAACTTTACATATTTCCAGCCCCTTTCTTTCCTAAGCCTCTCAGCTTCATCTTGGGTAAGAACGATGAAGTAGAAATATTCATCCGGGAGCTCATAGTATTGATATCCAGTATCCTTAATCAGCTCGTTTATCTCCTCCACAGCGGGACCCATTACGAGGTAATCGCGGTTGCAGAAAAAATCAGCGGCATGCTCCTTATTCCTGAACTTAAAAGACACCCTGATTCTAGTCCAATCTCCATAGCTAGAGTATACGTATTTCTTCACATTGGGAGGAGCTTCTCCCTCCCACTCGCTCCATTCCTCCTCCCTCAAATCTGCCGGAGTAAAAACACCCCTAGAGATCCTAGTTAGTCTCCTCATCAAGTAAATCCCAATATTCTCAGAGACAATCGTTTCTACAGCTTCAATGAAAATTCTATTCTTATCGAAGGAGGCCAGCTCCAAATCTACTTCGTACTCGCTCCTCTTCATCCAATACTCCTTATCCCTCTCAACCCATTCCCTCAAGATTACTCCGCGAGGCGTCTTCTTCCACACCTTCTTAATGTACTCCTCACCCTGCTCGTCCCTTGTCTCCTCCACAAACCATTGGGATTCATAATCTATCTCTCCACTGAAAATCTTGTCAAGAATCTCCTCTGAAGACAATTCGGAATAGTCTTTGAAGAACTCCATCTTCCTAAGGTACTCTATCGAATTCACGAATCGCTTCCTAAGTTCAGGATTCACCATCCTATTAATGATCATGAAGCCGAGCTTTTAAGCGTAACTATTTCCTAATCTCATATGGAAGATTCTTCTCCATGATTCAAAGTTTAGTGAGCTAATAGAGGCAAGTATAATTGATAAAAATATTTAAATAATACCGCCGGCGGGAAGAATTTCGCTTTTTAAGTCTCGAACTTCCGACCAACGGGTTAACAGCCCGCTGCTTTAGGCTGTTTAACTACCTGCTGAGCTACGCCGGCCGCCGGCTGGTTTTTATTCGGAGGAGAGGTGTGTTAAATACTTTTCTGTCTTCCTAGCTTTTGAAAAGGGCGTATGAATGTGTGCTATAGGATTGGTGCCGGAATGTAATTAGTGTAGTCGGTCACGTCATAAATAGCGTTTTCATCGTGTGTTTTATCGTGGTATGTGTCCCAGTTGTGAAGCATGTCTTCTCCCACTTAGCGCGCGTGCTGAAGCTGAATCTTTCCCTTGCTTAGAGCCTTCTCGTTTACTATTCCACAAAAACACGAATGTCTTCTTGTTTGAACTTGAGTGTGAAATTAGTGCTGAGAGGTGTTCTGACATCTGACATCTAATATATCATTGTTAATACGCGCACTAGCCAGCCATGGTGAGCCCATTATATAGGCTTGCCGTGAGCATCCTTATTCAGAGGACCGTCCTCACAGGGTTACCCCAGCCTCCGACGATCCTGTTTTTAGCGTGCATGATCATCGCTTCCATGCTCAGGGGTAACTGAAAGGGGCCATATTGCCAGGGAGGGGTTTGCCTCGTCGAGAACCCTAGCTATACTTTTTCTTTCAAGCTCCACCCTGCCACCTGTGGGTTTGCACGCGCGCGCAAAGCATCCATGATGGTTCACCTAAACAATCTCGTCTTTATGATTCCTTTAGAGGCCGCCTCATGGAGAGCTGAATAATGCTTCCCTTTCCCATTACTCTGTATTTTCCTCATCGAATATCCTTTCAAAAATCTTCTCCGAAGGCAGGTTGGAGTAGTTCTGAAAGAAGTCGGGCTTCCTAGGGTATTCTATCGAAAAGCTACTTAGGTACGACAATTTACTATCTTCGGATGATAATACTTATATTTTGCTGTATAATTACAGCTGGATTGCAATGGCTTTATTGTTGAATGAGGGAGAAGCGTTTAATGATTAGGGTAGACTATGATAAGAAGGTTTTAGAGATTAGGCCGTTCTCAGGCGAGGAATTGTGGAAGGCTTACCATCTTATCGACGAGGGCGACTTGGCTTCGGCGGAAACCGTGCGAATACTGAAGATTGATGAAGGCGAGAAAAGCAGGCGCAAGGCTTTTCTGAAAATAATGGTTGAGAAGGCTGGGTTCGAAGTCTCGTCGGAAACTATTCAGCTCAGTGGAAGGGTTTTAGAATGCCCGGAGGACATGGAGGGTGTTCTCGGCCATTATCATACTCTGACTGTAGGCGTCGGGGACAGGGTTGTGGTTGAGAAGCAGGAGTTCTCCCCGATTCACAGGAGGATTCTAAGCCGGGACGTGGCCACGAAGAAGTATATTATCATAGCGATTGAGCTTGGAACCGCTACGCTAGCCGTCGTGAAGGATTACGGGGTTGTTGAAAGCCTAGAGGTTGAGCAGGATATTCCTGGTAAAAACTTTCCCGAAGAGCGTGAGGCCCTAGCCGTAAGGTTTTTCCACGAGGTGTCAAAGACTCTTAGAAGCATCTGGATTAAAGAAGGTAAGCCGAAGATAATCCTGATAGGTCCCAGTGTTACGCGCGAAGCATTCCTGAAATTCGTGAAGGACAAGCATGGGGATATTCAAGACTCTATAGCCGGTAGCTTCCACTCCTCCGGGGGAACAATATCAGCGGTAAACGAGTTTCTGAGGAGCAACGAGATGAGGGTTGTGGCGAGGGAGTTGAAGATTGTCGACGAGATAACGGCTATAGAAAGCTTCTTTGAGAACCTGGTTAAGGAGAGGGCTGTCTACGGTCTGGAGGAAACCTGGAAGGCTGTTGAAAAGGGAGCAGTCAGCCAGCTGATAATACACGTTAAGCTGGCCTCCCAGTCAGGCTCCTTGAGGGAGAGAGTGATGGAGATGATAAGGCTTGTTGAACAATACGGCGGGGAAGTAACCATAGTGAGCGGCAGACATGAGTCGGCGGAGAAACTCAGGAGGATCGGCGGCATAGGGGGGATTTTAAGATATAAAATATACTAGCTTCTGCGGACCACTGGTATATCGTGCCATGAAACCTTTGTAGCGATACGGATAAAATCAGGAGTCGCTTATCTGCGGGGAAAGGCCTAATCATACGTTCCTATGCTTCTCAGAAAAAGGGTGATATCGCCTCCCAGTCCAAGCGAGTATGGTAATAATGCGATAGGGAGTTTGTCTACCGGTTCATCGTTCATTGTAATCCTAGTATTATCCGATGTTCTAGTGGGCCCAGGCATTCTCATGTATATTATGATGACCAATGCTTCTTTCAATATATATGCCAGGCATACCAGCCAAGTATCATTACTATAATGCAATATCTCCAGTACATTATTTCCGGAAATCCTTGATATTTTTCCATATAGGTCCCATATTAGAGACTTGGTGTTAAGCTTACTCAGCCACCATGTGCGATTGAGCTCATACATATACCTTGCCGAAGGCTACTGCTTAACGTAGTGCTACGCCTGTTTGATCGTGAACCACATCTCTACGTTGTACTTCTTATAGACCTCATAAGACTTCTTGAAGATGTTGCCGAAATGTCTTACGTATTCGCTGAGGAATGACGTATACTCATCGACAAGTTGTTCTTCTGTCTTCTCATTAAGTTCCTTCTTACTAATGTGGTAGCGCTTCATCCACTTTTTTGCGATCTCTCTGTCCTTAGGATTGGCCTTCGAGAACAATCCCTCCTTAAGGAGAATGCCAACCTCGTCCATCACCTCTCTTAAACCGAACACATCAACTGGCCAGAGGAGACCATACGGAAGCTGGGTTATCCTCCTGAAATACCTGTCACTCCTCACCACCGGCTTCACTTTGTCTATGAGTAAAGTCGCATAAGGGTATGTTTTCTCCATTTCCTTCTTCAGGGACTCATAGTCTTCTCGAAGACACTTCCAGCCGGATTCTTGATCGAGGCCTAGCGTCTCCATGATCCTACTTACAGAGAAATAGGACATTGAGTCAATGATGTCCGGTATGTACTTGAGACCCTTCTGAACCATTAGCCAAGTTTCGTCCATACGGTGCTCCTCCCATGGCAGCCGGGAGGAATTCCCGATCTCACCTATAAAACCTAGATCCTCACCGATCTTTTCTTCAATTTCCCTTTCGATCATCCTTCTTTTCCTACTGCGAACCTTAGAGGAGACTAAGATGATTATGTGATACAGCATCCTACTTACCATAAATTACTCTAACACTTATTAAGCTTACATGAAGGTCAGAGTCAAACCATATGTATGGCTCTAACTCATTCCTAGCCAAGGTTTACCGTGTACTTGTCTAAGCTGGGGTGATCGGGTGAGACGGGATCTCCCTCTTCGATTATGACGAAGACCTTACCCATGAGCTTGTTACCATACTGCTTATTGTATTCTATGTATACCTGCCTTATTAGGGTGAGGTACTCCTTTGCTCCTCGCCCTATAGGCTCATTATAGAAGCGATAGTATACTGCGGAGTAATCCTTGTCTTCAAGAAGCAGTAATGCATCCTTCTCTGCTTGTACCTTTGTACCTTCATCGACCCAGTCTTCCAGCCCAGTCTTCACCTCCCAGATGGTTTCTTTTCCTCCCAATATTATAGTAAGGTCCACCGCACGCTCACCCTTAGAGGTCCTAATCCGTACTTCATGCCCCGTTACTTGACCTCCCCTCTTAGTAGCATAGACTTCCGTATCGATCTTCGCCACGCTATGAAGATCTTGCGGAGCCGGCTTCGAAAGACCTATAAGCTTCCTCCTTCCATCTTTTGGATAAACGACTAGTATATCTTCTGCCTGCATTCCCTTTACAACCTCTCCATGGATGAAGTAATAAGTTCGATAGTATTCAATCTTTTCGATGCTCCATCTCTCCTTAACCCTTTCTTCTTTTACGTACCTAACTATTAGCTTAACGATAAAACCTTCTTGGTCATCTGTAGAAATTTCAAATGCCAGTCTATGATTCTCGTTATGGAAGTTCATCTCGAGCGTGGTCATCATCCGTGTCGGAGTCGTAAACCGATAGTCACTCTCCTCGATCCTTCTGTATATAGTTCCCTCGGATGTTTTGATCCAGAGATGCACTATCTTTTCTCCATTAACTAACTCCGTCTTGATGGTAAAATCTCCACTTTCCATTTTATACTCAAATTTGTCTGCCCATAGGACACAAAGATCTGATAGGCTGGATACTCCTTCCGGAACATCAAACTCCATTTTAGAAGAAGCTGTCCACGCGGCCGTCTTTCCACCACTGTCGGTGTCGAAGATTGCCAGGAGTACGACCATGTCATTTTCTAAACCCGTCTTAAGCCTTCGGTAGGTCTGAGGATCAAGGATCCTCCTGAAGAATTCATCAACTTTCAGGAGACTCTGATCCTTTTTAAAGGAAATGATTCCTTCGCTGTTATCAAGTCGCCAATACCATTGCCCTTCGCAGAGATCACTGCTTATGAGGAATATACCTGCAAGCTTTCCATCTAGGCCTTCAAGTAACAGTAGCTTACTTGTTTTGCCGGAAACAACATCCCTAACCGACTTTAATGAGAATCCCTTTATCGCCCCTACACTTCCAGAGGGACGTACTAGCTCTAAAGATCCCGTAGTAGTAACGCGAATCTTATACTTTGGTGCTCCTTCCTCTGATAGATCGCTGAAGGAGAACTCTATGTACGGCCCGCGTGTACCTGCTCTAATCTTTCCGGGTCCAAGTTCTTCAAGACCATTAAGGTAGATGTTCTCATCCTTTACTATAAGGATTCTCTCTATATTGTTCTTAAATCTAATGTAAAAGTCTATGCCTGTGAACTCTTTTATTATAACAAGGACTTCTTGCCCACCCTTTATACCACTATCCGTAAATGCGAAGACCTCTTGCGACTGCTCAACCTCCCTTGCACCCTCCGTTATGAGCTCTCCCGTATTTGGATCTAAAACATACACGTAAATTACCTTCCCCATGATCCTGCCCGAATCCTCCGGCAAGGGGACATAATCTTTTTGAGGAGTTCTCTTAATGTATATGCATCCGTCATCAAAAGTCTTAGCAAGGTCATTGAGTAAATAAGGGTTTTTAGCTATAACTTTAAGAAGCGCATCTGCAATACTTCTTCCATACTGCCCTGATTCCAAAGCCATAAAGTAGATGTTAAATAGCTTAAGTCCATTTCCGAAGGTACTACCAACTTGAGCAAGTGCCTTACCTATGTCCTCAAGTTCTTCGGCACTGAGACCACTAAGCTTTGGTACTATTTCAACAATGACTTGCTCTAACGCAACTGCTTCAGTATTGTAAATCCAATGGAGGAGTTCGTTAGCACATTTCTTACTCTTTTTACCGATGCTTTTCATCTCTTGAATAAACTTGTCCCAAGCATCCTCGCTTAACCTGCATTTTCCATACGCCCAAAGCAAGCCTAGGAAAGCATCCTCGCTCAACCCGAGTCTGCAAGAGATATCTAGAGCGTCATCGAGGAATCTCCCGGTAAATTCAACCAGCGAGCTCAGCGATCCCTCATCATCTTTAATCAAATTCAAGTGCCGCCTGAAATCGTCATTCTCCTCAGAAATTGCTAGGGAGGCGGCGATCCCCCTTGCCGTAAGCTTTCCAGCTACGACTCCTACATCCCACAGCGGTGGGGTTATCCAATTGTAAACTCCTTTCAAAAATTCCTTTACCTGCCCTGCACACGAAAGCAATTTCGGTCCGTTGCTGAGAAACCTGTAATACATTCCAGCATAAGTGATAAGTGATAGCGCTGCCCCTACTAGTCTCCCTAAAGCCCTACCTTTCTCGTATTCTCTCGTATCCTCCTTGCCGAAAACGATTAGCACGTCCCTTATGGTTACGTCCGCAAGCAGATCTAGCGCTGTGCTCTCAACTACGTATCCCTGTTTCTCCTCAATCCTGTTTTTAAGCCCTTGAAGGAGAGAATATGTGTTGAAGAACCCGGCGTAAGCAACCCTCTGGGAGAAACCGTCGAGTTCTTCAGCAACCTCGCTAATCTTAGCGTAGGCCGAATAGGCTTCGAAGATCTTCCTGATGTTAGATGCCACGCCCACGGCCATGAGGCTTGGAATCACCGCAGATGCCAAAAGGTCCTTGACGTAGGCTAGGAAGGAGCCGCCGTGCGTCGGTATTGCAAGTATGACCATTATCGTCGCTGTTACGATTATTCCGGGTAGCTTCTCCTTGACCCCGTCCCAGAAGCCGCTCCAGAACTCTGAGATCTCACCTGCGGCATGAACCCAGAGCGATGCGACAAACCTATCCCCATGCCTAAGATGAATGAGGATTGGAGAATTTACGCTTTTAAGCTGAACAAGATTCAGGGGAACTGAGCCGTAAGCTGGGATGCTAAGGAC
Source organism: Thermoproteota archaeon (assembly GCA_049700215.1). Classification (GTDB taxonomy): domain Archaea; phylum Thermoproteota; class EX4484-205; order EX4484-205; family JAAOZP01; genus JAAOZP01. The sequence goes on from JBNAVT010000085.1 coordinate 9,078, forward strand.
ACTGTTCTCTGGCAGAGACTCGGTCATCGGTCCACGTAATAATTCGAGCTCATAAGTCATATCCCTTGCGGCATAGTTTTTGACTAAAACTCCCTTGACTAATCCGTCTCCTTGACAGGTGAGCGGACGGTAAATGAGCTTCATCGTTTTCTCATGCAGAATCCTAATTGTAGCTTTATCCAGGTCCCATTTCTTAACCCTCGTGTCCTCATACTTGTAATCATGGTCCTCCCAGTTGTCGTACTTGAGCTTCTCATAGAATTCATCGTTAACAGTTACGATCTCAGATTGGTTAAGCACCTCTTCCTTGAGAAGCTTAACCTCATAGCCAGGTGGAATCTTGCTGGTCTCTAACTTCTCATCTTCGTTTATGTGAAAGAGTCTCTTTACTTCATCCTCTCTTAATATTCTCTCGCAGAGGAAGCCTGGTTTAACATCGACCAGCATGTACCTTACCTCCGGAACCTTGGAAGAAATCTCTGGAATATCGTTCGCATTCTCCAAGGTTAGCGTGAAGCCGTTTGGAGAGATTGGTATTAAGCTAAGCCCAGTAGGGAAGCCAGGAGCATATGGAGGTATCAGGTCATTTCTCATTAGGTAAAGCTTGAGGTGAGTTGCACCGCGATAGCCTGGGACGAAGATCCTCTTAGTCTCCTCATATTCCGGAACTTCTATAAGGTAGGTTCTCCACTCCTCCGGAGTTACGAAGTTTGTGGTCGAGATCGTCGTGAGTGAAGTACTAGTATGCCTCTTGCCATCAAGGTCATGATAGACCGCTGTGATGTTAACTTTAGCTATTGGTGAGAGGAGTTTAGTTATTATATTTCCCTCCCAAGTGTGCCAGACCCTTCCAACATCAAGCTCCTTCTCCTCGATATCCCCGGTTACGAGGAGCTTGACATCCCTAGCCTCCTGCCCACCACTATTAACCAAGGTTATCGTAAGGTTCGCGAACTTAGCTAAGGCCTCGGCCTTAAGCTCAACCTT